>JAHDDU010000021.1:0-6039 GCA_020629175.1 Flavimaricola sp. | reverse complement strand
GTCTTGGGGGCCGCGTCATCAACGACAGCATCTTCCGACTTTTCCACTTTCTTTGACGTGGAAGATTTGCCTGTCTCTTTGGCAGGCGTTGCGGGTTTTTCTTTCGCGGTGTCTGAAACGCTTGATGCCGGCGCATCGTCGCGTTCCACGGCTTGGTCTGGACCCAAAAGGCCTGCCGCGGCCTTGGTCTGGCCGAAGAATGGCTCTCCGTCAAAACGGCTGACAAGTTTTGGCCCGACGATGCTGACTGGCGCGAAACGATGCTCAACAGCAAAGGCCTCGGCCTCGTCGAGCGTTTCTTTGGCCACAGCCGCTATCAAAGTTCGCTTTCCGTCAGAGCAATGCTCAAACACCAGGTCGTCGATTTCGTAGGGCGTGGCATCGGCGAGGGCTGCGGCGACGTCATCTGCCGTTGCATCCGCGTTCGGCAGCGCCATAAACTTAATCTGGTCTTCGGGCAAAATGAGCTTGGTGCGCAACCCGGCGGGATCGCGCGTCAGTGCTGTC
The DNA here is from genome assembly GCA_020629175.1 of Flavimaricola sp. GTDB lineage: Bacteria > Pseudomonadota > Alphaproteobacteria > Rhodobacterales > Rhodobacteraceae > JALZWD01. Next base: position 5,532 of record JAHDDU010000021.1, on the reverse strand, counting down.
TTGCGCAAATTGGACAAAGCAGACGGCAGATCTTCAACATCAAAGGCGACGTCGCCAACGCTGTCCCAGCCATTTTCCGCTCGGTGGAGAAGCTCGACCTTGTCGGACAGGATCGACAATGCAAAATTTGGTTTCATCCGGAGGCTTTACCATCCTGCAGTGAGTGGGGGAACTGGTCCCGGAGATGTTCGTAAAAATAAAGCAGTTTCCTGCTAAGGGAAACCTTGTTCCCTCAAATTTTAACGATGCGTTCAGGATTTCGGTTCCACTGCATGTTTGAGGGGTGAGTTTGGGGCCGTATTTCAACCAAAAGGGGAGTCTGGAATGAAGTCTATAGTGAGATCGCTGGCGTTGGCTTTGACGCTGCTGGCTGCGCATCAAGTGCAAGCCCAAGAGAGCGCTGTGCGGCAGCTGACTGTAACCGGCGAGGGCGTGAGTTCGGCTGTGCCCAATCTTGCGATCATCCGCCTAGGTGTGCAGGCAGAGGCGGAGACGGCCGCTGCGGCCCTTTCGGATATGGCCGCTCGGCTAGAGACGGTGATCAATGGGCTGGTGGCGGCAGGCGTTGTGCGGGATGATTTGACGACGTCCACTCTGAGCCTGCGAGAAAGGTTTGATCAGAATGGATCAAATCCGGGGTCCGGCGGGTCAGGGTATGTGGCGAGTTCTATTTTGTCGGTCCGGACGCAAGCCATGGGGCAAATCGGGGCGCTGCTGGATGCGGCGGTCACTGGTGGGGCGAACCAGATCGAAGGGATCAGCTTTACTGTGGCCAACACTGAAGCTGCGCTGACAGAGGCGCGCCGCATTGCCGTCGCGCAGGCCCGCGCCAAGGCCGAGGTTCTGGCAGAGGCCGCAGGTGTGACGCTTGGCCCGCTTTTGACGATACGCGAAGGGGGAGGGTCTGGTGGGCCGATGCCCGGTGACTTCGCGCGCATGTCGGTCCCGGTTGAAACCGGACAGCTGCGTCTGAGCGCTACAGTCGTCATGGTCTATGCCATTGAGTAGAGCTTTGGGCCGCATGAGGTATGCGGCCCAAAGGTTTGATTTTACGTGGTTGCTTTGGCCAGTGCCTGATCGAGATCAGCAATGATATCAGCAGGGTCTTCTGTACCGATAGAGAGGCGGACGACGTTGTCAGCGGCACCAGCAGCCTCGCGCTGTTCCGGCGTCAGCTGGCGGTGCGTGGTGCTGGCCGAGTGGATGATCAGCGAGCGGGTGTCGCCAAGGTTGGCCACGTGGCTAAAGAGCTCGAGGCTGTCGACCAGTTTGACACAGGCGTCGTAGCCGCCCTTGACCGAGACTGTGAAGAGTGCGCCGGCACCCTTGGGGCAGATCTTTTCGATCCGGCCATGGTAGGGTGACGATGGCAGACCTGCATAGGTCACAGCGTCAATTCTGTCATCTTTTTCAAGCCATTCAGCGACGGCCTTCGCGTTGGCGACATGCTTGTCCATCCGCAGCGAGAGCGTCTCAATCCCCATCAGCGTGTAATGCGCACCTTGAGGGTTCATCGTCATGCCCAGATCGCGCAGGCCGATCGCGATGGAATGGAAGGTGAAGGCCATCGCCCCCAACGCTTCGTGAAAGTTGATGCCGTGATAGGCAGGCTCGGGTGAGGCAAGCGATGGAAACTTGCCGGGGGTTGCGGACCAGTCGAATTGGCCGCTGTCAACGACGCAGCCGCCGGTGACTGTACCGTTGCCGGTGAGGTACTTGGTTGTTGAGTGCACCACCAGCGTCGCACCATGTGCGATGGGATTGCACAGGTACGGTGTTGCAGAGGTGTTGTCGACGATCAGCGGTACGCCGCCCTTGTCGGCGACCGCTGCGATAGCGTCGAGGTCGGTGATGTAGCCACCAGGGTTGGCGATACTTTCGCAGAAAACGGCGCGGGTGTCGTCGTCAATCGCTGCAGCAACGGCGTCCAGATCGTCAAAATCGACGAACTTACAGGACCAGCCGAACTTGCGGATCGTGTTCGAGAATTGTTGTACCGTGCCGCCGTAGAGGCGGGTTGAGGCCACGATGTTACGGCCGGGCTCCATCAGCGGGAACAGCGCCATGATCTGGGCTGCGTGACCGGAAGAGCAGCAGACGGCCCCGGCGCCACCTTCGAGGGCCGCGATACGCTCGCCAAGTGCGCCAACTGTTGGGTTGGTCAGGCGCGAATAGATGTAGCCGACTTCGGCAAGGTTGAAGAGGTTGGCCGCATGTTCGGCATCGCGGAACACGTAGGCAGTGGTCTGATAGATTGGCACCTGACGCGCGCCGGTGGCCGGATCGGGGTTTGCGCCGGCGTGTATTTGTTTGGTCTCAAAGCTGTGGTCGTTAGACATGTGTTCCTCCCAAAAGTGTTTGGCGATATGTGTAGGCCGAAGTGCAGGGTGGCCTCAACGACGGCGGTGAAAATTGTTGTCGAAAAAGGGGTGATTTGAGGAAATGGTTCTGAAACCGGGTCAAAGTTCCGGTAAGTGGGGGTCGATTGGAATATTGTTCGCAGGCTGAGGGAGGTTCATGCGATGGCTGAGATTAATGTTCGGTCTGCCTGTGAGGAAGACATTCCCGCAGCTCAGGCCATTTTCGCGCATGAGGTTCGGCATGGACTGGCCACGTTTGAGGAAGTGCCGCCGCCGGTGGATGTGATGGTCGAGCGATGGCGCAAAGTGACCGAAGCAGGGATGCCCTATGTCGTGGCCGAGCGGGAGGGTGAGATTTTGGGCTATGCTTTGGCAGGTGTGTACCGACCGCGACCTGCATATCGGTTCACCTTAGAGAGTTCGGTCTATGTGAAACCCAAAGGGCGTGGTCAGGGAATTGCGCGCGCTTTGATGGCGCGGGTTCTCACTGATGGTGAGGCTGGGGAGTGGGAGCAGATGGTGGCCGTGATCGGAGACAGCGGCAATGCGGCGTCGATCGGTTTGCACCGCGCGCTTGGCTTTGAGCATGTTGGCACTTTGCAGCGTGTGGGCTTTAAATTCGACCGTTGGGTCGACACCGTCATCATGCAGCGGTCGCTTACCTGAGCCAGTAGCCTTCGGCGCGTAGTTTGTTGCGAATTTTCGCTTCTTTGGCAGGCAAGTTGGACTGATCGAACAAAGCGCGGACTTTGTGGCCCTGACCGTGGTAAACCATCTTTTTGATTGGCTCGTAGTCTTTGAGGATTTTCTTGATCTTGTTGGGAGCCGCAATGTCCTCGAGCGTGTTGATCACTGCATCGCTTTCACGGCTGTAAAGCAGCGGGAAGGTGCGGTAGTGGCACGTCGCGTCGCCATCGAGGCCATCGAGCTCTGGCCCCGGGCGGCCACCTTTCAGGGCGTGGATCACGAGGGGGAGGGCAACCTGATCGAGCCAGGGATCGAGCGGCTGGATCACAAGCTCGGGCGGCGGATCTTTGCGGATGTTGACCGCGTAGGACAGGAACTTTTTGCCAAAGGCGATAGGGTCTGCGCCAAAGAACCAACCCGCGTTAAAGTAGAGGTAATGCTGCCAATACTCGGACGGGTGGCTGTGATCGAGTGAGCTTTCGAACTCGAGGTTGAATTTGTCGTAAAGCGATTTCCAAATGGCGGTGTAGCCGGGCCAGTAGAGCTCTTCGACCGGCCAAGTGCCTGTGCGTTTCATAGAGGCTGCGGGGCGGCTGAAATCGAAGGGTAGTTTGGAAATGTCCTGCAGGATCAACGTGTCGGTGTCGAAGAACACGAAGGGTTCCCCCTCGGGCATGGCGCTGAGGCCTTCGATTTTGTTGCCGTAGGGATAGGATTGGCCGAAGTGGCGGTTCTCGAACGGGAGGATTTCGGCACCTAATTCTTGCAGAGCAACCGTGACGTCACCGCGCATCCGGGGGTCCTTTTGCCAGCATCGGCTGGGCTGTGGCTCGACCACGATCAGTTTGCCTGCGAAACCCGGCGCGTTGGCGCGGAGAGACGCCGCAAACAAAAGCGCCTCGAACTGGAGCCTGCCGGCGTGACCGACGATCATGATGTTGAAAGGCTGGTTTGCCGGGGAAGTTCGCGCCATAAGAGCTGTGCCTGCGGTTATTTTGCAGGGAATATAGATGAGCAGTAGAGCGCCGCCTAGAGAGCGCCCTGCACAAGGAGAATTGAATGTTTGAATTGTATCTTCCGTACCTCATTGCGACGGCTTTCGGGATGAGTTTTGAGGACTCGCAAACCGCAGTGATTGTGCCACAAGCTGAAGAGGTCGCACCTGAGGTAGAGGTCGCGGAGACTGCTACGTCAAACTGGGTCGCAGAACCGCAGGTGGCGGATGGCCGTTACACCTCGGCGATTGAGGTCAAACCGATCCTGGGGATGACAGAGCGGAACTGGGTGGCGATTGACAATGATGGCACCAACGATCTGGTTTACTTTACGCATTTGATGGCGTGGCGATGTGGTTTGTTCGAGATCCGCTACGGCTTTAACGGTGATCCTGCGGATACGGTTCTACCGATGGAGCCGTGCTACATGGACACGGGTCAGCCCAATGGTCTGGTCGATATCATAAACTACCCAATCTACCTGGTCATGCCGTCTGAGAGCGTGCAGAGCGTTCGGATCGAGGTCGTTTTTGATGATGCGACGGAGAGTGGCGTTGAGCTTCTCCGCAACCAGATTGTGATGCCCTAAGGTTTTGTGGCGGCACCGGGCAGCCGGTGCCGTTGCGCATTTAACCGTCAATCCGGGCGGCGACGAGGGCGATGGCTTGCTGATAAACTGTCGCGGCGTTCCACTCGTTCAATACGCGGAAATTTGCCGTTCCTTCATTGTAGGGCTGGCCCGGTTGCCAGCCTTTTTGGCGCAGGAAGTTCGCTGTTGAGGCGAGGGCGTCTGCCTGGCTGTAGAAATCCACCACGCCGTTGCCATCGGCATCCACGCCGTAGCGCAACGCGTTGCCGGGCAGGAATTGCGTGTGGCCCAGCTCTCCGTGGAATGCGCCGATCTGACTGGTGGACAGCATGCCGCGATCTACCATTTGCAAAGCGGCGATGGCGTGGGGGATGAAGAAATCTGACCGGCGGCAATCATAGGCGACGGTCAGGATTGAGGAGACCACGTTTTCGGACCCCATATTGCGGCCAAAGCCGGTTTCCATGCCATGAATGGCGATAAGTATCCCTGCAGGGACGCCGTAGGCACGTTCAAGCGAAGCGTAGAAATTTGGATTTGCGTTCAGACGGTTACGCGATGTTGCGGCGAAGCTGTCAAGCGAGCCAAGGCGGATGCGGATGAACTCGGACAGTTCGTAGCGGACGCCGCGCTGATTGCGGTCTGCGTTGATGGTGCGTTGCGCGTAGCTTGACCCTGCCAGCGCCTGAAGGCCGCGTTGGCCCACGCCGGAGGCTGCGGCGATGGGGGCAAATTCCTGCTTCCAGCGTTCATAGCCGCTGCTGTCGTTGCCACAGGTGGCGGCTTGGGCCGTTGAGGCGGCGGCGGTAAGAGCGAGGGCGGTGAGGAAACGGCGCATGAAAATGTCCTGTTGAATATTTGTTGTTGCAGGAAATTAGCATGCTGGGTGATGGCGGGCTAG
>JAHDDU010000020.1 GCA_020629175.1 Flavimaricola sp. | reverse complement strand
ACATGCAGCACAGTGAGCGCCACTCCCAAAAGGGAAAGGCCAAGAACTGGGACCGAGAGCTTGCGTTTCATCAGCAACAGCAAACATCCGATCGCTCCGCCAAAGACAGCCGCGGCAAAGGCTGCCGTCGCCCAACCGGGCCGGGTGCTGACAAGCTCTTGTATGACGCCCGGAAAATTCTCGAGGTTTGCCGGGCGCATCTGAATCACAAAGTTAGCACATCCCATAGCGCTCCAGACAAAGCCCAATCCCGCGATGACCCAAAAGCTCCAACTTGGAGTCTGTCTCTCTTCCATCGTGTCCCCTCCCGCTTTTGGGCATTGGGACCGATATTTCTCTCAGGAGCAATGTTTTTCCGCAAGTCGTTTCACTGAGAAGAAAAATTATTGACTGTCATGGGCTGCATCGGGTCCACTCGATGTAACGAGACACTTAGCGGGGACACAGATATGACAAAGCGCATCGCAGTAATCGGAGCTGGACCCTCAGGCCTTGCGCAATTGCGCGCCTTCCAATCGGCGCAAGCGGCGGGCGCGGAGATCCCTGAAATTGTTTGCTATGAAAAGCAATCCAACTGGGGTGGTCTGTGGAATTACACATGGCGGACTGGACTTGATGAGTACGGCGAGCCTGTGCACGGCTCGATGTATCGCTATCTGTGGTCCAACGGCCCCAAAGAAGGCCTAGAGTTTGCGGATTATTCCTTTGAGGAGCATTTCGGCAAACAGATCGCGAGCTATCCCCCGCGCGCGGTCCTATTCGACTATATCGAAGGCCGGGTAAAGAAAGCCGGCGTGCGCGATTGGATCAAGTTTAACCACGCAGTGCGCGGCGTTGAAAAGGTTGGTGATAAATTCGCCGTCACCGTTTGCGACCTGCCTGCGGATGCGGTCAGCACATCCGAGTTTGACCATGTTATCGTCTGCACAGGTCACTTTAGTACACCAAATGTGCCCTATTTCGAAGGCTTTGACACGTTCAAGGGCCGCGTGCTGCACGCCCATGATTTCCGCGATGCGATGGAATTTGCTGGCAAAGATATCCTGATTGTCGGCACCAGTTATTCCGCCGAAGACATCGGCAGCCAGTGCTGGAAGTACGGCGCCAAGTCCATCACCGTCAGCCACCGCACCGCGGCCATGGGCTATGACTGGCCCGACAATTGGCAAGAGGTACCACTGCTGCAAAAGGTCGAGGGCAACACGGCAACTTTCAAAGACGGTACAACCAAGGACGTGGACGCGGTGATCCTGTGCACGGGCTACAAACACCACTTCCCTTTTATGCCCGACAGCCTGCGCCTGAAAACGGCCAACCGGCTGGCAACGGCAGACCTCTACAAAGGTGTGGCCTATGTGGGTGATCCCGATCTGTTCTACATCGGGATGCAGGACCAATGGTTCACCTTCAACATGTTCGACGCGCAGGCCTGGTGGGTGCGCGATGTGATCATGGGCCGGATCACAATGCCAGACAGGGCCGCGATGGAAGCGGATGTTGCCGACCGCGTGGCACGAGAGGATGCGGGCGAAGATGACTATGACGCGATCTGGTATCAGGGCGACTATATCAAGGAGCTGATCGAAGAGACCGACTACCCCACCTTTGACGTGGAGGGTGCCTGCCAGGCCTTTAAGGAATGGAAGGGCCACAAGAAGAAGGGCATCATGACGTTCCGCGACAACGGCTATAAATCAGTTATCACGGGCACGATGGCGCCCAAGCATCATACACCTTGGAAAGATGCACTCGACGACAGCCTTGAGGTCTATTTGCAGAATTAGATCGGCATGGCCCCTGCTGCCAGCCATTTGGAAAAAGAGGGCTCGTCCACCACATCGGTGGCGAGCCCTTCCATCATCCGCACGCCCTCGACCGGATCGGGGCGGAAGTGCAGGCCGTTGAGGCGCAGGAATGTCACTGCCGTCACAAAGGCCGTGCGCTTGTTTCCGTCGACAAAGGCATGGGCTTTGGCAATCCCAAAGGCATAGGCGGCTGCCGCCTCAAAAGGCGTGGGGCTGCCATAATGGGCCAGATTGGTTGCCCGCGCGCAGCCCATTTCCAAAAGTCCCATGTCACGCAGTCCCGGTGCACCACCGTGTCGGGCGATTTGTCTGTCATGGATGATGATGACGGCCTGCAGCGGGACCCAAAGGGTCATGCCAGCGCCTGAAGCAGATCCCGGTTCTCGTCCATCACATCCTCAGCCGCCGCGAGCGCCGCTGCAACGGAAGGGTCATGCGCCATAAGCTTGAGCGAGCCGTCGTCACCGCGCACAACGAACAGGCTGTCGCCCTCCTTGGCGTCGAGCATGGTAAGCATCTCGGTCGTCAGCGTCATGACGGCAGAATTGCCAACCTTGCGGATTTTGGTCTCGATCATCAGAAAGCTCCGAGTGTGTATATCAATGTATATACAGTTTTGCTGCGGAGATTGCAATGCGACGCAGCCTCACTCGGCAGGCACCCCTTGAGCGGTCAGCGAAATGATCGTCTGCTGGGGACCCGCCTTATCCTTGAGCGCAGCAGAGAAGGTGATGCCATCAAGTGCAAACAAGCGTTGGATGTAAGTGTCTGGGTGGTTGACGTCATCTTCCGTCGGCACGTCGGAGACTTCGGCCCCGCAAGAAACAAGCTGGGTGGTGAGGGTCTCAAGCGCCGCTGACGCTGCATCATCACGGTAGTCAAATTCCCATGCGCACCGGTAGGCGTTGGCCCCTGACAATCCGCGCGACAGGCGGCAATCCTGTGCGCCAGACAAAGCTTGGGTGGCGGCAAAGGTAATCCCATCTCCACCCGGTTGCAGAAAGTTGTCTGCCGCTTGCGCCGAGAGGCGGTCCAGATCCGAACAGGTCGGTTCGGAAAAGCCAGCATCGGCCACCAGCGCTTCGCCTTCAATCAATTCAAAGGGCGTGGGTGGGGTCGCGCGGCTGACCCAATAGTGGGTGCCGTCCCACTCCATCACAAACCAACCCTCCCACTCCGTGTCTCCGGGCCAGATGCTTTGATATTCTTCAACCGCGTCATCCACACGCCATTCACCACGCGCCGTCCGGGCACCCTCCTGAGCGAAAAACGTCACGCCGTCGGACCCAAAGTACTGTCGATACGCGATGCCATCCCATCGCCCGACAGCCGTGTTCCCGGTCAGCAAATCACGGATTTCGTCACCGGTGAGCTTGACAGCCTGAGCCTCCCCCTGCCCCGCCAGCGTGACCAGCACAATGGTGCAGAACGCCTGCCACAAGTGCAAAAATCTTCGCGAAGGTTTTTCGCCCGTCACGAGCGTGGTCTCTCTTTGGTGGGGTCATAGGCCGCGAGCGTCGGCGCGATCGTGGCAGGCAGCCGCATCTGGTGGCCGTCGAGCTTGCCTATTTCTACCGCGGTCCCCGGCTCAGCATGGGCCACATCGATCCGCGCCATACAAATGTTCTTGCCCAGAAGCGGCGACCGCATGGCCGAGGTCACTTCGCCAATCTGAGCCCGGCCAATATGAATACAATCACCGTGGCCGACCTCAACCTCGGCATCGATCTCGAGGCCGACGAGCTTGCGCATCGGATGTTCTTTGCGGCGGATCAGGGCATCGCGCCCGATGAAGTCATCCTCTTTGGACTTTAATGGCACAGTGAAACCGATACCGGCCTCAAACGGATCGGTCTGGTCTGAGAAATCATAGCCCGCAAAGATCAGCCCCGCCTCGACCCGCACCATATCAAGCGCTTCGAGACCCATTGGTTTGAGGCCGTATTTCTGGCCCACCTCCCAGATCGCATCAAAGATCTCGGCACAATCCTTTGGGTGGCACATCACTTCGTAGCCGAGCTCGCCGGTATAGCCAGTGCGGGACAGGACAAAGGGTGTCCCCCCTTCGTTGCGCAGGCGTGCGGGTGTAAAGCGAAACCACCCCAGTTGATCCATCTCGGGATTATGAGGGGCCGTCCACACCAGTTCACGCAGCAGATCGCGGCTGTTGGGGCCTTGAACGGCCACGTTGTGCAGTTGGTCCGTTGAGGACCGGATCAGGACTTTGAGCCCCAGCTTCTCTGCCTGCTCCCGGATCCACTCGCCACCGTAGTCATTGCCGCCGATCCAGCGGAAATTGTCGCGTCCCAGACGGAACAAGGTGCCGTCATCAATCATCCCGCCGTGTTCGTAGCACATGGCCGTATAAACCACGCCGCCAATGGCCAGCTTTTTGGCATTGCGGGTGAAGATGTACTGGCAAAGCGCCTCGCTGTCAGGACCCGTGATCTCAAACTTTCGCAGAGGAGACAGATCCATGATCACCGCCTCTTTGCGGCAGGCCCAATACTCCTCAATCGGTCCGGCCTCCGCAAAGCAATTGGCGAGCCAATATCCGTTGTATTCGACAAAATTGCGGGTGTGTTTGGCAAAGCTCTCGTGGAAGCCGGTTTGTTTCGTCATTCTGGGCTCCGCATCTGGTGTGGGTCGGTATGCGACCGAGCGTTGGAAGGTTTCTTTGCCGCTGTAGGTGCGGACGTGAATGTCTGTTGGGTTCCAGCCGTTTGCGGCAGTGGTGTCATCCGGGCAGGCGCTGGACACGCAAACGATATCCGTCAATGCCCGCAGCAAGACGTAGTCTCCCGGGCGCGACCATGGCTCATCCGAGTAGAGCACGCCATGTTCGTCGAGGAAGGTGTTGAAGAAGAAGTTGATGGCCATCCAGCCGGGGCGGCCCGACACGCCAAACTTTGACAAGGCTTTGTTAAAGTTCTCAGAGCAATTGATGTGGCCGGGGTACCCAATGTCGTCATAGTATTTGGCGCTGCAGGCCAGAGCAAAGGCATCGTGACGGCCGCAGGTGTCCTGTACAACCTCCACAAGTGGCACCATCTCCTGATCATAATATTTCGCATGCAGGCCCGGCATCGGATAAGCGTGGCCCATCAGCGTCCGCGTCGTCGTCACATCAAGCGCGTGTTCGATGCCCTTGTCGAGTTTTCGGGCGCTGAAACATTCAAAGTCCGTGCACTGCCGGCCATCGACGTCGATGATCTGGATATAGTCGCCCGCCTTTACAAAGAAGGCCTCCGCCGTTTGCGAATGGACACGGATATCAGAAACCGGGTCCGCCAACGGGTCTGGCAATTCGAACCGCGCATGGGATTTCAAGGTTGCGCGCTTGATCATGACGGTCAGCGGTGTTGCTGTGTCCTGCGCTTCGGCGTCCATTGCACCGCCCGGAGCCGCGACGATCAACGTGCACTTGGATTTTGCGGTGAAGCTGGCTGTGTCTTTTGCCGGGGACCCCGCGCCAAAGACCGTGATTGCGCCGGACTGGGCGAGGTCGATCTGGCGTGCCTCGATCCCCATGCGCAATCCGCGCAGGGATTGGTTGTCAGATGTCAACAGTGCCATCAGGCCCGCGGCAGGGCCGCTGCCCGATTGGCCCAGGAGGCCCGCGTCAATCTTTCCTTTGGGTGTTGCGGCGATAACCTCGCAGGGCTGCGCGCCTTCATCATTTGTGATGGTGATCTGATCGCCCGTCTCGACCGGGATCAGGACGGCACCACATCCTTCGACGGCATAACGCTCAGTTCCCGGCGGGAGCGAAAACACCTGCGGCTTGATGATGGTACTGGGTTTCGGAGGGCCGGGGCGCACCTTAGGATAGGGATCGTCAAGCATGTGGCCTCCACTGGCGGCTCGCCCATTTGTTGCATGAGCGGAATATTTGTTTAATGGTGAGAATATGAACAATCGACAGAGTCGGCAAACAAAATCGGACACCACCACATGAGTGCTCTGACGCTCGGTCTAGTTGCCGCGTTTGCTTGGGGATTTCACGACATATGCGTGCGGATGCTGAGCCAAAAGGTGCCGCTTCTGGCATCGCTGCTCACAGTCTTGGTTGTAGGCGCGGCCTTTCAGCTCGTCCTAGTCGTGGGCAGCGGTGAAAGCCTGCGCATCCCATCTGAGGCGATGTGGCTGGCCGTCCTGTCAGGCGTGTTCTTCCTGATGGCAAGTCTTGGCCTCTATGGAGCGTTCCAGCGAGGTCCGGTCTGGCTCGTCTCGCCCATCATCGCGAGCTATCCAATTTTCTCTGTGGCTTGGGCCGTGTTCAGCGGGGTCGAAATTGGGCTTTGGCAATGGGGGGCGGTTGGCATGATTATACTGGGCGTGTCAGTCGTGGCCATACTCTCGGACGAAACCGCAGGAGATATCCCACCCAAAGGGCCGACCATCGCCATGGCTGCCTTGTCGGCTGTGGGTTTCGCCGGAACCTTTGCCATCGGACAGCATGCCTCTGAAATCGCGGGCGAGCTGCCAGTGACGATGATCACGCGGGTCGTCTCGGTTACCCTACTCTTGGCCATCCTCGCGGTCTGGCGCTTGCCGTTCTGGCCTGGGGCGCGCGCAGTGCCCGTTTTGGCGCTGATGGGCCTTGCTGACGGCGTTGCTCTGCTCTGCGTCTTGTCGGCTGGTGGGCTACCTGATGCGCAATATGCCGCCGTGGCCTCCTCTATCTTTGGGCTACTGACGATTGTCATGGCCTGGGCGTTTTTGCGCGAACGGATGACAGTCGCCCAGTGGGCGGGCTGTGCTGTGGCCTTTGCCGGGATCGGATATCTGGCACTCTGAGCCAGAAGGCCACGTCAGATGCAGCGCCCGCCGTCGACTTCCATGCAAACCCCAGTCACCATGCTCGCCTCGTCCGAGCAGAGGTAGCAGGCCGCGTTACCCATGTCCTCGGGCGTTGAGAACCGGCCAAGCGGTATCGTCGCAAGAAATTTGGCGCGGATATCAGGGGTGTCCTCACCCATGAAACTCGCCAAAAGCGGCGTCTCGCCTGCCACCGGGTTGATTGCGTTGACGCGCACACCCTGCGGGGCCAACTCGACAGCCATGCCCTTTGTCGCGTTGTTCATCCAACCTTTGGAGGCGTTGTACCAATTGAGCCGGGGGCGCGGGCTGACGCCCGCGGTGGAGGCCACATTAAGGATCGCCCCGGCCCCCTGCCCTACCATCAGCGGCACGATGTGTTTGGCGGTCAGAAAGACCGACTTGCAGTTGACGGCAAAGACTTTGTCGAAATCTTCTTCCGTCACATCCTGCATCGGGGCGGGCAAATGCGTGGTGCCTGCGTTGTTGATCAGAATGTCGATCTGGCCAAAGGCCGCCAGCGTGGCCTCGGTCATGGCCGCGACGCTCTCGCTATCAGCAACGTTGGTCGTGACCGCCTGAACGGCCTCGCCCAATTCGGCGGCGAGAAAGCCTGATAGTTCGGTGTTGAGGTCTGCGATCATCACCTTTGCGCCTTCGGCCACGAACTTGCGCGTGATGCCGGCACCAAACCCAGAGGCGCCGCCGGTTACGATTGCTGTTTTGCCTTCCAGACGCATGCTGCTTCCTATCCGTGATATGCGGCGACGGTTTTGAGCATTGAGAAGCCGTAGAGCGCTTCGAACCCCTTCTCGCGGCCATGCCCTGACAGCCCTGTGCCGCCGAAGGGCAGTTCCACCCCACCACCCGCGCCGTAATTGTTGACAAAGACCTGGCCAGCCCGCAGCGCTTTGGCCATACGCATTTGGCGCGCGCCATCGCGGGACCAGATGGAGGCGACGAGGCCGAAATCCGTGCCGTTTGCGATCTCGATCGCTTGGGCCTCGTCGTCAAAAGGGATCACAACCTGGACCGGTCCAAAAATCTCATCCTGTGCGAGGCAGTGTTCCGGCGCAACGTCGGTAAAGAGTGTTGGTGCACAATAGGCCCCGCCAGCTGGTGCTTCGTCCACCACCTTGCCTTGGGCAGCCATGGTGAGGTCTTTTCCTTGGTCAAGGAAGCCCTGCACGATGTCCCGCTGGCGATCTGAGACAAGCGGCCCTACGTCGAGGTCTGCCATCGCGGGTCCTGCGCGCAAGGCGCTGTACCGCGAGGCCATTTTTTCGACGACCTCATCGTAGACCTTGTGATGGACCAATATCCGCGAGGAGGCCGAACACGTTTGTCCCGCATTCTGAATGCCTGCGTTCACGAGGAACGGCAGGGCCGCGTCTAAATCAGCGTCTTCGAACACCACTTGAGGAGATTTTCCACCCAGTTCGAGGGTTACAGGCACAATATGGGTCGCAGCGGTTTGCTGAATAAGCCTGCCGACGCCAACAGAACCGGTAAAAGAGATATGGTGCACGCCGCTATGTGCGGTCAAAGCGGCCCCCGCCTCAGCCCCCAATCCGGGGACGACGTTCAATGCCCCTGCTGGCAGCCCCGCGTCGTGAGCGATCTGGGCAAACGCCAGCGCGGTGAGACAGGCCTCTTCCGCCGGCTTCAACACACAGGCGTTTCCCATCGCGAGGGCTGCACCGATGGAGCGTCCGATGATCTGCATCGGGTAGTTCCACGGGATGATGTGTCCGGTAACACCGTGCGGCTCGCGCAGGGTGTAGACGGTGTAGCCGTCAAGATAAGGGATCGTCTCGCCATGTAGTTTGTCCGCCGCACCCCCATAAAATTCCAGATACCGCGCAAGGGCCAGGACGTCGGCGCGCGCTTGCTTGAGCGGTTTGCCCACGTCCATTGCCTCAAGCTCGGCCAGATGATCTACATGGGTCAGAACGGCCCGACCGATCGCAGCAAGGATGCGACCGCGTTCTGCCGCTGTCGCCTTGCCCCAGTCCCCTGCCAGCGCGGCCTCGGCCGCTGCGACGGCCGCATGAATGTCGTCGCCCTGCCCGCGCGCAATCTCGCACAATTGCGTCCCGTCAGACGGGTTGATCAATGGCAAGGACTGTCCCGATTGCGGGGCCACCCACGCACCACCGATAAAGCAGAACGCGGGGTCGATATTCATCGGTCTGAGTGTCATACAGTGAGCCTAATTCCCGTAGGCCACCGAAGGCAACCACGTCACCAGCGATGGGAACTCAAACACGATGAAAAGGCCCAAAAGCTGAAGCAGCACAAAGGGGATCACGCCACGGTAGATATGGGCGATTGTTACGCCCGGAGGGCAGACCCCCTTAAGATAGAACAGCGCAAATCCGACCGGAGGCGTGAGGAACGAGGTTTGCAGGGTCACCGCAACAAGGATTGCAAACCACGTCACGACAGGTTCGGCCACTTGGCCGTAGCCGTTGATGTCCCCCTCGATCCCCAGCCCCTGAATAATGGGCAGCATCAGCGGCATGATGATGATCGTGATCTCAATCCAGTCGAGCAGGAAGCCCAGCAAGAAGACGATAAACAGGATAAAGATGATGATAGAGTATGGGTCCGAGAAGGCGGAGAGAACCATACCTTCGATGATCTCATCCCCACCGTATCGGCGCAGGATCAAAGCAAAGAAGTTCGCGGCCAGAAAGATGCCCACGATGTAACCCGAGGTGTTGAGCGTTGAACGGCTCACCTCGCGCAGCACTTTGAAATTCAACCGCCCGTTGGCGAGCGCCAGCAAGGTGGCACCGAGCGCACCGAGGCCAGAGGCCTCTGTCGGCGTGGCGATGCCGGCGAAGATGGACCCGAGAACCAGAAGGATCAGGATCATTGGCGGGATTACGGCGAGCAAGACCTCTCGGATGACCGGCCAGCCGACCTCTTCTGTCTTGGCCGGTGCAGGCATCGCGTCCGGTCTGATCAGGCCGTAGACGACGATAAAAGTGATGTAGAGTGCACCCAGAATGAGCCCCGGGAACAAAGCGCCCATGAACAAATCGCCCAGACTGATGGCAAGTTGATCGGACATGATCACCAGCATGATCGACGGGGGGATCAGAATGCCCAAGGTGCCTGCGCTGGCGATGGTGCCAGTGGCAATCGGCTTGGAGTAGTCCTGTTTCATCATCGCAGGCAGCGCCATCACACCCAGCAACGTAACTGACGCGCCGATAACACCGGTAGATGCTGCAAGAATGATCCCGATCAGCATGACTGTGAGGGACAGGCCCCCACGCAGGCCACCGAACAGCTTTTGCATCGCGTGCATCATGCGTTGGGCAACACCCGACTGGTCAAGCATGAGGCCCATGAAAATGAACATCGGCAGCGCTACGAGGACAGGGCTTTTGACGATGTTGCCAAAGATGCGCCCGGGCAGCACGCTTAGCCTTTGGTAGTCGATACCGGTTCGGTCAAACTCAATGAACTCTTGCAACAGGCGGCGATTGGGATCGAGGATCAACTCCGCCACAAGCACATAGATCAGGCTGACGCCCACCAGGGCCATGGCCACGGGAATACCGCGGAACAACAGCCAGATGAACGTGAGGAACATCGCGAGGACCGCGATCTCATTGAGGGTGATAAACTCGATCATGGCTCCGCCTCCTACCCTGCTGTCCGGCGCGACCGGTCAAATGACCGGGCGATCAGAATGACGATGGGTGTGAGCACGAGGGCCGCAATCACGGTAAGCGTGGTTTCATAATTGCCGATGTCGATCTCATCCAACAGATCATGGCGGCTGACATCTCGTGCCGAGGCACCTTCCTCCCGCATCAGCCACAGGACACCCCAGAGGCCATAGTAGAGCATGAGATTGAGAATAAAGAAGGTCGACGGCAAGGCGGCGAGCATCACGCGCCAAATGGCTGGGTAATGTAACCGCTCAACATATCGGATGATCGCGGCGATACAGGCCACTGCGATAAAGATGAACGCGAGGTTCATAAAGATTTTCAAGATCCACAGATTGTGGAGACCATTGGGACTGTCCGAGCCTTCGTTGGACATGACAGACGATACCGCGTAGCTGCTGGTCACATCCCACGACAGGATGACAAACGGCAAAAAGAGCCACCCAATGGCAAAGAGGTTCACGCGGGTTTTCTTGTCACTGTCGAAATTGTCATAAAAGATATCGACGCGCACATGACTGTCTGTTGTCACCGCATAGCCGACACCGATCAACACCGCAGCACCATAAAGCCACCATTGCAGATCGTCGAGCCAGGCCTGGTTCATGCCCGCATTGCGCAGCACGACCTGTGCACAGATGGCGATCATCAAGATCGGAAACAGCCAGGCCGCGATGTTTGAGACAAAGACAACAAAGCGATCACCGCGATTGTGTTCGGCGCGACCGATCTCGCCGGGGTCCGAAACCGCGACGACCTCTTGTATTGGCTCTTTACTGGCGTCCATCTGTGTCCCCTCCCCCGGGCCTAAAGTGGCCAATTGGGGCCGCCTGCCGGCAGCCCCAATCGTTCGCTTTATTCCGCGTCGCGTTTAGTTGCGCGGACGTGGCAGATAGATGTTGTTTGACCAGACGGCATAGCCTTCGCGGAATTCCTGAAGGTCGGCCCAAACGAGCGCGAAGTACTCGTCCTCGGCGGCAAGCTCGGCGGCCACTTCGTTCCAGGTGCTTTCAAACGCCTCGAGCATCTCTGGTGGCCACTGACGGATCGTTACACCGTTTTCTTCAGTATTTGCGATCATGGCCGCGTAGTTCACAGCCTCACCCTCGGCGTAGTTGGTCGTGATGTTGGCCAAGCACGCTACTTCGATTTGGTTTTGGGCCACTTCGCTGAGGTCATTCCAACGATCGTTGTTGATCAATAGCTCAAACATCGTCGCAGGCTGGTGCCAGCCGGGGAAGTAGTTGTTGGACGCGATGTTGTAGAACCCCAAGCGCTGGTCGATCAGCGGCATCGAGAATTCAGTCGCATCAATCGCACCACGCTCCAGCGCGGGGAAGATGTCACCGGCAGCGAGCAGCGATGTGGAAACGCCCAGACGCTGCATGACTTCGGCACCAAGGCCAAAGAAGCGCATGTTCAGACCTTCGAGATCCTCAAGCGATGTGATCTCTTCTTTGAACCAGCCGGAGGTTTCAGGCGCGATGATGCCGCACGGAATGACATGCACGTCATAACCGTTCTCATCATACATCCGCTGCATCAACTCGTGCCCGTCATCGTAGAGCATCCATGCCAGGAACTCGCCAGCCTCGGGGCCAAATGGGACCGCAGCAAAAAGCGACGCGGACGTGATCTTGCCTTGCCAGTAGCCGGATGTCGTATAGGCCGCATCGACCGATCCGTTGGAAACGGCATCGAGCGCCTCAAGCGTCGGAACAAGCTCACCGGGATCAAAGTGCTCAAACTCTACATCGGACGAAATGCTGTTGATCTTCTCAACGAAATCTGTCCCCGCTGTGCCCAAGATAGGCAGGTTGCGAGAAAAGGCGGAGGTCATCTCAAGCGTCTCTTGCGCTTGCGCTGACCCGACCAGCGTAAAGGTTGCCGCCACGCTCGCAGCGAAAGTGGTGAATTTCATTATCTTTTTCCTCCCATGGAAGGCCCAAAGGGCCTGCAGATCTAAATGATCGCGCTCCGAAGGCTTCTCAGTACCCCTCCCGGTACCGGGCCAGCTGGACCGCACTCTGAGGGTCGCAACACCTCTCAGATACCATGACAGTCAGGCCGCGCAGACAGGTTGTCAAACGATTCAGCGCAACAATCATGCGTGGGAGGTAGGTCAAACGTTTCAAATCGCCAGTTCTCAGAGGCGATATTTCTGCCCGATCTTTAAACTCGACCTCCTTCAATGCGACGTAGAAAATTGAATTTGCTACTCTTTTTCAGATGAGACGATGTACAACTTGATGAGCAGCTTACAGATCAGGACACGATTTAACGAATGCATAAAAAAATGCGCTGATGACTGCGCACCCCCCGTCTTAACCACAGATTTTCGAAGGATTCCCTCTAGGCCACGCGGATTGGTCGGTTTGAAACAACGTCATTTCGGTAGTCGTGTTCCTGCACTTTCCGCACGTTCGACAGCGAAATGCTCATCATCGATTCCAACGTGAAATAGGCGCGCAGTATCCGGAAGATGAGGTATTCAGGCATGCAGATAAGCCCCTTGGGAATGCCGTTGAGAAGCGTGGCAAAGACCGCCATGATTGTCGGAGCGCCGAGGAACACAGCCAGAATGGCCTGCCAGATCAATGGGCTGTCCGGGTTAAAGGCCGTCACATACTCAATGATGCCGAAGATAATCAGCGGCACCAGCATCGCCCGCCGCGCGGAGTTGACCAGCATATAGGGCAACATGATCTTGCCGCGGATCGAAATCCAGTCAGAGTAGATCAGGTCGCGGCAGCGCGATGAGATATGATAAATGGACCGGAACCAGCGCATCCTCTGCTCGCGCATGTGCGCGTATTCGGCGGGCACTTCGGAAATGTAACGAATGCGAGGGTCTACGACAGATTTGAAGCCCAGCTCACCAATGCGCAGGGAAATGTCGGTGTCTTCGCCGTTCATCCCTTCGACGAAACCACCCAGGTATCGCGGATGCTCTGTACGGTAGATCACAAACATGCCCGGAATGCCCACCACACCTTTGATGGCGCCCATCGCAACTGAGTAGAACCCGTGCTTGACCATCACTTCGAGCAAACGCGCCCGGTCAAACAACCCTCCACCCGGCGGGATCGGCACACCGCCAACCACGCCAACCTCGGGATCGGTGAAATAAGGGATTGCACGGCTGAGGTTGTCCTCGCCCAGCAGCGTATCTGCATCGACCCGCACAAGAAGTTCGGTGTCCGCCGCATCCAAACCGTCGTTGAGCGCATGCGATTTTCCCGGCGTTGGCACATTGATCACACGGCCCGTCGCTGCTTCGCAATTGGCCAAACACTTCGTCGCCAACTCTTCGGTGTCATCGGTTGAGTTGTTGTTCATGATCAGGATACGCACGTCGCCACCGTAGTGCTTGGCGGCCTTGTCCATCGCATTGATGGTACGCTCAATGATGTAGCTTTCGTTGTGCGCCGGCACGATGATCGACACCGTTGGCTTAACGGGCGGCGGGCGCATCAACAGCACGTCGATCACGGCCAGAATGTAGAGCTGGCCAAAAAAGACCGGAAGGAAAAGAAAGACGCCCGGACCAATGCCACCCAACAGCGCAACAGACCGCATCCATGTCACCCAGGCCCAATCGGCGTTGCTGGCCGAGATCGAAACAGACGCCGCGATCCCAAAGGTAATGCAGAGCCGCGTTAGAGCCGACCGCTCATTCTGGGGCCGGTGCTCGACGCGGATACGCGCGGGCATATTGCCCCACTCAAGAAGCTTAACCGAGTAGATTCCAAAGCCCAGCATACCCGAAACCATCTCGCTGAGGTTCAGGCTGTAGCCCACGTTGACACTGGCAAAAAGCGCGATGTTGGCAAAGTCGAGGACAAGGCAACCAAGGATAAAGGTGAAGACGATGTCACAGCCAAACTTGAACCGCATCAGCGGTGTACCGCCCGCGAAGGCCGCGAACGAAATGAAGAAGGACAGGATGTAAACGCGCACCGCGATGACATGATTGCCCTGATAAGGCGAAAACACCCAATCGTGGTTCGGTAAATAGTGCTTTAGCGGCGTGAGGTTGATCACGAACAGCTGTACCACCGCCAGAACGCTGAAGAGCGCTATAGAGGCTGGCGCCCGCCATTGCGGAACATGGCCCGCAAAACGCTTTGGCGCGCTATCCACGGACTGGAAGTTAATCTCAGATCTGTTGTCGCCCCCGCCACTCATGGCCGCAAGCTCGATTGTAACGTGTTGCTCAGCGGCGAAACGACAAGCGCTAGAGTCCCCTGCGGCGCACGGTCGGGATCAACGGCAATCTCGGCAACAGATGCACCTGTCAGCCGCAAAGACGGGTCCAGCCACACCACATAGGCGCCAGGAGGCAGCTCAGAGGCCAGCCTTGGGAAATCCGGACGTGTGACGCCCAAAATCATTGCATTGGCCTCAGCGGGCTCCAGGGACGTTCCTTGGGGTAGCAAAGCACCCATGATATCCGTAAAGCGCTGCGCCTGAACCAGAGAGATATCGCGCGGTAGCCGAACCGGCACGGTTTCCACCTGTCCAAGCAACTGCATGACTTCCTGCAGGTGCTGAGGAAGAGGCTCCCCGCCCCCCGCAATATGTGTGTCCGGGCGAAGCTCGGCAAAAATCTCGGGCCCTTGGTTACACAGACCGGTCGGCTGATAGTCAGACGTTGCGATCACTTCGATCAGGTTTGTCGGCGAGAACGGGACCCGTTCAAGCGACACGCTACCCTCGATCATATGCGTCTCGCCCACGGCTTCGCGAACGTCGATGATGCTGCCGTTGTGGGTGATTGTGATCGTCCATTTCGCGCCGGGCGGCAAAGGACCAAGCATCATAGAATAGTTAAACGCCGTTGGTCGCGTCTGGTAATCAAACGGTCCCAGCGAATACCAGTGCCGCCACGCGGTTGATTGATAGAACGACCGCATCCCTGCGTTCGCGCCGGCCTCAGCCAGATAGGCAGGCCAAACCTGATCAATCGATCGGTCATTCAAAGGCAAGTCTTCAGAAGCCGCGAGCGAGAGCAAGGCATTGCCGCTCAGCGTTTCGGTGTCTGGCGCGTCAACAAAGCGGACGTCATAGCCATTCACGCTCAAACGGGTGGCCGCCGCAAGGCGCTGGAGCTGCCGGTCCGCGGCGAGCCAACGAGGCCAACCGATCAACACCTCATCCCCCCAGCTTGCGATGCGATCACGGGTGCTCAGAAAATCGCCTTCCATGTCGAGGACGAGACGGCTGCGCTGCTCAATTTCGATGACTGCGGAGGCGCCGCTGCTAAACGTGCAATTGCCGGTCAACTCCTCACCCGCAAGGGCATAGCGCACGACAAGCTCGTCCAGAGCCAGATCTTCTGCGGTCAGTTCAATCTCGCTGCTAAAGTCGCGCTGACCCGGCTTGAGCAGGATTTCACCGCGGCGTTCACTGCCCACAAAGATGCGGACAAGACCGGAAATGTCATCTCGGACTTGAGTTGTCGCGAACACTTCAAGCTCGCCCGAGGCAACATTTCCGTCTTGTGGCATAGAAAACCGCGCGGATTGCGACGCATTGGTTCCAGACAACAAGATCACGCCTTCGGGTCGAGTGCGCACAAAACTAAAGCGGGGATCATCGCCTGTCTGCTCAGCCTCAGCTTCGAAGATCAGGTCATCATTTGTGCCAAAAAAGTAGCTGACGGTACGCTGCCAGATGTTGAGCTGGGTCACACCGATGGAGACGCCCACCAGCAAAAAGATCAGCAATGCCAATCCGACCATTCTCATTCTACTGCCCTCACCACTCGGTTTTGTCTTGTTCTGCGTTGGCGCATTGATTTTGTTGTGCGCGCCAACGCAGGTTTCAGCTTCGTCAGCCTTATTCGGCTGCGATCACGTCCTGAACGACGCCTGGCTTCTGACCGTCTGTCCATGTGGAAACACATGGGATCATGTTCATCAGGCAACGATCCGCATACTTCTGCGAAATCTCGATTGTCTCTGTGAGCAGACCGTCCTGAAGCGTCATTGGCTTCAGACCAAGATCGATAAAGCCTTTGTTAGAGACCCACAGATCGTTTTCGGCTGCCTCGTTGCGCGGGTTGTCAACCATAGCGACATCCGCACCTGTCGCATCGGCGACAAGGTAGGCCAGATCACGCACGCGGTGCGTTTCGGTCATCTGGTTGAGGATCTTCACACGGTCGCCACGCTCCGGTGGGTTGGCCACGGCCAACGCCAGACACTGGACAGTGTCCTGAATGTGGATGAAGGCACGTGTCTGGCCACCAGTGCCATGCACTGTCAGTGGGTGGTTCACAGCCGCCTGCATGAGGAAGCGGTTGAGCACTGTACCATAGTCACCATCATAGTCGAACCGGTTGATCAGGTTCTCATGGCGGCGTGTTTCTTCGGTCTGAGTGCCCCAAACGATGCCCTGATGCAGGTCAGTGATGCGCATGCCGTCGTTCTTGGCATAGAACTGGAACATCAGCTGATCCATGGACTTTGTCATGTGGTAGACCGAGCCAGGGTTCGTTGGATAAAGGATAGAGCGGTCGAATTTCGATCCGTCGTCGGCCGAGACCTGAACATCCAGATATCCTTCTGGGATTTGCAGACCATCGCCATCGTAGCCGTAGACACCCATCGTGCCGAGGTGCACAACATGAATGTCCGCACGCAGGTCTGCAATCGCGGCCAGTACGTTGTGCGTGGCGCTGATGTTGTTGTTGACCGTGTAGATTTTGCACTCTTCGTTCCGCATTGAATACGGAGCGGCGCGCTGTTCGGCGAATTGAATGATTGTGTCGGGCTCATAGGTCGCGATCAGGTCGCGCAGGCCGTAATAGTCAGCAGCACAATCCAAATTGGTAAAGGCAATCGGCGTCCCGCCCGTCTCTTCCCACGCGGCAAGGCGGTCTTCCATCGAGGCGATTGGTGTCAGGCTGTCTGCACCAAGTTCTTCGTCGATGGCACGACGCGACAGGTTATCAACGATATGGACGTCATGTCCCAAAGCGCTGAGGTGAAGCGAGGTGGGCCATCCGCAGAAGCCATCCCCTCCAAGGACCAAGATCTTTTTCATAGCATTTGCCTTCATTTTAACTGAGCTGGTTGGTTTTGTGGTTAAGGATCAGTTAACCGTCAGAAACGGGCAGGAATTGGACGCCGATGTGATCTCTGCGTGCGGATGTTGAGGCGAAACACTCAAGTTTTAACGGTATTTTAAGAGAAATCCGCTGTCTTTACAGTGGATCGCCATAATTCGGTCCTGTTTTGTTCTGTCGCACGATCTTGGACAGTCCTGTACAAAAGGCGCAGGCGATGAGTGATTCAGAAACAATGAAAATCGTGCTCTTGGACCGCAAGATTCAAGCTGCGCCAAATCGCGCCCACTAGGGAAACTCTGGGCTCATTTATCTTAATGCGTTGTTTTTATTGTGATTTTTTCACTTCCTGGAAAGCTGCCGCAACAAAAGAGCGGCAACTTGGTCTATTACCTCTGCCGTGGCCCCCTGGCCTCGAAGCTCCAAAGCATGCCCCTGGTCCGTCTTGACCTTCTTCAAGGAAAGATCTGGCGTCACAGCAATCGTATCGTCCGCGCCCCAGGTCAGTGCCTCAGCAGACGTCGGACGGCCCCGTGTTTTGGCCTTCGTCGGTTTGGCTTCAGTCCTCTTGATGACGGGTTCCAATGCGGCCCATTCCAGATCGGCCGTATCGCCCTGCCCTGCTTCCAGCGCAGCGCGCAGATCGGCCTCAGCCCCTTGCCTCAAAGCATTCGCCAACCGCAGGCCCCGCCGCTCGCTCAACGCTTCGGCATGAGAGAGCATGTCCCCCAACATCTCAAACACCTCAGCAAAGGATTTCACTTTGGATCGCTTCGCCGGAGAAGCAGAAGCAAAGAGCCGCGCAACAGCATCAGCCGTAGTGGCAAAGGCCCCCTGCTGCGCGGCGATAACCGCAATGCGTCCCCGCTCATAATGGCTCAGGTTGGCGCGGACCTCATTCTCTTCCACCATGGCAGAGAATGCCCCAGCCGCATCGGTCTTGGCCCGCACGATGGCTTTGATGCCCGGCTGCCCCAGCGCGCGAACAGCCATGAGACGCCGGTAGCCGGACAAAAGCGTGTAGCGTCCTCCCTCCCCTTCGTAGACTTCGATTGGTAGGCGTTGACCACTTTCCCTGATTGAAACGACCAGCTCATCAAGCTCTTCCTGATCAATCACCGAGCGGTCGCGGATCATGGCATCTGCCTCAATCCGGTCTGTCGGAACTTCGGTGATCAAAAGCCCCTTTTCCTGCGCCTCGCGCAGCCGTTCAGCATCGTGACGATCAATCCGTTGCTGTGCAGGCTCACCCGTTCCAATCTGTGCAGCTTCTGCAGCGACTTGAGCAATCGGTGCGGTCGCGGGATTTGGTCGCAGACGATTTTCGCTGCGAAATTCGCTATCAATCGCCGCGAGCTCTTCTGCGCTTGGTGCGGTAAGCTTGGTCCGTTTCGCCATTTACTGGCCCTCCTGCATCTGCTGATCCCGCCACCATGTCCCGAGGAGGACTTCCTTCACCTCAGCCCAGGTCCGATCAAAAGTTTCGCGCCCACGAATATAGGTGTCACGATTGAAGTCCCGGTAATCCGCCTCGTAGATTCCGTTCACATTCTCGCCCGCCTGACCGACCATCGCTGTCATTTCCTGCCGGTAGGTTGTCATGAAATCCCCAAAGTAGGCCTGGATCACATTCGCCAGATCCGTCTGCTGCCCCGCGTCAAAGCGCGTGATGATGGCCCGCACCGCGTCCCATTCAAACTTCATCTCCGGCAATCCATTTTGCCGCCGGACCGTGTTTTCGCCATCCTCAATGCTGGCAAAAGTGCTGTAGAGCATGTCAAAGAAGCGCCCGGTGCTGTCGAACTCTAGAAAGGACGCGCCGAGTGGCACGAGAAGGATGTCAGCTGCAGCAAGCGCGTTAATCGTCAGGTAGCCGAGGGCAGGGGGCGTATCGAGCAGGATGATATCGTAGTCATCCATGATCCCTTCGCCCTGCAGCCCGTTGGCCAGCGCATCCCACAGCGCCCAGGAGCGGAGCTGCATCCGCCAGACCGGGACCTGGAATTCGGCCCAATAGAGGTTCAGTTGCGCACCGATCAGATCAATGTTGGGCCAATGGGTAGATTGGATGAGGTCGCGGGCCGTCATGTTGCGCGCCTCTGTCAGCGTCTCATCCAGGGGCAGGGGGGTGTCGCGCAGCCTGTTCTCTGCCTCAACGTTGAGAGCATAATCCTTAGCCAGAAGCGGAAAGGCCGTTTGCCATTCATCTGCCACCTTGCCTCCCATGATCGAGGTCATGGAGCCCTGGCTGTCAAGATCGATGACCAAAACCTTGTAGCCATCCAAAGCCGCCGACATTGCGAGATGGGCTGCGGTCGATGTCTTGCCCACGCCACCTTTGAAATTGGCAACGGAAATGACCTTTGCCGGGGCACCTTTGGGCCGATAGGGAAGATATTCGCGATCGGCTGCCCCTTCGGCCGCAAAGTATTTTCGCAGCGAAAGTACCTCGTCCAAAGTGAACCATTTCGAGCCACCTTCTCCGGTACCTTGCGGCAGATCAGGATTGGCCTTCAGCACGCGGCGGAAGTGCGCGGGTGCGACCGGGATCAAATAGCGACAGACCTCCCATGTGGAAAAGCTCCGCAACCGTTTTGTCCCATCCGGTGTGTGGCCGCGCCGCGCCAAATCCTCTCGACCTTTGGCAGCAAAGGTCGCCGCTTTGGCGAATCTTGTGGTGTCGATTGGATCCGAAAGTTTTGCTGCGGCAAGTTCAGGATCAATGTTAAGGTACGGGGGCAGGGGATGTTTTGCCTGTGATGACATACGGTTGCCTCGATGTGCCGATGTTTCTGTGATTTTGAGTGAACTATCGCACATGAGAGGGCGTTTGAGAATCAGGAATGTCAGCGATGACCCTAAAACTACCATATATTGAATCAAAAAGAGCTTCGACTGTTTAGAACATTTAGGGTCTTTATAGACTTTAGGCTGGCATAAGTTATGTTATTCAATGTGTTACGATACTATTGGTGCCCGCGTACAGGTGATCGGGTACCAGTTTACAGGATCAAGGGGTAGCGGCCACAGGCGGACAGGTGCCGATTCGCAGGAAATTGATCCAAAGACTCTGAAAGAGCATACGTAGTGTCTGTTTTCGTGAGGGTTGTCTGGAGGTGCGTCCTGTATTTGGATACCCAAAGGGAGGAACAGCTTGGGCACCTCAACAATAGGAACCCATTTACAGGACGCTTATGTTCTTGGAAAAGGTGCCCGCACGCAAGTTGATTTGAGGTGCCTTTTGTGGGATGGTTGGGAAAAGCCTCATCAGAAGGCCTGAGCAGGATTCGCTATGCAGGACATGGAAACACCCGACAGGCCCCTGACAGGCGCGCTCCGGCGCGCTGCGGTCAAAAAGAACGTGGCGGCCATCCACGTCAGCGGCAAGCTCACGCTTCTTCAGCGCAAGTTGTCCAATGTCTTGCTGCTCAATGCCTATGACACTCTCGTGCAACGCCAAAGCCACCGGATTGACGCACGCACGCTCTGCTCAATGATCGGCTATAATTCGAACGATATGGAGACGCTCAAAGCCTCCCTCCGCGGCCTCGTGGAGACATCCGCCGAGTGGGACATGCTTGACGAGAACGGCCAGCAGGAATGGGGTGTTTCGAGCCTTCTGTCCTATGCCAAGCTCAAAGGCGGTGTGTGCGAGTATGCCTATTCGGCAGCCTTGGCTGAGAAGCTTCACGATCCAAAGGTGTTTGCACTGATCAATCTCAACATTCAGAGGCGGTTCACCAGCGGGCATGCGCTAGCTCTTTATGAGAATTGCTATCGGTTTGTCCGCACTGGCAGCACCGGCTGGTGGCCGCTGGATCTCTTTCGCAGGCTCATGGGCGTTAATGACAGTGTCTACTACGAGACGTTCAAACATCTGAACGCCAAGATCATCAAACCGGCAGTGGCCGAAGTGAACAAGACGTCCAACATCATCCTGACGCCCGAGACGCGAAAAATGGGACGGTCCGTCACCGACATCCGGTTCAAGATCGCGCAAAACCCGCAGCTGGCCATTCTGGCGCTGGATGACGGGGAAGGGGTCCGCAACACGCCGGTCTACGCCCAGCTGAGAGGGCAGGGGGTCAGTGACCGCCTGGCGCGGCAGTGGATCAATCAGCACGGGGCTGAGGCTGTGGCTGAGAAGGTCCGCTACGTGGCAGAACGAGAGGATGTGAAGAACCCCGCACGTTACCTTCAAACGGCTTTGACAGAAGCCTCTGTAGCGCCCGCAGTGCCGGTCTCGGACCGGGCCAAACGTCTGGCCCGCGTGCGCGATCTGGTGGCCAGCCGCAGCCCGACGCAGCGGGACGCTGACAAGCGGCTCTTTCTCAGCCGGCTGTCTGATCCCGCCGCCCGGCTGGACTTTGAAAACCACGGCTGGATGTCCGCGCTCAACGCTGTAGCCATCTTCGCCTTTTGGGAAGAGCTACTGCCTGGCGCTGTTGAGGGCGACTAGACCGGAGGGCAGGGGGTATCAGACAAGGACAAGGTCGTTGGCAAGACCTGCCGTATCTGTGACGTCTAAGAGCGTTACAGAGCGTCCATTGCCAAAGTCAAACACAACAGTACCGCTCTGGACGCTGGCAAATTGGTTCACGACCTGTTGCGTGCTTAGCCCGCCGCCCCAAAGACCCTGGTTGAATTGCAGCATATCCGAGCCGGAGGCGAAATCTGTGATCGTGTCAGTTGACATGATGATGTTGAAGGCAAAGGTATCAGCGCCAATCCCTCCGGTGATCACATCAACCCCGTTGAACCCGCCTTGAGCGCTGTCGATGTAGCGATCGTTGCCCGCACCAAGGAGGACGGTATCGCGCCCAAAGCCACCATCGACAGTGTCATTGCCTTCGCCTGCGCTGATGAAATCGAACTGATCCCCGCCAAAGATCATGTCGTTGCCAAGGCGCCCATAGATCTCGTCCGCGCCGTCTTCACCATAAAAGGTGTCGTTGCCATTTCCGCCTTGGATGGTGTCATCCCCAAGACCTGCGAATACTCTGTCGGCGCCGTTAAAACCGCCTTGGGTGTTGTCGAGGTAGGTGTCGTTGCCTTGGTTCAGGTACACCACATCGCGGCCATTGCCACCATCGACAGTGTCATTGCCTTCGCCACCGTAGATCGTGTCGAATTGGTCGCCGCCAAAGATCCTATCATTGCCTTTGCGGCCAAAAATGATGTCGGCACCCCATTCGCCCCGGAAGACGTCATCGCCATTCCCACCTTGGATTGTATCATCGCCATAGCCAGCAAACACCGTGTCTTGACCATTGACGCCGCCTTGGGCGTTGTCGACGAAAAGATCGTTTCCTTGATTGAGGAACACAGTGTCCTGCCCATCCCCGCCGTTGACGGTGTCGTTGCCGTCGCCGCCAGAGATTGTGTCGTATTGAGCCCCGCCGAAAATATGATCATTTCCAACACCCCCGGAAATGCTGTCATTTCCCTCGCCGCCGCGCAGAGTGTTTCCGAGCACGTTGCCGATTATGGTATCCTGCCCGGAACCGCCGGTCGCATTCTCAATGAACGTTCCGCGTGCAATTAGCATGTTCCCTGTCGCACCAAGCACATTCGAAATAGCTTCTTGGCGCAAATCGATCCGTTGCGCGCCAGTAAAGCTGGACAGGTTGATCAGATCAACGCCGCTGTCATCGACAATCGTGAAGGCAACTGGGTAGTCAAGCGTGGTAAGCTCGTCCATGTACGTTCCGGTATTGCCACCAACGCCGTAGGTCGTGTTGCCTGCGCCTCGGCCGGATGTGATGCCATAGAGGTCCTGGATTGCAATGATGTCGGCAATCATTGGGGTGATCGCATCAGCGTAGGATGCGTTGATAAACGTATTATCCGTTTGCGAGAAATAGGACATGATCGATGCTTGATAGCTGTCGTTGGCGTAGCTCGCATCGAACGGGTAGCTGGCATTGCCATTGTAGTTGCCCGCATGAGCAAGGCCGATGGCGTGACCAATCTCGTGAATAAAGGTCGAGAACCCGTAGCTATCGTAATAGACGACCGTTTCCAGCTGGTTGTTTGTGAACCAGTCGTTTTCGTAAAAGTCCCGCGAGATCACGACGTTCGCTGACTGAATCGTACCATCCGAGACCTGGGTCGTCGCATAAGCGCCTTCGCCGTAGAATCCGTTGCTAAATCCGATATCCGCGCTGCCAAATGTCCGGACGAAATTCAGTCCGGATGCTGCTTCCCAGGCGTCAAAGGCCGCCTCAGCGAAGACCTGCCCACCTGCATCAAGATTGCTGATATTGTAGGTGATCGTTGTGTTCTGTGAGATATCGAAAGACTGTCGGACGTCAAAGAAGTAGGCCTGTCCCGCGTCAGTAAGTTGGTATGCGATTTGATCGTAGGTATAGACAGGCAGAGGTGCGTTTTGACCGCCAGATGATGCACCTGACCCCTGCGCGCTGTCACTCCAGCGTTCTGCAAGATTGCTCATGCAGCCAGTACAGCAGCAGGCGTTGGTTTGGAAATGCAGTCGCGAAGCAGTCATTTTTTCTACCTTTGGGTGTGTGGGCTGACCCAAAGATTAGAGGATTGCATTTCAAAAGAATAGAGTGAGACCAGTCAGCGAAACGATCAGAAATAAAACAGTCATTATTCCGCCTGAACGAACAAAGTCCACCACGCGATATCCGGCTGGGCCCATGATCAGGGCGTTGACCTGATGGGTCGGAATGAGAAAGGAGTTCGAGGTTGAGATCGCGACGGTCAAGGCAAAGACAGCCGGGTTTGCGCCGGCAGATACCGCAATAGACACGGCCAAAGGCACCAATAGGACGGTTGCGCCGACGTTCGACATGACCAGTGTAAAGGCGGTTGCCAATATCGCCAGCCCGGCCTGCAGCGCCCAAATCGGCCATCCGTCGAGCAGTGTCAGTATCTGCTCGGCAATCCACGCGGCGGTGCCTGTGTTTTGCACCGCCTGTCCAAGCGGAATAAGCGATGCGAGCAGGAACACCGTGCTCCAACTGACGGCGTCATAGGCCTCATCCACGGACAGGACCCGGGACAGGATCATACCGACGCCGCCAGCCAGCAGGCAGAGCGACAAGAGAAGGTCAGTGAACAGGATTAGCCCAAGCGTCATGAGAAAGAAGCCTAAGGCCCAATTCACCTTGTGCGGGCGCATTTCCTCCTGCGGGAAATCGGATGTGACCACGACAAAATCCTGATCTGATTTCAGCCGGGTCAACCGCTCCCATTGCACATGAGCGACCAGCGTGTCGCCCGCTTGAAGGGGGACGGCACCGATGTGGGTGGCCACGTGATCCTCTGTTTCGACGTGGCTCATGGTTTCTTCGCCGCGATGAATTGCAAGCGTGGACAGACCGGTCGTCTGGCGCAGCCGCAAGTCGATCGGAGATTGGCCAATGACACTAGATCCCGGCGGGATCACGACCTCAGCCACACCAGACTCTGTCGCGGCAAAGTCGTCTGCAAAGTCATCGAGTGCGGGAAGGATCTCGAGGCCATAGGGCTCGGCAAATTCATACTGCAGTACCCGGCGAAGCCCAAGAACAGCGAGCCGGGCAGGGGCCTCAATCACGGTGTCTGCCATCGGGGCGATCACCTTGTGTCCTTTGTAAGAGGTTCCAAGGATGTAGAGATGATGCGCCACCATGATGTCGGACAACGTCTCTCCGATCAGGATAGAGCCTTCGGGTACCGCCACCTCAAACAGGTCTGCGCGGAGGCCGTAGGTGTTCTCAACATAGGCCTGCATCGAGCGGGCAGAGGCCCCATCCTCACCGCGCCCGCGTTGACCGGGAAGGATCCAGCGGCCCAGCAAGACGAAGTACAAAAGCCCGGTCAGCACAAGCATGATCCCGATAGGGGTCACCGAGAAGAGGCCAAACGGCTCCATCTGTTGATCATCTGGCAAGGTCTCATTCGCCGATATCAGCAAATCGTTCAGCAAGATAAGCGGGGAGGAACCGACCATCGTGATTGTGCCCCCCAAAATGGCACAAAACCCCATGGGCATGGCCAAACGGCTCATCGGGATTTCGGTGCGAGCGGAAATCCGACTGATGACGGGTAAAAACAGCGCTGCAGCCCCGACGTTCTGCATAAACGAGCTGATCACTCCAACAGTGCCTGAGACGATCGGAATAATCCGTGCCTCCGTCGTGCCACCGCGCTTGAGGATGACGGCTGCGACCTTGGACATGAGGCCCGTTTTGTCCAGCCCGGCCCCAATGATCATCACTGCGATGATCGAAATGACGGCATTTGAGGAGAAGCCGGAGAAAAGATCAGCGCCATTGGCCAGATTTCCAAGGCCGGGCAGGGTGCTAAGCACACCCAGCGTGACCATCACGAGTATGGCTGCCAAATCAATTCGGATGATCTCTGAGACAAACAGGAACACGGTGAATGCCAGCAGTCCCAAAACCACCATCATTTCAAAGGTCAATACGGTCGCGTCCATGGTCTCCCCCTTTGGACCATAGCTAACAATCCAGATTTGCGCAGCATAGGTCCAAAAAGGACGCCATCACAGGACAGTCCGACCCCAGGGCCAATAATCAGACTTATGTAACGTTATCCGAGGCCAAGCATCCGCTTCTTTTCGGCTGTCCATTTCATCAGTGTCAGATCAAACGTCAGCGCCATGAGCGAGACGCAAATGCCCAGGACAAAGTTCTTGCCGAGGTCCGTGCCCGCAAGAGTGCGCTGCAGTTCTTGGCCCAGATCTTGCGTGCCGATGAAGGCAGCGATGATGACCATGAAGAAGGCAAACATGATGGCCTGGTTAAAGCCGACAGCCATTGTCGGCAGCGCGAGCGGAAGCTGTACGTTCCACAACTTTTGCCAGCGGGTTGCGCCGGACATGTCAGCGGCCTCGGTCATCTCGGGCGGTACATTGCGCAGCCCTTCGATGGTGTAGCGTGTCAGCGGCACCATCGCGAAGATCAGGATCGAGAAGATGACCGCAATATCCGTGATGCCAAAGAGCATGATGGCCGGGATCAGGTAGATAAAACTTGGGAAAGTCTGGGCCGTGTCACAGGCCAGCAGCACCCGTTGGGACCATTTGTCAGACCGGGACGCCAACACACCAAGTGGCAGGCCAAAGAGCGCAGCAATCGCCACAGCCGAGATCACCGAATAAAACGTCAGGATCGCCCGGTCCCACCAACCCGAAAGAGCGACGAGCGAGAAGAAGAGACACGCGATCAGCGCTTCTTTCCGACCGGCAAGCCAGAAGGCGAAGGCCGTGATAAAGAGGATAAAGGCGGGTGTTGGAATGCTGAGCAGGAATGTCCTGAACCGTGCGAGGATTTCGACATTCACAAAAGCGCGGATAAATCCGGTGACCGCCCGAACAGGTTCAAGCGCCAGAAAGCCTTTGATCAGATCGTCGATTTCTTTGCCTTGAGAGAAATCCTGTCCGCGGCCGATGGTTCCAGCCACTTCGACAACTTGCGAGATCAGCAGAAAGGCGATGTAGGCGGCCACAGCGCTCAGCGCAAAGATATGACGCTTCCAAAACGGCGTACCGCGCTCAAAATGCTCGGGCTGTTTGACGACCCAGGCCTTGGAAAACCGGTCAAGGGTGATGGCGAGCAGCACGATGGTTACACCGATCTCGAACGAGCGGCCCAGCTTGAAACTGCCCATCATCGACAGAAGTTTTGCGCCCAGACCGGGCATGCCGATGAAGGCTGTGAGAACGACCATGGCAAGACAGAGCATGATCACTTGGTTCACGCCAACGAGGATATCCGTGCGCGCGGCTGGGATGTAGACGTGCCGTAGCATCTGAAACCGTGTACAGCCGGACATTTTGCCCGCTTCGACAACTTCTGGGCTGACTTTTTGCAGGCCCAGTGTTGTCATCAGGATCATTGGGGGAATGGCATAGACGATTGTGGCCACTGCCCCGGCCGTTGGCCCGACTTTAAAGAAGATCACAGCTGGCAGGAGGTAGGTGAAAAACGGCAGGGTTTGCAGGACCGATAATACCGGTTTGATCGCCCGTTCAAACCATCCATATTTCCAGCCTAGAATGCCAAGGCCAAGGCCGATAACAAAAGCCAAGGGTGCCGCCACGGCGAGGACGGACATCGTCTCCATCGCGATTTTCCATTGGCCGATGAGGGCGGTCCAGACCATTGTGCCGCCGCCCAAAAGGGCCATGCGCCAACCACCCAGATAGTAGCCAACCACAGCGACAAAGGCGGCAACCGCAGACCATGGCATCGGGCCAATAAAGGGCCACCGGCGTTTGCCGTAGAAAATGTTGCCCGTCGCATCAAGGAGCCACTCCAACCCTTCGGTCAGGGTCCGTGTAAGGGCCAAAAGCCCCAGATCATCCTTGATGAAGTTAAAGATAACATCCAGCCAATCGGCGAACGGTGGGACAAGGTTTTCTGGCAAACGGTGCAGCCATTGCGGCAGCAGACCTGTCCATTGGGCAAGGCATAGGGCCGTCGCCACGCCGAGAATGGCCATAAGGATCTGACCCCGGCCAAAAGATTTGGTTTCTGCTGTCGTGTTCGTTGCCAAAACGGCCATCAGCCCGCCTCCAGCAGAACAGTCAGAGCGTCGGCCCGCTTCATACCGCCGATGACGCTGCCGTCACGCTGAACCGGGATCACATCGCGTGTGTCCTGAACAAGCAGTTTGGCCAGCGCTTTCACCGAGGCTGCCGCATCCACAGGCTCCCCCGTTCCGGCGCTGTCCGCTTTGGCCAGAACCCCGGCGTTCACCACGCGGGACTTGTCGATGTCTTCGGTAAACTTGCGCACATATTCGGTCGCGGGGTTGAGAACGATCTGATCAGGCGTGTCGCATTGCTCGACCGCGCCGTCCTTCATGATCGCGATCCGGTCAGCGAGGCGGAGCGCCTCGTCAAAATCATGGGTGATGAACACAATCGTTTTGTTCAGCATTTCTTGCAGACGCAGGAACTCATCCTGCATCTCGCGCCGGATCAGCGGGTCAAGGGCCGAGAACGGCTCATCCAGAAACCAGATGTCCGGCTCAATAGCGAGGCTGCGGGCGATGCCCACGCGCTGCTGCTGCCCACCGGAGAGTTCACGTGGGAAATACTCCTCGCGCCCTTCAAGACCCACGAGTTTGATCACTTCCATCGCACGTTCACGGCGGGTGTGTTTGTCAGCTCCGCGCATTTCAAGCGGGAACGCCACATTCTCGAGAACTGTGCGGTGCGGCAAAAGCCCGAAGGATTGGAACACCATGCCCATCTTGGAACGGCGGAGTTCAATCAGTGCTTTTTCCGGCAAGGACATGATGTCCTGCCCCTCAACCTCGATCGTGCCGCCTGTGATGTCGTGCAGGCGCGAAAAACAGCGCACTAGTGTCGATTTTCCAGACCCGGACAGGCCCATGATGACGAGCATTTCGCCCCTGTGGACGTCAATGCTGACGTCTTTCACCCCGGCAATATAGCCATCCGCTCGGATCGCATCAAAGCTGTGCCCCTCGGGCATGGATTTGAGGTAACTTTCCGGCTTGGCGCCAAAGAGTTTCCAGACATTTTTGCACGAAATAACGGGGCTACGGTCAGACATGGGGTTCCTTGGATAAAAAATGGCCCCGCCCGGTATGCCAAGCGGGGCCAGATTAAAGATCGGCGGCGATGCTTAGTTCACCCAAGCCTGCCAAACATCGGTGTTCTCGGCCAGCCAAACTTCAGCGGCTTCATCGGGCTCCATCTCTTCGACGTCGACGAGGCGGGCCATCTCAGCAATCTGAGCGTTGGTAAAGCTGATCTGCTCGAGTACCGCGTAGGCGGCAGGCCAGTTCTCTTCCATGCCTTCCCATGCAGCTTTCTTCAGGTAGCCATCTGCTGGGTTGCCACAGTCAAACAATGCGTCAGGGTTTGGACCCATCGCAGGATCGGTGTCGCAGCCATCTTCCCATGCAGGGAACTCAACGAATTCGCCGGGCCAAACGGCTTCAGCAAAGTTTGGCGTCCAGTTGAACACGACGACGGGGCGCTGGTCAGCTTCGGCGGCGCCGATTTCGGCCCAAAGAGCTGCAGCGGAACCCGCGTTCACAACCACAAAGTCCATGCCAAGGGCTTCAACCCGCTCTTGACCGTGCTTGAGCCAGTCCACTGGTCCGTCGAGGTAGCGGCCCTGATCACCGGTCTCTGCTGTCGCGAAGAGGGCTGCACACTCGTTTAGTGCTTCCCAGGATGGCAGGCCAGGGCATGCATCCTTGGTCCACATCGGGTACCACCAGTCTTCACGTGTCACAGCGTTGTGGTCGCCCACATCAACAATACCGCCCGCTTCCAGAGCGGCGCGGAATGACGCGCCAAATGCGCCTTCCCAGACCTCAAGCTCAAGCGTCACGTCGCCGAGGCGGATCGATTCGTATACGGCCTGGCTGTCGGTCGTCACGTATTCAACGTTGTTTCCCATGCCTTCAAAGATCTGGCCAACGACGTTGGACATCACGATCTGGCTGGACCAGTTGTGAATTGGGATCACAATCGGATCGCTGCTGTCTTCTGCCATGGCCGTCAGAGGCACGAAAGCAAGGACGCCAGCGGTCAAAGCTGTGGTCATCTTTTTCATCTTCTATCTCCCTTGTTGTCAGCGCCTGCTGTGTGGCGCGGAATCTCGTCAGGTCCGTCAGTTTCCAGACGAGGCAGCGAACAGCGGCTCCGATTCTCTGATCGGTTGCCAAGTCGCTTGGGTACACTGTCGCATATTTTTCCTATGCGGCAAGTTTTTTTCTTGTGGGGGATGTTTGTTGACCGATTTTTAGGCCCTTCTCCTCCGCAATATCCACTGGTTTGACGTCGAGAATTCAGGCAAAACACGCCAATGGCTGACTTAGCAGATCACTTTCAGCGTCTCGCGAACGCGGGTTTGCTGTTGCACCCAAAGGATTTTTTGTCGCCCGCGCAACTGGCGTTGCCATATCACTTTGCCGCAGCTCGGCTGACAGAGGGATGGGATGCATTCCAAGATGTTTTGACGCCGGCCGAAAGTTCGCTCACTTCACGGAGTGTTGCAAAGCGCCGGTACGAGCAGATTGCCGGCCGGGTGCTAGCACGTTTGCTCATGACGCGGTGCGGGCTTGTGCCATCCGCTGTCCCCCGTGGCGAAGATCGCGCGCCGGTTTGGCCAGACGGCTACACAGGCAGCATTACCCACACCGATGGGCTGTGCCTCGTCGGCTTTGGTCGATCAACACGAGGCGAAACGTTGGGGATAGATATCGAGGTTGGTACGCCGATAGAGGCGGCTCTCTGGACGCGCATCGCCCGACCAGAAGAACGTGAAAACCTCGGCCAAGATCGCACGGGTGGTGCGGCCATCCTCGATCTGTTTGTAGCGAAAGAGGCCTTCTATAAGGGTCAGTATCCACAGACGAAGCGTGTGTTATGGCATCAAGATGTTTCCGTTGAATGGGTGTCGGGCGATGGTTTTGCTGTGCGCTTTCGCCATACAGATGGGGTTGATGCCTTTTGTGAGGCCTCCGGCACCGGCCTTATCAACCGAGCGTCGGGCACCGTGTCAGCCGTTTGGCAGGCGACGACATAAAAACAGTTTCACTATGTGAAACGAAGTTCCGTTTTTTGGGATTGATTATTCTGCCCGTCCTGCGACAAGCTTGAGCAATCCAAATTTTGTCTCTCAAGGACTGTCGAGGAACCACCATGGCAGAGCGCCCAAACCTGGAAGATGTCCCGCACCGTCGCTTTAATCCGCTCAAGGGCGAGTGGGTTCTCGTCTCTCCGCATCGGAACAAGCGGCCGTGGCAAGGACGGCAAGAGGACACCGCGCCTGACGTCAAACCCGCGCATGACCCGAAGTGTTATCTTTGCTCGGGCAACACGCGGATCAATGGCGTTGTGAACCCGCGCTATGAGGGGCCGTTTGTATTCCCCAATGATTTTCCGGCCCTACTTGAGGATGAGGTGGGCGCGGTCACAGACAATGACGCATTGTTTGCCGCAGAAACGGTTCAAGGGACCGCGCGGGTCATTTGTTTTTCAGAGCGGCATGACCTGACGCTGGCTGAACTCCCGCGCGCTGATATTCAGCGTGTTGTTGATCTCTGGGCTGAGCAGACTGGCGAGTTGGGTGCACGCTATAAATGGGTTGCGGTGTTTGAGAACAAGGGCGCGCTGATGGGCTGCTCAAACCCGCATCCGCATGGCCAGATCTGGGCGTCTGATTTCTTGCCAAATGAGGCGTTGCGTGAGGATGAGACACAAGCAGCCTACTTTGCGGAACATGGCACTCCGATGTTGCTCGACTATGCGACCCGTGAGGCCGCGGGCGGCGACCGGACCGTTGCAATGAACGATGACTGGATCGCCGTTGTGCCCTACTGGGCAACCTGGCCTTATGAGGTTCTGTTGCTGCCCCGTTTTGCTGTCCAGCGGATGACCGATCTGACCGACGTCCAACGGGCGGCCCTGGCCGACGTTATACAAGAGGTCTGCATCCGCTATGACAACCTCTTTCAGACGGAGTTCCCCTACACGATGGGCTGGCATGGAGCGCCGTTTGTTGCGGGTGCGCAGGACCATTGGCAACTGCACGCGCATTTCTATCCACCGCTTTTGCGCTCCGCCACGGTGCGCAAGTTTATGGTTGGCTATGAAATGCTGGCGGAATCGCAGCGTGATCTGACGGCTGAAACCGCTGCAGCACAACTTCGGGCAACGCCCGCAGTTCATTACAAGACCGGAGAGGCCTCATGACGCAGGACGCCGTCCGTGCGACAGCGCACGCGCAATTTGCCAAAACCTATGGAGAGGCGCCTGAAACCCTTGCTTTCGCGCCGGGCCGGGTCAACCTCTTGGGTGAGCACACAGACTATAACGGTGGTCTTGTCCTGCCAGTGCCGCTGAACATGGGGACGGCAATTGCCCTGTCCTTGGCGGGCGAGGCGGGCGCAATTGCGATCCAAAGCGGCCATGAAGACAAACGCGCGGAACGTCAGATCACTGATGCCGCTGCGCGCACGTGGAGCGATTATGTCGTAGGGGCCATCGCCCTGTTTATGGAAGGCAAAACTGTCGACAGCGGATTTCAGATCTCGATTGCGACAGATCTTCCCGTGGGATCGGGCTTATCAAGCTCTGCCGCTTTGATCGTTGCGACGCTGCGGGCTCTGTGCGAGCGAACCGGGCGGGATATGACGCCGGTCGAAATTGCCAAGCTCGCCCGGCGGGTTGAAAATGAATTCGTGGGCCTGCCATGTGGCATCATGGACCAGTTTGCCGTTTCCGTGGGCGAGCCGCGACATGCCTTGTTCCTGGATACGACGACTCTGCAGTATGAAAGTGTCGCTCTACCGGACACGCATAAGTTTGTCGTGGCGCATTGCGGTACGGGGCACAAACTGACCGATGACGGTTACAGTACTCGTGTCCGAGAGTGTCAGGCTGCCTGCGCCGCACTTGGCGTTTCGACGCTCAGCGAAGTGTCCATCGCTGATATGCCGAAAGTCGAGGCACTTGAGAGTCCTCTCGCAGAACGCGCCCGCCACATCGTAACCGAGAATCAGCGGGTTCGGGATACAGTTGCGGCACTCAGCGCGAATGACATGGATGCCCTCGCCGCGGCGATGAACGCAAGCCACGCCTCGCAGCGCGACGATTATGCCGTCTCGATCGAAGAGATTGATGATCTGGTCGAAAACGCTCTGCGCGCCGGGGCCTTGGGCGCGCGGCTGACAGGCGGCGGATTTGGCGGGTCTATTGTGGCGCTGGTCGCCGAGGATCACCTTGATGCGTGGTCCAAAGAGATCAATCAAAATTGTCCTGCGGCACGGATCCTAACTGTCTGCTAACAGCGTCGCGCGTATTCGATCCCACGTTCGATCAGCGGGTCGTCAATCAAGTGATGCAGCAGCGTATCGCCAACAACCACGTCTGGATCCGTTTCTGATTTAGTGTGAAAGCTTGGCCGCGGGACGTAGGCTTGCCCCGCGCCATTCAACGCAGGGGCGTCTTCGAAATTGACGACGCCTTCATAGCAGACCGTGAACAGTAAATCCCGGTCTGCCTGATCCATGGCGCTCAGGCTGAATTTTACCAGTGGCTCGCGATCAAGGATACGGGCGATGCGCGCGACATATCGGACGATGAACTCATCAGACAGGTTGGAGTATAGCATTTCGTCTTTCAAAAGGGTCATGAGCGGGTCCTTTTTGAATGGGATCAAGTGGCTGCAGGGCCGACAGCTGTGAGGGTGACGTGAGACGTGAGCTCAAGCGGATCATTCAGCCGCCGCGCTGCAAATAGCGGCACATTGATGCTGTGTGTCGATGCTTGCGACGCCATCTGCTCGGTCAGGATGGCAAGAGCTGCATCTTCACCCAACTGCGCGGCCTCCACGCTTTGACAGTAGAATTGTGTTCCTGCAATGGCCCAGCCCAAGGCGTGGTTCCAAAGCAGTTTGTTGATCTCACTCTGCAAGGTCAGACCCTGCCGCTGTGTGACAGCCAGGCTCCCCTCGGCCAGTGCGACAGAGGCATCCTGACCGGGCGACACAAGGTAGACAGGCAGCGTGTCGTCCATTTTGAAAATCGCCTTCAGGACTGTGGCACAGGCAGCCGCCGCAGCGCAGGAGGCCACCTGCTGTTCGGCCACCGCCGAAGCGCCATCTGCAAAAGCAATGGGCAAGAGCCAATGTGGCCCGACCCGACGCTCCGCGAGATCGCCATTGAGGCGAGCGTTGTGCTGGCAAATGTCGGCAAGAATGTCCGCAAGACCCGGCTCGCTGCCCAGGGAATACATACCTTCTGGCATCGCATATGTCGCAAGTGTCGTTTCAAGGTGCGCGCGGGCGATCGCGTGATCACTGGCACCAGCTTTGGGCCAAGGCATCCCGCCAGAGGCGCGGTCCGGTTGATATTGGGTGTGGATCGTATGAAAGAGCGCAGCCATCTGATCTGGCCTTAACGCAGAATGTGGGGCGTGTGTTGCCGCGGCCTCTGCTTTGGATGCTGCCTCATCGAGCAACGCCAGCAGCGTAATTTCGTCGCAATCCGCAAACGTTGTCTCGCGTTCAAACCCTTGGGCGAGCAAGTGCTTTGCGGCATCACCGAACAGCTCGCGGGGATCAACGTCCCGCGCAAGTGTGGCCAAGTCCCCCAACCGCGTAACGGGAGCCTTTAGCGTGTCTGACGTCGCAGCGGTTGGACGCGGTGGCAAAAGCCCAGCCTGCGCATCCTGCCAATCGCTCCATTGGGTCAGGTGGTTCTGACCTTCGTCGCTTGCCTGGCAAACAGCTTTGGTCGCGAGGAACTGTGAGATGAACGGCGTCGGCCAGCGATCTTCGCCTGGGCCGCGGAATACGGTGGACCAATCCTGCACCCGGCCAAAGCGGCGCGCGGGTTCAGAGACATTGCCGGCGGCAGGCTTGTCCCCGCGAAACCAGCGTAGGCCGTCCAGACGTTCACAGACTTCGCCAACATCCGCTGAGGTTTGGGCCAGCCGGTTTCTTTGACTGTCAGAAATCGGCTGCGTGCCAGCAGGGCGCAGTCCGTCCACCAACGCGGGATCCATGAACGCCGCCGTGGGCCAGTCGCGGCAAAGAGCCATCTGATAGGTCTCTGCGGCAAGGGCTGCAAACTCAGCAGACCCCGCGAGCGGAAATGTCCGGGAAAGTGCAACTGTGTTTGCCGGGCTCTTGTGGCTGTCCAGCGATTCTGACGGCATGGCCAGGAACGCGCGCACCTCGGGCGTCAGAACAGAACAGCGCCACGGTTCGGCAAAGGCCGTCGCAAGGGCCAGGACCGATTGTGCCGTTGAAAGCTGCGCGGCGTCTGCAGCGGCGAGCAGTCCGCTCCGCGCCTTGAATATCGCGTCAGCAAAGGGGATGACTTGGGCACACTCTTGCGCGGCACCACTTTCGTCGCGTGGGGCATGGATCCGGTGCGGCTGCATCGGGAACGGATAAATCGCCATATGTCACCTCCGATCATATCAGGGGCCAGCGCCTTCATGTGTCAGGCGACCAGCAGTCGGAGACTGTGGCAAAGGGTGCATCATCCGCTGGCCGGGAGAGCCACCACTCACAATGCGGATGAGGCGGTTAACCAAATTACCCACCCAAGTACTCAAGGACCTTTGCCACAGCTCCTGTCATCGGGTGTAGCGGTGGGTGCGTCAGGCGGGTGTCAATCAGACGTCAAAAAACCTACGGGCAAGTGTCAAACTGAGTGTGAACAGGTGTCAAAATCCCAGTTTTGCAAGATCACCTGCGATAGCCGCGTGATGTTCGGCCACCTTGTAAAAGAGAGGTGAGCGCCAGGTATCAGCTGTCAATCTGGGATCCTGAACCCGCAAAGCTTCTGCCGCGTCCTTCGCTGCGGCCTCTTCTCCACGGCGCAAATGGCTGATGGCTTTGGCTGTCAGCGCCCGCGGGTTCTTGGGATCTGTAGCAAGGATTTGGTCTGCGATGCCAAGCGCGCGCGGATCTTGCATAATCAGATATGTGAACGCGAGGTTAGTGTGCACCCAGGCTGGCGGGTATTCTTTGAGTGACAAGGCGTGCAAATGCATCCTCTCAGCCCGGTCAAGATCACCGCAATAGTCAAGAACGGCCCCAAGACATCCGGTAAACTCCGGGCTGTCCGGCGCATCCGCAGTCACGGCTGACATGATGGCAAGCCCGGTTTCAAAGTCACGCTCTGCGCAGGCCACAAAGGCATCGAGGGCCTGCACCCACGGATTGTCTTGACTGATCCGTTTGATCTCAGCGCATTGCAGTTTGGCATTGGCAATCGCCTCATCAGGATCATCCACCCAGCAATTGCGAATGCCGTCGATATAGCGAAAAGCGAGGCCGATCCGGGCGGCGACGAAGGTTGGGTGCAGCTCGATCGCCTCGCGAAAATACCCGATCGAGGGATTGAACCGAACGCGGCCGCAGAGTGATTCCAAGGACCGCGCCTTTTGGAACAACTCCCACGCGCCCGTTGGCACATCGCTGTTGGTTTGCTCGCCCGCGACGCTGCCATCGTTAAGCACCTTTTGCAGCGCTTCAACGATACTGCGCGCAACCAGCTCTTGCGCGTCAAACTCGAGCGCGCTGGGGAGGTCGTACTTCTGCGTCCACATGATGATGCCGTCTTCATGACGGCTGAGCTGCGCGGTGATCCGAAAGCCCGCCCCCTCCCGAACAGAGCCTGTGAGCGCATATTCTGTAGGAACACTGTCGGGTGGTGGTGGATAGATCAGATGATAGGTGTCGGGCAGATGCGCAAACATCGCCGTGATCTCGGACGCGACACCGGCGGCGAGAGATTGTACAGCATCGCTTGTCCCAATGGGTGCGAAATCCCGGAGCGCGATGCGGGGGACGAGGCGCCGGTCGATCGGCTTGATGTCAGGAACTGCTTGAACCGGCTGATTGGTCACAATGGTCTGTTCGCTCAGCTTGGCGTACCAATGCGCGCGCTCATCGCTCAGCCAGTCTTCGAACTCCGGATCGCCGACATCGAGCCCCTCAAATAGCTCGTAATGGGCCGGCGGTGTCTCATGGTGCAGATCGATCCGCACCTGCGCGAGGTTCAGGACAATGTCATCGCGCCCATGTTCGATGATCTCGTACCCCGTCGCCACGAAATGCCGTCGCAGATCGCTCAGCAATTGGCGCAGGCTCGCCCGCCCCTGCTTGCCCGGTTTGTCGCTCCACAGTCGGTCCTGCACCCAGGCACGCGTCCGCTTGCCTCCGGGTGCCAAAGCCAGCAGGGCGATCAAAGCCTTGGCCTTTTTGCCGGTGGGGGTCAGGTCCGTTCCGTTCGGCGCTGCTATTCCAAACGGGCCGAAGAGGGTAATGTGCACTTTGCTTGAGGACACCTGATCACCGTAGAGGAGATGGGGAATGCGCGATTGGCCCGTTCATTTGGGGCCAATCGCAAAGACGTGGCGGAATTAACCGCAGCGTGCCATGACAATCTCGCCAAAGGACTCTTGGGCTGCGTTGTTGAGGTTGGTCAAAGGCTCGCCATCGCTGTCGATCTCTGGCGATCCTTCAGGATCACGCACCAGCTTGTTGGCGAAATCCGGCACAACCACATTCACAATCTTGAGGGTGCTACCATCGACTGTAACAGTCCGGTCAAAATGAAACTGCACATAGGTCGTGTCGGCCCCTCTCACCGCTTCTGCCGCGCGTTTGTATTGTGCCGCAGCCTCTTGCATTGAAGGGTCAATGACGATGTTATCGTCGACGCGTTCAAAGAATTCGTCGGTGTTCGGAATCGTCTCCGCTTCATCCCCATTGCGAACGTCAAACTCGGCATTGGGATCATGCTTTTCTCGCAGTGCGCCGGGCAAACCGCTTGCGGCTACCCGTGCGGCAACACGTGCAAGCCAATCGCCCATATGTTGATGAATGCTTCCACCCCGAATTGAAAATCTTGCCATAAAAACTTACTCCTAATGCGAAAAATGCCTTGCAACCTTGGTCACAAAATTACGTCAGGTCAACAAATGATTATCCAACAATCCCTTGCCAACGCCCTGACCAAAGCGCGCGAAGATGGCCTCATTTCCATGCCGCATTTCCCGCATATCCCTCGGGCTTGTCCGATGCATATCGCGGTGTCTTCAGTGCAACTTTTGCCTGGCTGCGTGCCGCCGCAAGGGGCGAAAAATCGGATCGGCGCGGGAACGGGGCGGGATCAGGACAGTGCGGGTCTGCGCGCCATGTGCGAAGCGGTGGAGCGCTATGCGCTCCAGTATCGGACCGGTCTTGGGCCAAAGCGTTCGGTCTGGTCCAGCGACGCAACCTTGCTGGAACTGTCGGCAAGGGAACTCTGCATTGGCGCCCCCGAAGGTTCGGCGCGCTCTGTTGGATGTGCGGCGGGGGCCACGTTAGAGGACGCAGCAGAGCGGGGTGCGTTCGAACATCTTGAGTACCTCATTTTTGAGCATGCGGCTTTTGCCGCCGCGCCACGC
Source organism: Flavimaricola sp. (assembly GCA_020629175.1). Lineage (GTDB taxonomy): Bacteria > Pseudomonadota > Alphaproteobacteria > Rhodobacterales > Rhodobacteraceae > JALZWD01. Next base: position 6,024 of record JAHDDU010000020.1, on the reverse strand, counting down.
GTCGTCGTGGATGGTTCGCGGCTGGGGCATTTACAGGACCTTGTGCAATTCCTTGATGATCAACTGCGACAGGTGCACTTTGAATGCGTTGTGGACCCGGATGGTTTTGTCGCTGTTCGTGCAGCTTTAACGGACGTCAACGGGGCGCGGCCAACCTTTGGTGGTGCAGCCGCCGTGACTTTGGAGGAGGCGACGCGCAAGGCCGCGGACGAAGCGGTGCTGTCCTGGCGCAACATGGTAGAGCTGGAACGCAATGGCGCCCCGGCTCGTGGACAGGGCGCGTTGATGGACGCTTATCGCGGCTTGGTCGATCCTGTGACATTCGGGGAGGTCTCGAGCGGTGCCCTCCCCGCCGATCCGCCAGAGGCCCGCGAACCCATGCCTGTCGTTCTGGCGCGCAAACTTGGGCGTCCGGTCCACGTCTTTGACATGACAGCGCCAGAGATCGCCTTTCCCGTCGCACGGGTGCACATTGGTTAAAGATCGACAGTGATGACGGCACCTGCTTTGGCTGCCCTGCTTTGACAGAGAATCATCGTGGTTTCGCGCTGTGCTTTGGACAGGACAAAATCCCGATGCTCGACCTCTCCATCAAGAACAGTGCATTTGCACACGCCGCAGATGCCATCACTGCACTTTATGTCCACCGGCACGCCGTTGTCGCGCAACACATCGCTCGCGGTTTGATCCGCTGCCACGCTTAAGGTGCGGTTGGATTTGGCCAGTTTGAGCGTGAAGACGTGGTTTTCATAGTCCGGCTGCTCCGGAACCGAAAAATACTCAAGATGCCGCGCCTCTTCGGGGTAGCCTGCAGCCTTAGCAGCGGTCATTGCCGCGGCCATGTAAGGCTCTGCCCCGCAGGTGTAGACGTGATGGCCCGGTGTGTAGGTCTTCATGATCTCTGCAAGGTCCGCGCGGCTCCCCTCGTCGGTGATGTGCAGGTGGACCTTGTCTGCCCACGGCATTGCGGCAAGGTCTGGCAGGTATCCCATCGCCACACGGCTGCGCCCTGAATAGTGCAACTCAAAGGACCGTCCTTGCGCGTGCAGTTGATGGGCCATCGCGATCATCGGCGTGATGCCGATCCCGCCGCCAAGCAGGATCGAATGCGTGGCCTTTGGATCAAGCGGGAAATGATTGATCGGGGGGGAGATAAAAATGCGCCGCCCCGGCGAAAAGATACGGTGCAGCAGCGCGGAGCCACCCCGCCCTTCCGGCTCGCGCAGCACACCGATCTGATAGGTTTTGCGGTTGGCTGGATCACCGGACATCGAATATTGCCGCAGAAATTCCGGGGCCACAACGATATCGAGATGTGCACCCGCCTCCCACGTGGGCAAATCCCCACCGTCGGGGCGCGCGAATTCATATTTGGTGATGCCATCGGCCATAACCTCGGCCTTGGTGATCTCAACCTGAATGACGGGGCTGTCGCCATCAGCCGTATAGATGTGTAAATGCCCGCGCTCATCCCGCTCTAGCAGAGCTTTGTATTCCTCTGCCGTCACCATCGCCTGATAGGCAGCGATCCCCGCCTCACGGTCCATGGGGGCCGGATAGGGATAAGGGTGCGGAGCCAAGGGGGCGGGATAGACGGCGAGGGTTTGATCCTCGTATTTCAGATCAAGATCGGTTTGCAGTGACCGTGTGTTCACAGGCTTGTCCGTGGGGCGGTAGCCGCCATCCTCGGAAATTTCGAGATCCCACCACCATTTCTTGATCGGGTTCAGCCCACCGTTGCCCACGGCATCGTCCAGACGGGCCAAGGCGGGGGCGAGGCGCGGTATTTTCATCGCCGCCCAGCGGAACGGGCGCTCGGCAAACAACCCTTCGAGGTTCCACGGGCAGGTTTTCATGCACCGGCCACACATCGCCCCGCCCGGTGTCGTGACCCTGTAGGTCGCGCATTTCTGGCTGTCTGATTTCCAGATTTCATAGCCGTTGAACATGAGCTTGGGGCCAGCGGTGATAGCACCTGAGGGGCATTCACGGGCGCATTTGTTGCAGGCCTCGCAAAACGATTGCAGGCCAAAGTCGATCGGCTTGTCATGGGCCAGCGGTAGATCGGTCGTCACGGTTCCGGATTTCAGCCGAGGGCCGAGGAAGGGGTTGAGGATCACTTCGCCGATCCGGCTGACTTCGCCAAGGCCGGACAAGAGCAGGAGCGGCGGCTGCAAAACTTCACCGTCCATGACTGTGTGCGCTTTGGCCGAATAGCCGAGGTTGCGGATCTGCCGCGCGATCACCCCGCCAAGTAGAGAGAACCGCAGGTAGGCACGCATGCTTTGCGCCACAGCGATCCAGTCGTCGCCGCTGGAGCCTTCCATCGTCTCATAGCCTTGATCGATGATCATATTGATGGCGTGGCCATGCGGCGGGTCAATCCGCTCGCCACGGGCATCATGACTATACCACGCCCAGTCTGGGCAGCGCGACAGACCCACGGCATCGGCCCCAAGCCAATAGCTGGTGGCTTTGATATGCTCTGCGGCCTCTTGCGGCGAGAGCTTTTGCCGTTCGGGGGCTGTCTCCCCATCCTGCAGCAGCACAAACGCCCCAAGCGCCCGCCGCTGCGCCATCGACGGCGCGGCCTTGCGAACATAGTGCCCCCCCTTGGCCGCGTCCTGCATGGGTTTGCCCATGTCGCCGAACTGCCCGCGGGCAAAAAGGTCAGCGCGTTTGGGCACGCGCGGGACATTTGGCTCATCAATGTAAGTGGTAGGCTTGTCCACGCGCTTGAGCGTTTCAAATGGATGCGCCCCATCGACAAAGCGCCGATTGGCAAACGGCACGGCATTGCCCGCGTTCTTGGCAAAGCCGCGGCCCAGTTTCCAGGCTAGTCCAAACGCGGACTTTGGCTGCTGTGCCATCGGGGCGAGCGGTTTGTCGGGGGCCATGTCGAAGGTCGTCGTGACAGCGGCGAGGCCAAAACGTGTGCCGATGTACGGATGGTGCAACGCCCCCTCCTCCACCGTGGCAAGCCCGGCTGTGACGGCCAGCTGGCCAAGGTTCACATCGCTCGCGCTCACCGTGTGGCCGCAGGCGTCGTGGCCTAACAGCCTCAGGTAATTGGCCAGAACGATTGCCGTCTCTGCGGCCATTAGCCCGGCGCGATGGGCTTGCGCGTCCTTGATCCAGTTGGCCCCCGGCTCGTCGTCCGCTGGATCGCGGGGGTTTTCATAGAGGAACACCAGCGCATGGGTGTGATGGGTGACACTTCGTGCAGGGGCAGCCGCCGCCTCTTTCAGATCGGCCATGATGACATCAATGCCAGAGGCCAATGTCTTGGTCTGGCGTGTTTGCAGATCACGTGACAGCCGCGCGACGTCAGAGTTTTCAAACCGCCTGTCCAGATGAGCGGTGCCGGGCAGCTCACAAATTCCGACAACCGCAGCATCCGAAAAGTAGCCGAACGCCTTGAGGTGATTGGCCCGCTCTTGCAGGTCTGTCGGTGCCTCCGCCACGATACCGTTGACCAAACCATCGCGGATCGTATCCAGCATCGCCTGATGATCGCGCATCGCATTAAGGATAGAGCGTGGATCCTCGGCCCGCTCGAACCTGAGCGGCTGCATTGGCGGGACGGCAGACAGATCGGCCGGGCCGTTCAGTCGCGCCAGACGCTCTGTCGGGTACGGCCCCATGTGTACGGGGCGGTTCTTGTCCGAAAAGTAGCGTGTCATTGGTGCGGCCCCGTCTGTCCAGAGGCTTTATGACACAGCCCTAGACCGAAGGCACAGCGGAGTTTTGGCGCACCCGAAAAAGATTGATCTTGTCGCGATCCTCGGCGGGGTGGACGCCAAAGACCTCTTCGTAATTTTGGATCATCGGGGTTGAGGACGCATATCCAACGGCCAGCGCAATGTCTGTCATCGAATCCTTGGAATAGAGCACCAATTGCCGTGCGGCCTTCATCCGAATGGCGCGGTAGTAGTGCAAAGGGCTGCGGCCCGTTGTCTTTTTGAACATCCTTTCCAATTGTCGCGTCGAAACGCCTGCGGCCTCGGCCACATCTGCGACGCTGACGGGATCTTCAAGGTGAGTGGTAAACATTTCGACAGCGGTGCGTACGGCGGGGGGCAACATGTCGTCGGTACTCTCTGATTGCATCGTTGGCACTTTTTGCGTGACCCCTTGTCCGCGAACCAAGGGATGCTGGAACCAGCAGGCCACTTCGGTGGCGATGCCGGGGCCGAGCTTCTCTTCGATCAGGTGGAGTGAGAGGTCAAACGCAGCTGCAGCGCCCGAGGCTGTGGCGCGCCGCCCTTCTCGCACAATGACCTGATCCGAGGCCGTCAATCTGGGAAATTCTGCGTCAAAGGCCGCGGCATAGCACCAGTGCACGGAAACGGTCGTTTTTTGCACCAACCCACTGCGGGCCAAAGGAAAGACACCGCCCGAGACCGCGCCCAAAATGGCACCGCTGCGCTCAATCCGGTTGAGCTTGGCGTGGGCCGCACTTTGATTGGCAAACTGGCTGGAGGGTGCGCTCAGTAGATAGAGGTGATCAATCTCGGCGTCTGGCTCTAGCGGCGCATCGGCTGCAAACACAACTTTGGCGCTCGCCTCAACGGGCTGGCCGTCTTCTGACAAAAGGCGCCAGGCAAAAGCCTCGACTCCTGCGATCTCATTCGCGGCGCGCAACGGCTCGATCATGGAGGTTAGGCAGGACATTGGAAATCCTGGAAACAGGAGGAATCCGATCCGCGTTATTTCACCACTGCGCATATTTTTATACTATCAGGAAATTTTCATGCTACGCTACGGCTAAGTTGGCCCCAAATTGTCAGGAATATTGAACAGCCCCCGTTTCATTGTAGAAGGCAGACGTGAATGAATATTGCCAGTCGAAAGAACGAAATGTCCGCTGTGAATCTACAACAAGACCCGCACCGCATTCGTGGCAGCCGGGAAAAGGTGCTTGAAGTTGCGATCGGGCGCGAGGTGCGCAGCTATCGCAAGCAGCAGGGGATCACGGTGGCGGATTTGTCGGCCACGACGGGGCTTTCGATCGGGATGCTGTCGAAGATTGAGAACGGCAACACCTCGCCGTCCCTGACGACGCTTCAGGCGCTCGCTGATGCGTTAAGTGTGCCGCTTACTTCGTTTTTTCGCGGATTCGAAGAAGATCGGCAGGCCGTTCACACCAAAGCAGGCGAAGGCGTTGAGCTGGAGCGGGATGGAACGCGTGCCAACCATCAGTACAATCTGCTGGGGCATATCGGCGCCAATGCCAGTGGCGTGATTGTTGAGCCTTATCTGATCACGCTCTCCGACAAATCCGATATTTTCCCGACATTTCAACATGCTGGGATTGAGACGATCTATATGCTGGAGGGCGAAGTGGATTATCGCCATGGCGATAACGTCTATAAGCTCCAGCCTGGCGACACGTTGTTTTTCGATGCCGACGCGCCGCATGGGCCTGAGGTTTTGGTGAAACTGCCGGCCAAGTATCTGTCGGTCATTTCCTATCCGCAGAACACGTAATCAAGGCGCACTTGCCTTAAAAACCTGATGCACAACCCATACACATCCGATGCACATGACATGCATACGGATGTGCAGCTTTTACTGTTAACCTTTGCTCAACGCTGGCTCTGTTGCGTCATCCGGAAACACGCCTGGCGATGTGGGCAGTCCGTCATCGAATTGTGACAGGTAGTCGAGCATCATCGGGCGATTGTCGATGAAGCCTTTGTACGTCGCCAGTTCCACCGGCAGGTCGCGCACCACGCGGTGCAGGCGGCGGCCCCATTTTGGTTTGGTCATCAGATCCTGAAAGCTGCAGAGATAGCAGCGGATCGGAAAGACCAACGCGTTTGAGCGTGGCAGGCGGAAGAAGCTTTGCAGCTCGACCCGCAGATGCTGTTTCGCGCCAAGGTTTTCGGGTGTCAGCGTTGTCTTTTGGATGCCCCATTTGTGGTAGTTCTCGGGGCTTGTGTCGAGGAGCGGGTTCACCGTCATTGTCCAGTTGAGCCGCCGCGCGGGGGCCCCTTGCTGGATGTTGAGCAGAAACTTCAA
>JAHDDU010000019.1 GCA_020629175.1 Flavimaricola sp. | reverse complement strand
ATCGCCGCCCTCAGCATTGGTTTGCTGGGGGCGGCGTACATTCGGGGGTACTCCGGCTTTGGCTTTTCGGCGCTGTTCATCGCCTATGCCAGCCTGTTGACCAACCCCGTGCCACTGATCCCGGTGGTGTATCTTTGCGAAATCCTGATGACGGCCTTTCAAGCCAAAGGCATCCGCGGGCATGTTGATTGGCGTCGCGTCGGTGCCTTGCTTCTAGGGGCGGCGGTCACTCTGCCCATCGCCGTCTTCGTCATCTCCACCGCGACAGAAGGATCGGCCCGGCTCGCGATTTCCGGCCTGATCCTGATCCTCAGCCTTATTCTACTCGCTGGTTGGTCCTTCAAGGGACGGATTGGGGCCGCTGGTCACTCAGGCGTTGGCGCGATCTCCGGCCTCTGCAACGGCGCAGGCGTTGGCGGGCTCCCCGTCGTCGCCTTTCTTGCCGCCCAGCCGGTGGCCCCGGCCACATTTCGCGCGACGATGATCGTCTACCTCACACTGCTTGATGCTATCACCCTGCCGATGATGTACTACGCGGGTCTGATCTCGTGGCAGACACTCTACGCCGCCGTCTGCGCCCTCCCCATCCTGGGGCTTGGCCTCTGGTTTGGTGGGCGACGCTTTGCAAGCGCATCCCCCGAAGGTTTTCGCAGGTTGGCAATCATGCTTTTGTTCACCCTCGCCGCGCTGGGTCTCCTGCGCGCATTGTTCTTTGCGTCTTGAAAGGGCTCTGACCATGACCTCACCATTCCTCACCACCCGCGACGCTGTCTGCCCCCCCGGCCTCCTGAAACGCGCGCAGGAAGAACCCAGCCCCCGCGTGGCCATCGCCCGCGCAGGATCAGCCTTGCCAATGCAGGCCGCGAAAGAGGCGTTTGAGGCCAACATCATGCAGCCCATCTTTATCGGCGAGCGCGATCAGATTGAGGCTGAAGCGGAAAAGCTGAATTGGGACATCAGCGCCTTTCCCCTCCACGAGACAGAAGGCGAGCAAGAGGCCGGCCAAACCGCCGCGAACCTCTGCGGCGCGGGTGAAGCTGATGTTTTGATGAAGGGGCAGTTGCATTCAGACACCTTCATGCGCGCTGCCGTCAGCCGCGAGGCAGGGTTGCGCACCGGCGCGCGTTTTGTGCACATCTTCCACCTGACCCACCCAGACAGCGAACAGCCCTTGCTGATCTCGGACGCTGCCGTCAACGTAACTCCTGACGAAAAGACCCGGCAATCGGCTTTGGAATGTGTCCGCGATTTGCTGCACACTTTGGGAAATGCACAGCCCAAAATCGCCCTCCTCTCCGCCACCGAAAGCGTGATCGACGCAGTGCCAAGCTCGGTCGAGGCCGATGCTCTGAGTAAGTGGGCGGCAGAGAACTTGGCTGGGGCCGATGTCTTTGGCCCGCTGGCGCTGGATCTGATCCTGTCTCCGGACGCTGTGGCCACAAAGGGGTTGTCGGACAACCCGGTAGCGGGCAAGGCCGATGCGATCGTCGTCCCCGACATCGTGTCGGGCAACGCTTTGTTCAAATCGCTGGTCTATGTGGGCGGGGCCTGTGCGGCAGGACTCGTGATGGGGGCCAAGGTCCCAATCCTTCTGACCAGCCGCGCTGATCCTGCGGCAGCGCGCATGGCCAGCGTGGCCCTTGCCTCCATCGTCGCCAACGCCTGACACCATAGCCGAAGTCTTTGAAAGACTTCGGCCTGATTTCTTACAAAGAAATCAGCAACCGGGAGCGCATCATGATCCTTATTCTCAACGCTGGGTCGTCCTCGATCAAAGTTAAGGTCTTTGACACTGAACTGACAGAGGTGCTGTCAGGCCGCGTCACCGAGATCGGCGGCCGTGGCCAATTGATCTGCGGCGATCGGCGGGATGAAGTCTCGGCCACAAATCACGCCAACGCGCTGGACCGCATGTTGCGCGCCATTGAAGAGGCGGGGATCGACCTGTCAGACCTGACAGCAGCGGGCCACAGAATCGTCCACGGCGGCGAGAAACTGACGGCGCCAGCGGCACTCACCGACGATGTGATCGGCCAGATCACCGCCTGTATCCCACTGGCCCCGCTGCACAACCCAAACAACCTCGCAGGGATCGCCGCACTCAAGGCCCGGTTTCCAGACCTTCCCCAATACGCGAGCTTTGGCACCGCATTCCATGCCAGCAACCCCGCCGTTGCGACCACCTACGCCATCCCCGCCGATGCCCGCGCGGAAGGCATTAGGCGCTATGGATTTCATGGCCTCAGTTACGCAGGCATGGTCGCGCATTTTGGCGATGCTCTACCGCGCCGCCTCTTGGCCCTTCACCTCGGCAACGGCGCAAGCTTATGCGCGATTGAGGACGGGCAAAGCAAAGCCACCTCCATGGGCTATTCCCCACTCGAGGGGCTGACCATGGGAACCCGCTCCGGCACCATTGACGGGGCCGCCGTTCTGCGACTTGCCGCGCGGCACGGTGCGGCGGAAACCGATCGCATTCTGAACAAGGACAGTGGGCTCAAAGGCCTCGCAGGGGAAAGCGATATGCGCAGCTTGTTGAACCGGACAGATGATGAGGCCAAGTTCGCCGTGGAGCATTTCTGCTACTGGGCGGCCCGCCATTCTGGTTCAGCCATCGTGGCGATGGGCGGGGTGGATGCCATCGCTTTCACCGGCGGTATTGGTGAGAATGCAGCCCCCGTGCGCGCCCGTATTCTCGAGCATCTGGCCTTCCTCGGCGATGTCCCCGTCCACATCGTCAAAGCCGAAGAAGAAAAGCAGATCGCCCGTGACACGCTAGCTTTGATGTCGCGCTGACCGGATCAGGCATGCTGTCAACGCTCGCGCTCACCCAATCCGATCTTACCCTTCTGATGTTCATCGCCTTCGCGGCGGGGCTTGTACGGGGATTTTCTGGCTTCGCCCTCTCGGCGATGGTCATGGCCAGCGCCATCGCGATCCTGCCGCCAGAAGCGCTCATCCCGATCTGCTGGTGGCTTGAAATGACGGCCAGCGCTCTGATGATGCGCGGCGGGTGGAAAGACGCGGACCGTGGCGTGGCCATCGGTTTGGTGGTGGGCTCGACCATTGGCGTGCCGTTTGGTCTCGCCCTGACGCAAGCCGTCTCCGTCGAGACGTCGAAAATCATCGCGCTTTGTATTCTCTTAATCCTTGCGACGAGCCAACTTGCCAAAATCCGCCTGCGGTTTTTGGCCACACGCCCGGGTCTTTATGGCTCCGGCTTTATGGCGGGTCTGGCTACCGGACTGGCGGCTGTAGGTGGCATGGTGGTGGCCCTTTATGTCCTTGCCAGAGAGGCTCCAGCACGCCAGATGCGCGGCTCCCTCGTGCTGTTTCTCTTTGTTAGTTCACTGACCTCGCTCATCACTCTGCTCTGGTTTGGTGTCATGGATTGGACGGCAACGGCACGTGGACTCATCCTTGCCCCTGCTGTGGCCTTAGGCGTGCTCTTGGGGCAGCGATTATTCACCCCTAAACTGGAGCCATTCTATAAACCGTTTTGCTTGGTGCTGTTGATCGCACTGGCGGGGCTTTCGCTGATCAGGACTGTTACATGACCCATCATCAACCCTCCATCGACACATCCCCCAAGGTCTCGGACGAGGTCCGCAAAACGACGTGCTACATGTGCGCTTGCCGCTGCGGCATCAACGTCCACATGAAGGACGGCAAGGTCGCATATATCGAGGGCAACCGCGACCATCCGGTCAACCAAGGCGTCCTCTGCGCCAAAGGCAGCGCGGGGATCATGCAGGTCAACGCGCCCTCCCGCCTGAAATCGCCGCTCAAACGGGTGGGCGAACGCGGGTCTGGCGAATTCGAAGAAATCTCGTGGGAAGAGGCCTATACCATCGCCGAAGGCTGGCTGCGCCCGTTGCACGAAAACGCGCCGGAAAAACTCGCGTTCTTCACCGGCCGCGATCAGTCACAGTCCTTCACCTCGCTCTGGGCCCAAGGGTTTGGCACGCCAAACTACGCTGCCCACGGCGGGTTCTGTTCCGTCAACATGGCGGCAGGCGGCATCTACACGATGGGCGGCGCCTTCTGGGAATTTGGCCAGCCCGATTGGGACCATACCAAACTGTTCATCCTGTTCGGCGTGGCAGAAGATCACGATAGTAACCCGATCAAAATGGGCATCGGCAAAGTGAAAAAGCGCGGCGCCAAGGTCGTGGGCGTTAACCCGATCCGCTCGGGCTATAACGCTGTTGCCGACGATTGGTATGGCATCACGCCCGGAACAGACGGCCTGCTGATCTTGTCGATCATCCACCTGCTGTTCAAAGCCGGCAAGCTCGACCTCGACTACCTTGCCCGCTTCACCAACGCGTCCTGCCTTGTGAACGAAGATGAGAAATCGGATGAGTTCGGCCTTTTGTTGAAGGACAAGGATGGCCAGCCCATCGTGATTGACCGCCGCACGGGCAAGACCGCGCCCTGGAATGGTCAGGGCGTGGAACCAGATCTTGGTGCGACACTCCGCGAAAAGGGCGTTACCCATCGGCCCGTATTCCACAAAATGGCAGAAAAGTACCTCGACGAGCAATACGCGCCAGAGAACGTGGCAGAGCGTACGGGCATCCCCGCGGCGCGCATCCGCCAACTGGCCGCCCAGATTGCTCGCACCGCTTTTGATGAAGCAATTGAGCTGGACCGCGAATGGACCGACTTCCGCGGCGTGACGCATTCCAAAATGGTCGGACGGCCCGTATCTTTCCACTCCATGCGCGGGATTTCGGCGCATTCGAACGGCTTCCAGACCTGCCGCGCGCTGCACACGTTGCAAATCATCATCGGTAGCGTCGAAACACCGGGCGGTATGCGGTTCAAGCCGCCCTACCCCAAACCAACGACGGCCCATCCCAAGCCGCACTGCAAAGTCACCCCCGGCAAGCCGCTCGACGGCCCACATCTGGGCTACGTCCAAGGGCCAGATGACCTGTGCCTGCGCGAAGATGGTTCGGCGGCGCGGATCGACAAGGCCTACACATGGGAAAACCCGATGTCGGCGCACGGGATGATGCATATGGTCATCTCCAACGCCTATGCCGGTGATCCGTACAAGATCGACACGCTGTTTCTCTACATGGCGAACATGGCGTGGAATTCCTCCATGAACACCGATGGCACGATGAAGATGCTGACGGACAAGGATGAAAACGGCGACTATGTCATCCCGCACATCATCTATTCGGATGCCTATTCGTCCGAGATGGTGGCCTATGCGGACCTGATCCTGCCGGACACGACGTATCTCGAACGGCACGACTGCATCTCGCTGCTGGATCGCCCGATCTGCGAGGCGGATGCCGTCGCCGACGCAATCCGTTGGCCGGTGATTGAGCCCGACCGGAATGTGAAAGGCTTCCAATCCGCGCTCTGTGATCTTGGCGCCCGTCTTGGCCTTGCCCCCTTCACCAACGAAGACGGCAGCCAGAAATATGCCGATTACGCTGACTACATTACCAACCACGTCCGCCGCCCCGGTGTGGGGCCTTTGGCTGGGTGGCGCATGGGCGAGAACGGTCTGCAAGACGGCCGCGGCGAACCCAACGAAGGCCAGCTCGACAGCTACATCGCCAATGGCGGCTTCTGGATGGAGCATGTCCCCGAGGACTGCGCTTACTACAAGCCGTTCAACATGGCCTATCAGGATTGGGCCGTGAAGATGAGCTTTTACGATGCGCCACAACCCTACATCTTTACGCTCTACTCCGAGCCTCTGCGCCGCTTCCAACTGGCCGCCGAAGGCGTGGGCGAGCGACAGCCGCCCGAGCATCTGCGCCAGCGCATCAAGGACACGATGGACCCGCTGCCGATCTGGTATGCGCCTATGTCCGAAGCGCTGGAGGCCAAGGGTGAATTTCCAATCCACGCGCTGACCCAGCGCCCGATGGCCATGTACCACTCGTGGGGCACGCAGAACGCATGGCTGCGCCAAATCCACGGCCACAACCCGCTCTACGTGCCCACCAAAATCTGGGAGGCCAACGGTTTTGCCGAGGGAGATTGGGCCAAGGTTTCGTCTCCGCACGGCTCCATCACTGTGCCGGTGGCCCATATGGCCGCCCTCAACGAGAATACAGTGTGGACATGGAACGCCATCGGCAAACGCAAAGGCGCATGGGCCCTGTCAGACGACGCGCAAGAAACGACGAAGGGCTTCCTGCTCAATCATCTGATCCACGAGCTGATGCCCGAACAACAAGACGGCATGCGCTGGTCCAACTCTGATCCCGTGACCGGGCAAGCCGCATGGTTCGACCTGCGCGTCAACATCACCAAAGTTGCGGCCCCCTCCGAGAGCCAGCCCAACTATCCGCCCATCAAGGCCCCCGTCGCCAAAGGACCGGGCAAGCTCGCACAGAAGGTGGGCTCGTGAAAATGACACTCCTCGCCATCTTTGCCTTCATCGCGTTTATGCTGGGCAGTTTCATCTATTTTATCGCCACATGGGACGCTGAAGAGCGCGCGCCCGTGGTGATGAATGACCAAATTACGAAGAACGGAGGTCGCGCATGACCACCCTGCCGCAAAGCACCGAGAAAAAGCTCGGCCTTGTAATCGACCTCGACACCTGCGTGGGCTGTCATGCTTGCGTGGTGTCGTGCAAAGGCTGGAACACCGAAAACTACGGCGCGCCCCTGTCGGATCAGGATCCCTACGGCAAAGAGCCGTCTGGCACCTTCCTCAACCGTGTGCACTCCTATGAAGTTCAGCCGGATGAAGGTCATGCCGCACTCGTGCATTTCCCTAAATCCTGCTTGCACTGCGAAGACGCGCCCTGCGTCACTGTCTGCCCGACCGGGGCCAGCTACAAGCGGGTCGAGGACGGTATCGTTTTGGTCAACGAAAGCGATTGCATCGGCTGCGGTCTCTGCGCATGGGCCTGCCCGTACGGCGCGCGTGAGCTGGATGCCGAGGAAAAGGTGATGAAGAAATGCACCCTCTGCGTTGACCGCATCTACAATGAAAACCTGCCTGAAGTGGACCGGGTGCCCGCCTGCGTGCGCACCTGCCCCGCAGGCGCCCGCCACTTTGGTGATTTCGCGGACCCAGACAGCAACGTCAGCATTCTGACAGCTGAACGCGGCGGCATGGACCTGATGCCCGAACAAGGCACCAAGCCCGTCAACAAATACCTGCCCCCGCGTGAGCGTGATCGGTCAGAGGATGTAGACATCCTTGCGCCATTCCTTGATCCCATTGCAGCCGAGCCACAAGGCTTCATGGGCTGGCTCGACAAAGCCCTCACCGCAATGCCCGGAGGCCGCTGATATGCATCCCGCACCATCCGTCATCATCTTTTCGACGCTCTCGGGCATCGGCTTTGGCCTGCTGGCCTGGCTGGGATTTGGCTACCCTGCTGTGACCGGCTGGACCGCCTTTGCGTTCTTTGCCATCGCGTATCTTTTGGCTGTCGGCGGTCTCATTGCGTCGACCACGCACTTGGGCCACCCCGAACGCGCGCTCAAAGCCTTTTCGCAATGGCGCTCCTCCTGGCTCAGCCGCGAGGGGGTCTGTGCTGTTGCCGCTCTCTTGATCATGGCGCTTTACGGCGCGGGCCTCGTGTTCTTTGGCACCCGCTGGGGTTTTCTGGGCGTCATCGGCGCGCTGTTGTCACTCGGCACTGTGTTCACAACGGCCATGATCTACACACAGCTCAAAACCGTCCCGCGTTGGAACCATTTCACAACGCCCGCCATGTTCATGGGCTATTGCGTCAGCGGCGGGGCCTTACTGGCCAATCAATGGGCCGAGGCGTTCTGGCTCCTCCTTCTGACGGCCATCATTCAGGTGATCGTCTGGTGGCGCGGAGACACGGCGCTGGCGCAATCCGGGACCAATCTTGCCACAGCAACGGGCCTTGGCACCATGGGCGGCGTGCGTCCGTTCGAGCCACCGCATACGGGCACGAACTATCTGCTGCGCGAGTTTGCCTTTCAGGTTGGCCGCGACCATGCGTTCAAGCTGCGCATCCTTGCGATGGTTTTGGCATTTGCGATCCCACTTCTGGTGATCCTGCTTCCGGGAGCCGGACATTTCATGGCGCTTATAGCCGTGATCAGCCATATCGTTGGTGTCTTTGCTTCGCGCTGGCTGTTCTTTGCAGAGGCCGAGCATGTTGTGGGCCTCTACTACGGAAAACGCACGGTCTGACCCCTTGCGTTTTGAGGCGTGGTGGCGCAACAAAGTATAGCGCTAACACGAGGCCTGCTGCATGCCTGCGACGTTTCATGATCTGAAAGACAACTCGGTATTCATCACCGGAGGTGGCAGCGGGATCGGGGCTGCCCTGACCAGAGGCTTTTTAGAGCAGGGTGCGCGCGTCACATTCGTGGGACGCAGCGATTACTCGGAATTCGCAGCGTCCCTTGCCGACGAAACCGGCAATGCACCGCTCTTCGTGCAATGCGATGTCACCGACACCGATGCGCTCAAGTCAGCAATTGACGCCGCCGCGGACGCACATGGCCCGGTCACAACGCTCGTCAACAACGCCGCAGATGACATGCGCTACGATGCGCTCGAGATCACGGAGGAGACTTGGGACGCGCAGCAGGCGGTTAATCTAAAGGCGTACTTCTTTGCCTGCCAAAAGGTTGCGTCGATGATGAAAACCGCCGGCGGCGGGTCGATCATCAACTTCTCCTCCATCAGCTATATGTTTGGTGCAGCCAACATGGTGCCTTACGTTGCCGCCAACGCTGGCATCGTTGGAATGTCGCGCGGGCTTGCGCGGGAATGGGGGCCAGACGGAATACGCGTCAATGCCGTGGCACCCGGCTGGGTCCTGACGGAAAAGCAGCTCGAAAAATGGGCAACTGATGAGAACCTCGAAGCCTACAAACAGCGGCAGTGCCTGACGGACTTCATGAAGCCAGAAGACATCGTCGGCACAGTTCTGTTTCTGGCATCTGACATCTCGCGCATGATGACCAGCCAATCACTTGTGATCGACGCAGGCACAACGGTGACAGGGTGAGCGAGATCGCATGGCTTGCCGTGGATTGGGGCACCAGCAATCTGCGCGTTTGGGCAATTGATACCTCCGGTCAACCTTTGGACCAGCGCCAATCCAAAGCAGGCATGGCCACTTTGACACCCGAGGGCTTTGAACCAGCGCTTTTAAATGCGGCGGGTGATTGGGCCGAAGGACCGACCACAGTGGTCGCCTGCGGCATGGTGGGGGCGAGACAAGGCTGGGTGGAGGCGCCCTATACACCAGTGCCCTGCGCACCGCTGCCTGCGGCCCTGACACCCGCCACAACGTCGTCTGATAGCCTGACAGTCCACATCGTGGCGGGCCTCTGCCAGACAAATCCTGCCGATGTCATGCGCGGCGAAGAAACACAGATCGCAGGTTTTTTGGCGCTGAACCCCAAATGGGACGGCGTGATTTGCTTGCCCGGCACCCACACCAAATGGGCCCATGTCAGCGCAGGCGAGGTTGTCAGTTTTCAGACCTTCATGACGGGCGATCTCTTCGCGGCCCTCTCGCAGCACACGGTTCTGCGACATTCAGTGGCCGACACAGGATGGGACGAGGCGGCCTTTCTGACGGCTTTGGATGACGCGTTATCACGGCCCGATCGGCTCGCCGCGCGTCTGTTCTCGCTCAGGGCCGAAGACCTTCTTGCCAACCTTACCCCGGAAACGGCACGCGCGCGGCTGTCCGGAGCCCTGCTCGGGGCAGAGCTCGCAGCGGCCAAACCCTATTGGCTGGGCCAGCAATTGGCCGTGATCGGCGCGGGCAAGGTGGCTGAGGTCTATGTGCAGGCGCTTGGCACCCAGGGCGCGCCTGCGATCCTTGTTGATAATGACGCCGCCACACTGGCGGGCCTTAAAGCCGCCTATGCCAGCCTGAAAGGAGCCGTATGACCCGGTCCATCATCGCCATTCTGCGCGGGCTAAAGCCCGAAGATGCCGCCGCCACCTGTGCTGCGATCATCGAGGCTGGGATCACCCGTATTGAAGTCCCCCTGAACTCCCCCAACCCCTTCCACTCCATCGAGGCCATGGCCACCGCCTATGGCGACGACGCCGAGATTGGCGCAGGCACTGTGTTGTCCACGGATGATGTGGGCCGGGTCCATGAGGCCGGTGGCAAACTGATCGTCTCCCCCAACGTCGATCAACGGGTGATCGTGGCGACCAAGACCAAGGGCATGGCAAGCTGGCCCGGTGTGATGACGCCGACAGAATGCTTTTTGGCGCTGAAGTCAGGGGCCGACGGGCTGAAGGTCTTTCCCGCGTCACTGCTCGGCCCCAGCGGCATTCAGGCGCTGCGCGCCGTGCTGCCGCACGGCACACAAGTATATGCCGTGGGTGGGGCTGGCCCCGACACCTTCAAAGAGTGGCTTGCGGCCAGTTGCGATGGGTTTGGCATCGGCTCTGCCTTGTTTGCACCCGGCATGCGCCCTGCAGAAGTGGGGACAAAGGCCGCCAAAATCGTCCAAGCCTATGATGAGGCCACCACATGATCGTCCACGACGCGACCCCCTGTGCCCTTGGCGAAGGACCATTGTGGCACCCTGAACGGCAAGAGCTTTTCTGGTTCGACATTCTTGGCAAACGTTTGCATCGCAAAGGCCAGCATTGGCAGTTTGACGAACACGTCTCGGCTGCCGGCTGGGTCGATGAGACCACGCTGATCATCGCCTCGCAAACCGCATTGTCGCGATTTGACATTGAGACAGGCCAATCAGACGTCCTCATCCCGCTAGAGGCGGATGACCCGGTTACCCGCTCCAACGACGGGCGGGCGGACCCTTGGGGCGGGTTCTGGATCGGTAGCATGGGCCTGAACGCCGAGCCGAGTGCCGGGGCAATCTGGCGCTACTACCGAGGCGAGTTGCGCAAAGTGGTCCCGCAAGTCACCATCTCAAATTCGATCTGTTTCGCCCCTGATCGCTCCATGGCCTACTACACGGACACCCCGACGCAGCAGATCATGGCCGTGGCGCTCGACCCCGAAACGGGATGGCCGCAAGGCGCGCCGCATGTCCACATCGACTTAACAGGCACAGCCCATAAGGCGGACGGGGCCGTTGTTGACACCGAAGGATGCTTGTGGACGGCGCAATGGGGCAGTGCGCGCATGGCGCGTTACGACCCAAGCGGCAAATTCATCGCCGCGATCGAGGTGCCCGCTTTGCAAGCCACTTGCCCGGCCTTTGGCGGCGAGGATTTCAAGACGCTCCACTGCACCTCCGCCCTTGTCGGCCTTGACGCAGAAGAATTGGCAAACCGGCCGCTGTCCGGCCAAACCTTTGAGATCCAGACCGATGTGACCGGACAGGCGGAACATCGCGTCATTCTGCCCGACTAGGGCTTGCCGTTTTCGCATGCTCGCATAAAGGCTGGCGGAAACACTTAGCGAAAGATCACACCATGATCCCCACCATCGGCGTTTGCTACTATCCCGAACACTGGCCCGAAACCCAATGGGAAGAGGATGCGGCCCGCATGGTTAAGGCGGGGATCACTTGGGTGCGGATAGGCGAGTTTGCATGGGCACTGATGGAGCCCAAGCCGGATGTCTTCGACTGGGATTGGCTGGACCGCGCAATTGAGGTGCTGGGCAGCGCTGGCCTCAAGATCGTACTCGGCACGCCGACAGCCACGCCGCCACGCTGGATGATCGACAAACACCCCGACATGCTGGCCCATGACGCCAATGGCCAGCCGCGTAAGTTCGGCTCGCGCCGTCACTACTGCTTCTCGCACGAAGGATACCGAGTAGAGAGCCGCCGCATCACAGCGTTGATGGCCGAGCGCTATGGCCGCAACCCTCATGTGCAGGCATGGCAAACAGACAACGAATACGCCTGTCACGACACAACCGTAAGCTATTCGCCCGCCGCCACAGCAGCCTTCCGCGATTGGCTGGCGCAAAAGTATCAATCCACGGATGCCTTGAACCGCGCTTGGGGCAATGTGTTCTGGTCCATGCAGTATGACGAGTGGTCGCAGATTGATCCGCCCAACCTGACAGTGACAGAGCCAAACCACCCGCATCAGCTCGATTTCGCGCGGTTCTCGTCTGATCAGGTTGTCGCGTTTAACCGCATTCAATGTGACGAAATTCGCAAACACAGCGATGCGCCGATCATCCATAATTTTATGGGGCGAGAGACGTCGTTTGATCATTTCAAGCTCTCAAAAGACCTCGATATCACTTCATGGGACAGCTATCCCATCGGCTTCCTCTCTGACCGAATAGGCGAGACACCCACATTCAAGGCCCGCTTTCTCAAGCAGGGTCACCCTGATAATCAGGCCTTCCACCACGATATCTACCGCGCCGCTGGCGCCATGCGGACCGAGGCGGCTCCGCACGAGGGCCGCTGGTGGGTGATGGAACAACAGCCCGGCCCGGTAAACTGGGCCCCGTGGAACCCTGCTCCCCTGCCCGGCATGTGCAGGCTTTGGGCGTGGGAGGCGATTGCCCATGGGGCGGAATGTGTCAGCTATTTCCGCTGGCGTCAGGCACCCTTCGCCCAAGAGCAGATGCACGCAGGCCTTTTGCGCCCCGACAGCGAACCCGCACCCGCTTTGGCTGAGGCCATGCAGGTTGCGGGTGAAATCACCGAGCTTGGCGATGTCACAGCCGCAGCGGCCCCCGTCGGCTTGGTGTTCGATTATGACAGCTGCTGGGCATGGGAGGCGCAGCCACAGGGCGCTGATTTCACCGGGTTTGATCTTGCGTTTGATGCCTATCGTGCCCTGCGTCGCGCTGGCTTGAGCGTCGACATCCTCCACCCCGAAACCGCCGATCTTTCAGCTTACAGGCTCGTACTCGCCCCCGGTCTCCTCACCCTGTCAGACCCGCTGCGGGACGCTTTGGCCCGCTACAAAGGAATAGCGCTCATTGGCCCCCGGACCGACACCAAGACGCACGATCTGTCGATCCCAACGCCTATGGGCCCAAACATCCCCGGCCTAGACGTCACCGCTGTGGTCACTGAAAGCCTGCCGCCCATTGCGGATGAACCTCTGGAAAAGGGTCGGTTCGTGCGCTGGTTTGAACATCTCGAAGGCCGCGACACGGTTCATATGGAAACCCGCGCTGGTCAAGCGGCCATCATGGGCGGCGCGCACTTGCGCTATCTGGCGGGCTGGCCCGATCCGGATACCTTTGCCGCCATCATCCGCACGCTCTGCACAGAAGCCGGGCTCGACGCCCTCGACCTGCCAGAAGGCCTGCGCATCCGTGATACCGCGCGGCACCGGTTCGTCTTTAACTACGCACCCGTCCCGATGAAGTGGCACGACGTCATGATCCCCGCCGCAGGCGTGCATTGGGAGGCGCGGTCGTGACCCCCTTTGGCACCACAAAGGACGGGCAGCCCGTCCACAAATACACGATTGCCGCAGGCGATCTGCGTGTCACTCTCCTTGATCTCGGTGCAGTCCTGCACGAGGTGCGGCTGAGCGATGTCGAGCACAATCTCACCATATCAGGCGGCTCCGTCAGCGATTTTGAGGGCGATATGTGCTATCATGGCCCCCTGATCGGCCCAGTCGTCAACCGCATCTCCGGCGCGCAAGCAGCGATCGGCGAGCAGACCTATTACTTCGACGCCAATCAGGACGGTAAAATCACTCTCCATTCCGGGCGCGCCAACACGGGCGCCAAACTCTGGACGGTTGCAGATCACAGCGCATCCCATGTGACGTTTGCGCTATCCTTGCCCAATAACGAGGGCGGCTTCCCCGGCAATCGCGACGTCACAGCCCGATTTGAAGTCATTCCGCCAGCAACATTGCAAATGACTGTCTCCGGAAAGACAGACTCAGAAACGGTCATGAACTTTGCCAATCACAGCTACTGGAACCTCGACGGCTCAGAGCGCTTTGATGGGCACAGCCTCAAAATAGCGGCCGACGCCTATCTGCCCACAACGCCCGACAGCACGCCGACAGGCGAGATCGCGGTTACAGACGGCACAGCCGTTGATTTTCGCACTCTTCAAAGGCTGCAAGGCGGCAGCCCGCCACTCGACACAAACTTTTGCCTGTCGCAGGACGTCCAGCCGTTACGCGATGTCCTCTGGTTGCGTGGTGAGAGCGGTGTGGGGATGACCGTTGCCACAACCGCTCAAGGTGTTCAAATCTACGATGATCGCCCAGCCTATCGCGGCCTGGCGATTGAGGCGCAGAACTGGCCGGACGCACCATCCCATCGGCAGTTCCCAAGCATCACCTTGAAGCCGGGTGAGGCCTATAGCCAAACCACACAGTGGCGATTCGATCAGACCCCTGACGGCACCTGATCCCACGGCATTTGTCTAAACTCCCCTACCAAACTGCGACCGGGCGCCGCAGAAGCTATGCGCCTGCGGCATGGCTGCCATCTTTGGCCTTGAAAAACAGGGCCGCGCCCCGCGCCCTGCTGTCGCACCCGCTTCCCTTTCGGCTGGGTTGGCTTAACTCAGGGTCAGAAGTTGAAAACCCGGAGTTATCCAGATGGACGCGTTCCTCTTGTCCCGCATACAGTTTGCGGCGAACATTTCGTTTCACATCCTCTTCCCAACGATCACAATCGCCTTGGGGTGGGTGCTGCTGTATTTCCGGGTGCGCTTCAACATCTCAAAAGACCAGCGCTGGATGGACGCCTACATGTTCTGGGTCAAAGTCTTTGCGCTGTCGTTCGCGATGGGCGTGGTCTCTGGCATCACGATGTCGTTCCAGTTTGGCACCAATTGGCCAGGCTTTATGGAGACCGTCGGCAACATTGCAGGTCCGCTGCTCGCCTACGAGGTGATGACGGCCTTCTTCCTGGAAGCCGTCTTCCTCGGGATCATGCTTTTCGGCGCAAGCCGCGTGAAACCCTGGGTGCACACCACAGCAACTTTCCTCGTCGCATTCGGCACGACTATGTCCGCATTCTGGATTATCGTTCTGAACTCGTGGATGCACACGCCGCAGGGGTATGAGATGATCGACGGCGTCGCGCATGCGACGGACTGGTGGGCCATCGTGTTCAACCCGTCGATGCCATATCGCTTCACACATATGATGCTCGCCAGCTTCCTGACTGTGAGCTTCTTAATCGCCGGCATCTCGGCCTTCCGGATCCTGATCGGCGGCAACACCGCAGGCGTCAAATCTGCCTTGCGCACGGCAATCGTCGCGGCGGCTCTGCTCATGCCTGTGCAAATCCTTGTGGGTGACATGCACGGTCTGAATACCAAGGAGTATCAGCCCGCCAAGGTCGCCGCGATGGAAGGTATCTGGGAGACCCAGAATGGTGCCGACCTCCTTCTCTTTGCCCTGCCCGATGATGATGCCCGTGAAAACCGGTTTGAGATCGGCATCCCCAACCTTGCGTCCTTTATCCTGACGCACGATTGGAATGGTGAGGTCAAAGGCCTGAACGAATTCGTTACAGAGGACGGCGAGGTCATGCACCCGCGCGTCGCCCCAGTGTTCTGGAGCTTCCGCGTGATGGTCGGCACAGGTGTCCTGATGCTTTTGACCAGCTGGGCCGCGGTGGCCATGATGGCGCGCAAGACCGCTAACGGCAACGCCCGCCGTGGTGTCGAAGGGCTGCCAAGGTTGATGCTGTTCGGTTTCGTCGCGATGTCGTTCTCGGGCTGGCTGGCAACACTCGCAGGCTGGTACACAACCGAGATCGGGCGTCAGCCGTGGCTTGTGCAGGGCGTGATGACCACTGAGATGGCGGTGGCTGATGTGCCCGCACCGCTGGTCCTGTCGACGTTGCTCGCCTACCTTGCCGTCTACGCCATCCTGCTGGCGGCCTACATCGCGGTGATCTTCCACCTGGCCCGGAAAGCGTCGCGTGGCGAGACACTCAAACCACGCGTGCCGGGATCCGGCGCCGCCGTCGCTGCTGTACCTGCGGAGTAACAAGATGGACTATTTCGGTGACCCGGCCCAGTGGCTCCCCTTCACTTTTGCCATGCTCATGGGTGTCTCGATCCTGATCTATGTTGTTCTGGACGGGTTCGACCTCGGGGTTGGGTTGCTGTTCCCCTTCGCGGATGAAGACGAGAAGGACAACATGATCGCCGCCATTGGCCCCTTTTGGGATGCCAATGAGACATGGCTGGTCCTGGCGGTCGGTCTTCTCCTCGTGGCCTTCCCTGCGGCACATGGAACGATCCTAACCGCCCTGTACTTGCCCGTCGCCGTCATGTTGATCGGCCTCATCCTGCGCGGCGTCGCATTCGAATTCCGCGTCAAAGCCCCGCTGAGCTACAAATCACGCTGGAACTGGGCCTTCTTTGTCGGATCTCTCATGACGTCTCTGTCGCAAGGCTTTATGCTCGGGATGTATGTGATGGGCCTGACATGGACACTGCCGCATGTGGCTTTTGCACTGCTGACAGCCGTGTTCCTGACAATCGGCTACAGCTTTATTGGCGCAACCTGGGTCATTCACAAAGCGCAGGGAAACCTGCAGCTTAAGGCAATCGACTGGGCTAAGGGCGGTATTTGGGGGCTGGTCCTTGGCATTTCGGCCATATCCATCGCAACGCCATTCGTCTCTTCACGCATCTTCGACAAGTGGTTCTCGTTCCCTGAATTCCTCTGGCTCTCACCGCTACCGATCCTCTCTGCGGTGCTGGTGGCGTGGCTGTGGCAGATGCTCAAAACCATGCCCTTCTCGGGCGACCGATTCTCTTGGCTGCCCTTCGGCGCGGCCACTGCGCTTTGGACAACCGCTTTCGGGGGCATGGCTTACAGCTTTTATCCCTATGTGGTGCCCGAAAAGCTCACGATATATGAATCCGCAAGCGCGCCAGAAAGTCTGTTTATCATCTTGGTTGGAACCATTTTCGTTTTGCCAACAATTCTCGCATACACCGTGCTCGCCTACTACGTGTTCCGCGGCAAAGCGACAGAGTTGCGGTACGACTGATAAATCTTTTTGTTAACAGTGTATTAACTCTGTTAATGGCAAAGTTGGAGGGCTTATACACGCGCCTTGGACGCAGGTCTTTTTTGCAGCCTGCAAGCTATGAATTTACTGTCGTATTTCTTTGCACTGCCCTGAAAAGTGCCCCTTTCCTCCACGTCACTTTATTTTTTTGGAAGGAATTTACCTAAATTTTAGATTAATTTGTCCGCCAAATATTTTCATCAATATACAGATTGTTTTGATTTACTGGACAGTAAATTTCCAAATAGTTACAAACGACAAGGGGATACCACACGCCGCGAGATTATGTTTGGGGGTGCGAGTTTAATGGTCAAACCGATTTCCGAAATCCGGAAGCCCGAGATTGTTCAAGGTGCTATCGGAGCTCTCAATAAGCACGGGCTCTCGATGATCTCATATGACCTGATAGCTGAAGAGGCAGACATGTCTCGTCAGCTAATCCGCCATTACTACCCAGATCCTCAGCTTCTCATGGTTGCCGTCTGTGATGCGTTGGCCGCCGCACATCGAGAAGCGTTAACCGTCGAAATAGTGAACGTCGAAGTCGACGAACGCTTAGAGTTCTTCCTTGATTTCTTCTTTGATGCGCTGGCTGACAAGAGCAGTTGGAAGCCAAAAAACCACGCCGCCTACGATGCCATGATGTCAATTGCGACTGGCAGTGAAACCGTCCGCAAGTGTCTGTACGAGCAGCATAGTCTCCTGCAATACACCATTGCGCATGAGGTTCGGGTCTCATACCCATCGTTGTCGCAGAATGCTTGCCGTGAGATCGGATATCTTTTCATCACGCTTCTTTACGGGCATTGGCGGATGGTCGCATCGCTGGGGTTTTCAGACGCACACAATCAGATTTCGCGTGATGCAATAAATCGTTTGATTAGGTCTTATATGTCGGCGGATGACACCAAAAGTGACGCTACGGAAACGAACGCTAACGTCAAAGCCTAACGGAAACCTAAATTTAGCTCTCAACGCGCCTGCGGAAGTATCAAAATAGATCTGAAATCGTTAACATTTGTGAGCGTGGGTCCCGTGATCACCTGTGCATTTGCCCGCTGAAAATACCCATGGCTGTCGTTTCGTGCCAACGCATCATCAGCGCTTTCCTTTGACGACGCCAAGATGTCAGGACTGACGATGGCCCCGGCCACCTCGGCCGCACCATCAACCCCATCCGTATCACCCGAGAGGACCCAAATCCCCGTGCAACCATTCAGGGCAATAGCCGCAGCAAGCGCAAATTCGGCATTTGGTCCACCGACGCCGTCGCCCCGACGCGTCACCGTCAGCTCTCCCCCCGACAACAACAGGACAGGGGCATCGTTTGGCCCAAGCATGCGTTGGATTTCAACAGCCGTCTCGATCTGATGGCGCGCGACGTCCCGCGCTTCACCCTCTAACGCATCCCCAAGGAGCCTCACTTCGCACCCTGCCTCTCTTGCCGCCGCCGCCGCTGCGGCGAGGGATTGAGACGGAGCCGCGATGATCGTGTTGGTGACAGACCCCAGCCTCACATCACCAGAGGGGACAACTCCCGTTGGACCATTCAGAACGGCTTGCACCGACATAGGCGCAGGAATTGACCAGCGCTCAACGATGGCGCGGGCGTCTTCCACAGTCGTGTCATCTGCCACGGTCGGCCCCGAACCGATGAACGCCGGATCATCCCCCGGCACGTCCGAAATCATCAATGCAAGCATCCGAGCCGGAGACGCCGCAGCAGCCAGTTGCCCGCCTTTAACGCAGCTAAGGTGTTTGCGCAGGGTGTTCATCTGATCAATGGGCGCGCCAGAGGCAAGCAATGCCTCGTTCACGGCCTGTTTCTCTGTCAAAGCGATGTCGCCAGCGGGCGCCGTCAAAAGCGCGGACGCCCCGCCTGAAATCAATGCGAGCACAAAGTCATCCGGGCCGGCATTTTCCAGAAGACCCAACATGCGCGCCGTTGCCTCGGCACCGGCTTCATCAGGAACCGGGTGCGCCGCTTCCACGATCTCAATCCCTGCGCAGGGGCGCGCGTACCCGTATCGCGTGATGACAAGACCCTCGCAAGGCCCCCAAACTGCCTCAACCGCCTCGGCCATGCGCGCGCTGGCTTTGCCTGCTCCAATAACCAAGACCCGACCGCTCGGTTTGGGCGGTAAGTGCTGCGGAATCACCCGCATTGGGTCTGCAACGGCAACGGCGATATCAAAGAGGTCGCGCAAAAAACGATCCGGAGAGTTAATCATGGGACGGCCCTATGTAAATCTGGCCCATTCATGCGCTACGAAACCAAAAGATTCCAGCGTTTCGGCCCCTATTTTGGTTTGACAGTCCCGCATCATGCGCCTATCTCACCGCGCAGGCATGGCGTCATAGCTCAGCTGGTTAGAGCACAGCACTCATAATGCTGGGGTCGGTGGTTCAAGTCCACCTGACGCTACCATGCCCCTCCCCTCAAACATCGCACTTCCAAATGCAGGTTTCATCCGTCATGTCTTTGGCGAGGAGCTTCACATGACCCTATTGAATACTCTCGCCGGTATCGTCGGACCCGGCCACGTTTTGACAGGCGCCGATTGCGCAAAATGGGCCAAGGACTGGACGGGCAAGCACACCTCTGAGCCTCTGGCCGTTGTACGCCCGGCAACAACAGCCGAAGTCTCTCAGGTATTGGCTGCCGCCAACGCGGAGGCGGCAGCCATCGTCCCCGTATCTGGCAACACCGGGCTGGCGGGCGGTGCGGCAGCTCAGGGCGCCATCATGCTCTCCGTTGATCGCATGAATGCCATCCGATCCATCAACACCGCAGGGCAAACCGCCACGGTGGAAGCTGGGGTGGTGCTCAGCACCTTGCATGAGGCGGTCGAAGAACACGGGCTGGTCTTTCCCCTCACCTTTGGTGCCCGCGGCACAGCGATGGTCGGAGGCTTCCTGTCCACCAATGCGGGCGGCTCGAATGTTGTTCGCTATGGCAACACCCGAGCGCTATGCATGGGGGTTGAAGTCGTCCTTGCCGACGGACGGGTGATGAACCTGATGAGCGAGCTGCACAAAGACAATTCCGGCCTCGACCTGCGAAACCTCGTGGTTGGCGCCGAGGGCACATTGGGGATCATCACCGCCGCCGTCCTCAAACTCTTTCCCAAGCCGAAAGCATACGCCACTGCCACCGTCGCTGTCCCTTCCCTGCCGGATGCTCTCACACTTCTTCGGACAATGCAGGAACGCTCGGGCGGCGCGGTGGAGGCGTTCGAATACATGCCCCGCAGATACATCGAAAGCCACCTCAAGATGTTCCCTGATGCACGAGCGCCCTTCGAAGGAAGCTACGACACCAACATCCTAATCGAGCTGGGGGCAACCGCGCCAAGTGATGCACAGCCTGCGGAGGATGGCTCTATCCCCATCATCTCAATGCTCGAAGATACCTTGGGCGAGTTGATGGAGGGCCAAGCTGTTCTGGATGCCGTCATCGCACAGAACGACGCGCAACGCGCCGAGATGTGGGCCCGGCGCGAGGCGGCGGGCGAGATTGCCTTTGGCATGGGCAAGTTCGTAAACACCGATGTCTGCGTGCCCGTCGACCAGGTTGAGACGTTCCTCACCCGCGCCAAGGCTGCGGTGGCCAGCATCGATCCCGGGGCCTGGGACAATTGCGTGGCACATCTGGGCGACGGCAACATCCACTATACCGTCTACCCCAAGACCCTGACCCCACAATTGGAATCCCAAATCACCGAAGCGGTTGAGGACATCGTCCAAGACCTGCGCGGCTCGTTCTCGGCCGAACATGGCATCGGGATTTACAAACTCGACACAATGCGCCGCCGCAAGGATCCGGTTGCCCTCGACGTGATGCGTGCGATCAAGACGGCTCTTGATCCCAAGGGGATTCTCAATCCGGGAAAAGTCATCCCCTCGGACACCAAATGAAATCACTCCTAGAGATTTGGGCCGACCCGGCCCTGCGCATCATGTGCGCAGCCCTCGCCCTCGTGGGCGCGGTTGTGGCGACCATTGCGCCCTACCAATCGCTTGTCGCGGTTGAGGTGTTTGGCCTTGCTGAGCGAACCTATGCCATCGTCCTCTTTTGTGCGGCACTGGTGTCTGTTACCGCCTCACTCAGCATCGGCGTCTGGACGGATCAAAAGGCCAAGCGCCGGGATGCTGCCATTCTCTGCGCCAGTATCGGCGTTGCCGGAGCAACACTTGTCGCCGTGGCCCAGGCACCGTGGGCCTTTGTCATCACCCATGTTTTTGGCTTTCCTCTGCTGGCGACACTGTTTGGGCAAATCTTCGGCATGGTCCGCCTGATCACCGCGCATCGCCCCGCACAAGAACGTGATGCCATCTTCTCGGCTGTTCGCGCGCTCTTTGCCGTGCCCTTTGTTGTCGTCCTGCCGATCTGGGCGCTTGCCTATAGCAACGGCTTTGAGCTTCGCTGGATTTACGCGGCCCTCTCAATCGGCTGTGCGGCCCTTCTCCTCACGATCCTACGGTTTTGGCCTCGCGATGGCAGCGGCTCTTGGGACGACGCGGGCTCGGGGCTCAAACTGCGGGATGCTCTGGCCGAGGCGCTGCGTCCCTTCATCCTAATCCGCGTGTTTTGCGTCGGGACGCTGGAATCGGGCGCGACGCTTTACATGATTTTGCTGGGGCTGACCTTTGCAGCCACACCTGCCCGGTCGACCTCGGATGTCGCCCTCTTTTCTGGCATCATGGCCGGGCTGGAAGTCCCCGTGATGCTGGGCATGGCCCTGATCTTGCAGCGGATGTCACGCATCAACGCTATCTTAATGGGCACCCTCATCTACGCGACATTTCTGGCGGGCTACGTCTGGCTCGCTGCGACACCTTTTGTCTGGGCAATGCTGCTTCTCGGCGCCTTTGGCGGGGCAATCATGCTCTCGCTGCCTCTCGCCTACCTGCAGGATTTGATGGGTAGCCGGGCGGGCGCAGGTGGCGCCCTTCTGGCGCTGCAAATGGTCGTCGCCCAAGGGATCGCCGCGCTCGTCTTTGCTGTTGGAACCGCACTCGGCGGCTACACCGTCGCCGCTACGATCGGTGCTTTCACGATGTCCGCAGGGGCCACAGCGCTGTGGTGGTTAGAACGCCGTCAGGTGTCAAAGAACCCCGGTCCGGCCTGAGACAACAACTTCGCCGCCATCGTACGCCCCATGTCCGGCCCTGTTTCCACAGGACCGCTTTGATCATCTGTCAAAACGATGGACCCATCTGCGCTCAGAATTTCTCCGCGGAGCCGCAGGGTGTCCCCCGACAACGTCGCAAGTCCCCCAATCGGCGTCTCACAGGACCCGTCCAATGCCGCAAGGAACGTCCGTTCCGCCGCCAGTCGCTGCCCCGTTTCCGCATCATGGATCACGGCCAGCAACGCAGCTGTCCGCGCATCATCCTCTCGCCGTTCAATGCCGATCGCGCCTTGGGCGATGGCTGGCAACATATCTTCGGGATCAATCGGCGCGTAGGGGACATCGTCCATCCCCAAACGGCGCAGGCCAGCTGTCGCCAGAAACGTAGCGTCTGCCACACCATCTGCGAGTTTCTTCAGCCGGGTCTGCACGTTGCCGCGAAACTCCACAACACTCAGATGCGGAAACTTTGCCGCCAGTTGCGCCCGCCGCCTGGTCGAAGAAGATCCGACGACGGCCCCCTCCGGCAGCTCAGCCAGACTCTTGTACTTGAGCGACACAAAGGCATCCCGCACATCTTCGCGCGGCAGGAACGTGTCGAGGATCAGCCCGCCTGGCTGCTCGACTGGCATGTCCTTGGTCGAATGCACCGCGATGTCGATAGAGCCATCCAGCAGCGCCTCCTCAATCTCGCGGGTGAACAGACCCTTGCCGTCAATCTCGCGCAGCGGCTTGTCCAAAATCTGATCACCGGTGACTTTGATCACCTTGATCACAAAGGCTTCTTCCGGCAGATCGAACCCAGCCATCAACCGCGCGCGCGTTTCATGCGCTTGCGCCAATGCCAGCGGGGATCCTCGGGTGCCGATGTTCAGCGGTGACGCGGGTGTTGGTAAATTCTGTATCATCACGACAACGTTTATCCCTGTAAACAAAACCTGACAACTGCCTTGACAACGGACACTGCCCACAGGCACCAAGTCAAAGACCAAAGGAGCCCCGGCCATGACCAAAGACAAGACAATTCTGCGCGCGCTCGCCGGGGAGACATTGCCGACACCACCAATTTGGATGATGCGGCAAGCCGGGCGCTATCTGCCCGAATATCGGGCCACCCGTGCCGAAGCGGGGGACTTTCTGTCCTTATGCTACAACTCCGAGCTTGCCGCCGAAGTGACGCTGCAGCCGATCCGTCGTTACGGCTTTGATGCCTCAATCCTCTTTGCAGACATCCTGCTTTTGCCGCAGGCGATGGGCATGGATCTGTGGTTCGAAACCGGTGAAGGGCCCCGGCTATCGACCATCACGGATCAGGCCGGTGTCGACGCGCTCAAGCCCGCGGATGCAATCCATGACCACCTCGCCCCGGTCTATGAAACAGTGCGCATCCTGTCGCGCGAACTGCCAAGCGAGACGACACTGATCGGTTTTGCCGGTGCGCCGTGGACAGTGGCCACCTATATGATCGCCGGGCGCGGCACGCCGGATCAGGGGCCTGCTCATGCGCTCAAGGCCGAGAACCGCGCCGTGTTCGAAGGGGTGATCAACAGCCTGACAGACGCCACCATCGAATATCTCTCTATGCAGGTGCAGGCAGGCGCCGAAGTGATCAAGCTATTCGACAGCTGGGCCGGATCACTGCAGGGCGACGACTTTGACGCCTATTCCCTCGCACCGATGCAGCGCATTACAGCGGAGCTGAAGGCCCGCCACCCCGGCCTCCCGATCATCGCCTTCCCGCGTGGTGCAGGCGAGCGCTATGCCGATGCGCGTGCCGGAATCGGGGCGGATTGCATTGCCGTGGATGACGCGGTGAGTGCTGAATGGGTTGCGGACAACGTGCAACCGGGCGGCTGCGTGCAGGGTAACCTCGCTTCCAGCCATATGGTCACGGGCGGCGACGCGCTGGTCAGCGAAACCCGCCGGATCGTCGATGCATTGTCGGGCGGGCCGCACATCTTCAACCTTGGTCACGGGATCACTCCGGACGCTGACCCTGAAAATGTCACAAAGATGATCGAGACTATTCGCGGCGGCTAAAGCGCCTGCGCAACTTCGGTCTTCGACATGCGGATACTTCTCGCCCTGTTCAAGGGGATTTCTGGGCTCAGCTTTGTACTGGTGGTCGCGCTGTCGTTTGCCCCGCTGACGCCAGATGAAACCACAGCCTTCGGCCCTGAACCATCCCGCATGCAGATTGTACAGCGCAGGTTGGCGACCGGTCTATTGATGGCCAAGGACACAGCCCTGTTCACAGCCTTTGCGCGGCAGCTTGGCGTCGATGACACCCAGATGGAAACCGCGCTCGCAACGATGCTGTCACCGCCGCCTGCCCCCGAACCAACAGCCCGCCGAACCGAAGCAGGCGGTGCACTCTTTGTGACAGTCGAAAACCCTTAAGTCCATTTCGCCAACGGCGGCAAGCTCATCAAAACCGCATTGGCATCATGCCCGGTTTCCAGCCCGAACTTGGTGCCCCGGTCATAGACGAGATTGTATTCTGCATAGAGCCCGCGGTGCACCAGTTGCGCGTCTTTGTCAGCATCGGTCCAAGGGTCATTTCGGCGTTTTTCCACCAGTGGGACATAGGCCGGAAGAAACGCCCGTCCGATGTCCTGGGTCAGCGCAAAATCTGCCTCCCAATCACCGGTGTTGCGATCGTCCATGAAAATACCACCGACACCCCGCGCCCGATGACGGTGCGGGATGTAGAAATACTCATCCGCCCATTCCTTGAGCTTGGGGTAGAGGTCCGTCCCATGCGGATCGAGATGTGCCTTTTGCTGATCGTGGAAATGCGCGGTGTCCTCTTCGTATTCCAGACACGGGTTCAAATCTGACCCACCACCAAACCACCAAGCGCCGGGAGTCCAAAACATACGGGTGTTCATATGCACCGCAGGCGCATGGGGGTTTTGCATATGAGCCACCAAAGAAATTCCCGATGCCCAGAACCGTGGATCGTCCTCCATACCCGGAACGCCACGCGCGGCCATCGCTTTTTGCGCTCGCGCGCCCAGCGTGCCGTAAACGGTCGAGATGTTGACGCCAACCTTTTCGAACACACGCCCTCCACGCATGACCGACATCAACCCGCCGCCCGCATCCGAGCCGTCATCAGACGCTCGGGACGTCTCCGTCAGCTCAAACTTGCCAATTGGTAATTTTGCGGTCGGCCCTTCGGTCTGGCTGGCCTCAAGCCCTTCAAATTCTGCGACAATATTGTCCCGGAGCTCGCGGAACCATGCGGCTGCGCGGGTTTTTTCCTCGGTCATTCCGGCTGTGGTCACGTCGTCTATCCGATTGTTATTGCCTATCAACTCCCTCCTAGCACTGTTTGGCTGCATGGGCCATAATTCCTATGTGCCAAAGAACGGAGACGCAGCATGCGCATCATATCCCCCGTGTTGGGCCTTCTTGCTTTGGCGGCCTGCGCCACACCGCAAGAGCAATGCATCAGCAACGCAACCCGCGAGCTGCGGGTGTTGAATTCCCTTGTTGCGGAGACCGAAGCAAACGTGCGCCGGGGCTATGCCATCGAAACAGTGCAGATCGTTGAGGTGGTCCGCCGCACATGTGAGGGCGAGAACGAGGATGGGAGCACCTTCCAGTTCCCGTGCGAAGAAACGGAAACGCGCGAGCGGCGTCAGCCGGTGGCCATTGATCTGAACGCGGAGCAGGCCAAGCTGACATCCCTGCTTGAACGCCAGCGGCTTTTGCAAAGCCAAGCGGAAAGTAGCGTGGCAGCCTGCCGCGCGGCATACCCTGAGGGCTGATCCCTAGTGCGCTGAGGTGCCCGCCGCATCCACAAGGCTGCGGCCCCCGTCGACCGTCATGATATGGCCCGTCACAAAGCCTGATGCGTCAGAAGCAAGATATTGCGCCGCATCGGCGACCTCACCCGGCCCGGCAATCCGGCCCATTGGTGTGTGATCGATGATGCTGCTGCGGGCCTCATCATCTTCCTTGAGCGCGTCCTTGAGGCTCGCGCTCAACACGCTGCCGAAGGCGACGCCGTTGACGCGGATTCGCTTGGGCGCCAGCGCCACCGCCAGCGAGCGCGTCATCTGATCTGCCGCCGCAGCACTGATCGACAGCCCCAACAAGTCACTTTGTGTGCGCGAGGCGGTGATCGACGACAAGTTGATGATGGAGCCCAGAGGGCGATCGCTGCTCTCGTCGGCCAGTTTTATCATGCGCCGGGCCGTTGCGATGGACAGCCTGAGCGCCGTCATCATGTTTTGCTCAAGCAGCTGCTCAACGGATGTGTCTTCGGGATCGAGAGGGTCCGTTGTCATCACCTGACGCGAGGCGTTAACGAGGATGTCGACCTGATCAAAGGCATCAACTGTTGCGGACAGAAGGTTCTTGATGGTCAGCTTCTGCCGCAAGTCCCCAGCAAACACGCGGACGGCGCCCTGCTCTTCTGCAAGCTTTCCTGCCTCACGCTCAAGCGCTTCTTCGTTGCGATCTGCAAAGACCACATTGGCCCCCGCCGCCACAAAGTGCTGTGCGATGGCCAGCCCGACGCCATGGGCCGCACCCGTCACAATGGCTGTTTTGCCAGCAATCGACATCGACATGAAAGAAGCTCCTGTGTCCTGCGCCCCGTGTGGCGCCCGGTCATTTCTTGCGGCGATGCGCATGCAACAGCTTATAGCTGCCATCGCCGCCAATCTCTTCGACGCGTGCGAAACACTCACTCAAAGTCGCCTCATAAGGCAAGTGCCGATTGGCGACCATCCACACATGGCCCGTTGGTCCAAGGATGCGCGCCGTTGTGGCGATGAACCCTTTTCCGAGATCTGGATCGCCCTTGCGGCCCGTATGAAACGGAGGGTTCATGACAACAGCATCATATTGCCCATCTGGTTGCCATGTCAGCGCATCTGCCCAATGAAACGCCGCGCGCGGGTCCGTCACATTCAGCCGCGCGCAGTCGAGGGCCAATGCCTCTGCCTCTACGAGGTCTACATGCGCAATGGCGTCATTGCTCGCCAGTATCTCAGCCGACAGATACCCCCACCCTGCGCCAAGATCAGCGATGCGCCCTTGCAATGACCGGGGCAGCGCCGCGCGCAACAGGGCGGAGCCTTTGTCGATCCGGTTCTCCGAAAAGACGCCCGGTTGGGTAACAAAAGATGTGTCTGGCAAAGTGCTGGAAGATGCGAACCATTCCTCCAGCCCCGCCAAGCTGTCAGACCAGAACAGCCGACCATGCGCCTTGGTCACGGTTGGCATGTCGCCACATCGCTTGCGCAGGTCTTTGTAAATGGAATCCACGCCTTCAGTCCGCTGGCCGTCGATGATGACAAGTTCCGCCATGGTGGAGGCCCGCGCGATCATCGATCGCGCCAAGGCCTTAGAACGCGGCAGAACGACGATGATGGCTGAGAGGGTCTCGGGCTGCGGGCCAAGATCATAACCGGACGCCGCCCAGAACGCATGTGTCGGGGCAAACCCGTGCTCGATCCAGATGCTCTCGCGGTCCAGCGCGGTCAGGTCATATCCGATCGGAGGGCGCAAAACGCCGATCCGCCCCGCAGGCAGGGTCAGAAGCCCGTCGTCAAGGGCGGTGGTCAGTCGAGCAAGGGCCATTGTCGGTCAGGCGCGGGCGCCTATTCCTTTTCCATGGTGCACTGAAGGGGGTGCTGGTGGCGCTGCGCAAAATCCATCACCAAGGCCACCTTGGTCTCGGCAATTTCATGGCTAAAGACGCCGACGACAGCCACACCCTTTTTGTGGACCGTCAGCATGATCTCAAACGCTTGGGCATGGCTAAGGCCAAAAAACCGCTCAAGCACATGGACGACAAATTCCATTGGCGTGTAATCGTCGTTCAGGATCAAAACCTTGTAGAGTGGCGGACGTTTGGTTTTGGGGCGGGTCTCAACCTTGACCCCGAAATCGGTGTCATCGTCATCCCGGCTGGCCATCAATGTGATGTCGCTTTGCATCAAAACCTGTTCCATACGAATCTGCGTCAGCCGCCGCGATAGGGACTGTTCGGTAGTCGTTTATATAAGACAGTGGGACTGTATGGAAACCCCGGATCAAGGCATCCGATACGCTCCGCGACGAAACACCTCCCCTTGGCAAACCGATTCGTCGCCTCATTTCTGCCACATTGCACCATCTTGCGGGTTAGCCCAACAGCGGCACCACATCTAGGTTGCCCACAATCAATAGTGGCTCAAATGAGTTCTAATTGGGGTGTTTGCGGAAACGCTGTCCCATGTTACCGAAGAAGCAATCAAAGGCACGGGGACAAACCCCGGCTGTGAGGCAGTTTTATAAGAGGCAACCCGAATGGTCTTCCGTTTCGGCGCTGCGGCCCGCTTTGGGCTCATTATGGCGTTTGTTATATTTTCCGGTCTGATGGCCGCCACGCACTCCAAAGCAGCACCCTATGCCGCCATGGTGGTAGATGCCCGCACTGGCGAAGTGCTGCATTCGCGCAATGCGGATACAAGGTTGCATCCGGCGTCCCTGACCAAGATGATGACGCTCTACATTGCGTTTCAAGCTGTCCAACGCGGTGAGATCAGCCTCGACACTGAGGTAGAGATCACGCGGGCCGCGGCGAATGAGCCGCCCTCACGGCTGGGACTACGGGCCGGCCAGACGATCCGTCTGCGCTATTTGATCCGCGCCGCCGCGATCAAATCTGCCAATGATGCTGCAACCGCAATTGGCATTGCAATCTCTGGCAGCGAAGAGGCCTTTGCCCGCCGCATGAACGCGACAGCAGCCGCGATGGGCATGACGAACACGACGTTCATCAATATGCACGGGCTAACCGAGGACGGGCATATGTCGACCGCGCGGGACATGACGACGTTGGGTCGGCACATGATTTATGACTACCCGCAGTACTATAACCTTTTTTCCCGCAGGACCGCTGATGCGGGTATCGCTCAGGTCAGCAATACCAACCGCCGGTTCCTGAACGCCTATGAGGGCGCAGATGGGATCAAGACCGGCTACACGCGAGCTGCCGGCTTTAACCTTGTAGCCTCTGCCCGTCGTGGTCAGGAGCGGATCGTTGCCACCATGTTTGGCGGGACGTCGACCGCAGCGCGCAATGCACGTGTGGCAGAGCTTTTGGATATGGGGTTCGCCCGCGCACCGAGCACCGCCAATCTGCAGCGCCCAGCGATGCCTCAATATAATGCGGGAAGCGGATCAAGCGCACCTGCGGGGCGCACGGTCCGTGTGACGGGTCAGGTTTTGACGAGTATCAGGCCGCTGGCCCGCCGCACAGCCGAACCTGAGCTTGTGGCCGCGGGCAGCGACGCGGTTGCCGATGCGCTGTCCATCGCGCTGGGAATTGTGCCGGCTGAGGAGGCCGAGGTTGGAAATGCGGCTCAACAGGTTGCGGCCGTT
Organism: Flavimaricola sp.; assembly: GCA_020629175.1. Classification (GTDB taxonomy): domain Bacteria; phylum Pseudomonadota; class Alphaproteobacteria; order Rhodobacterales; family Rhodobacteraceae; genus JALZWD01. The sequence goes on along the minus strand of JAHDDU010000019.1, from coordinate 15,721 downwards.
GTGGCCGACACCCGGCCAGCGGCGCGCCCCGCCGAGATCATCATGACCTCTGCCGCCATCACGCCGGCCGCTGAAATTCCTGCTGCAGAGCCCGAAGTTGTGACGCGCCTGTCGACCTCTGGTGGCCGCCTTTGGGGTGTCAACATCGGGCGCTACCCGTCGCGCAATGCTGCAGAGCGTATCCTTATCCAAGTGGGACTGGCTGAAGCCACAGCGCTCGACGGGTCCGTGCGCCGCATTTTGCAGCGGTCAGGTGGCTATGACGCGAATTTCATGGGGCTGACCCGCGAAGGCGCGGACCTTGCCTGCCGCCGGTTGCAGGCACGGGGCGTGACCTGCTTTATGCTGGGAACCAACTAGACAGCGACCCCTTCGAACGCCGCTTTCATCAGAGCCTTGGTGTAGTCCGTCTGCGGATTGTCAAAGATGTCCGCGGCATCGCCGGCCTCGACCACATCGCCCTGCTTCATCACCATAACTTTGTGGCTGAGCGCACGCACGACCTTCAGGTCATGGCTGATAAAGATATAGGCCAGCCCATACTTTGATTGCAGCTCGCGCAGCAGATCGACGATTTGAACCTGCACTGTCATATCAAGCGCGGAGGTCGGCTCGTCCAGCACGATCAAGCGGGGCCGGAGGATCAATGCGCGGGCGATGGCAATCCGCTGACGCTGCCCTCCCGAAAACTCATGCGGGTAGCGGTCCATTGTCGCCGGATCAAGGCCGACCTCGACCATGATCTCGGCCACCATCTGGCGTTTGTCGCGGCCCGGCTCCACGCCATGCACGCCAAGCCCTTCTGCGATGATCTGGGCCACCGTCATCCTGGGAGAGAGCGAACCGTAAGGATCCTGAAACACGATCTGCATATCAGACCGGAGCGGCCGCATTTGGCGCTCAGACAAGTCATCAAGACGTTTGCCCATAAAGGCAATCCGGCCCTCGGAGCGTTGCAACCGCATGATGGCCAGCGCGAGCGTGGTCTTGCCCGAGCCGCTTTCACCAACAACACCGACAGTCTCCCCTGCCCGCACCTGCAGGGTTGCGGCGTTGACTGCCTTGATGTGCCCAACCGTCCGTTTCAGCAGACCCCGCTGGATGGGGAACCATATCCGGACATCTTCGGTTTCGGCGATGGTCTCGGCTGTGGTTGGAACCGGCTCCGGGACACCGACGGATTCGGCCTCAAGCAGCATGCGCGTGTAAGGATGCTGGGGGTTGGCAAAAATGTCCGATGTGAAGCCACTTTCGACCACTTCCCCGTCCTTCATTACAAAGACGCGGTCTGCAATCTTGCGCACGATCGTGAGGTCGTGGGTGATGAACAGCATCGACATTTTCTCGCGCTGTTTTAGATCCTCGAGCAGATCGAGGATTTGCGCCTGGATGGTCACGTCAAGCGCGGTTGTCGGCTCGTCTGCAATCAACAGATCGGGGCCGTTGGCCAGCGCCATGGCGATCATCACGCGCTGCCTCTGTCCACCCGAAAGCTGGTGCGGATAGGCCCCAAGGCGGCTCTCGGCATCGCGGATGCCCACGCGCTCCAGCAGCTCAATGATCCGCGCGCGCACGGCAGTCCCGGTCAAACCTTGGTGTAACTCAATGCTCTCGGCCAGTTGCTTTTCCAACGTGTGGAGCGGATTGAGCGATGTCATCGGCTCTTGAAAGATAAAGCTGATGTCGTTGCCGCGCACTTGCCGAAGCTCGGCCTCGGTCGCGGTGAGCATTTCGCGGCCTTCGTAGCGGATGCTGCCTTCAAGATGCGCCGTCTCACCCAGCAGCCTGACGGCTGAGAGGGCGGAAACGGATTTCCCCGAACCACTTTCGCCCACGAGGGCGATTGTCTCCCCCCGCTCAACCGTGAAGGAGACACCGCGCACCGCGTGGGTCTCGCTCCCACTTTGCCGGAACCGAACATGCAGGTCTTTGACGTTCAGGACGGCGTTGCTCATGAAAAGGTCTTTCGCGGATCGAATGCGTCGCGGACGCCTTCAAAAATGAACACGAGCAAGGACAACATAATCGCAAAGACAAAGAAGGCTGTGAAGCCGAGCCACGGCGCCTGCAGGTTGCGCTTGGCCTGCAACGTCAGCTCGCCCAGGGACGGCGCGCCGGACGGAAGGCCGTAGCCCAAAAAGTCGAGCGTCGCGAGGCCGCCGATGGCCCCGGTGACAAGGAACGGCAGGAACGTGACCGTTGCCACCATTGCATTTGGCAGCATGTGGCGGAACATGATCCGGCTGTCGCTGACGCCGAGGGCGCGCGCGGCTCGGACATATTCAAAGTTCCGTGCCCGCAAAAACTCGGCACGCACCAGACCCACCAAAGTGGTCCAGCCGAACAACACTGTGAGGAACACAATGAGCCAGAAGCTGCGTCCCAATATCGCAAATAGAATGATCATCACATAGAGCGCAGGCGTGCCTGTCCAAATCTCGATGATCCGTTGAAAGATCAGGTCGACCCAGCCGCCAAAGTAGCCTTGCACAGCGCCCGCCATGATGCCGATCGCCGAGGACGCCACCGTCACAATCAGCGCAAAGAAGACCGAAAGCCGGAAGCCGTAGATTACGCGCGCCACCACATCGCGTTTGGTGTCATCCGTGCCGAGCCAGTTCTGAGCAGATGGCGCAGACGGCGCACGGCCTGTGATGTCAACGGTTGTGCGATAGTGGTAGGGGATGATGGGCCAAATGGTCCAACCCGCCTCAAACCCGTCAATCTCGACAGTCTCGCCTGCCTCGACCGTCGCGATCAACTCGTCGGGCATGTCAAAACACTCAACCAGACCACCGGTGACGATCAGGCATTCCACTTCTGCGTCCGAGTAAATGGCCTCTGTTGCGAAGTCGCCTCCGAAGTCCCGCTCGGAGTAAAAGCTGAAGATCGGCATCCGCAACTCGCCCCGGTAGTTCACGAGGATCGGTTTGTTGTTGGCGACGAACTCGGCAAACAGCGAGATCACAAAGAGGATCGTGAAAATCCACAGCGACCATACGGCCCGACGGTTCTTGCGGAAGTTCGCAAGCCGCCGCTGATTCAGCGGCGAGAGCCAGTGGCGGGTCTGTGGCGGTGCAGTTGCGACTGGTTTTGCGGGAGAGGTCATGGACATTAGCCTCTCCTCTCAAAATCAATGCGGGGATCGATGAAGACATAGGTGATGTCGGTGATGATCCCAATTATCAGCCCCATGAGCGAGAAGGCAAACAGAGTGCCAAAGACCACCGGATAGTCACGGTTCACCACGGATTCGAAACCCAGCCGCCCTAGCCCGTCCAGCGAGAAGAGCCATTCGATGATCAGCGATCCGCCAAAGAACACGCTGACGAACAGCGCGGGAAACCCCGAAATCACGATCAGCATCGCGTTGCGGAACACATGGCCGTAGAGAACCCGGTTTTCACTCAGGCCTTTGGCGCGCGCGGTGATGACATATTGCTTTTTGATCTCGTCCAGAAAGCTGTTCTTGGTGAGCAGGGTGAGCGTCGCAAAGCCCGAGATTGTGAGCGCTGTCACCGGGAGAATGATATGCCAAAGGTAGTCGGTGATCTTGCCGAACCAACTGAGCTGGTCCCAATCACTGGACGTCAGCCCTCGGAGCGGGAATATCTGGTAATACGATCCGCCCGCGAACAGGACGATCAAAAGGATCGCAAAGAGAAAGCCGGGGATTGCGTAGGCCACGATGATAAAGCCTGACGTCCAGGTATCAAACGGCGTCCCGTCGCGGACGGCCTTCTTGATCCCCAGCGGGATCGAAATGCTGTAGGATATGAGGACAGACCAAAGCCCCAAAGTGATCGAGACCGGCATCTTTTCCAGCACCAGGTCGACCACGCTGATGGATCGGAACCAGCTTTCGCCAAAGTCAAAGCGCACGAACTTCCACATCATGGTGAGGAATCTTTCGAGCGGCGGTTTATCGAAACCGAATTCGCGTTCAAGTTCTTCGATGAACCCCGGCGGCAGGCCTTGCGCACCGGGGTAACTGCTTTCCTCGACACCTGTGATCTCACCCCCGGTGCCTGTGAGCGCCTCAATCCCGTCAGCGCTGCCTTCAAGGCGGGCGATAATTTGCTCAATCGGGCCGCCAGGGACAAACTGGATCAGGGTGAAGTTGACGATCATGATCCCCAACAACGTTGGGACAACCAAAAGCAACCGTCTGAGGATATAGGCGCCCATATCAGCCGTCAGCCTTTGCGGCTGAGAAGCGCTGCCCTGCGCCGCTCTCGGCGCAGGTGAGGGTCAGTGTCACAAGACGGTTAGTCATTACCGAAACGCACCCGCCTCTTCGAGCGCAGCCCCGGCCTCGGCGTCGTACCACCAGAAGTCGAGAACGCCGGACCCACTGAGATTTGGCATGTTGGCAGAAGCGAGCCCCTCGGGATATCGGTACATATCATAATAGGCGATCGTATCGACAGCTTTAAACCACTGCTGCACCCAGAACCCTTCGGCGCGCAACACGCGATCCAGAGCATGTGTCGCGGTTGTCAGATCCTCAAGCTCACGGGCCTCGATGACTGCGGGGAGCAAGCGGTCAACAGCTTCGGAGCGGAGCCGCATCAGGTTGCGGGAGCTGTCATCCGCTGTCTCGCTTCCATACCATTGGCGAAGGCTGTTGCCGGGTTCCAGACCCATTTGGAAACCGTGGTTGACCATATCAAAATCACCCGTCCGTCGCAGCTCGGTGTATTGCGCAACGTCAACGCGGTTAAGGGAGGCGTCGATACCCAGCCGGATCAGGTTCTCGACATATGGGTTCACGATGCGGTCAAAGCCGGGGCTGTATTCCAGGAACTCAACGCTCAGGACCTCGCCGTCTTTGGCTCGGAGACCGTCATCACCGACGACCCAGCCTGCTTCATCCAACAACTCGGACGCACGGCGCAGGTTCGCCCTGTCCAACGCGCGGTTGCTGGAGGTTGGGGCCATGACAGGCTCGCCCGTCAGGATCGATGCATCAACCAGACCTTCATCCACCAGAGGCTGAAGCAAGGCGATTTCCGCCTCTGTTGGAACGCCGCGTGCTTCGAGCGCTGAGTTCTCCCAGAAGGAATTTACACGGTCGTAGAGGCCGTAGAACAGGGTCTCATTCGACCATTCAAAATTGAACATCAGTCGGATCGCTTCCCGCACGCGCGGATCGGCGAACTTCTCACGGTCAAGATTGAAAACGAAGGATTGCGCACGACCAATACTGCCGTCGGGAATTTCATCCCTCACGACCCAACCATCATTGAGGGCCGGAAAGTCGTAGCCAGTTGCCCAGATCAGAGAAGAGCTCTCTGACCGGAAGGTGAATTCGCCTGCTTTGAAGCCCTCGAAGGCAGCTGTCCGGTCGGCGAAGTATTCGACGCGGATACGGTCGAAATTGTTCCGACCAATATTCATCGGATGGTCATAGCCCCAATAGTCAGGATTGCGCGCGACGATGATCTGTCGGCCAAAGTCTACGCTTTCCAGAACATACGGACTGGAGCCCAGAAACGGGACATCGGACGATTCATCCAGACGTGCGCCGGTTTCCTCAAACCAGGCCTTAGAGAATACGGGCGTGCCGCCCGCGAAGCCGAGCACATCCCGACGCGGCGCTTCCTCCGTAAAGGTGAACTTAATGGTGTAGTCATCAAGGACTTCGACCGTATCAATGTAGCCGTCAACAGCGGTGCGGTATTCTGAAATACCTTGCTCCTGGAACAGCCGGAAGGAGAAATCGACATCATGCGCTGTCATCGGCGAGCCGTCAGAAAAAGTCACATCATCCCGGATGTTGAAAATCACCCAATCGCGGCTTTCGGGATATTCCATCGTCGTGCACAGAAAACAGTATACGCCGTAGGCGTCATCCGCCGTCGATGTCAGCACGGTCTCATAGTAGATCGTTGGTAGAGCGGCCGCGACGCCAACTGTTGCGTAAAGATTGAAACTGTCAAAGGTGTTATTGCCAGAGATGGAAATCTCGCCGCCACGGGGCGCATCCGGGTTCACATAGTCGAGGTGCTCAAAATCAGCGGCGTACTTCAGCTCACCGAAATTGGAATAGCCATGATCCTCAATGATCACGTCGTCCTGAGCCAAAGCCCCGCTTGCGATCAACGCGCCACCGATGGCGAGCGCGGATCCGGCAAGCCATGGGAGCCAACTAGTGGTTTGTTTGCGTGTCGCCGCAATCGCTCTCGCGCGTCGATTTTTCATGGCGTTCTCCCTTTACGTCCCTTTAGACATGTGGCGTTTGCGCTGAGCGTAAAGGGTGCGCTGCGTAACATTCAAGTTGAGTTTGTGTGAACAGATTGTGATTGCTGCGTTCGGTCCTGTGTTTGCGCAACAAAAAACCCCACGGCCAAGAAGCTGTGGGGTTCAGATTTTTCGCTCATGACAGCTGTTTAGCCACCTGCGCCCTCGAGCCAAGCGATCAGGTTGGCGCGATCCTCAACGTCACGCATACCGCCGTAGCCCATTGCGGTGCGCGGTGCATAACCCGATGGGTTCTCGATAAAGGCATTCAATTCCTCGGCGGTCCAGACATCAACCACGGCGATCAGGTTGCCCGAGTAGGAAAAGCCATCGACAGAGGCCACGTCACGCCCAACGATGTTGTAAAGATGCGGGCCTGCGCCATTCTCGCCATCGGCGATTTTGTGGCAGCTGGCACAATTGCGCTGGAACAGGGTGCCACCGGCATCCACGTCAGCCATTGCAAGCAGCTCTTCGAAGGGAGGGCCTTCTGCCACAACTTCCTCGGCGCCATCATCTTCGATCTCGATGACATAGGCGGCATGGTGGTCGTCGCTATGATGCCCTTCGCCATAAATCTTTTCAGCGGCGAACCCCCCAAGCAGGAAAACCAAAAAAGCAGCGCAAAAGCCGGAGAAGGCTTTGGTGAGGGTCATTGTGTCGAACATGTCGCGGTCCAGTCTGATCTCGGATTTGGCGCTATCTATCCGGTTACGGGCGCGGTGCGCAAGGTATAGTGGCGCGACGAATTGCCCAAATTTCCGGACATTTAACGAGAGGGGCCGGTATGACCAAGAAAATTGCTTTCCAAGGGGAGTTGGGAGCCTATGGGCACCAAGCCTGTGATGAGACCTATCCGGATTTTGCCCCGTTGCCCTGCCCCACGTTTGACGCCTCAATTCAGGCGGTTCGCGACGGTGATGCAGACCTTGGGATGATTGCGGTCGAAAACTCCATCTACGGGCGCGTCGCTGATGTCCATCAGTTGCTGCCGGAAAGCGGGTTGCACATTGTTGATGAGGCCTTCGTGCGCGTGCACGTTAACCTCCTCGGGCCCAAAGGGGCCGATGTCGGTGACGTGACCGAGGCGCATGGCCATCAGGTTATTCTGCCACAGGTCGCAGGCTTCTTGCGTGAACGCGGAATTAAGCCTGTCGTCAGCTCTGACAACGCCCGCGCCGCACGTGAGGTGGCCGACGCGGCTGATCCTGCGCGGGCGGCACTGGCCTCCGAGATGGCCGCAGGCATCTATGGGCTCGACGTTCTTGCGCGGCATATCGAGGATCATGATCGCAATACCACGCGCTTTCTGGTCATGGCGCGGGAGCCAAACCATGCCCGCCGAGGGGATGGCACGATGATGACGTCGTTCATCTTTCGCGTGCGCAACATCCCTGCGGCGCTTTACAAAGCCATGGGCGGATTTGCGACGAACGGTGTGAACATGACCAAACTCGAAAGCTATATGGTTGGCGGAAGCTTCACAGCCACTCAGTTTTATGCCGAGATTGAGGGCCATCCCGATGATCGCCCGGTGCAACTTGCGCTCGAGGAATTGGACTATTTCACAGACATGGTGCGGCTGATGGGTGTTTATCCGGCTGCGTCCCGACGGTTCGAAACGGTTTAGCGCCCCCGTTTGTGCCGGTCCTCGATGTCTTGGGCCAATGCTGCCACGCGATCTTTGAGCCGCCGGTCCACCTTTGCCTTTGCCAGTTTGAAGGACTGAAGAAGCAACCGCGCGCTCAAACCTGTCGCTTTGGCGTCCGTCGAAACGGTCATGCGTGTCCGATGGGACGACAATGCGATCAGCTTGACCTCTAGCAGCCCGCTGAGGCCGCCCGTTTCCATCTTGATCATCAGATTGGTGGGGGCCTCATATTCAGTGATCACCGCACGCATCGTGCGGTCTTTGCCGCGGTAGGGAAATGTCACATCCCACGTGGCCCCAAGACCGGCCTTCGTATTCGCGTCGCGCCGCCGAACGTCGGCCCCACGCCGCAAGGCCTGTCTCTCAAACCCCGAAAAATCTGTGACCTGGGCAAAGACAAAATCAAGGGGCGCCTCGATGTCTTCTCGAGTTGTTAGCTGCATCGAATTCCATTCCATTTCTGACGGATCGGGTCAGAATATCCTTTTGGTTCAATCTAGACGATCCGCCAACCAGTGCCAGAGCAAGAAATGCGCAATCGCCCCTTTGCGTGCCGGTTTGACCACATCGTCGCGGCCGGCAAAAATCTCTGCCATGCGTTCGCGACTGACCCAGATCGCATCTTCGATCTCGTTTGGATCAATCTTGATATCGCGGCTGGTGGCATGCCCGTGGCATCCAAACATCAACGACGCCGGAAACGGCCAAGGTTGGCTGGACAGATATGACACGTCCCCAACCTGCACCCCCGCCTCTTCGACGACCTCGCGGCGCACGGCAGCTTCGAGTGTTTCACCCGGCTCTACAAAACCCGCGAGCAGGGAATACATCCCTTCTGGCCAACCTGGAGAACGGCCGATCAAAACGTCATTCCCGTATGTAATGAGCATGATCACAACCGGATCGGTGCGCGGGAAGTGATGTCGGCCGCAGGCCGCGCACTCGCGCTGCCAGCCCGACATGGCCACCTCACTTGCGGCCCCACACTGCGCGCAGAACCCATGGCTGTCATGCCACACAAAAACTCCACGCGCGGTCGCCGCAAGCTCGCAATCGCGGGGTGAGAGATGTGTCATAACGGCGCGCAGCTCAGCAAAGTAGGAGCCGGCAGGCGCGTCAGGGTGCCGCTGTTCGGTGGCATCAAGAAATCCGCCGAGGGCACTTTCATCCAATCCGTCCGGCTGCCACGCAGAAAGGTCAAGCGCCCAAGTCGCAGCGCCGTTTTCGCGCCCGAGGAAAAGCTGCGGCGGACCGAATTCCTGGACGAGAGAATGGGAGGCATCGAGACGGCACAAAGCCATGCCTTCGGTGGTATCGATGACCAAAGGCTTGGCCCGCCAGAGCACAATGATGCTGGCTTCCAGCGCGTCCAACGCATCAGAATCACCCCTCAATTCAGCGGCACGATCAAGGCTCGACCCACCAAAAGTAACCGTTTCAGCGCGTTTCATCGCGGAACACCCAGGCAAATTGATCTCAATTCTCAGTTTCCCCTATCAGGGCGGGAAAATACACCCTATGGTTGCAAGGCCCACTAGGTCCCGTATGAAAGAGCGTTGTCATGTTCGAAAAGCAGTCCTTCCAAAGAGAACGGGCCGGTCTGCGCGTTCAATTGCGCATACTGGAGACGACCGACCTGCATGTCCACATCATGCCCTACGACTATTTCAATGACCGGCCCGCCCCTCACCTTGGCCTCGCCCGAACCGCGAGCTTGATCCGTAAGGCGCGAGAGGAGGTCCCGAACTGCCTGCTGTTCGACAACGGCGACTTTTTGCAGGGCACACCGATGTCCGATTGGGCCGTTGAGAAGGCTGGTGACATGCCGCACCCGATGATCACGGCAATGAATACTTTGGGCTATGATGGCGCGACCCTTGGCAATCATGAATTTAACTATGGGCTTGGCTATCTTCGATCGTCAATTTCCCAAGCTGACTTCCCGATTGTATCGGCCAACATCACAACGTCGCAGGGGGCCAGTCCACAGATTGACGAAACCCTTGTCCCGCCATGGCACATCATCACACGGGACGTTCTGGCCAATGACGGCTCCACAGTTCCACTGAAAATTGGGTTCATCGGATTTGCGCCACCTCAAATCCCCGATTGGGAATACTACACGCTTCATGGTCAAATCGGCACACGGGACATTTTGGATGCAGCCCGGGCGCATATCCCTGACCTCAAGGCGGCAGGGGCCGAGATCATTATCGCTCTGAGCCACTCGGGCATTGACGGCGATACACATATTCAGGGGATGGAGAATGCATCTGTTCCCCTCGCCGCGATTGATGGGATCGACGTCATTCTAACGGGGCACACGCATCACGTTTTTCCGGGGCCGCAACTTCCCAGCTCAAGGCATGTCGACGCAAACGCTGGCACGCTGCATGGCAAACCGGCTGTGATGGCAGGGTTTCATGGCTCTCACCTTGGGGTAATCGATCTGAGCCTCGTCAGACATCAGGGCGCATGGACGGCGGAGGGCCACAACACACGTGCGGTTCCGATTGTCGAACCGGCAAGTGAGTCGTCGCCGACGCGCCTTGTCGATATGGATGCGCAAGTTGTATCGGTCGTTGAGCGGGCTCATCAGCAAGTCATCGACACCATTCGTCAGCCACTGGCTGAAACGACTGAGGCGCTTTTTAGCTATTTTTCGATGGTGGCGCCCTGCGCGCTCGGCACCCTTTTGGCCGACGCCCTTTTTGAAGCCTCAGAGCCGCACATCTACGCCAGCGCCCTTGCCCGCGCCCCCCGATTGGCGGCCGTCGCGCCGTATCGGGCCGGTGGTCGCGGGCGGTCTGACAACTACATCAATATCGCCGCCGGTCCTTTGGCGATGCGACACGCCGCAGACATCTATCCGTTCCCGAACAAACTTTGCATACTGTCGCTCACCGGCTCGGGCATCAAGTCGTGGCTAGAGGTATCTGCCCGTGCATTTCAGACAGTCACACCTGGGCAGGGGCCACAAAACCTGTTCGATCATACGGTGCCGACATACAATTTTGATGCCATCCACGGATTGACCTACGAAATCGATCTGACCCGGCCTGTCGGGCAGCGCATTCAGAACATCTGCCTTGCGGATGGCTCCACACTCGGCGCTGACCAAACCGTTGCAATCGCAACCAATGGATACCGCGCAGGTGGGGGTGGTGGGTTTGAGGCGGCACGGGTGGCAGAACCGATTTTTGCGGACGGTGACAAAATCAGAGACCTACTGGTCACGTACCTGAAAAACCATCGCACCGTTACGCCAGTGGCCACCCCAACATGGCGCTTTGCCCCAATCGCAAATGCCTCGGGACTGTTTGAAACGCATCAGGACGCTGCGCGTTATTTGCACCAATTGAACGACCGCAGTATCCGTGACACCGGCCAAAGACGAGGCGACCTCGCAGTTTTTGAACGGGGCTTTGCTGAAAGCTGAGGGGAGTTGTTTTCGCGTGCGAGGCGTTTTATATGTGATGTGAGAGGTTGGCGCGGGCAAGTGCCTCGCCAACCTGGTCAGGTCCGGAAGGAAGCAGCCACAACGAGCCCCACTTGGGTCGATGTCCAGCCTCTCACCCAAATGCTCACGCAGGACGTGAGCCCGATCTACGGAGGACGTTTATGACCTGTTCAAGCACCCTCCGGGCGCAAACTGTCTGATCATCCCCGGTCAGAGACCTGTGACCCGATGCAAAGCCGCCGGCGTGACCGGCCCTTTAACTTCGTCACAGGACAATTCCATTGACTGACATGTCTCTTGCCGCCCTTGGATGGACGGCCTCTTTCTCGTCACAAGTTGACACACCCTCCTCGCTGAGCCCGGCCCGTGTGACTGAGGTAAAGCGCGATCACTTGAGCCTTCTCACCACCCAAGGGCCAACCACCGCCATCACTCCGGATGAAACCGGGCACTATGCCGTGGGGGACTGGGTTCTTGTGGACGGCGCAAAGGTCACCCATCGTCTGGAGCGCACCACGGAAATCGCGCGACGCGGTGCGGGGCCGCAGGCAGGCCGGCAGCTGATCGCGGCCAACGTGGACACACTGGCCATCGTTTCTAGCTGCAACGCCGATTTCAACGTCGCCCGGCTTGAGCGATATCTCGCAATGGCCTCGTCCGCCGGTTGCCTGCCATTGATTGTGCTGACCAAGGCGGACACATGCGACGCCCCGGAAGATTTTGCCAGACAAGCCGAGGCGCTATCGCCTCTGGTCACAGCCATCACGCTCAATGCAAAAACCGAAGCCAGCAAGTTGGAGCCGTGGTGCAAAAATGGGCAAACGCTTGCACTTGTGGGTTCATCCGGCGTCGGCAAGACCACATTGCAGAACGCACTCACCGGAGTGACAGACATCACCCAAGACATCCGCGAAGATGATGCCAAAGGACGTCACACCACAACGGCTCGCGCGTTGCGCCCAACTCTTGCGGGCGGCTGGCTGATTGACACGCCAGGCATGCGGGAATTGGCGCTCTCAGACGCAAGCGAGGGGATCGACGCCGTCTTTTCTGACATCACGGACCTGATCCCGTCGTGCAAATTCAACGATTGCGCGCACCAAAGCGAGCCCGGCTGCGCCGTTCAGGCCGCAATCGCAGATGGAACACTGGATCCCGACCGGTTGGAGAGGTGGCGCAAGCTGTTGCGTGAGGATGAGATCAACTCGCAATCCATCGCGCAAGCCCACGCACGGAGCCGGTCCCTGCAAAAGATGTACAACGAAGGCAAAAAACGCTCAAAGCACAAGCGCAAGCAGTCTTAGTCACGCAGCACGTCTTTACCCGACCGCGCCAAACACATAGCGTGGCGCGGTCAACCAAAGGTGCCTCATGTCGACAGCCTACCAAGTCCTCGCCCGAAAATACCGGCCCGAGACCTTTGCCGATCTTGTCGGCCAGGACGCGATGGTCCGCACGCTGAAGAACGCGTTTGAGGCCGGGCGCATCGCACAAGCCTTTATCATGACAGGTATCCGCGGGACGGGCAAAACCACAACAGCCCGTATTATTGCCAAAGGGATGAATTGCATCGGCTCTGATGGCACCGGACAACCCACGACAGACCCTTGTGGAGAATGTGAGCATTGCACCGCCATTATGGAGGGGCGTCATGTCGACGTGATGGAAATGGACGCGGCCTCACGGACAGGCGTGAACGACATCCGCGAGATCATCGACAGCGTGCATTACCGGGCCGCCTCGGCGCGCTACAAAGTCTACATCATCGATGAAGTGCACATGCTGTCGACGAACGCGTTCAACGCGTTGCTCAAAACCCTCGAAGAGCCGCCTGAGCACGTGAAATTCATCTTTGCGACCACCGAAATTCGCAAAGTGCCCGTGACCGTTCTGTCCCGGTGTCAACGGTTTGACCTGCGCCGGATTGAGCCTGAGGTGATGATCGCCCTGTTGCGCAAAATTGCAACGGCAGAAGGGGCAGAGATCACCGATGATGCGCTGGCATTGATCACCCGCGCCGCCGAAGGTTCCGCCCGTGATGCCCAAAGTCTGCTTGACCAGGCGATCAGCCATGGCGCGGGTGAGACCACCGCCGAACAAGTACGTGCCATGCTGGGCCTTGCGGACCGGGGGCGGGTGCTTGATCTCTTTGACATGATCCTGCGGGGCGAGGCTGCCAGCGCCTTGACGGAACTGTCCAGCCAGTATGCCGAGGGTGCAGATCCGATGGCGATCCTGCGGGACCTGGCCGAAATCGCCCATTGGGTCAGCGTAATCAAGATCACCCCTGATGCATCCGAAGACCCGACCGTCGGCCCCGACGAGCGGACACGTGGTGCGGCAATGGCGTCTGACCTTCCGATGCGTGTTCTCTCCCGGATGTGGCAAATGCTGCTGAAGTCACTTGATGAGGTGGCGAGCGCGCCAAATGCAATGATGGCCGCCGAAATGGCTGTGATACGGCTCACACATGTCGCGGATCTGCCGACACCAGACGAATTGATCCGCAAGCTACAAGACACCCCGCCCCCACCAAATGGCGGCGGCGGAGCGCGCGCGTCCTCTGCGCCTGGCAGCGCCACGTCCGCTGTGTCCTCCACCAGTGTGACACATGCAGCACCAGCAGGGCCTTCGGCACAATTGGCAGTCGCTGCGCAAACGGATGCATTGGCGCGCTTCGCGACCTTTGAGGCGGTTGTTGAACTGATCCGCACCCACCGCGATGTGAAGCTGTTGGTAGAGGTCGAAACCGGGGTGCGGCTGCATGCCTATCAACCCGGCCGGATCGAGTTCACCCCCTCTGAGCATGCCCCTGCTGATCTGGCCCAGCGCCTTGGCGCGCGGTTGCAAGCCTGGACCGGCAACCGCTGGGCGGTGACGCTGGTCAACGGAGCCACCGCAGAGACCATCGCAGAGAAACGCGATGCCGCTGACCGCGCCGTGCGGGACGAAGCCAGCGCCCACCCTTTGGTCCAGGCTGTGCTAACAGCCTTTCCCAAAGCCAAGATCGCCTCCATCAAGACGCAAGCCGAAAAGCTGGACGAGATGGCCGCAGAGGCATTGCCCGAAGTCGATGAGGAATGGGACCCGTTTGAAGAAGACTGAGCCCGCGCCCGGCTTGCGCGGCTGTGCCTCAGGGACTATCTCTCGGCCAACACCCAAAAAAGGAACGTGACATGTTCAAAGGTTTAGGCGGCATCGGCGATATGGCCAAAATGATGAAGGCCGCTCAGGAAATGCAGGGCAAAATGGCTGACCTGCAGGAAGAGATGCATTCGATCATGGTCATTGGCGAAAGCGGCGCGGGCCTCGTCAAAGCTACGGCGTCGGCCAAGGGCGAGCTGAAGTCCCTCGACATCGACCCGTCGATTTTCAACGGATCCGACAAGGAAGTTGTCGAAGACCTGATCCTCGCCGCCATCAAAGACGCGCAGACCAAAGCGTCGGAGCGGGCCAACGAGGAAATGGCGAAACTGACTGAAGGGCTCGGCCTGCCGCCGGGCATGAACCTCCCGTTCTAAGGAGCGCGGCCCTGCCTCATCTTGCCCCAAATACCTCCGCCGGAGGCGTCCGACCGCGACGCAATCCACCGGCATGAGCGAGGAGACGGGCGACATCCAGGTGCTGATTGATTTGATGGCCCGATTACCGGGGCTCGGGCCCCGTTCCGCCCGTCGCGCGGTGCTGCAACTGATAAAGAAGCGGGGCCAATTGCTGATCCCGCTTGCCGATGCGATGCAGACAGTTGGCGCGACAGCGCGCGAATGCCTGAACTGCGGCAACATAGGCACCACCGACATCTGCAAGATTTGCGAGAATGACAAACGCGCCAATGGGCAGATTTGTGTCGTGGAGGATGTGGCTGATCTCTGGGCAATGGAACGCTCAGGCGTGTTTCATGGGCGTTATCACGTTTTAGGCGGCACGCTGTCTGCGCTGGATGCGATCGGACCCGAAGAGCTTCGCATACCCCGCTTGATTGACCGGATGACGGCCGAAAATGTAAGCGAAGTGATCCTCGCCATGAGTGCAACGATTGATGGGCAAACCACGGCGCATTACATCGCCGATCAACTGCCCAACCTGAAGGTGACGAGCCTCGCACAAGGGGTGCCTGTTGGCGGTGAGTTGGACTACCTTGACGACGGGACAATCACAGCCGCTCTGAACGCACGACGTGCGCTCTGACGATCAGAAATAGCTGCGCACAAGGCTGCCAGAAATCAGCGCCCATCCATCTGCCACGACAAAGAAGGCCAGCTTGAACGGCAGGGAAACGATGGCCGGGGGCACCATCATCATACCCATGGACATCAAAACAGCCGCTACGATCAGGTCAATGATCAAAAAGGGGAGGAAAATCAAAA
>JAHDDU010000018.1:16906-45276 GCA_020629175.1 Flavimaricola sp. | reverse complement strand
CCGCCTTAGGCAACGCCTAACGCCTACCCAGTCAATTTCAGCTTTATGGACGCAGCCTTTGTGGCAAAAATTCCGTCACATGTTGTGAGGAGTTTGCCGTGCCGCAAAAGGTGGACACATTGGTGGTTGGGGCCGGTCAGGCGGGAATTGCGGCGAGCGCGCATTTGACGACGCGCGGCATTCCGCATCTTGTCGTGGAAAAGGACCGCATTGCCGAAAGCTGGCGGACGCGGCGTTGGGATTCGCTCGTGGCCAATGGGCCGGCTTGGCACGATTGCTTTCCAGGTATGCAGTTCCCCTCCTCCGGGCCCGAGGCGTTTCCGCCAAAGGACGAGGTTGCAGAGGCACTGGCCGGATTTGCACAGGCCCATGATGCACCGATCAAAACCGGGGTTGAGGTTAGGTCCGCCAAGCGGGTGCCGGGGCGGGCAGGCTTTGTCGTGGATACCTCTGAGGGAGAGATTGAAGCCCAGAACCTGATCTCGGCCACCGGGGCGTTTCAGACGCCGGTGTTTCCCGATCTGATCCCGGAGACGGCGGGCATCCGGCAAATGCACTCGGCCAGCTATCGCAACCCTGGCCAATTGCCTGAGGGCGCTGTCCTTGTTGTCGGTGCAGGCTCATCCGGTGGGCAGATCGCGGATGAGTTACAACGCGCCGGGCGGCGCGTGTACCTCTGCGTTGGGCCGCATGATCGCCCGCCGCGGGCCTATCGGGGCCGGGATTACTGCTGGTGGCTGGGCGTGCTGGGCCTATGGGATCTGCCTGCCAAAGCACCGGGGACCGAGCATGTGACCATCTCGGTCAGCGGTGCGCGTGGGGGGGAAACGGTGGATTTCCGCAGGCTGGCCCATCAGGGCATGACGCTGCTGGGCCGCGCCTCGGGTTACGCCGGTGGCAGCCTGTTGCTCAACGATGATCTGGCCAAAAACATCGCAGCGGGTGACGCCAACTACCTTGATATGCTGGCACAGGCGGACGCCTATGCCACCCGCTTCGGCCTTGATCTGCCGCCTGAGCCTGAGGCGCATGTGCTGCCCGAGGATCCCGAATGCCTGACCCATCCGATCCGCAAGCTGGATTTGGCAGAGGCCGGGATCACAACGGTGATCTGGTCCACCGGATACAAACAGGATTTTTCGTGGATCGATCTTCCGGCTGCCTTTGATGCCAAGGGTGCACCGCTGCATCAACGCGGCGCCTCGCCCGAGCCGGGGCTCTATTTTCTGGGGTTGCCGTGGCAATCGCGCCGGGGGTCCACCTTTATCTGGGGTGTCTGGCACGACGCCGCGCATGTCGCAGACCAGATAGAAATCCAACGCAACTATCGCAACTATCGCCCTGCATCCGCCTGAGACTGGGAGCCACACCATGAATATCGCCAACCCAATTCCGAACCCGATTGAGGCCCTGCGGGCCAGCGCATCGGTGCCGTTTGAGCAGTCTCGCGCGATGCCGCCATCGGTCTATACGTCCGAGGCGTTTGTCGAGGCCGAGCTGGAGAACATCTTCAAACGGTCATGGTTCTGCGTCGGCCGCGCGACGGCATTGGCCAAGCCCGGCGATTACGTCACCTGCGAGCTGGCCGGGCAGCCCGTTATCGTGCTGCGGGACAGGGACAACGCCCTGCGCGCCTATTCCAACGTCTGCCGTCACCGGATGTCGACGCTGCTGCATGGCCGCGGCAATACCAGCACCATTGTCTGCCCCTATCACGCGTGGACCTACAACCTGGATGGCAGCCTGCGCGGCGCACCCGCCATGAGCGGCAACAAAGGGTTTTGCAAAGACGACTACAGCCTGCCCGATGTGCAATGTCAGGAGTGGCTGGGCTGGGTCTTTATCACGCTGAACCCTGCGGCCACGCCGGTGGCCGAAGAGCTGCAAGAGGTCGAAGAGCTGGTGCGCGGCTATGACATGACCAACTACACCGAGACCTTCTTTGAAGAGCATCTGTGGGACACCAATTGGAAGGTATTGGCCGAGAATTTCATGGAGAGCTACCATCTGCCGGTTTGCCATGCCGCGACCGTGGGCGGCCTGTCCAAGCTGGAAGAGATGGTGTGCCCACCGGGCCGACGGGCGTTCAATTACCACACGATCCTGAAGGACGAGTCGCTGCGGATCGCCATGGCGCATCCCAGCAATGACCGGCTCAAGGGCGACGAGCGGCGCACGACCTATCTGCTCGCCATTTATCCCAGCCTGCTGATCACGCTCACGCCCGGATATTTCTGGTACCTCAGCCTGCATCCCAAAGGGCCGGGTCAGGTGCAGATCCGCTTTGGCGGCGGCATGTCGGATGATTTCAAGGACGACCCCGAGGCACAGCAAAACCTGACAGACCTCAAATCCCTGCTTGATGACGTCAACGCCGAGGATCGCGGCTGCACCGAGAAAGTCTATCGCGGCCTGTCCGCCGATGGCGCCGAACCCGGGCATCTGTCGCATCTGGAGCGTCCGAACTTTGACTTCGCGCAATATCTGATGGGTCAGATGGACCCGACGTTCGTGCGCAGCGGTCTGGCAGAGGGCTGAAGATGCAGCCCCTGTCTGTCCAGCTGCAAGAGATCGCGGCCCTGCCCCCTGACCGGCCCATGTCGATGCCGGGAGCGTTTTACACATCACCAGAGCAGTTTGCGCGTGAGGCGGCCACTGTTCTGCGCCGCGGCTGGCACTGCCTTGGACGCACAGATGAGGTGCCCGAAGCGGGCGATTTCTTTACCGTCCAGCTGTTGAACGAGCCGCTGATCGTGGTGCGCCAGGCGGATGGCGCGATTGCGGTTTTGGCAAATGTCTGCCGCCACCGGGGCATGCCACTGGCCGAAGGCTGCGGGAACACCAAACGCTTTGTCTGTTCCTACCACGCCTGGGCCTATGATCTGGACGGGGGCCTGATGCGGGCGGCGCGGATGAAGAACGCGGGCTTTGACGCCAAAAACTGTGGCCTGCATCGCCACAACATGCAGCTTTGGAACGGCTTCATTTACGTGAATTTGGACGCGAATGCCGCGCCCTTTGACCACCCAAAGCTGGACGCGCTGCTGTCGAACTATGACAGCGCCGCGTTCAAAGTTGCCCATGTGGCCGAAGAGGTGTGGAACACCAATTGGAAGTGCCTCGTTGAGAACTTTATGGAGGGGTACCACCTGTCGGTTGTGCATCCCGAAACGCTGCACGGCTACACGCCCACCGGACTGGCGCGCAAATTGGCAAGCGGGGATGGCTTCACCTCTTATGCCGCCAATTACCCCAAGGATATCCCCTCGCGCGGGTTGGGCGCGCCTGATCTGACCGAAGATGAGAGGCTGCGCTCAACGCTCTTTTCCATCTTTCCCACGCAGGTCGCCAGCCAGGCGGCGAGCCTTCTGGTCTCGCTCAGCATTTTCCCGCTGAACGCAGGACAAATCCGGGTGAAATGGACGCTGTCCACCTACGGCGACGATCTGGATGCCGAGACCATCGCCGCCCGCGTGGCCTTGTGGGAAGAGGTCAATCACGAGGACCGTGAAAAGCTGGAGCGCATGCAAATTGCCCTCAGCTCGGATCACGCACTGTCCGGCCCACTGGCGGAGGATGACTACGAAGGCACGATCCGTGATTTCCAGCTTTGGCTGGCCGCCCAAGACCGCATTTAAGGAACCGCAATGGCCCATACCCGCATCCGCACATTCAACACGTCCGAGACTTACCCCGAGCAAAACCTTGATAACGATCTGTGTCAGGCTGTGGTGACAGAGGCCTCGGGCCGGATCGTCTGGCTGCGGGGGCAATGCCCGCAAAACCTTGAGGATGCAGTCAACATCGACAGCCATGATCCGGTCGAGCAAACGCATAAGGTGATGCAGAACATCAAACAGCTGATCGAAGAGGCCGGCGGCGATATGAGCCATCTGGTGAAGGTTGTCGTCTATATCACGGACGTCCGCCACCGAGAGGCGGTCTATCGCACCATGGGCGAATACATCAAAGGGGTGTTTCCCGTCTCAACCGGTCTGGTGGTGCAAGCACTCGCCCGTCCCGAATGGCTGGTCGAGATCGACGGCACGGCGGTCATCCCGGCATGACATTCTCGCTCGTCGCCCGCTGCGCTGAAACGGGCATGTTTGGTGTTGCGATTTCATCCTCCTCTCCCGCTGTTGCGGCGCGGTGTTCCTATGCGCGCGCGGGCGTGGGCGCCGTGGCGTCGCAGAACGTCACCGATCCCACGCTGGGGCCATTGGCACTTGATCTGATGGCGGGTGGTTTGTTGGCAGACGAGGCCGTTGAGAAGGTCAAAGCCACCGGCGCTTTCATCGAGTACCGGCAGGTTCTGGCGATTGACGCGCAAGGGGGGACCGCGATCCATTCCGGCCCGAACTCGCTGGGCATCTGGACACAAGCACAGGGCGTAGACGTGGCCTCAGGCGGCAACCTTCTGGCAAATGACGGTGTGCCCGCAGCCATCGTCGCAGGCTTTGAGGCCGCGACCGGCCATCTGGGCGACCGGCTGATCGCCGCTTTGCGCGCGGGATTGGCCGCGGGCGGTGAGGCGGGGCCCGTGCATTCGGCGGGCCTGAAGCTTGTGGACACGGTCACCTGGCCCGTGGCCGATCTGCGGTGCGATTGGACAGAAGGCTGCCCGATTGAGGCTGTGGCCACAGCGTGGGAGGTCTACAAACCCCAGCTTGACGCGTACATCCAACGCGCCCTTGATCCGCGCGAGGCCCCGTCCTACGGCGTGCCGGGGGATGATTGACGGGGCCCCCCCGCTCCGCCACCATCGCCCTATGCAGACCCGATTTACACTCAGGCAGTTGGAATATTTCACCGCCGCCGCCGAAACCGGCAGCATCGCGGCTGCGGGGCGGATGTTGAACGTGTCTTCGCCTTCCATCTCAACCGCGCTGACGCAATTGGAGGACGAGCTTGGCACAGCCCTTTTCCTGCGGCAGCGCGCGCAAGGCCTCGCCCTCACCGAGGCAGGCCGCACCCTGGCCGCGCAGGCGGCAAAGATACTGAGCGAAGCAACCGAGCTGACGCGACTGGCCGGGAGTGTGTCCGATGCCGTGCAAGGGCCGCTCCGTCTGGGCTGCCTTGTGACCTTTGCCCAGATTGTCGTGCCTGACCTGCGGCGGAGTTTTGAGGCGGCCTTTCCAAGCGTCTCGGTCAGCCAGACAGAGCTGACGCAGCCCGACATCTTTGCCGCGCTCCGGCGAGCCGAGATTGATCTGGGCCTGAGCTATGCGATTGATGTGCCAGACGATCTGGATTTTCACCCCATCAAGACCTTGCCGCCCTTTGTCATGCTGGACCCGGCTCACGCCCTCGCGGATCACACATCTCTCACGATCAGGGATTTGGCGGCGCATGAAATGGTGCTGCTCGACCTGCCGCTCAGTTCAGATTACTTCCGCGCGTTCTTTGCGGCCAGCGGTGGCGCGCCCGTCATCGCCGAGCGCACCAAAGACATGGCCGTGGCCCGCAGCCTTGTGGCCAATGGGTTTGGCTATTCCATCGTCAACTTTCGGCCCATCGGCACGCTTGCCCCCGATGGCAAACCGCTGGTGTTCATCCCGCTGACAAGTGACGTCCCACCTATTGCCATGGGCGTCCTCTCAGCCAAGGGGGCGATGAAACGCCGGGCCTGCGCTGCCTTTCTGGACCACTGCGTCTCTGAGATGACCACATGAGCACGACCGCAATCCTCGACCGCCTCGTGGCCTTTGACACCGTGAGCCACAAGAGCAACCTCGACCTTGTCGCCTATGTCGAAGACCTGCTGTCGGCGGCAGGCGCGCGCCTCACCCGCCTGCCCTCGCCCTGCGGACAGAAGGCCGCGCTCTATGCCGAGATCGGGCCCGAGGTGGCGGGCGGCTTGCTGCTCTCAGCGCACACCGATGTGGTCCCGACAGAGGGTCAGAGCTGGAGCAAACCGCCCTTTGCGCTGCAGGCCGAGGGGGACAAACTTTTTGGCAGGGGCACGACGGATATGAAAGGGTTTGTGGCCTCTGCGCTGGCCCTCGCCCAGCGGGTCCAGCACCTGCCGCTCGCGCGCCCCCTCGCCATCGTCCTGAGCTATGATGAAGAGATCGGCTGCGTCGGCCTGCAAGAGATCGGGGCCGAACTGGCCCCGTTGCTGAAGGCGCCTGCCCTCTGCGTGGTGGGCGAGCCGACAGAGATGCAGGTCGCCATCGGGCACAAGGGCAAAACGGCCTACCAAGCGGTCTTTCACGGTGAGGCCGGGCATTCCGCTCTCGCCCCACATTTCCGCAACGCGCTGCACGGCGCCGCTGATTTCCTCACCGCGCTGCGCGATCTACAGGACAGTCTCGCCCAATCCGGACCTTTTGATGCAAGCTATGGCGTGCCCTACACAACCGTCCATGCCGGAACACTTAGCGGCGGAACAGCGCTGAACATCGTGCCCGACCGGGCCGTGATGCGCTTTGAAATCCGTAACCTCGCGCAGCAGGATATGGCCGCACTCAGTGCAGCGCTCGAGGCACTGGCGTTCACATTTGCCGGCGGCACGCAGCCCGCGCAGATGGAGCTGGTGCAAACCAACACCTACCCCGGTCTGGACGTTGACCCAGGCGCAGCATGGGTCCGAACCACGGCAGAGGCCGCCGGATGCGGCGTGACCAAGGTGGCCTTCGGCACAGAAGCAGGCCTGCTATCTGCAATGGGACACAACACGCTGGTCTGCGGGCCCGGATCGATGGAGGGGCAAGGCCACAAGGCAGACGAATACATTCATGCAAGCCAACTGGCCGCCTGTGATCGCTTTCTCGACCGGCTGGTCGCGCAACATTGCAGGCCTTAGCCCGGCGAGAAACGACGCATACGGGGAACATCAGACTGTGACGCAATAACAACTGTAAACATCAGGTCTCACTCATCGAACAATCCAAGATTGTCTTTGCAATGCCTTAAAGCTGACACAGGGCCTACGCACCTCTGGGTCGACGTTACTATACAAGGAATTGTGCTATGACATTCTCGGAATCAATTAACACCTGCCTGCGGGAAAAATACGCCAAGTTCGAAGGCCGCGCCTCGCGGTCAGAATACTGGTGGTTCACACTGATGTTGTGGATCGGCTATGCCTTTTTTGGGTTTATGGCCGTCTATTCGATGGGCATCGATCAATTTGGCAATTTTGGTGAACCCGGTGCCATTGGTTGGATCTTTATCGTCTGTGGCGTGATTTTCGTTCTAGGGACGTTCATTCCCACAATCGCCGTGTCCGTCCGCCGCTTTCACGACCGCAACCTTTCGGGCTGGTGGTACCTTGGCGTTATCGTTCTGAGCAATGTGCCGTTCGTGGGCTTTGCTGTGTCCATTGGTGCCCTCGTCATCATGGCCCTCAAAGGCACCGAAGGGCCCAACAATTTTGGCGCCGATCCCCTGGCAACTTCCAACGCCGAGATCTTTTCATAATGATCCTCTCTCGCTGGCGGCGCATCTGCCGCCAGCTTCTCCCTCTTTCACTCAGCCTTCTTTGGGCTGCGCCTGTCGCGGCGCAGGATCAGATCACCTATCTTGATCCGCCGCCCGCCACGAGCGACGCCTACGCGCAAAGCCTTACCGGCACCCGCGCCTCGAGCGACATCCGCTATGTGGATGAGACAGACTTTGACTTGCTGGGGGATATCCCCGAGCAAGAGCGGCCCGAGGTTGAATACACCCAAATTCCCGCGGGCGATGGTGCGGGCAACACCCTGATCGCAATCATGGCCGTCTTTGCGCTTGTCGCGGCGTTCATCCTTGCCACCGGGTCCGGCACCCTTCTGGCGCGCGATCCCGCAGCCCGTCCACCGCGCAAGCGCAACACCGCCTGGGGGCTGACATCAGACGAGGAAGAGACCGGCGACATTCTGGCCCGGGTGCGGGCCATGCCCTCGCGCCGTGACGCGCTGATCCTGCTGTTGCGGCATTGCCTGCTGCGCGCCGCCGACGAAAGCGAGGCCACGATCCTGCGTGGCGACACCGAGCGCGAGGTCTACGCCCGCCTGCCGGACACATGGCGGGCGATGGCGCCCTTGGGTCAACTGCTGCACCAGACGGAGCTCGTCCACTACGGCGGCCGCACGATCGCGGATGAGACGTTTGAAACGCTCCTGTCCGATGCGGGCCGCATCCTGAACGGAGGGGCGACGCATGGCTGAAAACCGCGCCTCAATGCTGATCTTTGCGGCCTTTGCGATCCTGCTGGCCCTGATGGCCTTTGTCTTCAGCGGCATCTCGGACCGCGCGATCAAAGCCTCGCCAATCGGCAGTGATGGCCTCTTCCATTGGTTGAACGCCAATGAAATCGAGGCCGTCAGATCGCACCGCAGGACGGTGCTATCAGAAGGCGACATCGCCTTGCGCGTCCTGCCACTCCTCGACACCAACCTCTACAGCGACGCGCCCGAGCCCTTTGACGCGCGCGAGCGGCTTTCAAACCCGACGCTGCGCGATCTCGATTGGTCGATCTTTGATGAAAAGATCACCTATGTCTCGAGCCTCGTGATCCTGCCCAAGTGGCGGGCGGGGGTGCTGGAACATGGCCTGCTGGACCCGCAGCTTCTGATCCCCAAGGGCCAGATGGCCGGCCTGCTGAACCAGATCGGCATCGAAGAGCTGACCCTCACCCGCAACCGCCCCGGCTTTACCCAAACCGATGACGGCCTAACGGCCTATGAGCTGCAGCTGTTTCACTACACCAGGCTCGACGGGCTCTGCACCCCGGTTCTGAGCGTCCCCGAGGGCGTATTGCTCGCCCGTTGCGCGTTGCGCGACAGCACATTCCATATCCTGTCTGATCCCGACATCCTCAACACGCACGGGCTGGCCCTTGGCAACAATGCAGAGGTGGCCCTTGGGATCATCAGATCGCTCATGTGGGAAGGGGTGGACACGGTTTATATCGATACCTCGACGACGATCACGCTTGATGTGAGCGGCGACGAAGACCGCGCATTGCGGCCCCGTACCGCTGATGATCTCTCGCGGTTTCTGACTTATCCCTTCTCGCTCATCCTGATGGGGGCCGGGGCGGCGTTTCTGATCATGCTCTGGCGCGGGCTGGCCCGGTTTGGCCCGGCCCTCCAGTTGGCCGATGACGGCCATGCGGCTTCGACCTCCGCCTCGCTGGAAGCCAAGGGCTATGTGCTGCAAATGACGGGTGAGGATCACGCGCTTGTGCAGGATTACATCACCGCCCGCCTGCACAGCCTGAACCGCGACATCTTTGGCCCAAAGACCCGGTTTGACCGCGGCACCCTTACAAAAAAGCTCGCCGCCCTCGCCCCGCACACCCATGCGGACTTTGCCGCCGCACTGGCCCGCGTGGCCAACGTAGATGCCACAACCCCCACCGCCGCAATCGAAGACGCGGCCTATGAATTTGATGAAAGCTACCGGAGACTAAGTGATGAACTTGGACACGTTTCGCGAGGTCATTGAGACCGCTCGCACCGAAATTGGCAAGGTCGTGCACGGCCAGGATGAGATTGTCACCTCGCTTCTGGTGTCTGTCTTTGCCCGTGGGCATTGCCTGCTCGAAGGACCGCCCGGCACGGCGAAAACGCTGCTGGCCAAAACCCTCTCGCGCACGATGGATCTGGACTTTGGCCGCGTGCAATTCACGCCCGACCTGATGCCGGGCGATGTCTTGGGCTCCAACATCTTTAACTTTCAGTCCGGCGCGTTTCAGTTGACCCGCGGCCCGGTGTTCACCGATGTCCTCTTGGCGGACGAGATCAACCGCGCCCCGCCCAAAACGCAATCGGCCCTCTTGCAAGCCATGAGCGAGCGGCAGGTTACGATTGATGGCGAAACCTACCCGCTGGGCGACAACTTCTTTGTGCTCGCCACGCAAAACCCCATCGAGCAGCAGGGCACCTACCCCCTCCCCGAGGCACAGCTGGACCGCTTTTTGTTTAAGCTGATCCTCGATTTCCCCGACCGCGAGGCCGAGCTCGAAATTCTCAGCCGGAACCGCAACAAACCCGTCGGCGCCGATCATTCGGCAGGCGATATTGCCAAAACCATCAGTGGCGAGACGCTGGCCGCCGGCCGTGCGCTGATTGACGCAATCCGGCTCGATGACACGATCCTCGCCTATATCCTTGATCTGGTGCGGGCCACGCGCAACGACCCCGAGGTGCGGCACGGCGTCTCCACCCGCGCCGCGGATGCGCTGGCCGCCGCTGTCCGGGCCAAGGCTGCGATTGAGGGGCGCGATTACGCGATCCCCGATGATGTGCAGGCGCTGCTGATCCCCACCATGCGGCACCGCATCGTGCTTGGCCCCACGGCAGAGATTGAGGGCCGCACCGCCGAGGATGTGCTGGGCGCGATCCTCAACCGCATCAACGCGCCCCGGTAAATTATGCGCCCGTCCCGCCTGTCCCTTCTGATTGCGGTCGGCCTTGTGCTGATCACCTGCGCCATCACCCTGGCGCAGCCCGAGGGCGGTGCGATGGTGCAATGGCTCTGGGCGCTCTTCGGCCTCGCCGCGACAGTCGACCTCGTGATCTCGCGCAAGGGGCGCAGTGTGGCGGCACTGCTTGATCTGCCAGATCAGATGTTTGTCGGCACCACGGCGGATGTGCCTTTGACCCTGAGGTCCGCCACAGGCCCCCTGCCCCGCGATCTGCGCGTGCAAGCGCAAACGCGCGGCGCATTGGACACCACCATCCCCGATGTTGACATCACCGAAGACACGGCCGAGTTGACCCTTACCCTCACCTGCAGCGCTCGCGGGGCTTTTGCCTTTGAACAGCTCTGGCTCATGTGGTCTTCGCGCCTTGGCCTCTTTGACATCATCACGGCCAAACGCTTTGATCACGCGATTGACGGTGTCCCCAACATTCAGCCCGTTCTATCCGGCCAGATCACCACCCAAGTGCAGGCTGAGCTATACGGCGTCAAAGACAGCCAGTTCCGTGGCGAAGGGTCCGAGTTCCATCAGCTGCGCGATTTCACCACCGGCATGGACACGCGGCTCATCGATTGGAAACGCTCGGCCCGGCATGGCAGCCTTGTCGCGCGCGAGACGCACGTCGAACAGAACCACCAGATCATCATGTGCGTCGATAACGGCCACCTGATGCGCCAGACCATCGACGGGCTGCCCAAGATCGACTGCGCGCTGAACGCGGCGTTGGCCACCACGTGGGCCGCGGGCATCGGTGGCGATCAGGTGGGCTTCATGGCCTTCGACAGCCGCCCCGGCCTCTACATCCCGCCCGCCCCTGGGCGCACCGCCTTTGCCCGTATCCGGGGGCAGGTGGCCGGCCTTGCCTACAAATCGGTTGAGAGCAACCACACCCTCGCCCTCGCCCACCTCAACGGGCTGTTGAACCGGCGCTCGCTCATCATCGTGTTTACCGACTTCGTCGACCGGATCACAGCGCAGCTGATGGTCGAAAACCTCGCCGTGCTCAGCCGCCACCATGTTCTGGTGGTTGTCACCCTCAAAGACCCGGTGCTCGAACAAACCGCAGCGCCGAGTGACAGCTCGATGGCCGCCATCGCGAAATCCGTCGCCGCGCAGGAGATGTCCAAGGAACGGCAGATGGTGCTGGATGAATTGCGCCGCATGGGCGTCGTCTGCCTCGACGTGGCCCCCGGCAGTCTCAGCCCCGAGCTTGTCTCCACCTACATCGATATCAAAGCCAGAGAGATGATATGACCCAAGGTGCATCCCCCTCTGACCTGCGCTCTGTCCGCTTTCGCCGGGAACGCGAAGGCGGCTGGTCCCGGCTTGAGGCCCTGCTGATCCGGGCCGAGAAATCGGGCCTCACCAGCCTCTCCTTTGAGGAAGCACAGGATCTGACGGCAACCTACCGCCAGACCGTCAACTCCCTCTCCGTCGCGCGTGAAATCTCGCTCGATCAGGCGCTTTTGGCCTATCTCGAGAATCTGACCGCCCGCGCCTACCTGGTGATCTATGCGCCGCAGGCCTCCATCCGGCACCTCTTTGGCAAACTGATCATCTATGGCATCCCGCAGGCCTTTCGCCGCTCGATCCCCGCGATCCTGATCTCTATGGGGTTCATGCTGCTGGGGGGTCTCATCGGCTATACCCTCGTGATGGGCGATGGCAGTTGGTACTATACCTTTGTCCCCGGCAGCCTCGCCGGCGGGCGCGATCCCAGCTCCACCAGAGCAGCGCTGGAGGCCACGATCTACGGCACTGATGATGCCCTGCTCGACAGTCTGGGCAGCTTTGCCGCACAGCTTTTCTCGCACAACACGGCGGTCGCGATCCTGATGTTCTCTTTCGGGGTGTTCTGGGCTGTGCCGACCATCGCGCTGATGGTCTACAACGGCACGGTGATTGGCGCGTTTTTCGCAATTTTCGCCAAGCACGGGCTGGGGTGGGACGTGTTTGCCTGGCTGTCGATCCACGGGGTGACAGAGCTTTCGGCCATCTGCATCGCGGCGGCAGGCGGGCTGCTGCTGGGACAAGCCGTGCTGTTGCCGGGGCAATTGACGCGCTCTGACGCGCTGCGCCACCAGGGGCGCGATGCAACCAAACTGTTGATCCTTGCGGCCATCATGCTGGTCGCTGCGGCTCTGATCGAAGGGTTCCTGCGGCAGCTGGTGCAATCGCCGGGCCTGCGCCTGACCATCGGTTGGGGGATCGGCGCGTGCTGGCTGGCGTGGCTGATGCTGAGCGGACGGGGGCGCCGCGCATGAGGCTGTTCCGCCGCAAAAACAAGACGCCCGTCACCTCTGCAGAATTGCATGACGCGGCCGTCGCCAAGTCTGCAAAGAAACGCATTCACGTCACCCCACCGGAAGGCGTGCCCATCAGCTTTGCCCGCGCCAGCCTGGGCAGCCGGGTCGGCGCGCAACTCCTCGACATTGCGATCACCTATGGCACTCTGATTGGTCTGCTGATCCTCGTCTTCTGGATGTCCTCTCTCAACTGGACAGCAGTGACCACGTTCTTCGCGCTGATGTCCTTTCTGATCCGCATCCCCTACTACATCCTGACCGAGCTGATGTGGAACGGGCGCACGCTGGGCAAGCGGATCGTCAAAATCCGCGTCGTCTCTGCCAATGGCCGCAGGCTTGAGCCGCACCAGGTCGTCGTGCGCAACCTGATGAAAGAGGCCGAGGTGCTGACCCCGATCGGCCTGTTCTTCTCGCTCTCCAACACCTCTGGCTGGGGGCAGCTGATCACCGGTCTATGGCTGATGCTGACCTTTGCGGTTCCCGTCTTTTCGCGCACATCGCAGCGCTTTGGCGACATGATTGCAGGCACCTATGTGATCGAAAACCCAAGGCTGCAGAAAACGGTCGAACTGACCGACCGCACGAAATACGCGACCCAGACCTTTGAGTTCATCCCCCGCCACCTCGACATCTATGGCCGGTTTGAGCTGCAGTCCTTGGAGGCCATCCTGCGCCAACCCGCCGAACCCAAACGCGACAGCGAGATTGCAGCCACCATTGCCAAAAAGATCGGCTACATCGAGAAGGTCGCCCCAAGCAACAGCCGGGCGTTTCTTGAGGCGTTCTACAACGCGCAGCGCGCCCACCTCGAACAGCGACAGCTGTTTGGCGACAGACGCGATAACAAGTTCTATAGCGCCGAAGCAGAAGATTAACGCAGCGGCGTGAACCGCCCGTCATCAAACTCTGACACGGGGCGCACCCAGACGGTGCCTTCGGCGTCGTCATAGATCACCACCTCCGACCGGTCAGCCTCAAGCACGCCGCGCATCCGCTCGCGGTAGAGGCCGCCCTTGCGGTGCTGGTGCGTGGGCGTCCAGACGTCGCGACGGGCGCGGGGCTTTTGCCCGAACAGCCGGGCGGCACGGTCCAGCAGGCTCATACCGACAGCACCGATCCGGTGATCGCGTTGGGCCTGTAGGTGGTGCAGCCTTTGCAGCCTGCGGCATACGCCTCACGGTAGACCATTTCAAAGTCTTTGAACGAGATGTCCTCGGGGCAGTTCACCGTCTTGGAAATGCCGCTGTCGACCCACTCCTGCGCCGCCGCCTGCATCCTCACGTGGTCGGCAGGGGTCAGCTCCATGCTGGTGACATAGCTCTCAGGCAAGGGCGCCCCTGCCCCAAACATCTGCTGATGCAGCCAGACGGCAAAATCCTGCACCACGTCTTCGCGCTTGGTGCCATCCGGCCCGGTGATGACCCGTTTGTACGAGCCTGCAAACACCGGCTCGATCCCGGAAGAGACGTTGCCCGCAAACATCGAAATCGTCCCCGTCGGCGCGATGGTGGTGATCGCCCCGTTGCGCAGCCCGTGTTCGGTCATCGCCATGCGTACCGCGGGGTCCAGCTTTTGGATGCTGGGCTGTGCCATATGCCGCACCGGATCATAGAGCGGAAAGGCACCCCGCTCTGCCGCGAGGTTGGCCGAGGCCATGTAGGCCGCGTTCTGGATCCGGCGCATCACCGTCCGCACCACCGCCGCGGCCTCTGGCGTGCCATAGCGCAGCCCCAGCATAATCAGCGCATCACCCACACCCGTCACACCCAGACCGATCCGCCGCTTGTCCTGCGCCTCTTGCCGTTGCGCGGGCGTGGCAAAGCGCGACACATCCAGCGTGTTGTCCAGCATCCGCACCGCCACCGCCGACAGCCGCCGGAGCTCGGCCAGATCAAGCGCCGCCTCGGGCTTGAACGGCGACCGCACCAGCCGCGCAAGGTTGATCGAGGTCAGCGGGCAGGTGCCATTGGGCGGCAACGGTTGCTCGGCGCAGGAATTGGTCGAGGCGATGGTCTCAAGGTAGTTCAGCGGGTTTTTGGCATTGATCCGGTCAATGAACAAAACCCCCGGCTCTGCCGCAGCATAGGTCTGCTGCATGATCGTCTCCCACAGCGCCTTGGCCCTGACGGTGCGCACCACCTGCCCCTGCCAGACCAGCGGCCACTCCGCGTCATGCTCGACCGCTTGCATAAAGGCATCCGTCACCATGACCGAGACGTTGAAATTGCGCAGCCGGGCCCGGTCCGCCTTGGCCGTGACAAAGGCCTCAATATCCGGGTGATCGCAGCGCAGCGTCGCCATCATCGCCCCGCGCCCCATGCCGCTGACCACCATCTTGCAAACCGCGTCGCAAATATCCATCGCCGCCAGCGGACCCGCCGCCGGGCAATCAAGTCCCCGCACCGGCATCCCCTTGGGCCGCAGGGTTGAAAAATCGAACCCCAGCCCGCCGCCCATCTGCATGGTCAGAGCGGCCTGTTTCACCGTCTCAAGAATGCCCTCGACGGAATCCGGCAGCGTCTGCATCACAAAGGTATTGGACAAGGTCACATTGCGCGCTGTCCCCGCGCCCGACAAAATCCGCCCAGCTGGCAAGAGCGCGAACCCCGCCATCGCCTCGTAAAACTGCTGCGCCCGGCTGGCCCGGACATGGCTCGGCTCGCACAAGGCAAGGCTG
This sequence comes from Flavimaricola sp., assembly GCA_020629175.1. GTDB lineage: Bacteria > Pseudomonadota > Alphaproteobacteria > Rhodobacterales > Rhodobacteraceae > JALZWD01. Next base: position 29,882 of record JAHDDU010000018.1, on the reverse strand, counting down.
TCGGCCACGCGCCGCCAGGTGTCATGCACAGACTGGTCCACGACCCGGCCACCCGCGACATATTGATACTTCGTTTCCCATATCTGCCGGGCAATCGGCTGATCAAAGGCGGGGTCTTCCGGTTCAAATCGGACTTGGTGCTGCATGCGTCCCTCGCAAAATTTACGAAAACTTAAATTAAAGGCTGCGTCTTAACGGCGAGGGTTTCGGAAAGTTCCCGAAAAAAGCGAATTTTCAAATTGAAGATAAAACGCCGCACAAAAGACGGCTTCTGAAGTTATTAATGTTTAATATCAGTATCTTATACCACCCCTCACAGCCCGCAAATTTCCAAAACATTAAGCCGCTCTTCAATTCGCCTTAAGCCTCCGCTGCTAAACCCGCAGAAATTTTGCACCAGGGGACAGCAAATGATGAAACTTTACGCATGTTTGGGATCCGGAAACTGCTTTAAACCGTGGCTCGCGATGCACCAATTGGGCATCCCGTTTGATCTGCACCTGATCAACGTACTGACAGGCGAGCAGAAAGAGCAGGCCTATCTTGATATCAATCCGCTGGGGGTTGTGCCCTTTCTGATCACACCAAACGGTCAGAGCATTGGCGAAAGCAATGCGATGCTTTGGTATCTGGCCGAAGGGACACCGCTGATGCCCGCCACTCCCGAGCTTCGGGCCGAGGCGTTGCAATGGATGTTCTTTGAGCAATCCAAGCTCGAACCCTTTATCTCGCCCGCGCGGTTCTTCACCACCATCGTACCGGGCGAACGTGAGGCCCGCGCCGCCGATATTGCCAGCTGGCAAACCGCAGCCGGTGGCGGCCTCGCCCGGCTTGATGCGCATCTTGAAACACGGCCGTTCATGCTGGGCGACAGCTACTCCATCACTGACATCGCGCTCTTTGGCTATGTCCATGTGCTTGAAGAAGCGGGCCTGTCCCTGGCAGAGCTTCCTGCCATCGCGCGGTGGATTGAAACCGTCAGTGCCACCGATGGGTTCCGTCCGCTGAGCGCGCTTGGAACCGCGCAAAGCGCGGCTGCGTAGCCCAACCGAAAGGCCCGTGCCATGAGCACCCCTGACAGAAACGCAGCCCAAGACCTCGCGGCCATCGTCGCCCGCGCCCGGCACGAAACCCGGGCCGGCGATCCGTTCTCGCTTGCCCGGCAGCTGCAGACACCGACATGGGTGTTTGACATCGACAATGGCCATATCCGCCACGCCAACGCGGCCGCCTGCCATATGTGGCAGGCCAAGGACGAGGCCGAGCTGCAAAGCCGGGACATGCGCGCCGACATGTCTCTGACCGTCTCTCACAGGTTGCGGCAGTATCAGGCTGATTTCATTGCCAGTGACGCCACCTTTCGTGAGATGTGGACCCTTTACCCCGCCGGAAAACCCACCAGTGTTGAGGTCAATTTCAGCGGTTTTGCTCTGCCGGATAACCGGATGGCGATGCTGTGCGAGGTTGTGGGCGAAACCGAGTCTTCGCCCGACAACATCCGCAGTGCTGAAGCGCTGTTGCACACGGATGTGATGATCGCGCTCTACAGCCTCAGCGGCCCGCCGCTCTACATGAACCCCGCCGCCCGCAACGCCGTCCACGATCCCAAGGCCCCGCTTGTGCGGTGGTTCGTCGATGAAACGGATCACGACATCATGATGTTCGGGCTCGAAAACACGGGCGAGCATCGGCATGTCGTCATCGTCCGCACCCCGAACGAAGATCGTTGGTTCGACCTGTCTGCCAAATACTGCTCGGACGCTGCGACGGGCGAGCCTGCAATCCTGCTGACGGCCATTGACGTCAGCGAGCTGAAGATCGCGCGGGACAAGGCCAGCTATCTGGCCGACAGGGACCAGCTCACCGGCTGTTTCAACCGCAGCTATCTGCAGCAACACATCGCCCGTCTGACCCGGTTCCAATCAGACCAATGCGCCCTGCTCTATTTTGATGTCGACCGGTTCAAACAGATCAATGATCAATTTGGGCACGAGGCGGGCGACGTCGTGCTGGTTGAGATCACCAAACGCGCACGCCAAGCCATCCGCGAAGGCGATGTGATCGTGCGCTTGGGCGGGGACGAGTTTGTCATCCTGCTGGAAGGCGCCCCTGCCCGCGAGGTTTTGGAAAAGCAAATCAACCGCTTTGTTGAGCTGTTCTCGCATCCCGTGGTGCATGACGCGACGCAAATCCCCGTCAGCATCAGCATCGGCGTCGCCATGTTCCGCCCCAGTGCCACCGATTTCACTGCCGTGATGCGGCAGGCCGATATCGCGCTTTATGCCTCCAAACAGAACGGCCGCAACTGCACGACCTTCTTTGACGAAGAGATGGGACGCGCCGCCCGGCGCCGGGACCTGATCGAGATTGAGATCAAGCGCGCGCTCGAGCGGGATGAATTTGTCCTGCATTATCAACCACGTGTCGATGCACAGACCGGCCGCATCGTCTCTGCCGAAGCGCTCGTCCGGTGGGAGCATCCGGACCGCGGCCTTGTCATGCCCGGCGAGTTTATCGGCATCTGCGAAGAAACCGGCATGATCGAAGAGCTGGGCCAGCAGGTGCTGCGCAAAGGCTGCGCGCAGGCCATCGCATGGCATCAGGCGGGGCTTGATCTGCAAGTGTCGCTCAACGTCTCGCCCCGGCAATTCGCGGATGCAGAATTTATGCAGGCCCTCGCCACCATCTCGCACGAGGCCGGGTTTGAGGAACGGCTGATCGAGCTTGAGATCACCGAGAACGTCCTCATCGGCGATCACAACGGCATCGCCAACAAGCTGCAAAAAATCACCGAGATGGGCTATAAAATCGCGATTGATGATTTTGGCACCGGCTATTCGAACCTCTCCTACATCTCGCGCTTTCCGCTGCATTGTCTCAAGATTGACCGCTCGTTCATCATGCAGCTTCCGACCTCGGGCCCCATCGTGCAACTGATCCTTGCGCTGGGTCGTCAGATCGGGGCCACGATCGTTGCCGAAGGAGTTGAGACGCAGGAACAGTTCAACTGGCTGGCCGCACAACAGTGCAACCAGATGCAGGGGTATTTCCTTGCCAAACCGATGCCTGTTGCGCAGATACCGGACGCCGTCGCACGGTTTTGTGCCACACCATCCGCCCCCGACGGGTGAAATTGATCTGGACATGTTTTCGCGCCGTGGCACAGTGCCCGCATGACGCAGCACCTCCGGACGCAAGTGGCAATCATCGGCGGCGGCCCTTCCGGCCTGCTTCTGGGGCAATTGCTGGGCTTGCAAGGCATCGACACGCTGATCCTCGAACGGCAAACCCGGGCGCATGTCCTCTCACGCATCCGCGCCGGCGTGCTCGAGACGGGGACGGTAGACGTGCTCCGCCGTGCAGGCTGCGCAGACAGGCTCGAGCGCGAGGGCTTTATCCATCACGGGACCATGATCTCCTGCGATGATGACCAGTTCCGCATTGATTTTGAGGCGCTGACGGGCCAATCCGTCACCGTCTATGGGCAGACCGAAGTGACCCGCGATCTCTACGATGCGCGCGACACCCTCGGCCATCCGACATTGCATGAGGTGGGCGATGTTGCGATCCATGATGTAGAGACGGACACACCCGCCGTCCACCTGACGCACGGGGGCCGCAAGGTTCAGATCACCTGCGATTATGTCGTGGGCTGTGACGGCTACCATGGGGTCAGCCGCCAGACGATCCCTGGGGACAAGCGGCAGGAGTTTGAAAAGGTCTACCCCTTTGGCTGGCTCGGCGTGTTGTCAGAGACACCGCCCGTCGAGGACGAGCTGCTCTATGCCTCCTCCGCGCGCGGGTTCGCGCTGTGTTCCATGCGCAACGAAAACCTCAGCCGCTATTACATCCAATGCCCTGCCAAAACGACGGCAGAGGCCTGGTCGGACGCGGCCTTTTGGGAAGAGCTGCAACGCCGCTTGCCGCAGGACGTGGCCGCCAGACTGATCACTGGGACGACCGTCGAAAAATCCGTTGCACAGCTGCGGTCCTTTGTGGTGGAGCCGATGCAATGGGGCCGCCTGTTTCTCTGCGGCGATGCGGCCCATATCGTCCCACCCACCGGCGCCAAGGGGCTGAACACGGCTGTGGGGGATGTGCATTACCTGTCAGACGCGCTGATCCAGCGATACGCGGACGGATGCACCAAGGCGCTGGAAGGTTACTCTGCAACCGCCCTCGCCCGCGTGTGGAAGGCCGAGCGGTTCAGCTGGTGGATGACGAGCCTGTTGCATCACGTCCCGGCGCAATCGTCCTTTGACACCCGCATGCAGACCGCTGAGATCGCGTTTCTGCGGGCAAACAGGGCCGCACAGACCGTTCTCGCGCAAAACTATGTGGGGCTGCCGTTCTAGCCCTCGTGGCTCTCAGCGGCGCTCTGAGGGGCTGTACGCGTTTGAGGGCCGCCCTGCCCTGCCGAGCTGAAAAATTACCAATTGGCAATTTCTGTACCTAAAATCGCCCATCATATTGTTTTATATGCATATTTCGGCATTCTTACCAATTGGTAATTTTCAGTACTGGTCCCGGATAAACGCACCCACGGCCGCCTCAAACTCGCCGCGGGTCATTTTGGCCGGAAACTCCATTTTGAAGGTCTGGCCCGCCTTGCGCACCTTGAGCCCGCGGTAGTCCTGAACCACGGGTCCAGTCTTGCGCGCTGTCACCGCGGCCTTCAGCTTGGTCATCACCTGAGCAGGCTGGACGAACGCCCCCTGCCCGTCCCGCGCAGCCTGCTGCGCCTCTGCGATCATCCGCGCCGCCTGCAAGACCTTGTCACGGTGCGCGGGCTTGGCCATCAGCGGCTTGAGCGTGCGGGCGTGCAGCTCTTTGATGTCGCGTTTGGTGGGAAAGGCATCGACCACATCCTGCGGCAGTTTCGCAAGACCCAAATAGCGCGAAAGCCAGACCTCTGACACCTCAAGCCGCCCGGCCATCGCCTTTTGCTTGCCGCCGTAATAAAGCTCGATCGCTTGGGCGTAATCGACCGCGCGTTCGTAGTCCGAGATGTCTTCGCGATCCCGGTTCTCAATATCAGCCAGACGAAACGCCTCTTCGTCCGAGAGGTCCCGCACTTCGATCAGATATTTGAACTGCGGATAGTTGTTTTCGCGCAACCAAGAGACAGCAAAGTGACGCCGCGCGCCGCAGATCACTTCGTACTCGACGCCCTCCTCGCCCTCCACCCGGCGGACGATGGCCGGGAACTCCTGCCGACCCTGACTGCGGATGCCATCAATCAGATCGCGGCAGTTCTCAGGATGCAGCAGCGCGTAATCGCGGTTGTGCCGTTCCCACATCTTGCACACCGCCGGGTCGACCCAGCGCAGCACCTTGTCCTCCGCCTCGCCCGACAATCGGTCACTGATCGCGGTGCCGCGTTTAAGGAACCGGGCGCTGGTCTTCTCCTTGCCCGCCGATTTGCGCTTATCGGGCATGCCGCTGAGAACGGCGTCAAAAACATCATCGTGGCGATTGCTCATAGCAAACCCTCCAGTGTCAGGTCTTTGTGGTGGCTGGGCCAGGTCTTGCGGATCAGCGTTTCCACCTCGCGGCCCACCGCATCGAGATAGGCGCGGCAGCGTTTGTGCGTTTCGGTTCGGGCCCCCGGCCCCGTGATCTCGTAGACTGTCTTGAGGTTGGCGGTGGCGTTATCGATCTCGGCGCTGTCTTTCAAAACGGCTTGCATCATCTCTTCCGGGAACACGGCGTCCATCATGCGCTTGATCGCCTGATGGGCGGATTTCTGGTCGTTCATTTTCGTGGCGAGGATCTTAACAAACGCATAATCCCGCGCACCGCCCGCCTCGGCCAACTGCTCGAGCGTGGCGGACATCATCTTGAGAAAATGCGCGGTAGAGCCGAAATCGATGTTGTTGGGGGGTGCGGGGATCAAGAGCGCATCGGCGGCCCGCAAGACAGAGAGCGAGATCATCCCGAGGGCCGGAGGCGGGTCCATCAGGATGACGTCAAACCGGTCCTTAATCGACTCTATACCGCTGCGTAGTCTATCAAGAACGAAGCTGTCCTCCCGCGCCATGCGGGCCGCAAATTCGTATTCGGCGTCATAAAGCCCAAGGTTCGCCGGGATCAGCGCGATGCCCGGCCAATAGGTGGCACGCAGCGCATAGGCGAGGTCTGACGGCCCGCCTGCGCGAAAGAACGGATAGAGCGTGTCTTCATCCTCATCGACGTCGATGTCGGGGTTCAGGCCGAAGATGGAGGTGGTGGAGGCCTGGCTGTCGCAATCGACGATACAAACACGGTAACCCTTGAGCGCGAGGTATTGCGCGAGGTGACAGACCAGCGTGGATTTGCCGACGCCGCCCTTAAAGTTCTGCACAGCGAGGACAAGCGGATCCTCACCTTCTGCCCGGTGGGGCAGGGTGCCAAAAGTGGCGCGCATGCCGTTCACGTCGGCGAGCGAATAGCCGGTGCGGCGGTTGGTGTCCGGGTCCTTCTCAGGTTCGGGCAGGCGGCCATCCGCTTCGGCGTCGCGGATCAGTTTTTCTGAGCGGCCCACCATCGTCGCGGCGGTTTTGACGTTGAACCGCAGATCGAGAGACTTGTGCGTGCCGGGGGCATAGACCCGGTCGCGCAGACGTTCGATCACGGTGCTGGCGCGGTCGGACATGTGGTCAAGCGCGTCAAGATCAATGGGGGGGTTCATGTTGTCATCACCTGCGATTCGCGACTACGGCGCTGTTTCATCACAAGTTCGGTTTTTTCGAAGGATGTGCCAAAAAACCGAACCTTGCGCATTCATTCCCATGTAATGCGGGCTGTCAGAGCGGGTCAAACGCAAAATTGTTGGTGCGGTTGGTGTAATCTACAACATATTGTGGCAACGAGCGAGTCAGTGAGCTGTCTAGATCAAATCAATAAATCAAAAGAAACCAATCTGTTCTGATGTTCTTTGATTCAGTGTTCGTATCGGATAACATATTGATAATAATGGATATATATCGGATATTCCTACATATTGGGATGTTTTCTCTTACGTTCCGGGATGGCATTTCTTACATCTTGGAAGGGGTAAACTTACAAAACGGGACGTTTGTAAGTCTTACATTTCGGGATGAGTCTTTCGCCGAATCATCCGTAAGCTGCACCCCTTGTTTTTAAAGGGTTTCCCGAGCGTACGCATCGTTAGTAATCTGTTAATGTCTTACATATTGGGTGGATATTTCCGATTGGACCAACGCGCCGCGCCGCGTTAGTCTTACGCAAAATGTGCAGGCGATGTAAGTATTCATGGCGACCCAGACTCCCTATCTGACCAAAGACGCGCGCCCTTCGGCGGACACGCTTGTCAAACCCGGCGAGCTGATTGATCTGGTCGAGGTGACGCCTCTGACGCTGAATGACCGGCGGATTTATAACCTGCTGCTCGAAAACGCCTGGGACGCGATTGATCGCAAGGTGGAGCATGTGATCTCTAAGGCGGATCTGCGCGGGTCACACAATTCCAATGATAGGGTAGGGGAGAGTGTCGAGCGGCTGATGGCGGCGATCGTCAAGGTCAAGACGATGCGCGATGGTGAGCCGCAGATTGAGCGGATCCAGCTGTTGGGCGGCAATGTCGAGAGCCTCAAGCGCGACGGGCTGCTGCATTATGAAATCCCCGCGCGGCTGCGCAAGATCATTGGCAATTCGACTGTGTTCGCCCGGCTGCGGCATGAGATCATGTTTGCGCTGTCGTCGAAATATGCGCTGACGCTCTATGAGATGGTGCAAAAGCGTGGAAACCTCAAATACCGCGCCTCCGAGCGGTTCACGCTAGAGGAGTTGCGCGGGATTTTGGGCGTGCCCAAGGGCAAGCTGTCGAGCTGGTCCAACCTGAACCTGCGGGCGATCCAACCCGCGGTGAAAGAGGTGAGCGGGCTGTCAGATTTTGAGGTGGCGGTGGAGCCTGTGAAAACCGGGCGGTCTGTGACGCATGTTGAGCTGAAATGGTGGCGTAAGGATGCCAGTGGCGTCAGTGGCAGTGCGCGCGAGGTGTCGCATTCCAAAGTGGGCCGCAAGGCGCGGCTGGAAGAGCGGGTCGAGACGGTGCGGCCCCGGCCCGCGATGCTGGAACGCAAAGGCGATCCGCTGCGGACCGAGACCTATGAGACGGCCAAGCTGCGCTATCCGGGCTATGACATCTATCATGTCGAAGGCATCTGGCGCGATTGGGCCGCCACGCGCGACGCGCCGCGTGACCCGGATGCGGCCTATCTGGCGTTCTTTGGGTCCTTCGTAAAAACCAATCCGCTCTAGACTGTTACACGGCTGTCACAAAGTCGGGCTAGGGGTCGCGACGAGACTACACATGGGGATCGGATGATGACGACATATGCGCTGAACGGGTTGGGCCGGATTGGCAAGCTGGCCTTGCGGCCTTTGCTGGAGCAGGGGGCCAAGATCGCCTTTATCAACGACGCGGTGGGCGATCCCGAGATGCATGCGCATCTGCTGGAATTTGACTCGATCCATGGCCGCTGGCCTGCGGATTTTTCCCATGATGCAGAGTCTATTTCGATTGATCAGACACGGATTCCGATCACCAAGACCCGCAATCTGGAAGAGCTGCCCTTGGACGGCGTGGACGTGGTGATTGACTGCACCGGCGCGTTCAAGACCGAAGCAGCACTTGCCCCGTACTTTGCGGCAGGGGTCAAAAAGGTCGTCGTCTCGGCCCCGGTCAAGGACGGGCCAACAGCGAACATCGTCTACGGCGTCAACAACGCGGATTATGATCCGGCGGCGCACAGCATTGTCACCGCGGCGAGTTGTACCACGAATTGCCTCGCGCCCGTGGTTAAAGTGCTGCTTGATGGGATCGGGATCAAGCATGGGTCGATCACTACGATCCATGATGTGACCAACACCCAAACGATCGTGGACCGCCCAGCCAAAGATCTGCGGCGCGCGCGATCGGCCCTGACCAACCTGATCCCCACGACGACAGGTTCGGCCACGGCGATCACGCTGATTTATCCGGAGTTGACGGGTAAGCTGAACGGCCATGCGGTGCGGGTGCCGCTCTTGAATGCCTCGCTCACCGATTGTGTGTTTGAGATGGCGCGGGAGACGAGCGTTGAGGAGGTCAACGGGCTGTTTGAGGCCGCGGCCGCTGGCCCGCTCAAGGGAATTTTGGGGTATGAGACGCGGCCGCTTGTGTCCACCGATTACACAAATGACAAACGGAGCAGCATCATCGACGGGCCATCGACCATGGTGGTGAACGGCACGCAGCTGAAGGTTTATGCTTGGTACGACAATGAATACGGCTATGCGCACCGTCTGGTGGATGTGGCGTTGATGGTTGGCGGCGGGTTGTGACACGGGCGCCGGGCTTTGCAGCCTATCTGACGGTGACGGCGGCCTATTGGGCGTTCATGCTCACCGATGGGGCGCTGCGGATGCTGGTGCTGCTGCACTTCCACACGCTGGGCTTTTCGCCGGTGCAGCTGGCCTATTTGTTCGTCCTTTATGAGATCGCGGGCGTGGTGACGAACCTGTCTGCCGGGTGGATCGCGGCGCGGTTTGGTCTGACGTCGACCCTGTATATGGGGTTGGCGCTGCAAGTGGTGGCGCTCTTAGCTTTGTCGCAGTTGGATCCGGCCTGGGCCGTTGGCGCGTCGGTCGTCTTTGTGATGCTGGTGCAGGGCCTGTCGGGCGTGGCCAAGGATCTGGCCAAGATGAGCGCGAAATCCGCGGTGAAGGTACTGGCACCCAAGGAGGGCGGGGGGCTGTTTCGCTGGGTCGCGGTGCTGACGGGATCGAAGAACGCGGTGAAGGGCTTTGGCTTTTTATTGGGGGCCGGTTTGCTGGCAGTGCTGGGCTTTGTCCCTGCGGTGCTGGGCATGGCGGCGGTGCTGGCAGTGATCCTTGTGGGTGTCATCTGGAAGATGCCGGGCGGGCTGCCTGCCGGGCGCAAGGCGGCGAAGTTTACCGAGGTGTTCTCAAAATCGGCCAACATCAACTGGCTGAGCCTGGCGCGGATGTTTCTGTTTGGCGCGCGGGATGTGTGGTTTGTCGTCGGTATCCCGATCTACTTTTACGCGGTCCTCTCGGACGGGAGTGTCGAAAGCAAGCGCGTGGCGTTTTTCATGATCGGCGGGTTCATGGCCGTCTGGACGATCCTTTACGGGATTGTGCAGGCCCGGGCGCCCCGGATCTTGCGGGCGCAAGACAAGAGCCTCGGGCAGATCATGGGGCAGGCGGCTCACTGGGCCGCGGCGCTTTGCGTGGTACCTGCGGCGCTGACCCTCCTGGTGCTGATGGCGGGGCAGGGGGGTGGCTGGCTTACAGCTGTGATCATTCTAGGGCTGCTGATCTTTGGCGCGATCTTTGCGGTGAACTCGGCGCTCCATTCCTACCTGATCCTTGCGCTGACCAGCGAAGACAGGGTGACGATGGATGTGGGGTTCTACTACATGGCCAACGCGGCGGGCAGGCTGGTTGGCACGGTGCTGTCGGGGGCCAGCTATCAGCTGGGCGGTTTGCCGCTCTGCCTTGGCGTGGCGGCTGGCATGGTGCTGGCCAGCTGGGGCGCCGTGCGGCGACTGCGGGCCTAGCGCTCGGGCACCTCAACCGGGCCGCCGTGCTCGGCCCAAGTCGAGAACCCCTCGCGCAAATGTGCGGCCTCGAACCCCATGTCCTGCAGCGTGGCCACTGTCAGGGCCGAGCGCCAGCCTGAGGCGCAATGAAACACATACCGTTTGTCCTGGGCAAAGACAGGTTTGTGGTAGGGGCTGTCGGGGTCGACCCAGAACTCCACCATGCCGCGCGGCGCGTGAATGCTGCCGGGGATGTGGCCCTTTTGCCGCTCGCGGATGTCGCGGATATCGACGATGACAACGTCCGGATCGTTCAATTGCGCGATGAGGTCGGGTGTCTCCACCTCTTCAATGCGGGTGCGGGCAAAGGCGACCATTTCGGCGGCGGTGAGTTTGAGTTTTTGCATGGTCTTCCCTTATTTTCTGTCAAAAAGGTAGGGTGTCATGGTGGTTTTGTCACCAGCCGCGACCGCAGGTTTTTCTTGTCAGACGGGGTTTGGCAGTCAATGATGCAACCGGTTGTGGGTGAGAGATGTGATCTATCCGGTGCGAGGGCCGGCAGAGGGGTCTGATAGGCATGGTCACGTTTGGCCTCAATCATATGACAGTCGCACAGCGCCCGGCCGGGGCGTTGCTTTCGCTGGCCCGCGAACTGGGGTGTGAAGGGATCGAGCTTCGGCAGGACCTCGACCATCCGATGTTTGACGGGATGATGCCCGAGGCCTTCGCGGCCCGTACGCAGGACCACGGCTTGCGCGTGCTGGCGTTGGCCGAGATCAAGGGCTTTAACGTGGGCACAGCGGCGAAGCTGCCAATCGCCGGGGCCACCATTCAGGCGGCGGCCCGATGTGGTGCGGGGGCTGTGGCGATGATCCCCCATTGCGCGCATCCACCGTTTGAACGCTCCGAACAACGGATCCAGTTGCGGCTGGCGCTGGATCTGCTGCGTCCTTTGCTCGAGGCGGAGGGTGTGGTCGGGCTGATTGAGCCGCTTGGCTTTACGCACAGCAGCCTGCGCTACAAAGCGGATGTTGTGGCGGTCCTGGATGAGATGGACCGGCCCGCATGCTTTGGTCTGATCCATGACACGTTTCATCATCATCTGGCTGGGGAAACGGAGGTGTTCGCGGAGCTGACCCGGCTTGTGCATATCTCTGGCGTTGTCACGCAATCGGTAGAGACAGATGCCCTTGTCGATGTGCACCGCGGCCTTGTCGGTCCGCAGGACAGGTTGCAAAGCGTGGGTCAACTGCATGAGCTGTACAACACAGGGTTTGCGGGCGTTGCCTCGCATGAAGCGTTTGCGCCAGAGGTTCATGCCTTGGCTGACCCGGCGTCGGCCTTGATGGCGTCGCAGGACTACATCATCTCGCAGTTGAAATGAGGGGCAGAGTGTCAGACAAGGGCGTCAAACGACGCTCCAACGGCACAAGAAAGGATTTGCGATGTCCGTGACGCTGAAAGACGTGGCCGAGCTGGCCGGTGTTTCGCGTTCGGCCGTGTCGCGGACCTACACCGAGGGGGCGTCTGTTTCCGACAAAACACGGGCCAAGGTTCTCGAGGCTGCAGTGCAATTGGGCTACAGCCCGAACGCGCTCGCCTCATCCCTGACCACGGGCCGGACCAAGATGATCGGGCTGGTGTCGAACAACTTTCACAACCCGATATTCCTTGAGGTCTTTGACCTTTTTACCCGTGGCCTGCAGGAGCGTGGGTTGCGGCCCTTGCTGGTGAACCTCACGAATGAGACCGATGCCGAAGCCTCTGTCCGGATGCTGCGCCAGTATTCCGTGGACGGTGTGATCGTGGCGTCTTCGACGCTGCCCGAGAGCTTTGCTCTGGCCTTTCAGGAGGCGGGGGTGCCGGTAGTGCACTCCTTTGGTCGGCATCGGTCCAAGCCGTTGGTGGATGTGCTGGGCATCGACAACATCGCCGCGGGCAAGCTGGCGGCGCGCACTTTGCTGGACCGCGGCTACCAGCGGATTGGATTTCTGGGTGGGCCAAAGGATGCCACCTCGACCCAGGACCGTGAAAGCGGGTTTCTCGGTGAACTGGCGGGCAGCGGGGTGGAAATCCGCACCAGCTATGCTGCCGCCTATTCATTTGAGGCGGGCCGGGCCGAAATGCAGAGGTTGTTGGATGCTCCCTTGGCCGAGGCTTATTTCTGCGGCGACGACGTCCTCTCTATCGGGGCGCTGTCGGCGTTGCAGGCAGCGGGCAGGCGGGTGCCGGAGGATGTGGGCATCATCGGGTTGAACGACATGGAGATGGCGGGCTGGGACAACATCAACCTGACGACGATCCACAACCCGATCCGTGATATTATCGCCTCTTCGGTGGAACTGGTGGCCGACCTGGTGCAGGCCGAAGGGCATGTGCCAAAGGCGCGGCTGTTTGATTGCAGCGTGGTCGAGCGCGGGACGCTGCGG
>JAHDDU010000018.1:14259-16806 GCA_020629175.1 Flavimaricola sp. | reverse complement strand
TGTGCCAAAGGCGCGGCTGTTTGATTGCAGCGTGGTCGAGCGCGGGACGCTGCGGGCGAAGGGATGATGGGATAAACCCCATCCTACGGAGTGTGCGCAGGATGGGGTCTTGCGTCGACTTTACCGAAACATCGGGGGCCGTGCGTCAAGCCATTTGCCCTCTTGCTTGCCGCTTTCGGCCACGGCGAAGACAGCTGCCATGGAGCGCAATCCGTCTTCGGCGCGGGGATAGAGGTTGGCCGCCGGGTCCATTGTGCGGGCCTCTTTACGGGCGCTGATGGCTTCGGCCAGATCGGTGTAGATGTTGGCAAAGGCCAAGGGCATCCCCTCGGCGTGGCCGATGGTGACGCGGGTGGTGCGGTCGGCCTCGGGCGAGAGGTTCGCCTCGCCGCGTTCGATGATCTGCAGGCGTTCGTTCAGCGGCATGTAGTAGAGCTGATTGGGCTGTTCCTGGGACCAGCGCAGACCGCCGGTTTCGCCAAAGACCTGGATGCCCAACCCGTGCTGGCGACCGATGGCGACAGAGCTTGTCCAGAGGCGGCCCACGGCGCCGCCGTCCATACGGAAGTTGACCATTGCGTCGTCTTCCAATGTGCGGACGTCGATGCAACTGACTGTATCTGCAGAGAGTTTCGTGACCTCTTGGCCGGTCACAAAGCTCGCCATGTGCAGCGCGTGGATGCCGCAATCGGCGAACTGGGCAGAGACGCCAGCCTGTGCGGGATCATAGCGCCAGCGGACGCGGGGGTTGTCGGCGTCGGTTGCATCCGCATGGTGGCCGTGGGCGAACTCGGCGTTTACAAGGCGCACCTTTCCAATGTCACCACGGGCAATCATCGCCTTCATATGACGGACGAGGGAATAGCCGGTGTAGCCGTAGTTCACAGCGCAAATATTGCCGGTTTTCGTAGCGATTTCGACAATCTCTTCGCCTTCTTCGACTGTCATCGTCATCGGCTTTTCGCAGAGCACGTTAAAACCGTTCTCGAGGAAGGCCTTGGTGATTTCAAAGTGGGTGGCGTTGGGGGTGGCGACGGTCACAAGATCAACCCGGTCGTCGCGCTTTTTCTCGCCCTCCAGCATGTCCTGCCAGCTGCCATAGGCGCGGTCGCCAAGACCGAGGCGCTGGCCATACTCGATGCCCTCTTCGGGGCGGTGATCGAGGGCGCCTGCGGCAAACTCGAACAGGCCGTCGAGGCCTGCGCCAAGGCGGTGGGCGGGCCCGATTTGAGAGCCTTCGCCGCCGCCGATCATGCCCCATTTCAATTTTGTCATAGCGTTAACTTTCTACGTCAGAGCCATATTTTTCTGATGCACATTCCATGCACATTGAGTGCACAGGTGATGCAGATGGCGAAAGATTAAAATCCGATGCTTTGCAGGTACGCGCGGTTGAGTTTCGCGTCGTCGATGGGGGAGGTGTCGCCCTCGGGATCGCAGTCTTGTTCCACGGTGCACCATCCCTCAAACCCCGCATCCAGCAGCACCTGGCGCACGGCGGGGAAATCAACATCGCCGTCGCCCAGATTGCAGAAAATGCCCTGACCGCAGGCGGTGTAGAAATCGGTGCGGTTGGCGACGACCTTGGCCTTCACCCGTGGATCGATGTCCTTGAAGTGCATGTAGCTGATGCGGTCGATGTGGCGGCGCATGAAGGCCACGGGATCGAAGCCTGCGTAGGAATGGTGGCCGGTGTCGAAACAGATTTTGAGGATGCTGTCGTCGACCTCGTCCAGCAGGCGCTCCAGCTCGGGTTCGAAATCCATAAAGCCCGCGGCATGGGCGTGGATGCCGACGGTGAGGCCATACTCCTCCGTCCCCATCTTTGCGATGGTGGCGATCTTGTCGCGGTAGGCCGTCCATTCGGCGGACAACATCTGCTCGGCCTCGCTGGCGCGGCCCGCGGTGGGGGCGCGGCGGGGCGAGATGCTGTCGATCAGGACGAGGTGTTCGGCCCCGTGTGCCTTGAGCGCGCGGCAGGTGCGGACGGCACCATCCATGACGTCATCCCATGCGTCGGGATCGTGGAACGGGCGGAAGACCACGCCGCCGACAAGCTCTTGGCCAAACTCGTCGAGCGCCTCGGACAGGATCGCGGGATCCTCGGGCATGAAACCTACGGGGCCAAGCTCGATCCCTGTGTAGCCGGCTTCGGCATTCTCTTGCAGCACTTTGCGCCACGCGGGGTTGCGGGGGTCATCTGCGAATTCCACGCCCCAAGAGCAGGGGGCATTGCCGATTTTGATCATGGTATTTGTCCTTTACGTCTGGACGCCCAAAAGGGCCGCTGTGTTCTGAGGGCATCGCCCGACCTGGAGGGCGTGCCTGTTTATGTGCGGGGCAGGGCGGTTGAGAAGAGGGCCGGTCCTGCTGTGTGATGTGGTTCAAATCGCCCTCCTGGGGGAGGTCGGGCGATGCCCGGTCTTTCAGCCCGGGCGGGCGTTAATGTTAGTAGTCGGCGACATCGACCCAGGCGCGTTTGGCGCTGGAGTCCATGGCGGCGGTGACGATGCGGTTGACTTCCATCCCTTCGGCGAAGGTGGGCCA
>JAHDDU010000018.1:0-14159 GCA_020629175.1 Flavimaricola sp. | reverse complement strand
GGCTTTTCACAGAGGACGGGTTTGCCGAGGGCGAAGGCCGCCACTGCAATTTCACGATGTGTGGATTGGGGGGAGGCGATGACGATGGCCTCGACCTTTGGATCGTTGACCAGCACCTGCCAATCCGACGTGGCCCGGGCAAAACCGTAGGCCGCGCGATAACGCTCGGCGGACGAATCGGAGGAGGCGCAGACCATCTCAAGCCGGGGCTTGAGCGCTGTATCAAAGACCGCGCCCACAGCCGAAAAGGCCACGGCATGCGCCTTGCCCATATAGCCACCACCAATGATGCCGATGCCAATCTCAGGCATGTTGAAGCTCCTCCCAGAAACCAGTTGCAACCGGTTGCAAATTTGGTATCGTGTTTGTGTGCCCGGGGTCAACAGCCAATCGCGGCCGAACAAATTTCGTGCCAGACGGAGGGAGGCCGCATGGGACATATCACCCTGACCACAGCGCAGGCTATCGTGCGCTACTTGGCCAATCAATACATCGAGATCGACGGTGTCGAGCATCGCGTCTGTGGTGGCGGCTTTGGCATCTTTGGTCATGGCAATGTGACCTGTCTGGGTGAGGCGTTGTATGAGCATCGCGAGGACCTGCCGCTTTATCGTGGGCAGAACGAGCAGGGGATGGGCTTTGCGGCTGCCGCCTATGGCAAGGCGTGGCTGCGCCGGCGGTTTATGTTTTGCACGGCCAGTGCCGGACCGGGGACGGCGAACCTGCTGACCTCTGCCGCATTGGCCCATGCCAATAGGCTGCCGATGCTGATGCTCTGCGGCGATGCGTTCCTGACGCGGTTGCCCGATCCGGTGCTGCAGCAGCTGGAGCATTTCGGGAATCCGACCTTTGGTGTGAACGATGCGTTCAAGGCGGTGTCGCGGTTCTGGGACCGGATCACCCATCCCGCGCAGATCATCCAGTCGCTGCCTGCCGCGCTGAACACGATGCTGGACCCAGCTGATTGCGGGCCTGCGTTCATCGGGTTGCCGCAGGATGTGCAGGGCTGGACCTATGACTACCCGGAGAGCTTTTTCGCCAAACGGGTGCACCGCATCCGGCGGCAAGCGCCTGATATGGAGGAGGTGGTCGATGCCATCGCTCTGCTGAAAACCGCAAAGCGCCCGATGATCATCGCAGGCGGTGGCGTGCAATATTCCGGGGCTGTGGCCGAGCTGACGGCGTTTGCCGATCAAACCGGCATTCCAGTGGTCGAGACGATCGCGGGCCGGGCCAATATGGTGCATGACCATCCGCTCAACTGCGGGCCGATTGGGGTGACCGGATCAGACAGTGCCAATGCGGTGGCGGAGAAGGCGGATGTGATCCTCGCCATCGGCACGCGGTTGCAGGACTTCACCACCGGCTCGTGGACCGCCTTTGCCCATGACGCGCAGATCATCGGGATCAACGTGGGCCGCCATGACGCGGCCAAGCATATGTCGATGACCGTGGTGGGCGATGCCGCGATTTGTCTGGCGTCGATGGACACGGATTACGAGGCACCTGCAGAGTGGACCGCCTTTGCCAAAGCGGAGCGGGCCAAGTGGGACGACTACGTGGCCGAGAATACGCGGGTGGGCAACGGCCCGGCCTCTTACGCGCAGGCCATTGGCGAGGTGAACCGCCTGTGCGATCCGCGCGACCGTGTGGTGGCCGCGGCTGGTGGATTGCCCGCTGAGGTCACGGCCAATTGGAAGACGCTGGATATCGGCACGGTGGATGTTGAGTTCGGCTTTTCCTGCATGGGGTACGAGATTGCGGGCGGCTGGGGCGCGCGGATTGCGCAAAAGCAGATCGACCCAGATCAGGACACCATCGTGTTCACCGGCGACGGCTCGTATCTGTTGATGAACTCGGACCTTTACTCGTCGGTCCTGACGGACATGAAGATGATCGTGCTGGTGCTGGACAACGGCGGCTTTGCCGTCATCAACAAGCTGCAGAACAACACCGGCAACGAGAGTTTCAACAACCTCATCGCCGACACGCCGACGGCGACAACGCAAGTCGGTGTGGACTTTGAGGCCCACGCCCGCGCAATGGGGTGTGAGGCCGAGACTGTCTCTTCGCCCGCTGAACTGGAGGCCGCGTTCAAGCGCGCGAAGGCCGCGGATCGGACCTATGTGATTTCAATGAAGGTCGACGCCTATGAAGGTTGGACGACAGAAGGCCACGCTTGGTGGGAGGTGGGCACACCACATGTGACGACATCGGACAAGGTGCGCGCGGCGCATGAAGACTGGGAATCCTCGCGGCCCAAACAGCGGAAGGGCGTGTGACGTGAAACGCTATACCGCTGCCACTGCTGACCCTGTTGAGATCGTGGATGAGCTCCTCAACGGTAAGGGGGCTGTTCTGATATCCGGTCTCTTTACCGACGCCGAAATTGCCGAAGCGCGAGACATTATCATGCGCGAAAGTGCCGAGGCCGATAAGGTCACGCATTTTCAGGGCAAGGCGGCAGAAGAGGGCAAGCTCGCCCTGCAGCGCCGGGTCTGGAACCTGCTGGCCAAGGGCGAGGTCTTTTCGCGCATGGCGGCCGAGCCTACGGTGATGGCGATCCTTCGGCGGTTTCTTGGGTCTGAGTTCATCATGGGATCGATCGCGGCCAATCGCATCCTGCCGGGTGGGCCAGGCCAAGAGCCGCATGTGGATTACCCCTATTGGGATTTCTACAATGCTGAGAGCCATCCTATCGGGCTGAACCCCAGCTTTCCGATGAATGCGCAGGTGTCGATCTTGCTCGACCCTTTCACCGTCGAAAGCGGTGCCACGGCATATGTCCCCGGCACGCAAAAGGAGCTGCGCTACCCGACCGAGGCGGATGGCTTCTACGACAGATGCGAACGGATGCTGGGCCAGCCGGGCGATGTGGCGCTGTTTTACGGGGCGGCATGGCATTGCGCGATGCCCAACAACGCGGACCATGACCGCAGTGCGATCCTGATCAACTACCTGCCCAAATGGGTCAAACCGCTGGAGGATATGCCCGGTGCCTTGCCTGCGGATTTTGTGGCGAACGCCAGCGCCGATCTGCGCCAGCTCTTGGGCCTGAACTATCCCTATCCCAAGGTGCTAGACGCCGATGCGGGTGGCAACACCGAGGGCCGGGCATGAGTGATTTGATGGCCGGGATCCGGCAGAACAACTTTGTCATCGTGGGCCGTGCGGGGATTGATTTCTTCACCGATGCGGGCGTCGCAGCAGAGGATGCCGAGACGGTGAGCGTGGGCCTTGGCGGCTCCAGCGCCAACATCGGCGCGGGCATCTGCAAACTGGGCGGGCAGGCGTCGCTTGTTACCCGTGTCTCGGACGACAGCGTGGGCAGCTATTGCGTGGGCCAGTTGAAGAAATACGGCGTGGGCACTGAGTATGTGACGCCCGTGGGGGGCGAATTCCGCAACTCGCTGGCGTTTTATGAAAGCCGCGTCGAAGGCCACCGCAATGTGATTTACCGCAACGGTGCTGCGGATTTCCAAATGGACGCGAGCGATGTGGCCGCCGTGGACTATGCCAAGTTCGGCGCGCTGATCACCGCAGGCACCGTCTTTGCCGCCGAGCCCTCGCGCAGTGCGACGTTTGAGGCATTCAAACGCGCCAAGGCGGCTGGCCTGCCCATCATCTTTGATGTCGATTACCGCCCGTATTCGTGGCCCAGCCCGCAAGTGGCCGAAGAGGTGTTGAGCCGTGCGGCCGCCGAATGCGATATGATCGTGGGCAATGACGAAGAGTTCGGATTTATGGCCGGTGACATTGACAAGGGGCTGGCCAAGGCCCGCGCACTGGCGGAAAGCACCGCCAGCATCGTTGTCTACAAGATGGGCGAAAAAGGCGCTGTGACTTTTGCAGGTGGCGAGGAAATCCGCACCGGCATCTGGCCTGTGACGGCACTCAAACCTACAGGCGCGGGCGATAGCTTTATGGCGGGTCTGATGACCGGGCTCGCCACCGATATGCCCCTGCGCGAGGCGATCCTGCGCGGCTCTGCTTGCGCTTCTGTCACCGTCTCGCGCCCCGGCTGCGCGCCTGCGATGCCCGACACCGCCACACTTGACACCTTTATGGCCGAGCATCCCGGCCCAACCGACGCCTGAGAGGAAGACCCATGCACATCCCACCGTTTGACAACCAGAACAAACCCATCGTGGATGTGGATGATGCCACAGTGCCGCTTAACTATTTCAACATCGTCAAGCTGAAGAAAGGGCAGGCGTTTGAATACGCCGTGCCGGGGTATGAGACCTGCATTGTGCCGGCGACGGGCACGGTGGACATCAACGTCGAAGGGTTCAAAGCGGATGGCATCGGTCAACGGACCGAAGACGTTTGGGACGGCGAGCCTGAGGGTGTCTATGTGCCCACCGCCGCCCGCGCCGAGATGGTCTGCACCACCGATGAGGCGGAGGTGTTCGTCTGTGGCGCCAAGTATGACGGCGTCCTTGAGGCGTTTGCCGTGCGCGCCGATGAGCTGGATCTCGTGCAATACGGCTCGGACGAGACCAAGACGCACCGCAAGATCAAGCACATCCTCGGCACCAAATACCACGACAAGGTGGGCCGCCTTCTGGTGTCCGAGCTGTTCACCGTGGGCGAAGGCGGCTGGTCTGGTTTCCCCAGCCACAAACACGACACCGACCGGCTGCCGATCGAGACGCGCCATGACGAGACCTACAACTTTCGCTTCAAACCCAACCACGGTTCGGGCGTGCAGATGCTGCAGCGCGAGGATGGCAAACCGGGGGATGCGTATCATCTCGTCGATGGCTCCACCATCTGCCTCGACAGCGGCTACCACCCCTGCGCTGTGCTGCCCGGATATCAGATGTATTACTTCACCATTCTGGGCGGCCTCAGCCAGCGCAGCCTGGTGCAATATTTCCAGCCGTCCCACGCGGATCAACTCGAAACCATTCCGGGCATCAAAGATATGATCGCCAAATTCAAGTGAGGCGCCCCCCGCTTCATCTGACCAGATAAACTCCCGCCGGAGGCTCCTGCCGGGGCCACAAGTCTAAGGTTTGCCATGCCCCTCGTCACGCTTTCCGATGTCCTGCAACCTGCCCTAAAACAGGGCTATGCCGTGGGCGGGTTGGTGACCCTTGGATGGGAGGACATGCGCGCCTTTGTGGCCGCCGCCGAAGCTGAAGAGTGCCCGGTGATCCTGCAAGCGGGCCCCGGCTGCCGGGCCCATACACCGCTGCCGGTGCTGGGCAAGATGTTCCGACATTTGGCCGAAGAAGCCAGCGTGCCTGTCGTGGCCCATCTGGATCATGGCTACACCTATGACGAATGTGCCGAGGCGCTGGATGCTGGCTTTACCTCACTGATGTTTGATGGATCTCGCAAACCCTTGGCCGAGAACATCTCGGACACCCGCCGCATCGCAGAGATGGCCCATGCCGCGGGCATCTCTTGCGAGGGAGAGATTGGCTTTGTCGGCTATTCGGGGGGGGAGGCCTCGGCGGGGACGGATCCGGCAGAGGCCGCGACCTTTGCTACCGAGACCGGGGTAGATGCGATGGCAGTCTCTGTCGGCAACGTCCATCTGCAACAGGACCGTGACGGCGGGCTGGACGTAGAGCGCATCGCCGCGATCGAGGCCGTGACGGATGTGCCCCTGGTGATCCACGGCGGCTCGGGCGTGCCACATGCGCAACGGGCGCAGTTGGCGCGCGAGACCAGCATCTGCAAGTTCAACATCGGAACCGAGCTGCGCATGGCCTTTGGGGCGGCACTACGCGAGGCTGTGAACAGCGATCCCGAGCGGTTTGACCGGGTGACAATTCTCAAGGACACCGAGGGTCCGGTGATGGCAGCCGCCCGCGTGGTGTTGCGTAATTTGAAAGGGGCAGGGGCATGATCAATATCGGTATCTTGGGCTGTGGCCGCATCGGGCAGGTGCATGGGGCAACGCTGCGCGGTATGACGACCGCGCGGGCGGTGAGCGTGGCGGATGCAATGCCGGAGGCGTCAAGGACGCTCGCACAGACTCTGGGGGCCAAGGTTCAGACACCGGAAGAGATGCTGGCCGATCCGGGTGTGGATGCGGTCATTATCGGCACGCCGACGACCACGCATTACGATCTGATCCATCAGGCCGCCGCCGCGGGCAAGGCGATCTTTTGCGAAAAGCCGATTGATCTGTCTGTGGACCGGATTCACGAGTGCCTCGCCGCTGTGCGCAAGGCGGGCGTGCCTTTCATGACCGCTTTTAACCGCAGGTTCGATCCAAACTTTGCGCACCTCAAACGCCAGATTGAGGCGCAGGTGATTGGCGATGTCGAGATTGTGACGATCCTCTCACGTGATCCTGCGCCGCCGCCTATTGGCTATGTCAAAACCTCGGGCGGGATATTCCGGGACATGATGATTCACGATCTGGATATGGCGCGGTTCCTGCTGGGCGAAGAGCCGGTAGAGCTGACCGCTGCCGCCTCCTGCCTTGTCGACCCCGAGATTGGGGCGGCGGGTGATTTTGACACGGCGGTTGTCACGCTCAAGACGGCCAGTGGCAAACTGTGCCAAATCTCCAATTCCCGCCGCGCGACCTATGGCTATGATCAGCGGATTGAGGTGCATGGCAGTGAGGGCATGCTGCGCGCGGACAATATGCTCGAGACGACGGTGGAGCTGTCAAACGCCAGCGGCATGGCCAAATCGCCGACGCAGCCGTTCTTCCTCGAGCGATATGCAGCGGCCTACCGCGCAGAGATGGAGCATTTCGTCGCCGCGCTGACGAGCGGGTCCACAGTGACACCGACAGGGGAGGATGGCTTGCGGGCGCAGATGCTGGCGGATGCGGCGGATGCGGCGGCAAGAGATGGGCAGCCGCGCCGCCTTTAATCCCCGGGCAGCGGGTCGGCGATGTGTTCGCCCAGGATTTCGACCTCATCCTCGCTGATCTCTTCCAGCTCTTCGATCACGGCCTCGCCGTCGGCTTCGGCACCTGCACAGATTTTGGCGAGGGTCTGTGTCGCCACCTGGCGCACCTCCGGGTCCATATCGTCGCGCCAGACCGCCCAGACGGGGTAGGGGAAGCGCGGGGCATCGGGGACGAGGTGCATTTGCCCGCTGTCGAGGAACTTTTTGACAAAGCGCGCGGGCAGGTACGCTGCCGCGTGGCGATTGAGAATGTAGTCGGCGACCATCGCTTCGAGCGAGAAGGTCAGGCCGGGGTTTGTGAGTTCGGGTAGGGCGAGCGCGTGGGCGGCCACAAATTCGGCGCCCCAGTCGATAAAGACGTAATCGTCAAAGATCGTCTCAAGTTCGGCCCCTTCAAAGGTGGCGACCATCACCAATTCCTCCTCGAGGATTTCTGTAGCCGAGAGGCCGGGGCGCAGTTGTGGCATATACATCAGCCCGACCTGCATGATCCCCTCGATCAGAAAGCGGGTCAGCCTGTCGGCCATGCCAAGCTCGGCGCGGACGTTCAAAGTGGGCAGTTCGGTTTGCAAACTGTCGATCCAGCGAAACCCCAGCCGGGGCCAGAGCGAATATTGCGCGCCGATGGTGATGCTTTGCGTATAGCCGGGCGGAATGGCGACCTGTTGTTTCGCCTCTTCCCAGACCCGCAGAAGGGACAGGGCGTATTTCTCGAACTCGCGGCCCGCGTCCGTCAGCTCGGCGCCTGCCCGGTTGCGGGTAAAGAGTGGCTTGCCAAGTTCGTCCTCCAGCCGTTTGATGCGAAGTGAGACAGCAGATTGCGTCACATAGAGCCGGTCGGCCGAGGCCACGAAAGAGCCTGAGGCCGCGACTTCGAGGAAGCTTTTGATCAGAGTGATGTCCATGGTTTCTTGATATAAGCGAAACTCGTGCAAAGCACAATTATTTTGAATTTCACTTGTTGATAGGCTCGCCTTAAATCCTCTCTCAGACGGCCCACGGTGGGCCGGTCATCTTTGGGAGATGAAACATGAACAAGATCTTTATGGCTCTGATGCTGGTGTCTTTTGTCGGTCTTTCGGCCTGTAACACAGCTGTTGGTCTGGCACAGGACACCTATGGCGCAGGCAAGTTTGTGGTGAACCAGATCACCGACGACGAGTGACCGGGAGGGGCGCGCCCTACCCACTACTGGGGAGTGGGTGGGGCGCAGGTTCCCAGCAAAATTGCAAAAGCCGCATCCTCACGCGGCTTTGCGTTCGATTTTCGGCATTTTTTGCCGGTTTCGCTTGAGGTCCGGCCTATATCGCTCCAAATGTGATCAAACTTTGTCAGATGATCAGGAGTTCGCGTGTCCCTCTTCCTTATCGTTGCCTTGCCCTTTCTGGGCGCCCTTCTTCCCGGATTGATGAATTCGGCAGGCCGCGCGGCCTGCGCGGGCGTGACGTTCGTGGTCACGCTGGCGGCCTTTGTCGGGCTGATGACGAACCTGCCCGCTGTGGCCGCGGGGGAGGTGGTAAGCGTTGGCGTCGATTGGATTCCGATCGTCGGACTGAACTTCAACCTGATGCTCGATGGGCTGGGCTTCTTCTTTGCGACGCTCATTCTGGGCATCGGTCTGCTGATCATCACCTACGCCCGCCACTATCTGGCGCGTGAGGATCATATGGGCGAGTTCTTCACCTATTTGCTGCTCTTTCAGGGCGCGATGGTAGGGATTGTGCTCAGCGACAACATCCTGCTGCTGCTGATTTTCTGGGAACTGACGTCGCTGTCGTCCTTTCTGCTCATCGGTTATTGGAAACATCTGCCTGAGGGGCGGCAGGGCGCGCGGATGGCGCTGACCGTGACGGGCATGGGGGGCCTTGCGCTCATTGGGGGTATGCTGATCCTGGGCAATATCGCGGGCAGCTATGATCTGAGCGTGATTTTGCAGAGCAAGGATGTCATTCAGGACAGCCCGCTGTATCTACCGGCGCTCATTCTGATCCTGCTGGGATGTTTCACCAAATCCGCGCAATTCCCGTTCCATTTCTGGCTGCCGCATGCGATGGCGGCACCCACACCCGTCTCGGCCTATCTGCATTCGGCGACGATGGTGAAGGCAGGGATTTTCCTGATGGCGCGGCTCTGGCCCGTGCTCTCGGGCACGCCGGAATGGTTTGTGATCGTCACCACGGCGGGTCTTATCACCATGTGTCTGGGGGCGGTGATCGCGCTCTTTAAACACGATCTCAAGGCGCTTTTGGCGTTCTCGACCGTCAGTCACCTGGGCCTGATCACCATGCTTTTGGGTACGGGGACAAAATTCGGCGCCTGGGCGGCTGTGTTCCACATCTTTAACCACGCGACGTTCAAGGCCGCGCTCTTTATGTCGGCGGGTATCGTGGATCATGAGGCCAAGACGCGCGATATCCGCCTGCTCGGCGGGCTCCGCGTGCTGATGCCGATCACCTTTGTGATCGCCACGCTCGCCGCCCTTTCGATGGCGGGCATTCCGTTCCTCAACGGGTTCCTGTCCAAAGAGATGATGCTCGAAGAGGCCAATCACACCACGCTCTTTGGGATGCCGTGGTTGGTGCCGGTGCTGGCGACTTTTGGCTCGCTGTTCTCAGCCGCCTATTGCTTCCGCCTGATTGGGCATACCTTCCTTGGCCCTGTGCGCGAAAGCTATCCGGCCAAGCCGCATGATCCGGGCTTTGGCCTGTGGGGGCCGCCTGCGATTTTGGTCGTGCTGGTCGTCGCTGTGGGTGTCGCACCCTTCCTCGCCACGCCAATGGTGCAGCTGGTGGCGAGCGCTGTGGTGGGCGAGGCGGGGGCCTTTGACGACAAGTACATCAAAATCTGGCACGGTCTGGTGCCAGCGCTTTACATGTCAATCATCGCTGTTGTGGGCGGTCTCGTTGTGCTGGCGATGTTCAAGCCGCTGTTGCGCGCGTGGGACGCGGCCCCGCGGCCCGAGGCCAAGACGATCTTTGAGGCCCTCATCTCAGGTGTTGTGGCGCTGGCCCAAGGGATCAGCCACACGCTGCACAATGGCGCCTTCAGCCGCTACGCCGCGATTGCGATGATTACCTTTATCGCTGTCGGCTATCACGCCTGGCAGACCGGCACGGTAGGAGAGGCGAGCCGTGTTATCCAAGAGGCAGGGCCTGTGGCGATTGCAGGCTGGCTGCTGCTGGTCGCCGCGACGATTGGCCTTGTGTTGATGCACCGCCGTCGCTTGTTGGCGCTGGTGCTTATCGGGATCGTCGGGCTCATGGTCTCGGTCGGATTTGTGTACTTTAGCGCGCCGGATCTGGCGATGACGCAGTTCACGGTAGAGGTGGTGACGATCATCCTGCTGCTGCTGGCGCTGAACTTCCTGCCCAAGCAAACACCGGTGGAAAGCAGCCTGTCGCGGCGGCTGCGCGATGGGGGTGTGGCAATCCTCGGCGGTGTGGCGACGCTGATCCTGT
The DNA here is from genome assembly GCA_020629175.1 of Flavimaricola sp. GTDB lineage: Bacteria > Pseudomonadota > Alphaproteobacteria > Rhodobacterales > Rhodobacteraceae > JALZWD01. The sequence goes on along the minus strand of JAHDDU010000018.1, from coordinate 3,816 downwards.
CGTATCATTATCTGATCCGCGATGCGGTAACGGGACCGATTTCCGAGTTCCATCTGGCCAATTCCTACAAAGGCGGCGGCGGCACCAATGTGGTCAACGTGATCCTTGTGGATTTCCGGGGCTTTGACACCTTTGGCGAGATCATCGTTTTGGGCATCGCCGCCCTGCTGATCTATGCGCTGACCGAGACGCTTTTGAACGGCCCTGTGCGGGCGCGGTTGCTGAACCGCAGGCCGGATCAGGCGCGGGCGGGTGACGTGCACCCGATGATGATGGTGGTGCTGACACGGGTGATCATGCCTGTGGTGTTGATGGTGGGTTTCTACATCTTCCTGCGCGGCCATAACGAGCCGGGCGGCGGCTTTATCGCAGGCCTCATCGTGTCGATCGCGGTGGTGATGCAATATATGGCCAGCGGCTTTAACTGGGCCTCGGACCGCGTGCGGTTTCCCTATCACGGGGTGATTGGCGCGGGCGTTCTGGTGGCGGGGCTCACGGGGATCGGCTCGTGGTTTGTGGGCAAACCATTCCTGACCTCGGACTTTACCTACGTCCGCATCCCACCGTTCCAGGAGTTTGAGCTGGCCACCGCCGCGCTCTTTGACGTGGGCGTGTTCCTAGCGGTTGTTGGCGCGGTGATGCTCTCGCTCGAGAGCTTCTCACGCCTGGCGCGGCGGGCGCATGACAAAGACAGCGATCATCCGATGGACATTGATCCATCCCGCGAAGATGACGCGCAAGCTGTGAAGGGGGCCTGATCCATGGAAATTCTCGTGGCCTCTGCCATTGGCATCCTGACCGCAGCCGGGATTTACCTCGTCCTGCGATTGCGCACGTTCCCCGTGATCCTTGGCATTTCGCTTTTGACCTATGCGGTCAACGTGTTTCTCTTTGCCTCCGGTCGCCTCGCCGTTGGCGCGCCGCCAATCCTGCGCGACGGGGTTGAGGTCTACGCCGATCCGCTGCCGCAGGCGCTGGTGCTGACAGCCATCGTGATCTCGTTCGGGATGACGGCTGTGGTGGTGATGATCGGCCTTGGCGCGTTTCTGGGGTCTGACACCGACAGGGTGGATGACCCGGCGGAGGACGCATCATGAGCCATTGGATCATCCTCCCCATCGTGCTGCCCGCGATGTTGGCCCCGTTCATCGTGCTGGCCGCGCGCTATCACATTGGCATTCAGCGGGTGTTTTCGGTCGCAGGTATTCTGGCGCAGATCGCCCTCGCCATTGGGCTCGCCTGGCAGGCCGCCGATGGGACTGTCACACTCTATCAGCTGGGCGATTGGGCGGCGCCCTTCGGCATCGTTGTCGTGGCGGATCGGCTGTCGACCGTGATGATCCTGCTGACGTCGGTGCTGGCGCTCTTTGTGCTGCTCTATGCTATCGGCTCCCGCTGGGACGAGCGCGGACGGCATTTCCATGCGCTTTATCAGTTTCAGATCATGGGGATCATGGGCGCGTTTCTGACGGGCGACCTCTTCAACCTCTTCGTGTTCTTCGAAGTGCTGCTCATCGCCTCCTACGGCCTCATGATCCACTCAGGCGGGAATGAGCGGCTGCGGGCAGGGGTGCAATACGTGCTCTTTAACCTCATCGGCTCGACCCTGTTCCTCTTTGCGCTCGGCTCGATATACGCCGAGACCGGTACGCTCAACATGGCCGACCTTGCCAACCGCGTTGACCTGATCGGCGAGGAGGCGACGGTGGGCATCCGCGTGGCCTCTGTTCTGTTGATCATGGTTTTTGCGATCAAGGCCGCGCTTGTGCCACTGCATTTCTGGCTGCCGTCGAGCTATGCCGAAGCGCCCGCACCTGTCGCGGCTCTGTTTGCGATCATGACCAAGGTGGGGGCCTATGCGATCATCCGGGTCTACACGATGGTCTTCCCGCCCGAGCTGGAGGCCACGGCCGGCCTGCACGGGCTGTGGCTCTTGCCGGCGGCGCTGGTCTCGCTGGCGCTTGGGGCGATTGGCGTGCTGGCCGCAAAAAAGCTGGACCGTTTGGTGGCGTTCTCGGTCATCAGCTCGATGGGCATGGTGATGGTTTCGATTGCGATGTTTACGCAAGCCAGCATCACAGCGGCCCTCTATTATATCGTCCACTCCACCTTTGCTGCAGCGGCTCTGTTCCTGATCACTGATCTGGCGCGGGCGGGGCGGCGGGACCTCGCGCTGACACCGCAGCCAGTGATCGCCGGGGCCACGCGGACCGCCGGGCTGTTCTTTATCGCGGCCATCGCGATGACGGGCCTGCCGCCATTGTCGGGCTTTGTTGGCAAGTTGCTGATCCTTGATGCGGGCTTTGCCACGGACATGGCCACATGGATCTGGGCCGTGATCCTGATCTCGAGCCTTGTGAGCGTTGTGGGCTTTGCCCGTGCGGGCAGCGTGGTGTTCTGGAAAGCGCAGAGCATTGACCCCATCGACGTCGAAGAGGGTGTGGACATGACCCCACCGTCCGCCTTGGCCTATACTGCGGTGGGCGGGTTGGTGGCCATGCTGGTGGCACATACGGTTTTGGCCGGGCACACCTCTGGTTACGCCGACAAGATCGCGGCGCAGCTCTTTGCACCAGACGCTTACATGTCCGTGGTGCTCGACACACCGGGCAAGCTGAGCGATGGCAGCTATGAAGATGGGGAGGAGTATTGAGATGAAATCGGCCGTACGTTGGCTTATGCCGCACCCCTTTCTGACGCTGATCCTCGCCGTGGTCTGGACGCTGCTGCAAAATGACATCTCGGCCGGGATGGTCGTCTTTGGCCTCATCCTCGGCATCCTGATCCCCTGGGGGACCGCCGCGTGGTGGCCCGATCAGCCGCAGGATTTCCGGCTGGGCAAGATGGTCAGCTATGCGACCATCGTTTTGTGGGACATCCTGGTGGCCAACGTGCAGGTCGCCTGGATCGTCTTGACCCGCTCAAACGAGAGCCTGCGCCCGGCTTGGGTCGTCATCCCGCTCGACCTGCGCGAGCCGGAGGCGATTACCATTCTGGCGGGCACGATCACTCTGACCCCCGGCACCGTTTCGGCCGATCTGTCGAGTGAGGGGCACAGCCTGCTGGTCCACGCGCTGGATTGTCCTGACCCTGATGCCGTGCGGGACGAGATCAAAGACCGCTACGAGCGCCGATTGAAGGAGATATTCCTATGAGCCTCGCTACCGATATCCTCAATTGGGTGCTGATCGCGACCTTCATCGTTGTCGCCTTCTCGCAGATCATGGCCATGCTGCGGCTCGTCAAAGGGCCGACCGTGGGGGACCGCATCCTGGCGCTCGACACGATGGTCGTAAACGCGTTGGGGATCATTGTGCTCTTGGGCATGTGGTACGGCATCGGCATCTATTTTGAGGTGACACTGCTCGTCGCGATGCTGGGGTTTGTGTCGACTGTGGCCTACGCCAAATTCGTGCTGCGCGGGGATGTGATCGAATGATGTGGGAGCTCATTGGAATATACGTCGCGATCATCAGCCTTATCATCGGTGCGATTTTCACCATGGTGGGTGCCATCGGGATGCTGAAGCTCGACAACCCAATGTCGCGGCTGCATGCCCCGACCAAGGTCGGCACCGTGGGCATCGGCGCGCTGTTGCTGGCGTCTATGATCCACTCGTGGGTGACGGCAGACGGCTCGTTTAACGAGCTTCTGATCATGGCCTTTCTCTTTGTGACAGCCCCGATCTCGGCCAATTTCATTGCCAAGGTCTATCTGCACACGAATGAGGACAAGACCCTGCCCAAACCGCCACGGGACGACACATGGTCCACCCTGAACGTGCCTGCTGCAGACCGCGACCTGATCGAAGATTGA
>JAHDDU010000002.1:168883-172387 GCA_020629175.1 Flavimaricola sp. | reverse complement strand
GGCGGAGCCCGGTGCGGGAGGCGTAAGGGATCAGGATTGTGTTGTAGCGCCGCCCCGTGGGGGCGGACCGGCGCGGCCCGACAGTTCTTGTCGGGCGTTACGATTGATTAACCGTGTCTACGTATCTATCTTAGCATCAGGAGCCCACGATGACCGAACATGAACAATCCATCGCTGACGACAAGATGCGCGCCGAGATCGCCAAGCTGATCGCGGAAAGTGGTCAAATTTCTATTGTGATGATTGCAATTCCGGCTGCTGCGGCTGCCGGGCTGATGTTGGTGACAGCGTCTATCGTTAAGATTTTCTTTGGGTAAGAGAGGGGCTGACCGCCCTTTGAAATCGCGGTTGGGTGTTACGTCGAGTCTGCACAGCTGATTTCAAATACCTTTTCAATGGTTTGACGCGGAGCATTGGTGTTCGCCGTCCCAATTTCTTGGGGAGGACCAGACCCGATCACCCGTACGACCGCGGTACATCCCGGTCTGAGGTTACGGACCAATGAAAAACGCGAGTCGCGCCAGAACCAGATGTAAGATGTTCTCGGCAGGCGATATGATCCCCTATCAGTCAACAAGTATCCACAAGAGCGCGAATATCCAGAACGATGTTTAGTGAATTGGTTTACGAGCCGGTCAAATTGACCGCTGCCCGCGCTGCAATAAGGCGGGGCAGCGTTGTGGAGGACTGTGATGGTTGTGCGATGGGTTTGCGTCAGTCGTTCAGTTGTGACGACACCTGCAAAAGTTAACAAACCGACCAAGAGCCAGATCACGATCTTCTTGGGCTGACTTTGTTCTTGATATCGGGAGTACAATGTCAAATCCGATCATTCGCCCAAATACGAGTATTACCGGGTAAGCCGCAAATCGGGTGATTGTATGACGTTAATGGTTTGAGTGATTTACCCGCAAAGCAATTCAATCTCGCATTATTGTAACCGAGTGCCGCTCTCGGCATCTTTTTCTCCGCAAAAGAGCCTGCCGCGCACCGTCACTTAAAATGGACAGCTTTAGCTGTCCATTTTAAGTGCTGAAATAAACGCCTCCTGAGGGATATCCACTTTCCCGAACTGGCGCATTTTCTTCTTACCCGCCTTCTGCTTGTCCAGCAGTTTGCGTTTCCGCGTGGCATCCCCGCCGTAGCATTTCGCCGTCACGTCTTTGCGGAGGGCCGACAGGGTCTCCCGCGCAATCACCTTCCCGCCAATCGCCGCTTGGATCGGGATTTTGAACATGTGGCGGGGGATGAGGTCTTTGAGCTTTTCGCACATCGCGCGGCCGCGTTGTTCGGCGCGGTCGCGGTGGACCATCATCGACAGGGCGTCGACTGGTTCGTCGTTCACGAGGACGGACATTTTCACGAGGTTATCCGTGGCATAGCCGGTGACCTGGTAGTCAAATGACGCATAGCCCTTGGTCACGGATTTGAGGCGGTCGTAGAAATCGAACACCACTTCGTTCAGCGGTAGATCATAGACCGTCATCGCGCGGCTGCCTGCGTAGGTGAGGTCGAGCTGGATGCCGCGGCGGTCTTGGCAGAGTTTCAGCACATCGCCGAGGTATTCGTCCGGCACAAGGATTGTGGCCTTGATCCGCGGCTCTTCCAGATGGTCGACGTGGGTGAGGTCGGGCATGTCGGCGGGGTTGTGCAGCTCCTGCATGGAGCCGTCCTTCATGTAGATGTGGTAGACGACCGAGGGGGCGGTTGTGATGAGTTCAATGTTGTACTCGCGTTCGATCCGGTCGCGGATCACCTCGAGGTGCAGCAGCCCGAGGAAGCCGCAGCGAAAGCCAAAGCCAAGCGCGGCGGAGGTTTCCATCTCGTACGAAAAGCTGGCGTCATTGAGGGCAAGCTTTTCGATGGCGTCGCGCAGATCTTCGAACTGGGCGCTGTCGACGGGGAAGAGGCCGCAGAACACCACTGGTTGCGAGGGTTTGAAGCCGTCGAGCGCGGTCTCGGCGCCCTTTTTCTCGGACGTGATTGTATCGCCGACGCGCGTGTCACGTACCTGCTTGATCGAGGCGGTGATAAATCCGATCTCGCCGGGGCCGAGGACGTCCACATCCTGCATCTGCGGACGGAACACGCCGATCTTGTCGATGCCATGGACAGTGCCGTTGGACATGAACTTGACGCGGTCGCCCTTTTTCATCCGTCCGTCAATGATACGGACGAGAACGATGACGCCGAGGTAGGCGTCATACCATGAGTCCACCAACATGGCCTTGAGCGGAGCGTCGACGTCCCCCTGAGGCGCGGGAAGTTTGTGGACGATGGCCTCAAGCGTTTCGACAATGCCGACACCCGTTTTGGCGCTGACCTGGATCGCCTCGGACGCGTCGATGCCGATGACGTCCTCGATCTGTTCGGCGACTTTCTCGCACTCTGATGCGGGGAGGTCGATTTTGTTAAGCACGGGGACAATCTCGTGATCCGCGTCGATGGCCTGATAGACGTTGGCGAGCGTCTGCGCTTCTACCCCCTGGGTGCTGTCCACGACAAGCAGGGAGCCTTCGACGGCGCGCATGGAACGAGATACTTCATAGGCGAAGTCGACGTGGCCGGGCGTGTCGATGAGGTTGAGCGTGTAATGCTCGCCGTTTTGCGCCTTGTACTCGATCCTGACGGTGTTGGCCTTGATCGTGATACCGCGCTCACGCTCAATGTCCATACTGTCGAGCAGCTGGGCCTTCATATCCCGGCTGGCAACCGTCTCTGTCTCCTGGATCAGGCGGTCGGCCAGCGTGGATTTGCCGTGGTCGATATGGGCCACGATGGAGAAGTTACGGATGTGCGAAAGCTCTGTCATATCGCAGGATATGCAGGGGTTTGCGGGGCCGGTCAATGACGATTGACTGCGGCCCCTTGGCGCGGCGTCAGCCCCGGCGGCGGCGGAGCGCTGCGGCCCCCCCGAGTGCTGCGGCCAAAAGCGGCAGGCTGGCGGGGAGAGGGACTTCAGACGGGGTGACTGTTGTCGTGCTCACGGTCCCGACGAGATCATAGAATACGAAGGTTTCGTTGACCGAGTTGTCCGCGAAGTTCCCAAAGGCCGACGCCGATGTGACCTCAACCGAATACTCACCAGATGCGCCAATGGTTGGAGCAAAGGCCGCGGTAAAGAAACGGTAGAGATTGCCATTCACGACAGAGGTCACGAAATCGCCGAGGATGAACATGCCATCCGCGAAATAGTCATCCACGTCGAAGCCCAAGTCGGTGCAAACATCATCTGCGGTGCTGCACAAAAACTCGTAAAGGTTTCGCTCGTCTCCTTCGCCGACAGCGGCGCTAAACTGGCTGTTGGTTCCGGCAAACACATCTGAATAGTCGGTGCCGTCAAAGCTGACTGTGGTTGCGTTCGCGGTTGCGGCGGACAGCACCATGGCTGCCGCGAGTACGGTCGTGTTCGACATAATGCCCTCATTAATCACCCAGAAGTGATTGTGAGCGATTCCTTAGCATCATGCAAGTGAGGGGGGCGGAAGGGCGCTTATGGGGTGG
>JAHDDU010000002.1:163501-168783 GCA_020629175.1 Flavimaricola sp. | reverse complement strand
CCTACCGCACAAACTTCTTAAACTTCACCCGCTTGGGTTCCAGAGCATCAGCCCCCAGCCGCCGCTTTTTGTCTTCTTCATAATCCTCAAAGTTCCCCTCAAACCATTCCACATGCGCATCCCCTTCAAACGCGAGGATGTGCGTGCAGATGCGGTCGAGGAAGAAGCGGTCGTGGCTGATGACCACGGCACAGCCGGCGAAGTCGACGAGCGCGTCTTCGAGGGCGCGGAGGGTTTCGACGTCGAGGTCGTTGGTGGGTTCGTCGAGGAGCAGCACGTTGCCGCCGGATTTCAGCAGTTTGGCCATATGCACGCGGTTGCGCTCACCACCCGACAGGAGGCCGACTGTTTTCTGCTGATCGCCGCCTTTGAAGTTGAACGCCGAACAATAAGCGCGGGAGTTCATTTCCGCGTCGCCCAACGTGATCAACTCAGCCCCGCCGGAGATTTCTTCCCAGACGGTTTTGTTGGCGTCCAGCGCGTCGCGCGACTGGTCAACGTAGGACAGCTGCACCGTATCGCCGTAGCTGAGCGTTCCTGCGTCAGGCTCGGCCTGACCGGTGAGCATGGAAAAGAGCGTGGATTTACCCGCACCGTTGGGGCCGATGACGCCAACAATCCCACCGGGGGGGAGGGAGAAGCTGAGGTCTTCGATCAGGAGCTTGTCGCCCATGGCCTTTTTGAGGTTCTCAACCTCAATCACCTTGGACCCCAACCGCTGACCGGCAGGAATGATGATCTGCGCGCGCGACAGCTTTTCGCGCTCGGACTGGCTGGCCAGCTCATTGTAGGCCTGAATACGGGCTTTGGATTTGGCCTGGCGGGCCTTGGCGCCCTGACGCATCCACTCCAGCTCGCGCTCCAGCACTTTTTGCTTGGACTTATCTTCTTTGGCTTCGCGCTCCAGCCGCTTGGCTTTTTGTTCGAGCCATGAGGAATAGTTACCCTCGTAGGGGATGCCGCGTCCCCGGTCCAACTCGAGAATCCAGCCGGTGATGTCATCCAGGAAGTAGCGGTCGTGCGTGACGACGAGGATCGTGCCCTTGTAGTCGATCAGGTGGTTTTGCAGCCACGCGATCGTTTCGGCGTCAAGGTGGTTGGTCGGTTCGTCGAGGAGCAGCATATCCGGCGCTTCGAGGAGCAGTTTGCACAGCGCGACCCGGCGACGCTCACCTCCGGAGAGATTCTTGACGTCTGCATCATCCGGAGGGCACCGCAAAGCCTCCATCGCGACATCAATCTGGGCGTCGAGGTCCCAGAGGTTTGCCGCGTCGATCTGGTCCTGCAATTGGGCCATCTCGTCGGCCGTTTCTTCGGAGTAGTTCATCGCCACTTCGTTGTAGCGGTCGAGGATCGCTTTCTTCTCGGCCACGCCAAGCATGACGTTTTCGCGGACGGTCATGTCTTCTTCGAGGTGCGGTTCTTGCGGCAGATAGCCCACCTTGGCACCTTCGGCGGCCCAGGCCTCGCCGGTGAAATCCTTATCAATCCCGGCCATGATCCGCATCAGCGAGGATTTACCAGCGCCGTTGACACCGACGACGCCGATTTTCACGCCGGGGAGAAAGTTCAGGCGTATGTTTTCGAACACTTTTTTGCCGCCAGCGTATTGTTTGGACACGCCATCCATGAAGTAGACGAATTTATTGTCGGCCATGGGGGATTCTCCTCAAACGTCGTGGTTTGCGCTGTCATAGCGGCGGAGGGGGCCGGGGGCAATTGCTGCGCTAGCCTGCTTTGATCTGCGCCTCTTCGAACACGCTCTCTTGTGCGTCGAGTTTTGCGAGGGTTTCTGAGGCGCTGTAGGACATGAGCCACGGTATGACCTGATTGGCGGGCAGCGGTTTCGATAGCCAATAGCCTTGCATGATCTTGCAACCCATGTCGCGAAGACATGCGGCGACATCAGCAGTTTCGACGCCTTCGGCAATGATCCGCAAGCCAAGATCATCGCAGAGCTCAATCATCGTGCGCATGATGCGGTTGCTGGTGCGGTCTGAGACCACGCGGCTGGCAAGGGACCTGTCCGCTTTGACACCTGACAGTTGGAGTTGGGCCAGATGCGACAGGCCGGCGTGGCCCACGCCAAAGTCATCGAGCATTGTATGAAAGCCCATATCATGAAGCTGCGCGATCACTCTTTGGTGGCTTTCGGTATCAACACTGCGGTCCAGCATAACGGTTTCAAGGACCTCAATGGCGATCTGATCCGGGTTGATACGCTTGCGCGTTACTTGTTTGTCGAGGGTCATCACATAGTCAGGATGCAGCAACCCCTCACCACTTGCATTGACGCCCACCCGTATGTCGCCAAAGCCTGCATTTTGCAGCATCACCTTGAAATCAAGCGCTGCGGTGATGGCTGCACGGTCAAGGTCCGCCATGACGCCCAGTTCTTCGGCGAGAGGCAAAATCTTGTCCGGACCGAGAATTCCGGCAGTTGGGTGATCCCAACGCACGAGGGTCTCAAAGCCGGAAATGGCGCCTGTCTTTAGGTTGAGGGTAGGTTGAAAGTGAAAGGCGAGGTCGTCATTGCGCAGGCAGTCCGCAAACTCAGCACGACGTTTGGACAGGCTGGAGTAACGCTGATCAAGGACCGCGTCATAGGCAGCCACCCCACCGCGCCCGCGACGCTTGACTTCGTAGAGTGCAAAGTCCGAATGCTGCAATAGGTCCTCTGGCGAAAGCATGCCAGGCTCGGACAAAGCGACCCCAAAGCTGCCACCACATTTCAGCGTGCCCTCGCCCCAATCGAAAGGCTGGGAAATCGCAAGGTTCAACGCCTTAGCGATTTTGCTGAGGTCTTCGAGGGCGCTGATGTCGGGGCAGACGATTGTAAACTCATCCCCGCCCATCCGTGAGGCAAGGTCCGTCGAACGCAGTTTGCTCTTGAGAACTTTAGCCACATTGATCAGCACGGCATCGCCCGCAGGATGGCCGTAGGTATCGTTGATTTCCTTGAATTTATCCAGGTCGATGCGGATCATGCCGATCTGTCTGCCAGTCTTGTTGGCCTTGGCCAATGCCGCCTCGGTAAAGCGGATCAGTTCGGCTCGGTTGGCTATGCCGGTGAGGCTGTCGTGTGAGGCATTGTGAGCGAGCTGTGATTGTATCGTCTCGAGCGCTTGGTTGTGCTCAACCTGCTCTGTCACATCTCGGCAGGACAGGATGGCGTGCTCTGTCCCATCGGGTGCGGTGCGGAAGGAAACGTTGATTTGGTTCCAGAACTCCTGCCCGTCGCTTCGGACGTTCTGCGCCAGATGAAGTCCTGCGGCGCCATGTTTGTGCGGATCATATCGAAAGTTGGCTATTTCTTCAGCGGTTGGGGTGTCCCGCTCTGGAAGCACAAATTCCATCGGGTTTCGCCCCACGATTTCTTCGAGCGGGCGCATCATCATCTGGCAGTACGCCGGGTTTGCCCAAATGATCTTTCCCGACATCTTCTGTACCAACAGGCCGTCGGACGTGCTTTCGACAACGCGTCTGATTAAATACCCGTCTTGGAGGGATTGATCATAGGCTGCTTGCAAGCCCGCCATGGCTGTGTCCCGGCGGATGCGCAAAATGAGCCAGACCAGCGTCGCTCCAAAAATCAGTCCGAACAAAATGCCCGAAACGATCCCTTCAACACCCGCAACCAATGGGGGAAGCGACGCAGGCAGGGTGAACGGATCAGGCGGCATTGTGTCAACGGTCTCGCACGGCAGGACAAGGCCGTTCGCTGATAGAATATGGCTACAAAGCGGGGGTTAATGTTTGCTGCGAAGTGTTTCGGATTTTGAGCAAATTGCCGTCGTTTGACTTTGCGCGGTGATTGGGCAAGGTGACGGCAAAGAGGGGCGGGAAGTATGCGCAGCGAGCTTTGCATTTATGATCTGACATCGGATGAAACACGCGTCGTTCTTGACGCGGTCGATCATATTGAGGCCCCGAATTGGCATCCGGAAGGCTATCTGATCGTCAACGGCGGGGGGCGCATGTTTCGTGTTGATATGTCAGCGCCGGCGCTTGTGCCACTCGACACGGGCTTTGCCGTCCATTGCAACAATGACCATGGGATCAGCCCGGATGGCCAGACCCTCGCGATCTCGGATAAGACTGAGGATGGCGAGAGCTGTATCTACACGCTTCCTGTCAGAGGAGGGCCTCCAGAGCGGTTTACGGATGCGGTGCCTTCGTGGTTTCACGGATGGTCCCCGGATGGGGGGGCGATCACATATGTCGGCGCCCAGCGGACAGATCGCGTGGTCCGGCTCTACACAAAGGCAATGGGTGGCACAGAACGTTTGGTTTGTGACGGGTTTGATCACGTCGACGGGCCGGACTTTTCGGCAGATGGCCAGTGGATCTGGTTCAATGGCGAGAGGGACGGGGCCGTCAACATTTGGCGTGTGCGCCCGGACGGTCACGATATGGAGCAAATGACATCGGGCGAGAGTGTAGACTGGTTTCCCCATCCCTCGCCTTGTGGGCAACATGTCGTCTATCTGGCGTATCCGGCGGGAACGGAAGGGCATCCAGCTGACTTAAACGTCACATTGCGTCTTATGCCTCAAAGCGGGGGGACTAGTCGCGAAATCTGCCGACTTTTCGGAGGGCAGGGCACGATCAATGTCCCGTCATGGTCACCTGACGGAACGGCCTTTGCGTTTGTGCGCTATGTCCCGGAGGCTTCGTCATGAGGGGCTGGCCGGTCGCCCCGCGGGGGCAAGTGATTGGCCTCTTGGGTGGGTCATTTGATCCCGCGCATGGCGGGCACGTGCATATCACGCAGGCCGCGCTCAAACGGTTCCATCTGGACCGCGTCTGGTGGCTGGTTAGCCCCGGCAATCCGCTCAAAGCCCGCGGGCCCGCACCGATGCAAGACCGGCTCGATCATGCACGCCGCGTGATGCAGCATCCGCGTGTGACTGTGACTGACATCGAAACACGGCTTGGAACCCGCTACACCGCTGAAACCATTGCGGCGCTTGTACAGCGGTATCCGCAGGCGCGCTTCGTCTGGCTGATGGGCGCCGACAATCTGGTGCAGTTTGACAAATGGCAAGACTGGCAGGCGATCATGAACATGGTGCCCGTCGGCGTCCTCGCCCGGCCGGGCGACAGGCTGGCCGCGCGGGTGAGCAAGGCCGCCCGGATCTACCGCCACGCCCGCATCTTGGGCCGCGGGTCCGAGATGATCGGGCAAGCCCAGGCTCCGGCGTGGTGTTTCGTCAACCTGCCGATGAACACCGCCAGTTCCACCGCCATCCGGGCCGCGGGGAAATGGGCTAAGTGATCGC
>JAHDDU010000002.1:118939-163401 GCA_020629175.1 Flavimaricola sp. | reverse complement strand
AACACCGCCAGTTCCACCGCCATCCGGGCCGCGGGGAAATGGGCTAAGTGATCGCTGAGTGTCTTTTTGCCGGATAATTCGCTTGCCAGTGTCTGTAACGTCTGCGGATGTTAAGCAGTTTTGTCGCTTTCGCTGTCTTCATAGGCACAAATGTGTGAGTTTCGCTTTCGGTCGCAATGGGCCGTTGTGGCGGTCTGTGACATCGGGCTAAGACTGCGGCATGAGTGGGGAAATGTCACGGAAATTGAGCCGCCGGGCGCTGTTGGCGACGGGTGTAGCTTTGGTTGGCACTGCCGCTATGGCCAACGCGCCGCTGGTGTCGATCCGCCCACAGCCGCGCGCGGGCGATGTCGTGATTGGCTCTGGTGGTCCACCGCGTCCGCAGGACAGGATTGTCGCGCGGCCGTCGCTTGAGAACTTGATCGCACGCGCAGATTTGGGCGGTGAAACTGGCGTCGTCATCAGCGATGTGACAACGGGCGACGTCCTTGAGGCGCATTTGCCGGACACGAGCCTGATGCCGGCAAGTGTGACAAAGGCGGTAACGGCGCTCTATGCCTTTGATGCGCTGGGCGAGAGCCACCGGTTCGCCACCCGCGTTCTAGCCACCGGTCCCATTGTGAACGGGGTGGTGCAGGGGGACCTCGTGCTCGCAGGTGGCGGTGATCCGGTTCTGGATACTGATGCACTTGCGGCCCTTTTGGATCAGGTCATCATTGCTGGCATCACGGGTGTCACCGGCCGGTTTGTGGCGTGGGCCGGGGGGCTGCCGGAGCTGCGTGAAATTGATGCGGGGCAGCTCGAGCATCTGGGCTACAACCCCGGCATTTCGGGGCTGAACCTCAACTTCAACCGCGTGCACTTTGAATGGGCGCGCAACGGCGGGCGGCATACGGTGGCGATGGATGCGCGCAGTGAGACGCTGCGGCCCGAGGTCACTGTCGCGCGGATGCAGATCGTAGATCGCACGGCCCCTGTCTATGCCTATGCGGATGATGGCACCACGGATCAGTGGAGCGTCGCCCGTTCAGCCTTGGGAGACGCCGGCTCTCGCTGGTTGCCTGTTCGGCGGCCTGCGCTCTACGTGGCCGATGTATTTCGCTCTCTGGCGCGCGCTGGAGGGCTGGTCCTGCCGGCTGCTGTCTTGGGCACATCCGAGCCAGCCGGGTTCGAAGTGGCCCGCCATGAGAGCCCGCCGCTCGAAGTGGTCGTACGGGGCATGCTGCGGTTTTCAACCAATCTCACCGCCGAAGTGATCGGCAGAGCGGCATCGCAAGCCAAAGGCGTGGATGCCGCGTCCTTGCCCGCCTCTGGAGCTGCAATGTCTGCCTGGCTCGCTGCGCGGTACGGTGTGACGGCCAGCTTCGTTGATCATTCGGGCCTTGGGGATGCGTCACGCATTTCGGCTGCAGACATGGTCAAGATTTTGGCGCAGGCGCAAAATGGCCCGTTGCGGGGGGTGCTGAGGGACATTCCACTCGTCGATGACGCGCGCGACCGCTTGCCCAACCCGCGGGCAGAGGTGGTGGCCAAAACTGGAACACTCAATTTTGTCAGTACGCTGGCAGGCTACATTGATACAGTGACAGGGCAGCAACTGGCCTTTGCGATCTTTAGTGCGGATCCCGAAGCGCGGGAGATCGGCAAACGCTCAGGAGATGAACAGCCACGCGGCTCGATCACATTCAACACGCAGGCCAAGCGGATGCAGATGCGGATGCTGCGGCGCTGGGCGCGGATGTATTCGGCACCGGCTGATGAGGTTGATGTTGTGGTGGTTGAGGCGGAATGATTGCTTACGTTACATTTGGGGTCGATGATCTGGCTGCCGCCAAGCGGTTCTACACGGCATTCTTGCCTGCTTTGGGATATGAGCTTGAAGAAGGGCCGGAGGGTCTAAGCTTTGCGTTGCCCGTTGCACCGGGGGAGGTGCCGGTATTGCCCGAGTTTTATGTGAAGCCCACCTTCAACAAGCAACCCGCCTCAGCCGGGAACGGCACGATGGTCGCGTTTGAGGCGCAGGGCCAAAGTCAGGTGCAGGCACTGCACGCCGCCGCACTGGCCGCCGGAGGCTTGGACGAAGGCGCCCCGGGGTTTCGCCCGAACTATGGCCCACGCTTTTACGTGGGCTATCTGCGCGATCCGCAAGGCAACAAAATTGCACTGTTTTCCAGCAACCCGGACGAACCCGGCCGCGACGATTAATCAGAGTGTCAGGTGACGCGCACGCACGCCGCGCTCGATCGCTGCGGCATGCAGGCGATCAATGTCGAGCTCATAGCGCACTTCTTCGAGCATCCGTGCCTCTTCGCGCGACAACTCGCCATCGGCAGCGGCCACTTCACAGGCCAGCACATAGGCCGTCTCATTCAAACGCTCGGGCAATGCGTCGCGGATGAGGCCGAAGAGCGCATCAAGCCCATCCTCTTGATCGAGCAAGTCAAAGACCGTTTGGCTGACCCTCGGGACATGATCTGCGTCATAGTCGGCAAACACGGGCAAGTTGTTGATAACGGTCGAAATTTTCACCAGCTCTGCCGTCCGAATGTCGCTGTCGGAGGCGGAAACAGCGATCATGAGGCTGACGAGGGCGTCTTGGGCGGCAAGTTTGGTGGGATCTGACATTGTGAACTTCCTGATAGGTACCGGCTCAATTTATTGACGGCCCCGGCCTGTCGCAATAGGGATGCGGCCTGTTGGGGGCAAAAGGCCCGCTTTTCTGGATGAGGTAGAAGATGTCTGAACTCCGCGCGTTGGCGATGCAATCGAAGGCCTGGCCCTTTGAAGAGGCGCGCGCGTTGCTCAAACGCTATGACAAGGCCCCGCCAGAAAAGGGTTATGTGCTGTTTGAGACGGGCTATGGGCCGTCTGGTTTGCCGCATATCGGCACCTTTGGTGAGGTGCTGCGCACGACGATGATCCGCCGCGCGTTTGAGGTGATCTCGGACATCCCGACCAAGCTGATCTGTTTTTCCGACGATCTGGATGGCATGCGTAAGGTGCCCAGCAATGTGCCCAACCCCGAGGCGCTGGCCCAGCATATGCAAAAGCCGCTAACCGACGTGCCGGACCCGTTTGGGACGCACGAGAGCTTTGGCCATCACAACAACGCGCGGCTCAGGGCGTTTTTGGACCGTTTTGGCTTTGAGTATGAATTCATCTCGGCGCGGGAGTTCTATCGCTCGGGCCAGTTTGACGAGGTTTTGCTGCGTGCAGCCGAGAAGTATGACAAGGTCATGGAGGTCATGCTCAAGACCCTGCGGGACGAGCGACGCGAGACCTATTCGATTTTCCTACCGATCCATCCTGAAACCGGGCGCGTGCTCTATGTGCCGACCAAGCATGTGGACGCCAAAGAGGGCACGATCACCTTTGATGATGAGGACGGGCGCGAATGGACAGTGCCCGTCACCGGCGGCAATGTGAAGCTTCAGTGGAAGCCCGACTTTGGCGCGCGCTGGGCAGCCTTGGGTGTGGATTATGAAATTTACGGCAAGGATCATGCGGCAAATACGCCCGTCTATGATCGCATTTGTGAAATTCTGGGCGGCAAGAAGCCCGGGCATCTGGTCTATGAATTGTTCCTTGATAGCGAGGGACACAAGATCTCAAAGACGAGCGGTAACGGCCTGACGATGGACGAATGGCTGACCTATGCCGCGACCGAGAGCCTGTCGTATTTCATGTACCAAAAGCCAAAGACGGCCAAGCGGATGCACTTTGACATCATCCCCAAAGCGGTCGACGAATATCACCAACAACTGCGCGCTTACGCTGGGCAGGATACAGCGGCGCGGCTGAACAACCCTGTGTTTCACATCCATGGGCACAATGTGCCGGACAGCGACATGGTCGTCCCTTTTGCCATGCTCCTGAACCTCGCCTCTGTATCAGGGGCCGAGGACAAAGAGACCCTCTGGGGCTTTATGCAGCGCTATGCGCCAGAGGCGTCACCCGAGACCCACCCCAGCCTTGATGCCGCGGCGGGCTATGCGGTGGCCTATTACCACGATTTCGTGAAGCCCAAGAAAGTGTTCCGCGCCCCTGACGAGAAAGAGCGTGCGGCGATGGAAGACATGCTGGCCCGATTGAAGGCATGGGATGAGCCGGTTGAGGCCGAAGCCTTGCAATCCATGGTGTTTGCAGTTGGCAAAGAGCACGGTTTTGACCCACTGCGCGCATGGTTCAAGGCCCTGTATGAGGTCCTGCTTGGCGCATCCGAAGGACCGCGGTTTGGTGGATTTATCGCGCTTTACGGCCTCGAAGGATCGATCAAGCTGATCGAAGACGGCCTGAGCGGCAAATTGACCTGACAATTTTTGGGACCACTCCTTTATTGACACACTCAGGCCCAACAGCCGAAATAGAGCACCTTCCGTGTTTTGACGTCGGAGCGCGTTGTGTCGATTGAAAAGCTTCAGAATTCCACCCCGGCAGATTGGCCGGAGACAGGCGCGCATTTGGCGGGTCCGCTGGCGCGCGGCGAAATGGATGACATCCTGCCGCCCTATATCGGATGTGATTTGTCGGGGCAGGTGCTTTTTGTCTCTGCCACCGCGACAGACCTGCTTTCGCTTCCAAAAGGGCGCGTCGATCTCACCCTCGATGCGCTTTTACCTGATGACCTTGCGCAAGTTGTCCAGCCGTTGCTGCAAAGTACCGCCGGACAAATCGAGCAAACTGTCCGTGCCGGGCCGCGGCAAGGTATGCGCATCGAACGACGCGCGATGAGCCAAGGACATGTTCTGTGGTTGTTTCATCCCGCCGAGCAGGGCGAGCGCGGCGCCGACCCTGTCATGGACAGGGTTGTGGAGATGCATGCCTGCATCTTTGCCTCAGTGGATGTGCAGATGCGGCTGGTCAGCTTTCTGGATCCCCATCAGGACATTTTTCGGTTTCGACCCTCGGATGTTGGACGTCCGCTTGATGAAGTTTCGGCGCATGTGAATATAACGCAGCTGACCAAGATCATCAGACGTGCCGCTGAAAGCGATGCACCGATTGTCGAGATTTTGGCCACCAATGATGGCGCCCGCGCGTTTCAGATCACAGCAGCGGCTTTGGACGCCGACGCCCAAGATGTGATGATTGCAGCGCGGGACGTGACGGATGTCAGCGCGCTTGAGGCCGAGGTGGGCCGCCTGACGGCCTTATCACAGCAACGATTGACGGAACTCGAGGAGCTCTACGACATCACGCCACAAGCGATGGGTCTGATCTCGGCCGATCTGACGTTTCTGCGTGTGAACAAGCGGTTGGCTACGATCAACGGCCTGTCTGTTGCAGGGCACCTAGGGGCGAAGTTGGAAGACATCATCCCCGAGCTTTTCTCACAGGTGAAACCGCCGGTCATGCAGGTGCTGAAAACAGGCCGCCGGATCGAGAACCTTCGTGTCGAAGGACGCACCGCCCGTAGCCCGACCGAAGACCGTGTTTGGGAAACTGATTGGTATCCTGTGCGTGATCCGGATGATCACATTCTGGGCGTTGGCGTAAACGTGCGCGATGTCACCGAGCAGGTGGCCATGGGTGAAGAGCTGCGCCGCGTGATGGGGGAGTTGCAGCATCGGGTCAAAAACATGCTGACCAACGTGAACGCTCTTGTGGCGCGTGCAGGCCGCGAAGCGACGACGGATGCAGAGGTCTTTCAGGTGCTCTCACAGCGTATCCGGGCCTTGTCAGAGACCCATTCCTTGCTGGTCCAGTCAAACTGGAACAGTGCCCCGCTGCGCAGCGTGATCGAGGCGGAGTTGATCCCGGTTTACGGGATGGATCGCGTCACGTTGAAAGGACCACGTGTCGACGTGTCGGCTCCCGCAGCCCTCGCCCTTGGTATGGCTGTGCATGAACTTGCCACCAATGCTGCCAAATATGGTGCGTTTTCCGATCCGGAGGGCCGTGTTTCGCTGATCTGGGAGAGGCGCGACGATGGAGAAAGCGATCAGCTCATCTTTCGCTGGGAAGAGACCGGAGGCCCCCGTCTTGCGCCGCCCGAAAGCGAAGGTTTCGGTAGCCAGTTGATCCGCTCAACCGTTGAGGGCACTCTTGAGGGCGACGTCCAGTTTGATTGGCAGGCCAAGGGCTTGCGTTGCAGTTTCGATGTACCGATGGCCGCGCTCAATGACTTTCATGAAACATTCACACGGGTTTAAGCTGGCCGTCTGACGTCAATCGGGCCATGGTGCGGTATGGCCAGCGATTTCGACCTTATCATTGCCGGTGGGCATGTGGTGACCCCTGTGGGCGTCATCGTGGGTGATGTGGCTGTGCGGGGCGGGCAGATCGCCCAAGTGGGCGATTTGGCCGGATCAGCAGCGCGGCGCATTGAGGCGGCTGGCAAATGGATATTGCCTGGCGGCGTAGATGTGCACGCCCATATCGAACAGATGTCTGGCATGGGGCTGATGAATGCCGACACCTTTGAAACGGCCACCCAATCAGCCGCTGTAGGCGGCACGACGAGCGTTGTGTCTTTTGCCGCTCAAGCGCCGGGCCAAAGGTTGCGCAGCGCTGTCGAGGCATATTCCGAGTGCGCCGCGCGCGGTGCACGGATTGATCACGCTTTTCATTTCATCGTTGCGGATCCCAGCGTGCCGCAACTGGATGAAGACATCGCCGGGCTGAGTGCGGCGGGGCACAAGTCCATCAAACTCTTCACCACCTACAACATCGGGCTTGATGACGCGGCAATCCTGAGGGTCATGGCCACGGCGCGAGAGGCGGGAGCGCTCGTCTGTGTGCATGCCGAAAACGACGCGATGTTGCGGTTTGCGAAGGCCGAATTGCTTGCCAGAGGCATGACGCGGCCATTGCATCACGCCTTGTCCCACCCGCGATTGGCAGAGGTGGAGGCGGTGGAAAGAATTTGTCGCTTTGCCGAATTCCTCGATCAACCGGTGATGCTGTTTCACATTTCCTGCGCCGAGGCTTTGGACGCGGTTCGCCGCGCCAAAGATCGCGGCGCGCCTGTATGGTGCGAGACGTGTCCGCACTACTTGTTGTCGACAGCGGATGTCCTCGACCGTGAGGGTGTGGAGGGCGCAAAATGGATGTGCTCGCCACCGCAGCGGGCAACGGAGGATGTAGAGGCTCTTTGGCAGGGGGTCACCGATGGCACGATTGACGTCATCTCCTCGGACCATGCGCCTTACCGTTTTGATGTCAGCGGCAAATTGAACGCGGGTGAGAATCCAAGATTCCCTGAGATTGCCAACGGGATGCCGGGGCTGGAGGTGCGGATGCCCTTGATGTTTGACGCTTTTCACCGTCGCGACCTCGGGGTTGAGCGTCTGGTCCGCGTCTGTTGCACAACGCCGGCCCAGCTCTACGGGTTTGAGACGAAGGGGGCTATTGCTGTTGGTATGGATGCGGATCTGGTGATCTGGGATGACCAACGGGTACGCACCTATGGCGAGAATGATCTGCAGGACAACGTGGGCTACAACCCTTGGGCTGGGCACGAGGTGACAGGCTGGCCAGAAGTTGTGATCCAGCGCGGCGCGGTTGTCGCCGAAGACGGCATCTGTCGCGCTGCACCGGGAGATGGGCATTGGCTGCCCCGCGAGACCATAGGCGTGCGTCCGACTGGTGATTTGGGTGAAATGAATTGGCTTGAGAAGGAGCGCCCGACATGACCCGACCAGACGCCGAAAACACGCTGGCCATCACCTTTTTTTACTACCGCGATCTTCCGCGGGCGATGGCGTTTTATGAAGAGGTGATGGGCCTGACTCTCGCGATTGATCAGGGCTGGTGCAAGATCTACCGCGTGGCGGCGGGCGCGCATATTGGTCTTGTTGATGAAGCCAAAGGTATGAACAAGTGGACGGCGGACAAACCGGTGCAATTTTGCATTCGCGTCCCGGATGTTGATGCGTGGTACGCCTATATCGGTGCGGTTGAGGTGGATGATTTGTCCGACCTCTTCATAAATGAGGAGATTGGCATCCGGGCATTCGTGTTTCGTGATCCCGAAGGCTATCAGCTCGAAATACAATCGGCGACACGGGAGGGCGCATGAAGCCACTTTTCGTCATCAATCCCAACTCCTCGGTCATCGTCACGGCGGGAATTGACGCGGCGATGGAGCCACTGCGCCGCATGGGCGTCCCGATCCAATGCATGACGCTCGAGCAGGGCCCTCCCGCGATTGAAAATCAGATGGAGGCGGATTTGACGATCGCGCCGATGCTGGCGCTGGCGCAGGGACTGGCGGAGGAGGCGGGTGGTTTTGTTGTGGCCTGTTTTGGCGACCCCGGGGTGCGCGCGTTGCGCTGTGCTGTCAGCCAGCCGGTGGTCGGCATTCAGGAGGCTGCGGTTGCGACCGCGCTGACACTGGGCCAGAGATTTGGCGTCATCTCGATCCTGCCCGCGTCAATTCCCCGGCACATGCGCAGTTTTGGTGCGATGGGTGTGATGGACCGCTTGGCAGGTGATCGTGCCCTCGGGTTGGGTGTAGCGGACCTCGCGCATGAAGGGCGCACCTTGGAGGCGATGGTGGCGTGTGGGCAAAGGCTTCGTGATGATGATGGGGCAGATGTGCTGATCATGGGCTGTGCTGGCATGGCAATTTACCGGCACAAACTGGAAGAGGCATTGGGCTTGCCTGTGGTGGAACCTTGTCAGGCTGGAGCGGCGTTAGCCATCGGCCAGATGATGATGGGATATGGGAGGACATTGGATGCTGACTGAAGATGCCAAGGGTGTTTACACGATCGCGGTGACACCATTTTTGCCAAATGGCGCTGTGGATTATGACAGTGTGGACCGCATGGTTGATTTCTACGCTGAGAAGGGCTGCACCGGGCTGACCATCCTTGGGATGATGGGGGAGGCGGGCAAGCTATCGGCGGAAGAAAGCGAGGCGGTTGTGCAACGCGTCGTGGCGCGCGCGGAAGTGCCGGTGGTGGTGGGGGTGTCTGCGCCTGGATTTGCGGCGATGCAGGCGCTGACCGGTGTGGCGATGGACGCAGGGGCCGCTGGTGTGATGGTGGCCCCGCCCGGCAGTTTGCGGACGGATGAGCAGATTTTGAACTACTACCGGACAACGGCCAAGATGCTGGGAGACGTTCCGTTCGTCTTGCAGGATTTCCCGCTGGTGACAGGGGTGCAAATCTCTCCTTCGGTGATTTTGCAGATCGTGGAGGATTGTGCGACCTGCGTGATGCTCAAGCATGAAGATTGGCCGGGGCTGGACAAAATCAGCGCGCTGAGAGTGGCAGACGGACGGCGTATCTCGATCCTTTGCGGAAATGGCGGCATGTTCCTGCCCGAGGAAATGGGCCGCGGCGCAGATGGTGCGATGACGGGCTTTGCGTATCCCGAGATGATGGCGGAGGTCGTGCGTTTGCATGCCGAAGGTGATCTTGATCGGATGCAGGATGTGTTCGACGCCTACCTGCCTTTGGCCCGGTATGAGAGCCAACCGGGTTTGGGCCTTGCCATTCGCAAACACACGTTGGCCGCCCGTGGGGCAATTGCCCATTCGACGGTGCGCGCGCCGGGGGCCGCGTTGAAGCCTGCGGCGATTGAAGAGGTGTCCCGTTTGGTGGCGCGTCAGGAGGCGCGATTGACAGCGCTTGGGGTCATTTAACGGAGCGCTACCGCGCATTATTGATATTGCCAGGCCAGATGTGCCGTCAGAGTTGGACGTGGTGTCGGATGAGAGCAGGGCCTCCGGCGGGGGTGATGGCCCAAAGAAGCCAAAGTACTGCGTGGGATGTTGAGGTTAGGCCTCTAGCAGCGGCAGGGCGTGTTTAGCGGGGGTGGAGAGGAACTCTGCGCCCGTTGCTGTGATCACGATGTTTTCTTCATGCACCATGGTGGCCCCGTTTGGCAGGATGACACTTGGCTCCAGCGTGAGCGTCATGCCGGTTTTCAGGATCGTTTGATCCGCAGGGATCATGGAGGGCCATTCGGTGAGTTGCATGCCAACTCCGTGGCCATATCTGCCCGCCTCGGTGCCGCCACCCCCGCCGGTGCAAATTTTGTCCATGGCGTGGAAGAGGTCCGCCGTCGTGATGCCGGGGCGGGCCATTTCAAATGCGGCGGTTGTCGCGTCGATGAGCTGGGCATGGGCTGCCGCTGCTTCGGCGCTAGGTGGTCCCACGGCAAAGTTGCGGTCAAAGTCACAAAAGTAGCCGGATTTAATCAATCCGGTGTCGAGCATCATGATGTCCCCCGCTTTCAGCGGTGTGCTGTCCGCCGGAGAAATGACATCGGCGCAGCCATCGGGCCCTGCGCCGCCAGCGAGGTAGGGCACCCAGTCGGCCCCTTCCTCAAGACACAACATCTGAAAATGGCGGAAGATATCATCCAGCGGGGTTCCGGCGCGCGCTATTTCCGGCACCCGGGCGAAGGCGCGATCGGCAATGCCGCAGGCGGTGCGGATGCGCGCGATCTCAGCTTCGGATTTGACCATGCGTTGGTCGCGGACCAATGCCCCGTCAGAGGTAAGATCGATCATGTCGCCCAGCCGGTGCCAATCGGTCAGTGGCATGCGCAGGTGGCTTTCCGCTTCCATCGGCGTGCCGATCTGGCCGCCCTTGGCGATGGATTTCAACGTATCGGCGAGCAATGTGACGCCGTCATCGGCCAGATCTGGCGATTGCCATGTGCGGATATCTTCGACCCAAGTGCGGGCCATGAGCGGGGCACCGATGGAGGGGATCACAGCAATGGGGCGACCGGACGCGGGCAGGACGACAAACCACGGACGGGTGGGGCTTTCCCAAAAGCGGGTGAGAAAGCCGGTGAAATACCGAATGTCCGGCTCTGTGGTCAAAAGAAGAGCGGCAAGGCCGCGTTCGGCCATCGTGGTCTGGGCTTTAACAACGCGGGCTTCGAATTCAGCGGGTGGGAAATCGGTCATTCCGGGCCCTCCGACAAGACCACCAGAACACGTGCGTCAGCGGGCAGATCGGTGACCATGGCACCTGCGAGGCCCGCGCTGCCGGATGGTGTGCTGGGCATGCCGTGGTGGGCCGCAAGCCCTGCTCCTGCGGCGCCCTGTGCCTCGGAGATCAGCAGGAAGTCGTCCGCATCGTAGGCCAGACCTTTGAGCGCGATCAGCGAGGGCTCTTTGCAGTCCAACCGCCCCATAGAAGAGACGGGTCCGGGCGTGGCGGTGAACGTGCCCGCGGCGATGGAGCCATACAAGGCGGGGGCGGCATCGGGTTCGACCACCGTGATATGTGGTACGTCACCCCAAGCGCGTCGTGCCATGGCGGCGCAGGCTCCGGCGAGCCCTCCAACACCGGCCTGCAGGAAGATATGGCTCGGAGGTGCGGGCATTTCTGAAATGGCTTCTGCCATCAGGGCGAGGTAGCCTTCCATCAATCGGTGCGGGCGCGATGTATAGCCGGGCCACGAGCTGTCAGACAACAAGGCCCAGCCGTTGTGGTGTGCGGCGTGCATAGCCGCCGCCATGCTATCTTCGTAAGTGGCGCCCTGGCGGACAACCTCGGCTCCTTCGTGACGCAGGCGATTGGCAAAGGCTTCTGGTACAGTATCGGCGATGTAGACGGCGGATTTCGCACCGAAAGCCGCTGCGCCAGCCGCGACAGAGAGGCCATGGTTGCCGGCGCTGGCCGTCACGTAGGTCGTTGCGCTGACATCACCCTCTGACGCCTCAGTCGCGATGACGTAGGCGGCGCCAAGGGCCTTGAAGCTGCCCAAGCCCATACGGCCACGCTCGTCCTTGATGTGGATATGCGCGATACCCAAGGCTGACGCAATCCGGCTGTGATCCACCAATGGTGTCGGGGATGCCTTCGGACACCGTGCGAGCAGCGCTTGTGCGCGTTCGGCATCAACGCTTGGAGCCGGGATGTCGGCCAATCCGGGAAAAGCGTCCTGTTGGCCGCGAAAGGGGTTAGTCAGTGTTTTCATGAGGGGAGTGAAGGGCTTGTGAACGACCCGGTCAAGAGCTTTGACACTGGAGCGGTGGGGTTTTTGCACTAACTGTCCTGCAAAGGAGAACACCATGGCGCTGACCGACCCCGAAGCGGCGGTGATTGATGATCTTTCCCGCCCACATCCCATGACGGCCTGCGGCACGGCTTGGTCGTTTATGTCCGATCAGGTGATGGGCGGGGTGTCGTCAGGCACTTTGACGCGTGAGGTTGTGGCCGGGCGCATGGCGCTGCGGCTGCGCGGCGACGTGTCGTTGGACAACAATGGTGGGTTTGTGCAGGCGGCGTTAAATCTACGCCCTGACGGTGCCGCCATGGACGCCAGTGCATTTGCCGGGATTGTGGTGACGGTCTGGGGGCGAGAGGAGACTTACAATCTGCATCTGCGGACGGACGCAATTGAGCGGCCATGGCAGAGCTACCGTCAAAGCTTTGTCGCGGAACCGAGGTGGCGCGAAATCATTCTGCCGTTTCAGGATATGGAGGCGCACCGGGTCGAGGCGCCATTTGATCCGCGCAGTCTGCGCCGGATCGGGCTGGTGGCGATCGGTCGGGCGTTTGCGGCGGATCTGGCGATTGCGGATGTGCGGTTTGTCTAGCCGGTGAACCACGTGGCCGGGCTGCCGGTGAGCCAAACGAGAAGCGGGATCGGGGCGATGGCAATGGCAAACGTCAGGATGGTTGCGCGCGGTGCATAAACGCGCGTCAGCCCTGCCAGCATGGCCAACCCGCCACCGCCACCGATCAGACCGTTGCCGGGCAGGTTAATTAAAAGCGCGAGGGTAACATAGCGGTAACGCGTCGCGAGCGGCGCAAGCCAGCTGGGCAACTTGTTCGACAGAAATCGAAGCCGCGCGTCGGGGCTTAAGGGAGCCACGCGATCCAGCAACCGACAGGCAGACCGCATCCGCATGTCGAGGAAAATGCGATGCAGAGTAGAGTAGGGCACCCAAAGGCCGATCAGAAAGGCCAGCGTGAGGCCAAGCAGCGTGGCCAGATAGACAAAGGGTGCAATGGTCGAGCCTTGGATGAGCATCAACGCCACGCCGATTTCGATCCCTGGAACAAAGGGAACAGCGATCATCAACGCATAGGCCGCGAGCATAACAGCAAGAATGCCGACGCCCGCCATCGTCAGATCCCCTGGCGCATCGGTCTGCATCATCATCCAGCTGCTGAGCTTATGAACACCAAAGGCGAATGCGGCGATCAGGGCAAGCCGCAGACACATGCGCCCCACGCTTAGCCACAGCGGCAACGCCTCATCGGGCAGGGAGGGCGGAGTGTTGGACATGCCCGTGTAATGAAGCATGGATACGGAGTGGGGTCACGAACCAGTTTTGAGGCTCACACGTTTGTTTGACCGGTATCGGTGCGGTCCCAACATAAATTGCGGGCAAACGATACTGCTTATGCCGCCGTCACTTCCTTCGCAGCGGCGTGGGCGATAGGGTCGAGGCCCTCGACGTCGTTGGCCAGCAAGTTGCGCATCTGGGCGATCATTGACGGATCCCAGAAGTCTTTGATGTGCTGGGCGGTGCTGGCTGTGGCTTTGTCGCCCGGCTGTGTTTTGAAGAAGCTGGCAATTTGGTTGGCCATGCGGACGAGCTTTTCATCGGTGTTGGACATGCAGGTTACTCCGTGATCCGGTGGCTGTGCGTATAGGCGCGCGGGGTGCCCTTGCCGCCTGAGGTGAGGGTGATGCCGGCGCTGTCGGCCAGCCGTACAGCATGAGCAGTGGGCGCCGAGACGGCGACGATCAGCCCGCATCCAGCGAGGGCGGTTTTCTGCACCATATCGACTGAGATGCGGCTGGTGAGCACGATGGCGCCGGTGTTTGGGTCCAGCCCTTGGTGGGCCAAAGCGCCGATTAGCTTGTCGAGTGCGTTGTGCCGGCCCACGTCCTCACGCGCAAGGACGATGCCCCGGCCCGGGATGTAGAAACCCGCGGCATGCACTGCGTGGGTCTCATCATGAAGCGGCTGGTGGGCGCGGAGCATGGTGAGGGCCGATGTGATCTCATCCGCGGTGAGGGTGATTCCGCCGGACACTTGCGGCAACGCGCGGGTTGCCTGCTCAAGGCTTTCAATCCCACAGAGGCCACAGCCCGTGGGGCCGACGGAATTGCGCCGCCGCTCATCCAAAGCAGCCGCTTTGTCCTCGCTAATCCACATCCGCGCCTCGAGGCCCGCTGCGTGTTCGACGATCTCCACCTCGGACAGTTCGCCCGGCGTCACGATGCCTTCGGTGATGGCAAAGCCCGCCGCGAAATCTGCGAGGTCCGCAGGCGTCGCCATCATCACGGCGAGGGTAGAGCCGTTGTAGACGAGGGCGACCGGCGTCTCTTCGGGGAGGACCTGATGGCCCTCGCCCTGCGGAGACACGACGCCCACGGCGCGCATGGAGGGCTGCTGTTTGCTCATTCAGCGGCCGGCAGGATGCGGCGGGACTGGGCCGCCTGTTCGTTGTAGTCCTTTTGCCAATCGGTCGGGCCGTTGGACTGGCTGACCTGCACGGCCGTCACCTTGTACTCAGGGCAGTTGGTGGCCCAGTCTGAGAAATCTGTGGTGATCACATTGGCCTGCGTGTCGGGGTGGTGGAACGTTGTGTAAACGACACCAGGTGAGACGCGGTCGGTGATCGTCGCGCGCAGCGACGTTTCGCCTTGGCGCGAGGCGAGCTTGACGAAATCGCCGTCCTTGATGCCGCGGTTCTCGGCATCCTGCGGGTGGATTTCGAGCAGGTCCTCATCATGCCAAACCACGTTGTCTGTGCGGCGGGTTTGCGCGCCCACGTTGTACTGGCTCAGGATGCGCCCGGTCGTCAGCAACAGCGGGAAGCGTGGACCAGTGCGTTCATCGGTGGCGATGTATTCGGTAATGATGAACTGGCCTTTGCCGCGCACAAAGCCATCAATGTGCATGATCGGCGTGCCGTCTGGTGCATTGTCATTACAAGGCCACTGAACCGAGCCGCGCTCTTCCAGCATCTCGTAGGTGACATTGGCGAAACCGGGCGTTGTGGCTGCGATTTCATCCATGATCTGGCTGGGGTGTGTGTAAGTCCAGTTTGCGCCCATTGCATTGGCGAGGAGCATCGTCACTTGCCAGTCTGCGTAGCCATTCTTGGGCTTCATCACCTCTCGCACGCGGTTGATGCGGCGTTCGGCGTTGGTGAAGGTGCCGTCTTTCTCAAGGAATGTGCTTCCGGGCAGGAAGACATGGGCGTAGTTCGCCGTCTCATTGAGGAACAGGTCCTGTACGATCACGCAGTCCATCGCGGCAAGGCCCGCTGCGACGTGATGGGTATCGGGGTCGGATTGCAGGATGTCTTCGCCCTGAATGTAGATGCCCTTAAAGGTGCCATCGACGGCGGCGTCGAGCATGTTAGGGATGCGCAGGCCGGGCTCTGCGTCGAGTGTGACGCCCCAGAGGTCCTCAAAGATATCACGTGTCGCATCGTCGGACACATGCCGATACCCAGGCAGCTCGTGCGGGAAAGAGCCCATGTCGCAGGCACCCTGCACGTTGTTCTGACCGCGCAGCGGGTTCACACCCACGCCGCGGCGGCCAATGTTGCCTGTCATCATCGCAAGGTTGGCGATGGCCATGACGGTGGTCGAACCTTGGGAATGCTCCGTCACGCCAAGGCCGTAGTAGATGGCACCATTGCCGCCACGGGCAAAGGCACGCGCAGCTTCGCGAAGCGCTTGGGCGTCAACACCTGTGAGCAGTTGCATCGCTTCGGGCGAGTGGCGCTCATCGCTGATAAAGGCAGCGTATTCGCTGAACTCGTCCCAGTCGCAACGCTCGCGGATGAACGCCTCGTCATGCAGGCCTTCGGTGACGATGACGTGGCTGATGGCCGAGAGGATCGCGACGTTTGTGCCGGGGCGCAGGGGCAGGTGATGCCCTTTGCCCATGTGCGGGGTTTCTAGCAGGTCAATGCGGCGCGGGTCGATGACGATCAGCTCTGCCCCTTGGCGCAGACGCTTCCGTAGGCGGGAGGCAAACACGGGGTGGCCGTCGGTCGGGTTCGCGCCGATGACGATGACAACGTCGGTGTCTTCGACGCTGTCAAAGTCTTGCGTGCCAGCAGAGGTGCCGAACGTCGTCTTGAGACCATAGCCTGTGGGCGAGTGGCATACACGGGCGCAGGTGTCCGTGTTGTTGTTACCGAAGACCGCGCGGATCATTTTTTGGACGAGGTAGGTCTCCTCGTTCGTGCAGCGGCTGGAGGTGATGCCGCCGATGGATTTCTGGCCATGCTTGGCCTGAATGTCGCGCAGCTTTTTGGAGGTGAAATCAATCGCCTCTTCATAGCTGACCTCGCGCCAAGGCTGATCAATACTGTCGCGGATCATCGGGCTGAGGATGCGGTCTGAGTGGCTGGCATAGCCATAGGCAAAGCGGCCTTTGACGCAAGAATGCCCGCGGTTGGCCTTGCCGTGCTTCCACGGGGTCATGCGGACCACTTCGTCGCCGTTCAACTCGGCCTTGAACGAACAGCCCACACCGCAATAGGCGCAGGTGGTGATGACAGAACGTTCGGGCGTGCCAAGCTCGATCACAGATTTCTCAGTCAGGGTCGCGGTGGGGCAGGCGGCGACGCAGGCGCCGCAGCTGACGCAATCAGAATGCAGCGCATCATCAGATTTCGCGCCGAACGACACGCGGGAATTGAACCCCGATCCTTCGATGGTGAGTGCGAATGTCCCTTGGGTTTCTTCGCAGGCCCGGACGCAGCGCGAGCAGACGATGCATTTTGCCGGATCGTAGGCAAAGTAGGGGTTGCTGTCGTCCTTGGGGATATACTTCGGGTTGACTTCGCCATTTTGGCGAACCTCAAAATGGTTTTCCGTGCCTTCATAGCGGACATCGCGCAGGCCCACGGCGCCTGCCATATCCTGCAGCTCGCAATCGCCGTTGGCCGCACAAGTCAAACAATCCAGCGGGTGGTCAGAGATATATAGCTCCATCACGCCCTTGCGGATCTTCTTGATCTTGTCGGTGTGCGTGTTGACGACCATCCCTTCGGCCACGGGTGTCGTGCAGGAGGCGGGCGTCCCGCGGCGGCCTTCGATCTCGACGACGCAAAGACGGCAGGAGCCGAAGGCCTCAAGGCTATCGGTGGCGCAAAGCTTGGGGACTTCGATCCCGGCCTCGTTGGATGCGCGCATGACTGAGGTACCGGCGGGAACCGTCACTTCGAAACCATCAATGGTTAGGGTGACCATCTCCAGCGACTTGGACGCAGGCGTGCCCATGTCGCGGTCATTGGTGATGTCGTCCATGGATGTGGGAATGATGAAATCTTTCATGGATCAGGCCTCATAGCTTTTGCGGAGGTGAAGAAGGACCGCGCGGGCGGCGGTGAGACGTTTGCGGCGTTTGGAGAAATCCCAAAGTGTGGGGCGGAGGTGCGCCGCTGGGTTCCTGAAATACCGTCGCGTATCAGGCTTTTGGGGGGCGTTCGGTTGAAACCAAAGGTCAAGGGGCTTGGCGTGCCGGGTCTCAAAGAAAAGGCCAAGCGACTGATCATCGCCCTCATAGGCACCAAGAAATCGCAGCTTGTCCCCTTTGACCAGCTTGCCACCACGGTTGGAAGCGATGGTCTGGGTAACGATGTAAGAGTGACCAAAGGTCAGATGCGCGACATCCAGCATACCGCCGGTGTCTGTCACATAGCCGTAGGACACGAGGTCTGGCAGCGCAAATGTATTGACGGCGGCTTCGGTCCGTTTATCCCAAGCAGGACGGTCGAGCTCGGCCTGAACCGCGCGTTCGTTCGCAGCTTTTTGCGACAGGTCTAGAATGGATTGGCGCGCCTCGGCCAATGCCTCGGCCCTCGTGGACTCAGAAGGCTTGATGGCTTCGAAAAACTGTAAAGGGTCAGACATTCCCGAAATCTCACCCGCCTGGCAGGGGCCGCTACCATGAAATTCGATTTCAAATCGCGTCCCATTGGGCAATTCCATATGTAAACGTAAGGCGCTCTCATAAGGAAAGATGTAGTAGCCAAGAAAATAGGCCTGCAATCCCAGCCCCACTTCAGAACTGGCGTTCGGACTGAAGGCCTGTTTGACGCGGTAGAGCGTTCCGAACTCCAATCCGTTGCAATCATAGTCCCCGGAGGGGCATGGGTAATCCAGCCCACCATTCATGCCGCGCACGTGCAAGCTCACCGGCTCCGCAACAAGATCGAACCGCGTAACAAGCGCTTCGATCTCGCTCTCGTAGGCCGTGAACTGGTCGTGGGCCATCTTCATTCGGCAGCCTTTTTCTGAGCCGCGAAATCATCAGGGAACAGTGTTAGGGCCGACATCACCGGATAGGGTGTGAACCCACCCAGTGCGCAGAGCGAGCCATCTTTCATGGTGTCGCACAAGTCGGTCAGGAGTGGGATGGCGTCCGCGTCGCCTGCGGCGATGCGGTCAATGGTTTCAACGCCGCGCACCGCGCCAATCCGGCAGGGGGTGCATTTGCCACAGGATTCCACCGCGCAGAATTCCATGGCGAAACGGGCCATGCCCAGCATATCGGCACTGTCGTCAAAGATCGTGAGGCCCGCGTGGCCAATCAGGCCGCCTGCGCCGTCAAACTCTTCGTAGCCGAAAGGTGTGTCAAACTGATGCGGAGCGAAATAGGCGCCCAACGGACCCCCGACCTGCACCGCTTTGACAGGCGCGCCCGATCGGGTGCCGCCAGCAAGGTCATTGACAATTTCACCCAATGGCAGACCGAAAGCCGTTTCAAATAGGCCACCGAATTTCACATTTCCTGCAATCTGCAGCGGGATCGTGCCCTTTGACCGGCCAAGGCCAAAGTCGGCGTAGTATTGCGCGCCTTTTTCCATGATAACTGGCACTGTGGCCAGCGAGATCACGTTGTTGACCACTGTGGGACGGCCAAGGAAACCTTCGAGTGCGGGCAGGGGTGGTTTGGCGCGGACAACGCCGCGCTTGCCTTCGAGTGAGTTGAGAAGCGAGGTTTCTTCACCGCAGACATAAGCCCCGGCACCCACGCGGTTTTCAAGGTGGAACGCACGGCCGGAGCCCAGAACATCATCGCCCAGCACGCCTGCTTTTTCAGCGACGGCGATGGCCTGATTGATGATGTTGATCGCATCAGGGTATTCAGACCGTAGGTAGATGTAGCCTTTGGTCGCGCCAACGGCCAGTCCCGCGATGATCATCCCTTCGATCAGGGTGAAGGGATCGCCCTCCATAATCATCCGATCTGCAAAGGTGCCACTGTCGCCTTCATCCGCGTTGCAGACGATGTACTTTTGCGGCGCTTCGGCGTCATGCACCGTTTTCCATTTGATGCCGGTGGGGAAGCCCGCGCCGCCGCGCCCGCGCAGGCCGCTGTCCGTGACGTGCTGCACCACATCGGCGGGCGACATGGCGATGGCATTGCGCAGACCGGTCAGGCCGCCGTGCGCTTCATAATCCGCCAGATCAAGCGGGTCGATGACACCAACGCGCTGGAAGGTCAGGCGTGTCTGTCGCTTCATCCAGGGCAGATCATCCACGAGCCCAAGGGCCTTTGGATGGTTCGCGGCACCTTCTATGATGGCGGCGGCATCTGACGGCAGGCAAGGGCCAAAACCTGTGCGGCCCGCGTCCGTCTCCACCTCTACCAGAGGTTCGAGCCAGAGCATCCCACGTGTCCCTGTGCGAATGATCTCAACATCCTTGCCCGCTTCTTTCGCAGCGGTCGCCAGCGCATCGGCAACGTTGTCAGCACCGAGCGCCTTTGCGGCGCTGTCGAGGGGGACGTAAATCTTCATGCGCCTGCCTCCGCGAGAATAGCGTCGAGCTTGGCATCGTCCACAAGACCCACGACCTTGTCATCGACAAGCGCCGCCGGGCCACAGGCGCACAGGCCAAGGCAGTAGACTGGCTCGAGCGTGACCGCGCCATTGGGAGTGGTGCCATGCCAGTCAACGCCCAGTTTCGACTTCGCGCTGTCTGCAAGGGCGTTGGCGCCCTGAGCCTGACATGCCTCGGCCCGGCAAATTTTGACCACAGTCTTGCCTGCAGGCTGGGTCCGAAAGTCATGGTAGAAGGACATCGTGCCATGCACCTCGGCGCGGGTAACGCCATTGGCCTTGGCAATGATCTGCAGCGCGGCTTCCGGGATATAGCCATACTCGGCCTGAACCGCGTGCAGAATGGGGAGCATTGGCCCCTCGAGGTGGGCGTGATCTGCGCAGATTGCGCTCACACGATCAGCCAAATCGGCGGGTGTCGAGAGGTCAGCGGACATGGCGGCGGCTCCGGTCTACATAAGTACACCGCTATAGAAGCGCCTTTTTGGGCTGCGTTTCAATATCAAACTTCCGTTGATTGATAGAGATTTTCTATTGATCGACGAAAACCCTCGCATGCGACAAAAGCGCCGTCAAAACCGGCGTGTACGGCTCGCGGTGCGGCGCGATAAGACCGACGGAATGGTGGGCGTCCGGATTTACGATTGGGATCGCGGTGAGCGGGCCGTCGTTGATGAAAATCTCGGCCGCCCGGTAGGGCAAGATGGTGGCCAATCCGCCGTGCAGGACATGGCTCGACAAAACAATAATCGAGTCGCTCTCGATCATCGGGTTCACATTCACCCCAGCTTCGGCCATGTGGCCTGCGATGATCCGGCGGTTTTGCATCACGGGGGTCAGCAAACACAGCGACACGTTGCCAAGTTCGGCCCAGTCAATCTGCGCTCGCTCTGCGAGCGCATGGTCGTTTCGGGTGATCAGCACATACCGCTCTTCATACATGGGCACAGACACCACGCGGCCCAAGGGTTCGTTGTCGAGGTAGGTGACCCCCGCATCAATCTGAAGATCATCCAGCATCTGCAAAATATCGCTGCTGCTGGTTGAATGGATGGTGACATGCATGTTGGGGTTGGCGGCAGTGAAACTTGTCGTCAATTGGCTCACCGCGGTCAACGCGGTGGGAATGGCTGCGATGCGCAGGTTGCCAGAGAGCCCCTCGGCCTTGCGCCCGACACTTCGCAGTTCTTCGCGCATCGTGCGCGTATCGCCCACAATCTGGCGGGCCCATTCCAACGCGCGAGACCCTTCAGGTGTCAAACCCTGAAACCGTGATCCGCGCAGGACGAGCATAACACCCAAATGCTCCTCAAGTTGCCGAATACCTGCGGATAAGGTCGGTTGCGTCACGCCCACGATCTCTGCGGCGCGGCCAAAGTGTTTGGCCTGCGCGAGCGCTAGAAACATTTCAAGTTTGTCGATCATGGCCACTGTCCTCTTGTCCCGTCCATCTTGGAGACCCTCCGGGAAGAAAGCCAGACATCGGACGAGAATCGGCTGGCGCCGGAAGCTGGTCCGAGCGCTTCCCTGCGCAAGAATTGAACATCGTGTGACAGCAAACTTGGTGAATCTTTCGTTTTTTATGACGAATGAAGTTTACCGCAAGGTCAACTTGGGAATCCGCTTGCCATTTCTGGAACAGCGACGAAGGATTAGGCATGACCACGCGCTGCGCGTGGAAATTCTACTGAAAAGAGCGGTATACGGCCCAGGCCCAACGCCGCCATGGACAGACAGGGAGTCACTTTATGACCATTCGAACAACTCTTTTGACAGGGACCGCTTCTGCGCTCATCGCACTTGCCGGTGCCGCCTACGCTGACGGCCATGCAACACACCCCGTGACTGGCGATGCGCTCGCCTCCGAGCAGGTGTTTACGTATCGCGTGCTGGATGATTTCCCATCCATTGACCCGCAGTTGATTGAGGATGTTGAAGGCTCTGCAGTCGCCCGAGACCTGTTCGAAGGTCTGATGAACGAAGATGCACAGGGCAACGTCATTCCTGGTGTCGCAACCGGCTTTGAAGTGTCTGACGACGGCCTCGTCTATACCTTTACCCTCCGCGACAATGCGATGTGGTCCGATGGTGTGAAAGTCACCGCGCAGCATTTTGTCGACGGCATCCGCCGCGCCGCTGATCCGGCAACCGCGTCTGATTACGCATGGTACCTCGAAGTGACAGGCATCGTGAATGCAGGCGCTGTGACCGGCGGCGATATGCCAGTGGAAGAGCTCGGCGTGCGCGCAATTGACGACGCAACGCTTGAGATCACCATCGACGCACCCCGCAGCTATTTCCCACAGACGGCGACTTTCCCGACATTGTTCCCAGCCCGTTTGGACGTGATCGCCGAGCATGGCGACAACTGGATGGACCCAGAGAACATCGTGGTGAACGGCGCTTATACGTTGTCCGAGTACACCCCGCAGGAGCGTCTGACACGCGTCCGCAACGAGATGTACTGGAACAACGACGCGACGATCCTTGACGAAGTCACAGCGCTGATCATCAATGATGAGAACGCGGCCCTGACACGCTACTTTGCCGGCGAACTGAACATGACTGACGTGCCAGCCGGTCAGTTCCCGCGTCTGAGCGAAGAGTATCCGACACAAGCGATCAGCTTCCCGAACTCTTGCTCGTACTACTACCTGTTCAATCATGTGAGTGGCCCAGAGGCTATTCAGGACGTACGCGTCCGTCAGGCGCTCAGCCTTGCAGTTGACCGCGGCGTGATCGTCGACAGCGTTCTGGCCGGTGGTCAGCGCGAAGCCTACACCTTCACACACTGGGCGATCCCCGGTTGGGAAACACCTGACATCGAAATCGCTAACCTGACGCAAGAAGAGCGGAACGCGCGTGCAGCCGAGCTTATGGCAGAAGCCGGATATGGCTCGGACAACCCGCTTGAGCTTGAGATCATCTACAACACGTCTGACAGCCACGCGGCGATTGCCGTGGCTATTGGTCAGATGTGGAAGCAGACTCTGGGTGTCGAAACCACGCTCGCCAACCAAGAGTGGGGTACATACCTCGATACGCGCGGTGAGCAGAACTACGAGATTGCTCGTGCTGGCTGGTGTGCAGACTATGCTGAGCCGTCCACCTACCTCGATCTTCTGACGACCGAGAGCTCTTACAACGATGGCCGCTACTCCAACGCTGAAGTTGACGCACTGATGCAAGAGGCGAAAACGACAGAAGATCCGCTGGCGCTGTACCAGCAGGTTGAGACGATTGCCGCCGAAGAGGCCGCGATCATTCCGATCTACCACTACGCTTCGGTTCGCATGATGAGTGAGAACCTGAAGAACTGGCCAACCGAGAACCTGTTGCAGAACTGGTACTCGCGCGATCTTTACATCGCGGCCTCCGAGTAAACCCGGACAGTATTGACCACATTCCGCGCCCCCATCACGGGGGCGCGGGCCTTTTGGTTTTGAACCTTACCGGGACACCACATGTTTAGCTTTATCGTCCGCAGGCTGGCTGTTGCCGTGCCAACGCTGCTGATCCTGATCATTTTGTCGTTCATGCTGATGTTCGCGGCCCCCGGAGGCCCGTTCCTGAGCGAGCGTCCGCCGCCCCAACAGGTATTGGACAACCTCAACGCCAAATACGGGCTGGATCAGCCGTACCTAAAGCAGATTTTTGACTACGTGGTGAACGTTGTCTTCTACTTTGATTTCGGCCCCTCGTTTCAGTACCGCGACCGCACCGTTAACGACGTGATTGCCCAAGGGTTTCCCGTAACATTGACCTATGGCTTCTGGTCATTTGTGGTGGCACTGATCGTCGGAATCGGGCTGGGGATTGCTGCGGCGATCAAGCACAACACCTGGTTGGACTATCTGGCAGTTGGCGTGTCCATTGGTGCGGAAATGCTGCCGAACTTTATTCTGGCACCCATTCTGCTTCTCACCTTCACCCTCGCGCTGGGCTGGTTGCCGGGCGGTGGCTGGAATGGCGGGGAATGGCAATATATGGTGATGCCGATCATTGCCTTGAGCACGTCTTATATGGCGTCCATCGCGCGGATCACGCGGGCCTCGATGATCGAGGTGATGAATTCGAACTTCATCCGCACGGCCAAGGCCAAGGGTCTGCCGATGCGCACCGTCATCTTCCGCCATGCGCTGAAACCGTCACTGCTGCCGATCCTCAGCTTTATCGGGCCTGCGTTTGTCGCGATGGTCACGGGCTCATTCGTTGTGGACAGCTTCTTCTCGACCGGTGGGATTGGAGTCTTCTTCGTCAATGCGGCATTCAACCGGGATTATGCCGTCATGATGGGCCTCACCATCCTAGTGGGCAGCATGACCATTATCTTCTCTCTCATCGTGGACATCCTCTATGCGTGGATTGATCCCAAGATCAGGTATTAAGGGGGCCGCACCATGACGATGCAAAGTGTTGCTGGCGATGTCAGCGGGGCCGAGGTGATCGAAGGCCGGTCGCTGTGGCAAGACGCCAAGCGCAGGTTTCTCAAGAATAAGGCAGCGGTTGTTTCGGCCTTTGTGTTTTTGTTCCTGTGCATCTTCGCGTTCTTTGGTCAGTTCCTGTCGCAATATGATCGTGAGACCATCGACTTCACCCTGATGGGGGCGAATGCCTACAAAGGCGTGCCGTCGTTTGAGACTGGGCATTACTTCGGCGTGGATAGCGACGGGCGTGATCTTTACGCCCGGACGGTCCAGGGGCTGCGGATTTCAATTATGATCGGGATCGTGGGCTCGCTCGTCGCGGGCATCGTTGGCACACTTTATGGTGCAACGGCGGGCTATCTGGGCGGGCGTGTCGACGGGATCATGATGCGGACGGTCGATGTCCTCATGTCGATCCCGTTCATGTTCGTTCTGATCCTGATGCTGGTGATGTTCGGGCGGTCGATCACCATCCTGTTCATCGGTGTCGGCCTGATCTCGTGGCTTGATATGTCGCGCATCGTGCGGGGTCAGACACTCTCGATTAAAAACAAGGAGTTTGTCGAGGCGGCAGTGGCGATTGGTGTGTCACCGGCCAAGATCATCCTGCGCCACATCGTGCCAAACCTGATAGGCGTGGTCGTCGTCTATATGTCCCTCCTCGTGCCGACAATGATCCTGACGGAAAGCTTCATCTCCTTCCTTGGCCTTGGCGTGCAAGAGCCGAACACTTCGCTTGGGGCCTTGCTCAACCGTGGGGCAGGGGCTTTGCAAAGTGGTGTGACCACATGGCAATTCTATTTCCCACTGACCGTTTTCATCGTCCTTCTCTTTGCGCTGTTCTTCATTGGTGACGGGCTGCGCGACGCGTTGGATCCGAAGGACCGCTGATGACCAAGCTACTCGAAGTTGAAGACCTCACCGTCACATTCAGAACGGGCGATGGGGATGTGAACGCGGTCAACGGCCTGTCGTTTGACATTGATGAAGGCGAAACACTCGCCATCGTAGGAGAGAGCGGGTCTGGCAAGAGCCAGACCGCCTTTGCCACCATGGGCTTGCTGGCGCGCAATGGCCGCGCCTCGGGGCAGGTGCGCTTTGATGGCACGGATTTGCTCAGCCTGTCACAGGCCAAGATGAACAAGATGCGTTCCGAAAAGGTCGCAATGATCTTTCAGGATCCGATGACCTCGCTCAACCCCTACATGCGGATCAGCGATCAGATGGCCGAGGTGCTGACGCTGCACAAGGGCCTGTCCAAGCGGGATGCCATTGCCGAGGCCGCGCGGATGCTCGACGCGGTGCGCATTCCAGACGCGCGGGCGCGGATCACAATGTACCCGCATGAGTTCTCGGGCGGGATGCGGCAGCGGATCATGATCGCGATGGCGCTGCTCTGCCAGCCGCGCCTGCTCATCGCGGATGAGCCGACGACGGCGCTAGATGTGACGGTACAGGCCCAAATCATGAGCCTGTTGGGCACGATCCGGGACGATTTTGGCACCGCCGTGATCCTGATTACCCACGACCTTGGCATTGTCGCGGATTTTTGTGACCGAACGCTTGTGATGTATGGCGGCCAGATCATGGAAGAGGGGGCAACGACGGATGTCTTCGCCGCGCCCGCGCATCCCTACACCAAAGGGTTGCTGCGCGCTGTGCCACGGCTCGACCGGGATGATGATGTCCTGCAAACCATCGCGGGCGAGCCGCCAGATATGTCGCGCCTGCCTGCAGGCTGCCCGTTTTCGCCGCGCTGCGATATCGTGCGACCTGAGTGTACCGCGACGCGCCCCGCGCAGGAAGCCTTCCCGCCCGAGCGCCGTCGCGCTTGCCACGCGCCGCTGACAGAGGTGACGTCATGACCCAACCGATTTTGCACGTTCGCGATCTTGCCGTCGCCTTTGACATCCGCCCGCAAGGCGCCTGGCCCTGGACCAAACCGCTCAAGCTTCATGCGGTGGGTGGCGTCTCGTTTGACCTTGCTCCCGGTGAGTGTCTGGGCGTCGTGGGCGAAAGCGGGTCCGGCAAATCCACGCTCGCCCGAGCCATCGTTGGAACGATCCCCGCCACGAGTGGTGAGGTGTTGTTCGAGGGACAAGACCTCGCCTCGATGAGCGTGTCCGAGCGGCGTGTGCATCGCAAGGACGTGCAGATGATCTTTCAGGATCCGCTTGCCGCGCTGAACCCCCGGATGACGGTCGGCGATATCATTGCCGAGCCATTGACGACGCATTACCCGCAAACCCCAGCATCGGAAGTGAAGGCACGGGTCGGCGAATTGATGGAACGGGTCGGGCTGCTGCCCAATCTGATCAACCGCTACCCGCACGAGTTCTCAGGTGGTCAATGTCAACGCATTGGCATCGCACGTGCCCTGATCTTGCAGCCCAAGCTGCTGATCTGTGACGAGCCGGTCTCGGCACTTGACGTTTCGGTGCAGGCACAGGTGGTGAACCTCTTGGCCGAGCTGCGCCGGGACATGGGGCTGTCGATGATCTTTATCGCGCATGATCTGAGCGTGGTGAAACACATCAGTGACCGGATCGCTGTGATGTATCTGGGTAAGTTGATGGAAATGGCAGAGGCCAAGACGCTTTGCACCGTCCCGCAGCATCCCTATACCCAAGCGCTGATCTCCTCCGTCCCGATCCCCGATCCGGTGCTTGAGGCCGCGCGCAAACGCCCGATCCTCGAGGGAGAGCTGCCTTCCCCACTCGCTCCGCCATCCGGTTGCGTGTTCCGCACCCGGTGCCCCAAGGCGCAGGCCAGTTGCGCCGAAGCGCCGCCGCGGGTTGAGGTGCTTGAAGGGGATCACCGCGTCGCCTGTCCGTTCCACGCACCGATGGATGTACTGGAACGGGCCTAGTCTGTTGGCCGGATGTGAACATCCGCGAGCAGGCCAAGGTGGTCGGAATTGAACGCGGGGCGGGCCGTCAATGTGCCACCGCCCGGGGCCAGAACGTGATCAATGGCGAGCGGGAGCAGGCCTACATGATGGCTGGTGACCGAGGGGCCGGCCAGCCGGGTTCCGGTGATGTTCGCGATGCGCGTCACCCGACCGCTCCAAGGCAGGATGTTGAGATCACCGGCGAGAATGACGGGACCATCCAGTTGCGCCAGAAATTCATGAACCATGTCATTCATCGCGGCTCCGGTCGCGGGCCATGGCCAATGAATATGCGCCGAGACCAACCAAACGGTTTCGTCTTCGATGATAGTTTGTGCCGCCGCAAGCGCGCGCAGATCGGAACAGTGCCGTTCGCCGATCAAAGGCTGGCGCGACAAGATCGCGACATTGAACCATTGTCCCCAGTCACACAGGTGCTGATGGGGATATTCTGGCTCAAGCAGGTCGAGCAGCTGCGCATTCTTGGGCGACAGTTCTTGGAGAAAGACCACGTCGGGCGCGGTTTGGGCGATGTCATCTGCGATCGCGGGCATGGCCGTGTTCCCGACCCAAAGGTTCTTGCTGTAGACGCGCACCGACCCGGGTGAGGACGCGGTGACAAATGGCATCAGCGTGGTGACAATACCGATCGACGCCGCAGCGCTGAGGGAGAGGGCGACGGCCGCGCGCGGTTTTGCCGCCAATCCGCACAAACATCCCACAGCAAAGACCGGCCGCAAGAGCGCGATGGAGTCTGCCGATGGGTGAAGCCGCCCCAAAAACCCCCAAACAAGACCAATCAGAGACAAAAGCCCTGCGATTTTCAAGAAATGGCGCAACATGCCGTCTGCATAGCGCAGTGCAGTTCTGGTGGCTCTAGCGAAGACGCGCAGATTTCACCCCGGTAACCGCATATCCCCCTGATTTTTGTCGCAAACCTCACGCAAGTGCGACGACACACTTCTCACGCAAGAAAAATGTTGCGGCCGTTCTCACGCAATATGTCAGAGTTCTGTGCCCGGCCACATGGGTCACGGTGCGGCGGTGCACATAAGGCCACGGGCGGTGCGCGAGCTTCAATTTCAAGCCCCGTGAAACATCACGTGAGCCGACATTTTCGTGATATTTCAAATGCTTTTTTTCCGGCTTAGGGGGCGTATCTCTGTCTCATCCAAGGCGGCCCGAAGCGCCGCACACCAACACAAACCTTAAAAGGAAGAGACTATGAAACTGAAAGACATCGCACTGAGCATCACTGCAATCGCTGGCATGGCTGCCGCCACTGTGGCCGCCGCTGACAACAGCTACTTCGAGCTGGAGCGTCAGCTCGACAATTCCACAACCTTGGAGCTGGGCCTTGTTTCCTCCGAAGGTGACGGCGTGATCGAGATCTACACTTACCACAAGGACCAGATCGGCACATTGCTTGGCACCGAAGAAGTTCACGCTGGTGCAAACCGCGACGTGCATGTGAACCTGAGCCG
Organism: Flavimaricola sp.; assembly: GCA_020629175.1. Taxonomy (GTDB): domain Bacteria; phylum Pseudomonadota; class Alphaproteobacteria; order Rhodobacterales; family Rhodobacteraceae; genus JALZWD01. Next base: position 134,855 of record JAHDDU010000002.1, on the reverse strand, counting down.
CCCGGCAAATGTTGACGTGATCGCATTGCTCAAGGTTGACGGCGAAACCGTTGCCAGCCGCGACTACATCATCGTCGACTAATCAAGACCACCACTCTAGACCTCAAAGGGCCCCCATCGTGGGGCCCTTTTTGCTAGTAATCACGCTCAAAGAAGATGCCAATGCTGGTGTCACCGTTTGTCCCGGTAGAGCCTGTGACAGTGATATCATCGGTCAGGTCGAGGTTGAGATTGATCTCCGTATTCTCGGTGCCCACGGTCACATCGGTATAGACGTTTTCGCTGATGTAGGCCCCGGCACGGACTGCGGCGTTGCCGTCCTCGTCCGTCGTGATGTCAAAATCATCAAGCCCGGTATTTTGCCGGAAACTGTCCAAAAGCCCGCCGCTGCTGTTACCCGCGAGCGTGCTGACGGCTGCGGCAAGCTGCACCGCCTGCACGGGGGAGATGGACGACAGATCGCGGCCAAAGATCAGCCGAGCGAGCACCTCGTCTTGCGGCAGGTCAGGGCTGCTCTCAAACCGTACCTCGGGTGCGGTTGCAGGGCCGTCCACGATAATGCGCACCTCTGTCCCATCGCGTGCTTCTGTTGAGGCGACCAAACGGACAAATGGATCAAAACTGCCTTGTAGGAAGGCGCCACCTTCATCCAGCTGAAACCGCTGCTGAAGGATATCGATGCGGCCGCGAATAAGCTCAAACTGACCGATGGGGATGATCTGATTGGTGTCGCCGGTGATACGCAATTGCCCACCAAGTTCAGCATCAAGCCCGCGACCCCGGATAAAGATGCGTGACGGCGCGTTCACCAGAATGTCGAGGCCAAGAGGCGTGCTGCTTCCGCCACTTGAGGAGACTTCAACGCCGGAAATCGACAGGCCCGCGCGGTCAAGAGTGCGGCGCACGTCAGAGGGGGCTCCGATATGGGTGACTTGTGGCAACGGCCCCAGCGCACTCGCGGTGGACGACGGCACCTGAACCTCCGTCGGGCCAATTTCGACGTTGCCGGAAATCAAGGCTCCACCCGAGAGCGGGCCATTCACGGTGATCAGTGCATCAGCAGTGGTTTCATAGAGGCTCGGGTCGCGCAGCACCAAGCCCTGTGCCGCCACCCGCAGACCAGCATTGAGGCTGCCGCCAAGCTCAACAGGGCCGCTGATCGTGATCCGACCGCCGGCCTCAAGGTTGGCCCCAATGTCGAGCTGCGCGTTCTGACCGGTGAGCCGGACGCTGCCATTGATGTCTTCCAGTGCCTGATTGAAATTCGGTGCGGCCAGGCGACCATTCGCAAGCCGGATCGTGCCGTTTACGGACGACAGGGCGGGGGGCCCGTTGACTGCCAGATCAAACGTCGCATCGCCGCTTAGGCGGCGTGGCTCGATAAAGCCGTTGGCCAAACCAAGAGGTGCCGCGCCGTTGATCGTGAGTGCGAGGTTGCCGTTAGCTGCGATAGAGCCCGCAACGTCCGCCCGGGTGCCACCCGGTCCTGTCGCCGCGATATCAAGGCGGGTGCCCCCGCTGGGCAGGATCGATGCGTTACCTTGCGCCGAGGCAGGGCCGCTCAACTCATCTGTAAAGAGCCCGACGTCCGCAAGGCGGGCCGAGAAGGTGCCGTCCGTGCCGCCGTCGCGCTGGGTCAGGTCCGCCTGGGCCTGTATGTTGGGGTAGGCGACATCCAAGTTGCGGGCAAACAAAGCGCCGCTTGCGTCACGGCGGATTTGGCCGTTAATCGTCCCGGTGCCGCGCAACAGATCCGTTACGGCATCGACGCCGACATTCAGGTTGCTGGTCTGGCCAGACACGCCGAGGTCGAACGCAAAGTCTCCCGGCGATACTGTGCCTTCCACTTGCACATCAACCGCGCCAGAAAGCGGGCGACCCGCCAGACCGGCATAGGCGGCCAGCGTTTCGACCCGCAGATCGAGGTCGGCTTGCAGACCATCGGTACCGCGCGCCGTGAGAGTGAGATCAGCATTGCCCGGGGCGGTGCCGGAAACGGCCAGATCGGTGAAACCATCTTGTTGGCGGAGGGCCGAACCGGTCAAATCAATCCCGCCGCTCAGAGCTGTTCCGCCGACGCTCAGGTTCTGGCCCTCAACGTCAAATTCTGCATCAAAGACGCTTAGATCGGTGCGCAGCGTTCCACCGGCGTTTATGCCAAGCGAACCGGCCAAGCTTTGCCCTGCAACACTCGAATACGGGCGCAGATCGGCGATGGCTGCCGCAAACTCGCCCGCTGCGTTGCCGTCGGCACTCAGGCTGCCGTTGGTCAAACGGATGGTCGCCTCGCCCGGTCCATTGATGCGGGCGTCAGCACTTAGCGTTCCATCGCCTGTGCGCTCTGCCGTGCCGTTGAGTGTCAACCGGCCAGGCAGTGACCGTTCGGCCAGACGCAAGTCACGCGCCGTCAGGCTGAAATTCGCCGCGATCGGGTTCGACATCAGCTCAGCGACAGAGGCGACATCCACGGTGATGTCCGCATCAACGCTGCCGCCCAGGGTCTGACCTGCCAATGCTGAATATGCGCCAAGGTCGGCGACCGTCGCATTCAATTGGGCGGTCAAAGGCTGTCCTTCTGTGTCGCCCGACAGCGTGGCGAGAAGGTCCAGCACCGCCTCGCCCGGACCGGTGGCGTCCAAATCGGCATTGATGACGCCGTCGGCGCTGCGCTCAACAGTGCCCGCGAGCGTTGCGGCGCCTGACAGGCCGTCAACCACATCGGCGACATTTCGAAGTGTCAAGTTCAGGTCGGCTGCAACATCTCCGTTGGTCAACGCAACATCTGACAAAAGCGACAAAGCAGGCGTGCGCAGGGTCAGATCATCCAGCCGCATCTCCTCTCCATCGCGGATCAGAGTGCTTGTCAGCGATCCCGTTCCGCGTAAGAGCCGATCCGCCTGCGGAATGCCGATAGCGAGGTCATTTGTCCCGAGTACGAGGTCAAGGTCCGCCGCTGAGCCGTCTCGCGCTGCGGTGCCGTTGATGGCGAGGGTGGTGCTGCCGCCCAGATCGAGGCCTGCGATGTCGGAGTAGGGGGCAAGGTCCGCGACCTCTGCCGCCACATCCAGCGTGACCGCTCCACCAACAGCCGGGCTCGCGAGCAACGCGGTGATATCGGCTGTCGTTCCTGGCATGCGCAGCTCGGTCACAACCGTGCCCGACGCATCCCCGGCCAGTGCTGCTGTACCAGAGAGACGCGCCGTGCCCGACAGCTCCGGCACCGAGAGGGCGATGTCACGGATTGTCAGATCAAACGTCGCATCGGTCCTAGCGCTTTGGATGTCTGCACGGGCGGTCAATTCGACCTCAGGCGTGGTGAGCGACAGCCGCTCTAGCCGCGTGCCCTCAGTATCGCGGGCTGCGGCCAGAATCAGATCGCCGGTGCCGCCGATCAGCGGATCAAGCGCGTCAATTCCGATGGCAAGGTCTGTCGTTTCACCGTCAATCACCACGTCAAAGATACCATCAAGCGGCAAGATACGCCCCGCAACGGAGGCTTCGGCCGCTCCGTTAAGGTCCAGCCCGGTTAACGCGCCGAACCGCGCGAGGTTGCGGGCATCAAGGTCAAGGTTTGTGTCAACGATAACACCGTCCGAGGTGTCAATCTGTGCCTCAGCACTGATCTCGATCCCCGGTCCGGTGAGCGTGAGGGCGCTGATGTCGAACGGCGCGTCGCCTTGCTGCGCAAAGGTCAACTGCCCGGATATGTCGGCGCCTAGAGCCTCCGCCAAAGCGGCATCCGCCAGCACCAGACCGCGCGCCTCATACCGCAGATCGCCCGTCACAGCGCTTTCCACAGTGTCCGAGCCTTGGGAGATTGTGCCCCCGCCGGACAGCACGAGGTTGGACAAGGACAGGCCCGGCTGGGCAAAGTCGCGGGCATCAAAGCGGGTTGTCCACTGATCGCCACTGGCCGCGTCAAAGGTAAACTCAATGTCTGCGCGCTGCACGAACGTATCGCCGCCCCCGACGGGGAGCTGCACGTCGGAGCCGTCGCGGGAGGCAACTTGACCGGAAAGATTCAACGTCTCCGGCCAGCCATCCGCACCAATCCGTCCGGATCCTGTCAGGTCGAGCGCGCGGGCGTTAAGCTCAAGAGCGGTGAGCGACAGCGCGCCTTCGGCATTCCGGCCACCTTGAAACGCCAGCCGCACATCCGGGCCAAAGAACTCGGCGTAATCCGTCTCAATCAGGGCGTTCACATCGCCACGGACATCAAGCCGCAGGTCTTGCGCGCCGTCCTGAATGACAAAGCCAAAGGTGCCGGCGATCCGTTCGACTTCGGCGGTCGCGATTGACAGATTGGCGGTGTAGTCGTCGATCGGCCCGGTGCCTTCCAGTGTCAGCGCGACAGAGGGATCGTCGGGCAGGCCCAGAATGCGAGAGGTCAGTCCGCCTTCGTCTTCGGCCAAGCGGACGTTGAGGCCGAGGATGCGGCTGTCGTTCGAATAGCTGCCGTTGATTTCAAACAGGCCCGCTGGCCCTTCAAGCCGTTGAGCGACAATGTTGGCGGAGCCTTCTCCGCCAGAGAGTGCCACAGTACCGTTCAGCGAGAAGACCAATTCCTCGCCCAGCAGGGGGGCGCCAAGGATGATTTGCTCGGCCTCGATCTGGTCAACGCTTACGCCCACCGGCAGATCAGGCAGGGCAAACTCAAAAGGCGTCGCCTCTGCTGTGACAGGCTCTTCCTCGGTGTTGGGCGGGCGCACCATGTGCAGCAGGTCCGCAGACATTTCAGAGATGTCGATCCGCCCACCGAGAAGAGCGGACCGGTCCCAATCAAGGACGAGCCCTTCGGCGCGGAACCAGATGCCCTCGTCATCGGCGATCGTCATCTCGTCAATCGTGGCCCGCGAGCTGAGCGCCCCTTCGAACCCTTCGATGATCACGGTGCGTCCGGCCCCGGACAGATTGTCCTCAATTAGCCCTTGGATAAATCCAACATCACGCTCTTCTTGGGTATCCTGAGCGAGCGCTGATTGCGGCAACAGAATAACGGCCGAAACGATAGCCGGTTTGAAAGCACGCCTCAAAACGATTGTCCTATTCCGATGTAAAACTCGACCCGCTCGCCCACGTCGTCGCCATTGGCGGGTGTTGCCACGTCAAAGCGGATGGGGCCGATCCCTGTGTTGTAGCGCAGCCCAAAGCCCGCGCCAGAGACAAACTCATCATCACCAGTCGGGAACTCCTGATCACTCACAACGCCGATATCATAAAAACCAACCACACCGATGCTCTGAGTAACGTCAACACGCGCCTCTAGCTGAGCACCGGCAAAGGATGTTCCCCCCGTCCGTACAGTAACGGGGCCGTTGCCAAAGTCCTGTTCCAACTCAATGCCCAGCGCCTGATAGCTTTGCCCGCGCACCGTCCCGCCGCCACCGGCGTAGAACAGATAGTCCGCAGGCGCGCTGCTGGCCGATGCGCTGAGGATTGACCCGAGTTGGAACCGTGCGGCCAGCGTCACCCGGTCATCGGTGCCAAAACTGCGGTAAAACCGGCTGTCGGCAAACAGCCGGGCCCCGTTTTCCGCACCCTCGAGCCCAAAGAAGGGCCGGATGTCGAGGTTGACATAGAACCCGGAGTTTGGGTTCAGTGGATCGTCGCGGTAATCGTATTCCCCGGTGATGGGGATCGTCACGAGCGTGTATTCCCGAGTACGTTGCGGTGTTTCTTCGCGCGCGGTCACAAAGCCGATCCCGGCCCCATAGGTCAGCCGCTCGGTCCGGTATTGCGTCAGCCCCACGTCTACACTGAATTGATCAAGCAGGTAGTCGGGCTCATCCAGGCGTTGCAGTGTTGCCGTCGCAAGCAGATCAACCTCAGGGTGGATCGTGGCCGGGCGGCCAAAGGAGAGGCCAACGCGGTAGTCGATGCCGCCCGTGCCACCCGCGATGCCCGACGCCTCGCCCTCCACCCGGAACCGCTCGGCACCGCCGAGCAGATTGCGGTGCAGCCAAAACGCCGAGAGTGTAGCGCCGTCCAGAGTGGAATACTCCGCACCAAAGCCAATGCGGCGCGGCGCCTCTTCTACCACCTGAATTTCCAGTGGAAGCGTAGCGTTTGGTCCAGCCACGTCTGGTTCGATGATCGCGACAGAGCGGAAGGTGCCCGTGCGCCGCAACCGGGTTTGCACGCGGGTCAGCTCATAGGGGCTGAACACCCGCCCCTCGGGCACGCCCGCGATTTCAGCAACGCGTTCGGTCCGCACGGCCTCGTTGCCGGTGATCGTTGTTTGCCCAAACCTAAGTTGCGCGCCCGGCGCAATGGTGACGGTGGCGTCCAGTTCGGAGGCGGGGTGATTGGCGGTGATTTGCTGCCCTGAGGGTGCGGCAAGAGCGTAACCCGCCTCTCGCCAGCTGGTCACCGCCGACCGGGCTGCGTCCTGAATGACGGCGGCGGATGCAACTTCGCCACTGGCGAATCTATCGGGGGGCAGTGCGCCATCTGGCAGAGGGCCGACTTGTGCTGTGCCAAAGGTAAACTGCGGTCCCGGGGTCACAGAGATAATAATCGAATTAATGTTACGCGGTGCATCGAGCGGCTGGATACCCGAGGCTTCGCGTCCGTCGATCTGGATTGAAATGGTGCCGCCATAATACCCGGCACCGTACAGCCCGGTCAGAATGCGTTGATAGTCTGCACGGGCTGCGGCAACGTAATCCTGTGCTGCCACGTCCTCCTGAGCTGGCAATGATGCCGTGAGGGACGCATTCTCCAAACGTGGCCGCAAGTCATCGGCATCAGCGCCGCTGATCCGGATGTCTACTGTTTGGGCAAGAACTGGCCCGGCCAAGACGGCAGCAAGGCCGGCCAAATACAATCGACGTCTGAGTGTCACCTTAGGTCCCTCGTTTCACACGATAACAACACCCTGTATCCCCCACAGGTTCCATCCCTATATCTGACCTGTTTTGGAGTTGCACGATGCTGGTGGCCAATTGTGATCCTGTTTCGTCGAAAGGCGTCGTTTTTGGACTGGGCAGCCCGTGCCATCCCGACTAGCGTCCGGCCATGACGTACCTGATCGATGGGCTGCAATACGCCAACTTCTCGGAAAAAGTGTTTCGCCAGATGCGCGAAGGCGGCGTGGATGCGGTGCATGTAACCGTGGCCTATCACGAGACGATGCCAGAACTGATCGGCAACCTGTGTCAGTGGAACAGGTGGTTTGAACAATTCAGCGATCTGATTGTGCGGGCGACAAGTGCTGCGGATGTGCGCGCCGCAAAGGACAGTGGTCGGACGGCGATCCTGTTCGGGTTGCAAACAGCGCATCCCATTGCAGATGATATCGGGCTGATAGAAATCCTTCATCAGCTTGGCATCCGCATTATGCAATTGTCATACAATAACCAATCCCTCCTCGCGACAGGATGCTACGAGGATGAGGACCCCGGCCTGACCCGTTTTGGCAAGCAGGCGGTGGCCGAGATGAACCGCGTGGGACTTGTCGTGGACATGAGCCATTCGGCGGACCGCTCAACACTGGAAGCGATCGAAGCTTCAACCCGCCCGATCACCATAAGCCACGCCAATCCCGCGTGGTGGCATCCTGCCAAACGCAACAAATCGGACGAGGTGTTGAGTGCGTTGACAGATGCGGGCGGCTTTCTGGGATTTTCGGTCTATCCACACCACCTCAAGGATGGCTCGGCCTGCACGCTTGATAGCTTTTGCGGCATGATCGCAGAGGCGGCCTCACGCTATGGCGCGCAAAACCTCGGGATTGGAACGGATCTCTGTCAGGACCAGCCGGACAGCATTGTTGAATGGATGCGTGTCGGTCGGTGGTCCAAGGTGATCGACTATGGGGAAGGGTCAGCCAGCAATGCAGGCTTTCCTCCGATGCCCAGCTGGTTTGAAGACAACCGCCACTTTGGCAACATCCGTGACGGGTTGCTGGCTGCGGGCCTTGCAGCGGGTGACGTTGACGGGATCATGGGCAACAACTGGTTGCGGTTCTTTGAAGAGAGCTTTGGCCCCGCACCTGCGACCTGAAATGTCGGTTTAGGGCTAGTCGAACCTTCGGAAGTTTGCGACGCTTCCGCCATGCTCGACACGCCACCTCCACCTCAAACTGATTTGCGCCCTGCGTCAAAGGTTATGCGCCTGTCCCGGATGGGGGCATTCTTTCCATCGCGCCTGTCGTTCCTGCCAACTTTGCTGCGCAGGCTGGGCGCGGAAAAGGCAAAGCTTACCCGGCCCGTGTGGGAGATGAATGCCGCCGGGTTCGGCCATGCGGTCTACTCGATAGACCTCGGCGGCTATACCTACTCCCTTATTGCCATCTCAACCGATATCCCGCCCGAACGGCGGACGGACCGTGTAATCGCGACCGAGTGGGACAGCGCCTATGTGCTGTTTGATGGCGTGCCCGATGCTGACGATATCGCCCGAATTGTCGCCACGGCGCCCAAGCAGGAGGCTGCGCGCTTTACACATAGAGAGCTCGTTCTCAGCCGGGCGAACAAGTCGGTGCGGCTCTTTGACTATGTGGTCGATTGCTTGAAGGCGGGTCAGCAACCTGATCCTGCACAGGTGGAGGCCACGGGCTATTTGATGCGCACCACCGCCGTTTATGGCAACGGCAAGTTCGGCATTGCAGACCGCGGCCATTTTGCCGATCGGCCGGGCCTCTCGGGGCCCTTTATGGCCGAGATGCTGACCGTGTGGATGATCCGCAATTTCACCCACGACCTGGTCGAACATGTGGGCGGTATGGCGCTCAGCGATGATATCAAACGGATGTTGGGGATCGGTAATTCGACAGGCCTTGGCATGGCGCCGTTCCTTGTGGCTCATCCGCTTTTGCTCGATGCGTGGATGCAAGTGCGTGAGACGGCGCTGGCCCGCGTCAGGGCAGCCGAGCTGCCGCCAGATGCCCGCTCGCGATTGGTCGCACTTTCAAAGGGGGCTGCCCAGCATCTGGACGGCTGGCATGTGGCCGATGAAATCGGTCAGGCCAACCTTGAGACGATGCGGCGGGAGTGGCCCGTCGTGATGGAACGCATCGCGGACACACCGTCTGTGGACGCCTTGATCAAAGAAGCGGACGTGTGGTCCGAAGGTACGCAAGAGCGGCTTGTCTCGCTCTGTATTGATGCCTTTCCTGACCTTGTTGATGGTCTGACAGAGTGTATGGCCACACCATTCGTTCCTGTCCTTGACCCGACAATGCCCTGCGCTGAACTTGCCGCATTGATCGCGCGGGATTGGGACTGGGCATGCGCGATTGACTATGCTCAGCCCGAGGAGGAAGCGCAGTTCTGGTATGTGTCTGAAGAGAAGCTGGAACCCCGTCTGGGCAACCGTCATGCAGAGCCGGGCGGCGAATTGGAAAGCCCGCTCGATGTGGCCCGCAGGGTCAAGGCTTTGGCCCGGGATTTGCCAGAGGCTGGTCGCTTGGGGTCGTTTCTGGCCCAGCATCCTCAGCACCGTTCCGCCGCGAGGCGGGTCCAGACACTGGCCCATCATCCCTATGGCGAGATCCGCGATAATCTGATTTCGGACCGATGTCTGCCGATTGATATGCTTCGCTGCAAACTGTCGTTCTTTGGCGCGTCGCGGTTTGATCCCAAATCCGACCGCTGGACCCGGATCACGCTCGCGCGTGGCGCACCGCTGCCCGGGGAACTTCACCTTGCAGAGGCTTGGCACCCTGCCTGCGATCCATGATCCTGAGCGCCAATGAAATCAGCGCGCTCGTTGTCAAAGCGGCGCGCGGGGCAGGTGTCCCGCTCGGCTGTGCCGAAGACCTCGGCGCTGCCGCAGGTCTGCTGGCAGCTTGGGGGGCGTTGGGCGAGGTTTGTCTGGCGCTCGACCGACCTTTGACAAAGTTGAGCCCTGCTGCGGAGATGAAGGACCCTTGCCTTGCCATCATGGGGCCCGCGATGATCGATGCGGTCTGGTGCGAGGGGCAACCAATCCTCGTGACCGACTGCGAAAATTCGCGCGTGATGGAAGCGCTGGTGCAGGTTGCCCAGACCGCAGGGGCGCGGGTCAAATGCACGCAATGCGATGAAGGGTTGCGGATAGAACCGTGCAGTGAGGCGCCGCAGGTCGCGTCCACACTCGGCCCGTTTGAAGTGGATGCGCAAACTCTGGACGCGCTGAACGCTTGGGCCGCTAAGACCTATGTTCCGGCGACAGAAGCCTCGCGTTTGGCGGGCGCAGGCGCTGGCCTGACGGACAACGACTAGGCAAAAGGATCATCGGGGTAGCCCACATGATCCAGATAGAGCCCTTCTGGCGGGCAGACCGGTCCGCAGGCGGCGCGGTCACAGGCCTCAAGCGCCACTCGCACATCATCTGGCGCCCATGCACCCGCACCCACGCGTTCCAAGGTGCCAACGATGCTGCGGACCTGATTGTGCAGAAATGACCGTGCCCGCAAATGAAACCGGAACTCCGTCCCATAGGCGAGGGGGTGCGCCTCGATCCGGCATTCATCAAGCGTTTTCACAGGTGACAGTGCCTGACACATCGACGCCCGGAACGTCGTGAAATCATGCAGTCCGATAAGATGGGCGGCACCCTCCCGCATAGCGGCAAGATCCAACGCGTGGCGCACGCGCCAGACGCCGCCACCGCCATGCACCATAGGCGCCCTGCGCGACATCAGGCGAAAGATATACTGCCGCTCCACCGCGCTGAACCGCGCGTGAAAGTCTTCTGACACGGCAGCACAGGCGACAATCGCCACCGGATCAGGCCGCAGGTGGTGGTTTAGTGCTTCGGACAGTCGAAACGGGTCCCACTCCGCCTCCAAATCGCAATGCGCTACCTGACCATTGGCATGCACCCCAGCATCGGTGCGCCCGGCGGCGGCAATCGTGTGCTCGCCCGGCTGCAATTTGCCCAACGCTGCTTCAATCGCGCCCTGTACAGACGGCTGATCGCGCTGGCGCTGCCACCCCGCAAAGGGGGCACCATCGTATTCAATTTTGAGGGCGTAGCGAGGCATGCCCCGCGCGGTAACGGGGAAGGGGTGCAAAATCAATCCCTACACATCGACGGGACGTGGCCCTATCTTGATGCGGATATCGCAAGGAAAGTGATTGCCGTGGTACTGACGACCCTGGCCGATGGTCTGGCCCGCAGCGTTGAAAACGTGACCGAAACGCTGACGGCACCGTTCAGTGATACGGTCATCCGCCTTGGCGTGACGGGCCTCAGCCGGGCGGGCAAGACGGTCTTCATCACCTCGCTCGTGGCCAACATGATGGACAGGGGCCGGATGCCACAGCTGAAGGCGGCGGCAGACGGCTCGATCCACACCGCCTTTCTCCAGCCACAGCCTGACGACACGCTACCGCGCTTTGCCTTTGAAGATCATCTTGCGAAATTGACCTCACCCACCCCGACTTGGCCGCAGGGCACCCGACAGATCAGCGAGCTGCGGTTGTCGATGCGCGTTCATCCTACGGGGCTGTTTTCGGGCTTTGCCGGGCCGCACACGACGCATCTGGATATCGTCGACTATCCCGGTGAATGGCTTCTCGACCTTGGGCTGTTGGACAAAAGCTATGCCCAGTGGTCGGATGAGGTGTTGGAGCGGATCGCGGGCCGAACTGAGGCTGAGGTCTTCCGCGCCGAGCTTGCTGGGCTTGATCCGACGCAGCCCTTGGATGAGCCGACCGCGCAAACATTGGCAAACGCCTTCACCCGCTACCTGCGCGCCGCGCGAGAGGCCGGGTTCTCGGATTGCACGCCGGGGCGGTTCTTGCTGCCGGGCGATCTCGAAGGTTCGCCGGTTTTGACCTTTGCCCCACTGCCTGCGAGCGAGCGGCCACGCAGATCGCTTGCCCGCGAGTTTGAGCGGCGGTTCGAGAGCTACAAGGCGAATGTCGTCAAACCGTTCTTTCGCGATCATTTCAGCCGGATCGACCGGCAAATCGTTCTGGTGGATGTGCTGGGTGCCATCCACGCCGGCCCGCAGGCGGTTGAAGATTTGCGCCAAGCTATGGCCGACATCCTCAGCGCGTTCCGCCCCGGTCGGAACGCATGGCTGACCCAGCTGTTTCAGGGCAAACGCGTCGAACGGATCCTCTTTGCCGCCACCAAAGCGGATCACCTGCATCACGCGCAACACGCCAAGCTGACAGCGATCACAGAGGCACTGGTGCGCGAGGCCAAGGATCGGGCGGATTTCGCCGGGGCCAAGACCGCAGCCATGTCCATCGCCGCCCTGCGCACAACCGAAGAGCAAACGGTCGAACATACCTCAGGCACGCTGAACGTCGTCAAAGGGGCGCTCCTCGACACCGGCAAACAGGCGGCCTTCTACCCCGGCGATCTGCCCGATGACCCCTCGCACCTCCTCGCGCCCGCTCGGGAGGGTGCGGCAAAGTGGCTGGATGCGGATTATGAGGTCATGCGCTTTGCCCCAGCGCGCTTGACGCTCCGCCCTGGCGACGGGCCACCGCATATTCGGTTGGATAAAGCGGCAGAGTTCTTGTTCGGAGACAAGCTGTGATCCGGCCCGCGCACGATCCAGATGCGTCAGCACTTGCAACGATCTTGAGCGATTGGGTGGACGCCACACCATGGATGCCGCGGTTGCATACTCGCGCCGAAGACCTCGCGTTTGTCTCCAGCCTTGTGAGCGCGGGGCAGGTGATGATCGCCGAGCACGACGGCCAACCCGCAGGATATCTGGCGCGGGATGGAGAAGAGATCAGACACCTATATGTCGCGCGGGATCAGCAGGGCCGAGGTGTCGGGCGGGCGTTAATCGACCAAGCAAAGTCCGGTTTTAATGAACTGGGATTGTGGTGCTTTCAAGCCAATAGCGCGGCCCTTGCGTTCTATGCCAAACATGGATTTGCCGAAGATCACCGAACCGATGGCCGCGACAACGAAGAGCGCCTGCCTGATATCAGGCTTGTATGGCACCGCGAAGGAGTGGCCGCATGACCAAAGGACCCGTCCTGATCGATCTGGAAGGCGAGGCGCCCGCGGCCCCCGCCGCAGCCCCGCCGGTGCCAGACCTGCAGCCGCAGGGCGAGGCCATGCAAACCGTCGCCGCCATCGTCTCGCGCCGCCCGTCGCGATTGGCGCGGTGGTTCTGGACGGCGCTTGTGGCGCTTGTGGGGTTCGTCGTGTCGCTGGCGGCGTGGGACTATGTCATGGGCCTTGTCGCGCGGTCGCCCATTTTGGGCTACGTGGCGCTGGGCCTCATCTCGGTGATCTGCGTGATCCTGTTGATCGTGGCTGTGCGCGAACTTGCTGCGTTCCGCCGTCTGGCGCGGTTGGATCAACTGCATGCCTCGGCGCAATCCGCGCTCGACACCGGCGATTTGGCGCAGGCGAGGCAGGTCACGGATCAGCTTGCCCGCCTCTACAAGAACCGAGCAGACGCGCGTTGGGGACTGGAGCGGTTGGCCGAACGGCGTGGTGATGTGCTGGATGCCGATGGGCTGCTCGGCTTGGCAGAGGCAGAGGTTCTGGCTCCCCTCGATCAACAGGCGATGCGCGAGATTGAAGCTGCGGCCCGGCAGGTGGCCACCGTGACGGCCATCGTCCCCTTGGCATTTGCTGATGTGATCGCGGCGCTGACATCGAACCTGCGCATGATCCGCCGGGTGGCCGAAGTTTACGGTGGGCGCGGTGGCACGTTCGGCAGCTGGCGGCTGACGCGCACGGTTCTGACGCATCTGGTGGCAACAGGTGCCGTTGCCGTTGGCGATGATCTTATCGGGTCCATCGCGGGCGGCGGCGTGCTGTCCAAGGTTTCGCGCCGCTTTGGCGAGGGGGTGGTGAATGGCGCGCTCACCGCGCGCGTCGGCGTTGCGGCGATGGAGGTGTGCCGTCCGCTGCCATTTCACTCCGAAAAGCGGCCTTCGGTCACGGCACTGATCCGCCGGGCGATGACCGGACTTTTCAGCGGCGGTTGAGCGAGGCCAGCGGCGGGATCATATCGCCGCACACGAGTGACGTGAGTACGCGCGGGATCGGCCAGATCTGGCTCAGCGGAAACAAGGCGCGGTCCCGCACCAGCGGCAGGAACTGGCTGTCGCTCTGGTACTGCGGCGTGAATGCCCTGCTGAACGCCTGATAGCACCAGATATGCGCCCGCCGGGCCGTGGCATAGAGGGCCAGTGGATCCTGACCGTCGGCCAGCTCAATCGCGCGGGCCAGCGCCTGCGCATCCAAGAGCGCCATATTCGCCCCCTGACCCAGCTGAGGCGAGGCGCGGTGCGCGGCATCGCCGATGTGGACCAAACGGTCCGAATAGGGCTTGGCCAACGTGCCATGAGTATACCGCGCCATGGTCATTTGATCGGCATCGGTGATCTGCGCGACAAAAGGGGCAATGTCCGGCCAAAGGGCCATGGCCTCCGCACGCCAGGGATCGAGGCCACCTTCGCGCCAGCTCTCATAGCTGCCCGCGGGCAGGGACCAAAAGAGTGCAGCCTTGCGCCCCGCCTCTCCGGGAACGGTGCCGATCGGCAGCACGCCGATCATCCGGTTCGCCGCGCGGTAGCACTGGCGCAACTCGTCCACTGGCAACGGAGTGTCCGGCCAATCCACCGTGCTCCAGATTGCGCCATAGGGCAGGGCGCGAGATCGCAGAGGCGAGAGCGGCGAGTTGGCCCCCGTGGCATCTACGATTAGGTCAAAGGGGCCCTGCGCGGCCCCGTCCGCGAAAAAGAGCGTTCCATCTGCGACCCTTGCCACGGTGGCCGACGGCGTGACAGCAATGCCGCGCCGCTGCACAGCTTGCCAAAGGGCGGAAAACAGCGTGGCTCGGTGGATGCCAAGACCAAAGGTGCCGTGCCCGCCCGGATCGTAGGACACGTCGAGCACCGGGCGCTGGCCTGTCGCCTCATGCCCGAACATCCGGGTGATTTTGGTCCCCTTCGCGATGACCTCCTCTGCAATGCCAATCTCGGCCAGAACGTCCTGACCTACTGGCTGAATGACAAGGCCCGACCCGACGGGCTTGGGGGCTGCGAATTGGTCAAACACATCAACTCTGTGACCTGCGTCATGCAACAAACAGGCCGACGCCAAACCGCCAATCCCCGCACCTGCCACAGCAATCGTCATTTTCATATTGGCCTGCCTTTACCCGCCTTGCCCGCATGCCTATAACGCCAGCATGATGAGAGACAACCATGCCATCATCGCACGAATTATTCCCCCGGTGGGCTGACACGTCAGCACCGCCGGATGCAAGGTGTCAGCCGCTGCGCACCGCCCTTACCCCCTGATTTTCCGTCTTCCAAGGATGCCGCCCATGTGCGCCGATACGCCCGAACCCGTTGACTACAAACACACGCTGAACCTGCCCAAGACCGATTTTCCGATGCGCGCAGGCCTGCCCAACCGCGAGCCGGATTGGCTCGCCCGTTGGGAAGAGATCGGCGTTTACGACCGCCTGCGCGAGAAAGAGGGGCGCGAGCCCTTCACGCTGCACGACGGCCCTCCCTATGCCAACGGGCATCTGCATATCGGCCACGCGCTGAACAAAACGATCAAAGACATGATCGTTCGCAGTCACCAGATGATGGGCCGCGATGCGCGCTATATCCCCGGTTGGGATTGCCACGGTCTGCCCATCGAATGGAAGATCGAAGAACAGTACCGCAAAAAGGGTAAGAACAAGGACGAGGTGCCAATCAACGAATTCCGCGCCGAATGCCGCAGCTTTGCCGAGGGGTGGGTCAGCATCCAGCGCGATGAATTCAAGCGGCTGGGTATCACTGGAAATTGGGCGCAGCCGTACCTGACGATGAACTTCCACGCCGAACGCGTGATCGCTGAGGAGTTCATGAAATTCCTCATGAACGGCACGCTCTACCAAGGCTCCAAACCCGTGATGTGGTCGCCGATGGAAAAGACCGCGCTGGCCGAAGCCGAGGTCGAGTACCACGATAAAGAGAGCTTTACGATCTGGGTGAAGTTT
>JAHDDU010000002.1:98068-118839 GCA_020629175.1 Flavimaricola sp. | reverse complement strand
TTCCGCGCGGACCTTCCGTTCTTTGGCGGCAAGTACATCCTGTCCCGCAAGGGCGGGGAGGGCGATGCCAACAAGGCGGTGATTGATAAGCTGGCCGAGGTTGGCGGCTTGCTCGCCCGTGGCAAGATCAAGCACAGCTATCCGCACTCTTGGCGCTCCAAAGCGCCGGTGATCTACCGCAACACGCCGCAGTGGTTTGCCGCGATTGATCAGGCCGTGGGCGATGGGCAGGACACGCACGGCAAAACGATCCGGGAGCGTGCGCTGACCGAGATTGACAACGTCAAGTGGACGCCCAAGTCGGGCCGCAACCGCCTGCACGCGATGATGGAGCAGCGCCCCGACTGGGTGCTGTCACGCCAACGCGCCTGGGGCGTGCCGCTGACCTGTTTTACCAAGAAGGGCGCGCTGCCCACAGCCGACGACTTCCTGCTGCGCAACGCAGAGGTCAACGCCCGCATCGCTGCAGCATTCGAGGATGAAGGCGCTGATGCGTGGTACGAGGAGGGCGCTAAGGAGCGGTTCCTCGGCGGCATCGTCGACCCAGACGCCTACGATCAGGTGTTTGATATCCTCGACGTCTGGTTCGACTCCGGGTCCACTCATGCGTTCGTCCTGCGCGACCGCGAGGATGGGACAGAGGACGGCATCGCTGACGTCTATATGGAAGGTACCGACCAGCATCGCGGTTGGTTCCACTCCTCGCTGCTGCAGTCTTGTGGCACCAACGGTCGCGCGCCGTACCGCAATGTGGTCACACACGGCTTTACGCTGGATGAGAAGGGCATGAAGATGTCCAAGTCACTCGGCAACACCATCGTGCCCGAGACGGTGGTCAAGCAATACGGCGCCGACATTCTGCGCCTCTGGGTCGCCCAGACGGACTACACCGCTGACCAGCGGATCGGGCCGGAAATCCTCAAAGGTGTGGCCGATAGCTACCGCCGTCTGCGTAACACGTTCCGCTATCTTCTCGGTGCGGTTGATGGCGATGTGACGCCTGTTGAGCCAGCTGATATGCCTGAGTTGGAGCGCTGGGTGCTGCACCGCCTGTCCGAGCTGGATGGCGTGGTCCGCGATGGCTACAGCAGCTTTGATTTTCAGGGTGTCTTCTCGGCGGTGTTTAACTTTGCCACCGTTGAGCTGTCGGCCTTCTACTTCGATATCCGCAAGGACGCGCTCTACTGTGATGCGCCGTCTGACCCGCGCCGTCAGGCCGCGCGCGCGACAATGCAGCTCATCCTCGAGCGTTTGAACGCCTGGCTTGCGCCGATCCTCGTTTTCACGATGGATGAGGTCTGGCAAGAGCGGACAGGAGGTGAGGGGTGTATCCATCTTGAGGATATCCCCGCCACGCCCGCCGCTTGGCAGGATGCCGCCTTGGCCGAGAAATGGGCCACGGTGCGCCGGGTCCGTCGCGTTGTCACCGGCGCGCTTGAGGTGCAGCGGCGCGAAAAGGTCATCGGGGCCAGCCTTGAGGCAGCACCGACAGTCTTTGTCAATGCGGACGTGGCAGAAGTCCTCAAAACGCTGGACTTTGATGATCTGTGCATCACCAGCGGTATTGCCGTGTCGACGGATGCGGCGCCGGCAGACGCGTTCACGCTCGATGATACCAGCGACGTGGCCGTCTCCTTTGCGATGGCTGAGGGCGATAAATGCCAGCGGTGCTGGAAGATCCTGCCCGATGTCGGCACCCATGCCCATACGGGTGTCTGTGGTAGATGTGACGCCGCGTTGAGCGAGATCGGATGACCGATGCGCCCGCCTTTGCCTGTGTGGACAGCCCCGCGGGGCCCGTCCGTGCAACGGTAGAGGGGGGTGCTGTTACCGCGATCGACTGGGCGGCCTGCGATGGGCCGCCTGTTACCCCTCTCGCGCAAGAGGTGGCCCGCCAGCTTGCAGCCTATTTCGCGGGAGAGCGGAAGGACTTCGATCTCCCCCTCAATCCGGGAGGCAGCGCGTTTCAGCGGGCGTTCTACGACATCCTGACGGCGATCCCCTACGGTGAAACCCGCGAATACGGCGAAATTGCCCGCCAGATGGGTGTTCCTGCGCAGGCCGTGGGGCAGGCCTGCGGGCGCAACCCGATCCCGATCATGATCCCCTGCCACCGTGTTCTGGGGGCCGCCGGACTGGGCGGGTTCTCTGCCAAGGGCGGGGTCGAGACCAAGGTGATGTTGCTGCGTCTCGAAGGGGCAGCATCGCTTCTGATCTGAGGGATCAGCCGTCGCTTCCATGGAGGAGCTGTTGCATAGCGCCCGCGCCCAGCAGGTAGATGGATGTCGCGGCGAGGCCCCAATGTGCCCAGCTTTGCGGGTGGAAATCGACCACCGCCGCCCAACCAGCAAAGATCGTCCAGGCCAGCGCCATCGGCAGGGTCAGCATCCGCCACCGCTCTGTCCGCACTGGATGCACGAACTTCACCGGCAGGAACATGGCCACGGCCAAGACCGTGATCAATGCCACCATGATGTAGAAATTCGGCTCGAGCGCGAAGAGGACGAGTACCACCATGTTCCAGCAACCTGGAAAGCCCGAGAAGGAGTAATCCTTTGTTTTCATGCGCGTATCGGCAAAATACATGGCCGAGGCAAAGGTGATCACGATGATCGCGAACCAGCCTGTCCATCCCGGCATCAGCCCGGATTTAAAGAGGGCATAGGCAGGGACAAAGACATATGTGAGATAGTCGATAATCAGATCGAGCAGCACGCCATCAAACTCTTTGGCGTTGCGTTTTACGTCGTACTTGCGGGCCAGAGGGCCATCAACACCATCGACGGCAAAGGCCACGACCAGCCACAGAAACATCAAATCCCAGCGCTGATCGACAGCTGCCAGCATGGCCAGCATTGCGAACACGGCGCCGGTTGCGGTGAATAGATGGACGAGGAGGGCTTTGGTACGAAGTGTCATTGGCCCTACATGACCCAATCATGGCGCTTGGGCAACAGCTTAGGCCTTAGGATGGGTGCGGTCGTAGACGTCCATCAGATGTGCCGTGTCCACAGCCGTATAGCCTTGTGTGGTAGACAGCGAGGCGTGGCCCAGCAGCTCTTGGATCGCGCGCAGGTCACCGCCCGCGCCCAGCAGATGCGTCGCAAAGGAATGGCGCATCGCATGCGGCGTTGCACTTGAGGGCAGGCCCAATTGCAGGCGCGCGCGTTCCATCACCTTCTGGATCGCCCGCGCGGCCAGCTTGCCGCCGCGGACCCCGCGAAAGAGTGGGGCATCAGGCTCAAGCGGATGGGGGCAGAGCCTAAGATAAGCATCCACCGCCTCCCGTGCGGCGGGGATCACTGGCACCATGCGCTCTTTGCCCCCTTTGCCACGGATGACCATCGCGGGCGGCAAGGGAACCGCGCTCCCTGTCATATCCAGTGCCTCAGAGATCCGTAGCCCGCAGCCATAGAGCAGCGTGACAACCGCCATATCCCGCGCAGCCACCCACGGCTCGCTCGCTTGCATCTCAACCGTCTCGAGGATGTCTTTGGCGCTGTCGACCGTCAGAGGCCGCGGAAGCTTTTTCTGAAATTTGGGAGCTCGCGTCGACAGAACTGCAGTGGGTTCAAACCCTTCACGATCCGAAAGCCAGCGGTAGAAAGACTTGACCGCTGACAGCGCCCGCGCCAAAGACCGTGCCGCCACGCCGCGCCCGCGTTCATGCGACATCCACGCCCGCATATCCGAGATGGTAAGGCGACCGATGGCGGCCAACCCCTGTTGCTCTGCATGGTGATTGGCCATGAAAGCCAGAAAGCCCTGAACGTCTGTTTGATAGGCCTTCAATGTATTGTCAGCGGCCCCATTGAGCGCGCGCTCATGCGCCAACCAGCCTTCGCATGCATCAGCAAGCGCGGGCGACAGCATGGGTCAGGCCAACCAGCGGCGCATGGCGCGTTCAAACACACCGGCAAAGAACGCCAGCAAATCAGGGCCTTGCTGCGGCGTGAACTGATGTGGATCTTCTGAGCCGAGCACCAGCATACCGGGCAACCGCCCGGGGCCAAAGTCGAGTTTCAGGCAAGCCTCTGAATGAATGTACTGCGTCTTCAGTCCGTAAATCCGGCTATCATCTGGCCGCATTTGCCGCATCGTCACCTGCCTGACGGGCAGGGCACGGTCGAGGGTGATGTAGGCGTCTACAAAACCCGGTTCGGCCACGTTTAGCACATCACCCAGTTTTTGGATCGCGGGCTCGTTGGGATCGTTGCTTTCGCTTTCCAGCACCAGCTTGATCACATCGACACGCAGAATGCTGGCCACATCAGAGCCGAGGTCGGCAAGGAACTCTTCGAACTTGGTGGGTTCCATCAGCCGCAGTATCGCGCGATGGATTTGGTTGGTGCCGGCCAGGTTTTCATACGCCGCCGCAATCACAGAGCGATGCGTATCCTCCAGCCGGTCCAGCCTCTCTTCCAGTCGGTCCATCGCCAGACCGCGCAGGTCAACAACATTGCCGCCCATCGCCCGGTCATTCGCACCGACAAGGGCGCGCATGATATCGGTGTCATCCAACACGACTTCGGGTTCAGCAATAATCTTGTCGCGGATGTCCGCGTCAAACAGGTGGGAACTCATCTCTGCCTCGATAATTTTTATCGTTTTTTGCAGTTTAGCAGAAATGAGGCCCCTTCGCCTAGTGGCTTTTGCGCGTGCAGCCACAAATTGTGGTGGATGCACGCGGGGTCATGGTCGTTACAGGATCTTGATGCCGGCCTTTTCGATGTCGGCCATAAAGCCTGCAAGGCCCTTGTCCGTCAGCACGTGGTTGGCCATGGATTTGATCACATTGGCCGGAGCGGTCGCAACATCAGCGCCGATCTTGGCACATTCGCTCATATGATTGGCGCTGCGGATGGAGGCGGCGAGGATCTGCGTCTCGTAGCCATAGTTGTCGTAGATCGTCCGAATGTCATCGATCAGCTCAAGACCATCAAGGTTGATGTCGTCCAAGCGCCCAATGAAGGGCGAAATGAACGTAGCCCCGGCTTTGGCGGCCAGGATCGCCTGATTGGCCGAGAAGCACAGCGTGACGTTGACCATATTGCCCTCATCGCTCAGCGTCTTACAGGCTTTGAGGCCGTCCCAGGTGAGGGGCACTTTCACCGCGATGTTGTCAGCGATCTTGGCCAGCTTGCGCCCTTCGGCGATCATGTCGTCGGCGGTGAGCGAGACGACTTCTGCAGACACGGGGCCGTCAACGATGCTGCAAATCTCTTTCGTCACTTCCAGAATATCGCGGCCCGATTTTGCAATCAGCGATGGGTTGGTCGTGACACCATCGACCATCCCAAGGTCGTTGAGCTCTTTGATCTGGTCAATCTCGGCGGTATCTACGAAAAATTTCATCGGGCTCTCCGGTGGCTAGGGTTGGCAGTTCTTGTCGCAGCGTTTACCCCAGAAGAGCGATGGCGGGAACCCCAGTTATGATTGCGCTAACATGAGTGGTAAATCGGCGGAATTTTTTGACGAAGGCTCGCTGGTTGGCGTGCTGACGACCCAGCCTTTGGATCGCATTCTTGATTACAAGGCGCCTGAAGGAGGCTGCTGGCTGGGCGCTTTTGTCGAAGTCCCTCTAGGCCCACGCAAAGTCCTCGGCGTGGTCTGGGGATCCGGCGTCGGGGATTACGATCGCAGTAAAATCCGCTCGGTCATCCGCGTTCTGGATGCCGCGCCAATGCGCGCCGAAATGCGCGAGTTTCTGGGCAGGGCGGCTGACTATACGCTGACGCCCATGTCCGCGATGCTTCGGCTCGCCACACGCGCGCCAGGCCTTGGCGACGCGCCCTCCATGCGGCTCGTCTACCGGCTGGGCAATGGCGCGCCGGACCGGATGACCCCCGCACGGGAAAAGGTGCTTGCCGTGTTGGAGGACTATGGCGGGCTGTCTTTCACGCTCAAAGAGCTGGCCGAGATGGCCGGGGTGGGCACATCCGTTGTCAAAGGCCTCGTCAAATCAGGCGCGGTGCGGGAGGAAGCATCGCCGCGAGACACCCCCTATCCAAGGCTCGACCCGGACCATGGCGGCAAAAAGTTAACAACTGATCAAGCCAGAGGCGCCATGGTGTTGCGCGAGGCGGTGCGCAGCCAGACATATGGGACGACGCTGCTCAAGGGTGTGACGGGGTCTGGCAAGACGGAAGTCTATCTGGAGGCGGTTGCTGAATGCCTCAGAGTCGGGCGGCAAGCGCTTGTTCTGCTGCCGGAAATTGCGTTGACGGGTGAGTTCATTGATAGGGTCGAGGCGCGGTTTGGCGTAAAGCCCGCTGAATGGCATTCAGGCGTCACGCTGACGGAACGCCGCCGCTGCTGGAAAATGGTTGGCCAAGGTGAGGCGCAGCTGGTCGTTGGGGCCCGGTCCGCGCTGTTTCTGCCCTTTCGCAATCTTGGTCTAATCGTCGTCGATGAAGAACACGACACCTCTTACAAGCAAGAGGACGGTGTTCTCTATAATGCCCGTGATATGACGGTGTTACGCGCCTCTCTTAATGCGGCTAAAGTGGTGCTTGCGAGTGCCACGCCGAGCCTTGAAAGCTGGGCTAATGTTGAGGCGGGCAAATACGCAAGGCTGACCTTGGAGAGCCGGTTTGGTCCCGCAGTCCTGCCTCAAATGCGGGCGATTGATATGCGTGCAGAGGAATTGCCGAGTGCCACATGGATCTCGCCAACGCTGCGCCGGGCGGTGCAGGCGCGGATCGAAAAAAGTGAGCAGTCTCTGCTGTTTCTGAACCGTCGCGGATACGCGCCGGTCACGCTCTGCCGGGCCTGCGGGGCGCAGATCGGCTGCGATGATTGTGACGCGCGGATGGTAGAGCATCGGTTCCTCAAGCGGCTAATGTGCCATCAGTGCGGCGAGACCAAGCCGATGCCGACGGTTTGTCCGACCTGCGAGGCGGAGGACCGGTTGGCCCCTGTCGGACCGGGGGTTGAGCGGTTGGCCGAAGAGGCTCAGACCGCGTTTCCGGACGCGCGGATCGCGATCCTGTCATCGGATTTGTATGGCTCGGGTCGCGCGCTCAAAGAGCATATAGCTGAGATTGCGGAGGGTGGTTGCGACATTATTATTGGCACGCAACTCGTTGCAAAGGGACACAATTTTCCACTTTTGACACTCGTGGGGGTCATTGACGCGGACCTTGGGTTGCAAGGGTCGGATTTACGCGCGGCGGAGCGGACGTTTCAGTTGATGCGGCAGGTCGCGGGGCGCGCTGGTCGGGCCGAGGCTCCCGGTGAGGCGCTGCTCCAAACGTTCCAGCCCGAGCATTCAGTGATCCGCGCGATTTTGGGCGGCGACGAAGAGGCGTTCTGGGCCGCTGAAGCCGCCGAACGCAAGGCGGCCGGCGTGCCGCCCTATGGCCGGATGGCGGGCATTGTGATCAGCAGCACAGAAGCCGCACAAGCCTTTGATCTAGGGAATGAAATGGCCCGCAATGACATGCCGCTGCGGCGCATCGGAGCGCAAGTGTTTGGCCCGGCGCCAGCGCCCATCGCGCGGGTGCGCGGACGACACCGGGTGCGGCTGTTGGTAAAGGCTGAGAAGGGCGCGCCGTTGCAGCAAGCTCTGGCACAATGGGTGGGGCAGTTTCGGCTGAAGGGAGAGCTGCGGCTGGCAGTTGATATCGATCCGCAAAGCTTTTTGTGAGAGTGGTTTAGGGGATGCACGTTTGATGCACAGGGGATGCACAATGCGTGTGTATTCTGGGGAGGGTTTTGGCGACAAAGAGAAAGGATTTGAAATTTAGTGAAGCGGCAGATGCGAAAGTTGAAAAACGGTTATCCGAGGCGAATTTGTCGGCAGCCGCTTGGGTTGTTGGACGCGCTTCGGCAAGAACGTCGCCGCAACTAATTGCCCTACAACTTATGAACTCAGTCACCGTGTTTGGATGTTTCAGAGCAATTCTGACCGCCTTGGTGGCGCCAATCTCGGATGCGGTTTGGATGACCGGGCCTCGGGGTTGGGATTGATCGGGGTGTTGCGCCGAGCCGTTCCGAGGGGCGGCGCTTGAGCAAAAATGGGAAAGCCTTCTGAGCCTTACGGGCAGACGATCTAACCGAGATAAAACCGAAGCGGTTTGGTGTCGCTGCGTTTGATGAGGCCCTTAGCCTCTAGGTCGAGTTGCACAGATTTTTGCCACCAGCCGGAGGTGGCGCCGCCGGGGAAGAGGTCTTCGGGCAGGTGGGGCTTGGTGGCCTCTTTGATCTCATTGGCGGTGTCGCCGGGGGCCTCCGTGGTCATCACCTTCATCATGGCGTCCCGCATGGCGTGGTATTTGGCGGCATCAACCCGTGTGGTTTTGCCCGGGGTGTTGATGTTTTCGACGGTGACTTTGTCTGACATGCTTAGCCTCCTTTCGCCCAGACTGGCGCAGGTGGGACTTTAATTTCAAGGGGGAAGGGGGTTTTGCACCCCCGCGGGGCCTAAGCCCCGCCCCCCGCAGGGTGATGGCCCAAAGAAGTCTATGGTGCTGCCCGGGCGATGGGCGTAGGGAGAAGGCATGCGGACCCTGACGCTTGATCAAGCCCGGAGCCTGCCGTTTTGGCGGCGGCCTGTGACGCTGCTCTTTTTGATGTCGATCGCCATGCCGGTGGCGTTTTCGACGTGGTCTGCCTTGCTCAATAACTTTGTGATTGAGGTCGCTGATTTTGATGGCAGCGATATCGGATGGTTGCACACGGTGCGGGAAATTCCGGGGTTTTTTGCCATTGGAGTTATCGCGATCCTGATGTTCATGCGGGAGCAGGTGTTGGGGCTTGTCGCGCTGTTTATGCTGGGGGCGGCGACAGCGGTGACGGCGCAGTTCCCGAGTATGGGTGGGATTTTGGTGGTGACCATGCTGTCGTCAATCGGGTTTCATTATTACGAGACGGTCAACCAATCCCTGCAATTGCAGTGGATCGATAAAGCACGCGCGCCGCAGACGCTGGGGTGGATTATGGCGGCGGGATCAGCGGCGACACTGGTCGCCTATGTGCTGATCGTGCTGACCTGGCGGGCTTATGAGTTGAGCTATGACTTTGTGTATTTGGCGTCGGGCGGGTTTTGCGCTGTTGTGGCGGTGTTCGCCATGCTGGCCTATCCGCAGTTTGAGGCGCCGCATCCGCAGATAAAGAGGTTGGTGCTGCGCCGGCGCTACTGGCTTTATTATGCGTTGCAATTCATGGCAGGAGCGCGGCGGCAGATTTTCGTTGTGTTTGCCGGGTTCATGATGGTCGAAAAGTTTGGGTTCAAAGTGCATGAGATCACGGCGCTCTATACTATCAACCTTGTGGCCAATATGATCTTTGCCCCGCTGATGGGACGGTTGGTGGCCTTTTCGGGCGAGCGGCGGGCGTTGTTGATCGAATATGCGGGGCTTGTGTTGGTGTTTGCAGCCTATGGGGGGCTTTATTGGTTCAGCTGGGGCGTGCTGGTCGCGTCATTTCTGTATGTAGTGGATCATATCCTGTTTGCGCTGGCCCTCGCGCTCAAGACCTATTTCCAAAAGATTGCGGACCCCGCGGATATCGCGCCCACAGCGGCGGTGGCCTTTACCATCAACCATATCGCCGCGGTGTTTTTACCCGCAGGGTTGGGGTACCTGTGGTTGGTCTCGCCTTCGGCCGTTTTTACGGTTGCGGCCTGCATGGCGGCGGGCTCTTTTGCGCTGGCGCTGCTGATCCCGCGGCACCCGGTGCCGGGACATGAAACGATTTTTTGCCGGGCTGTCCCGGCCCCTGCGGAGTGATGACATGCCAGTCTTTTCAGCGATGACAACAACACCGGGTCAGGCCTTGGGTGATGATCTGGGGGAAGCGCTGGAGGCGATGGAGCCTACACCTTATGCCGTGGGCGTGTTTGAGATCGAGGACGGCTCTGGCCTGTTTGAGATTGCGGCGCATTTCGAGGAGGCGCCCGATGGGGTGGCGCTCGATCTGCTCGCGGCATCTTTTGGGGCGAAGCCGTTTGTCGTCTCAGAGGTGCCGGATCAGGATTGGGTGGCGCATGTCAAACGCGAGCTCGAGCCGGTCGAGGCGGGGCGCTTCTTTGTCTATGGCAGCCATGACGCGGACCGGGTGCCGGAGGGGCGCATTGCGTTGCTGATTGAGGCGGCGATGGCCTTTGGCACTGGCCACCACGGGACGACATTAGGATGTTTGCGTGCGCTGGACCGTTTGGTTGCGGACGGGCTGGAGGCTCGGACGATTGCCGATATCGGCTGTGGCACAGCGGTTTTGGCGATGGCGGCTGCGGCGGTTTGGCCCCAGAGTGCAACTGTCATGGCCAGTGATATTGATCAGGTGGCCGTGGATACCTCCGAGGCGAATGTTGAGGCCAACGGGCTGGCCGGGCGAGTGGAGTGCATCACCGCTGCGGGCTTTGATGATCCTGCGTTGGAGGCGGCGGGGCCGTATGATGTGGTCTTTGCCAATATCCTCAAGGGGCCGCTTGTCGCCTTGGCCCCTGATATGGCGAAACATGTGGCATCCGGTGGTCATGCGATTCTGTCTGGCATCCTGAATGACCAGGCGGACAGCGTTCTTGAAGTTTATGCACGGCATGGGTTCAATTGTGTTCATCGTGAGGAGATTGTTGACTGGACGTCACTAACGCTCACCCGAAACGCCTGAATTTGAACGAGAATTTAGCAAAATTTGACTATTTGCCATAGTTTGGCCGCATTTGGTGACCATAGGTAAAGCCAAGGACAGGTGGGGGCCTGTTACGAGGAACACCAGTTATGACACAGACACTGACTTTTGAGACCCGCCTTCGCCGCCTTGGCCGCCGCCATGAAAAAATGTACGCGAATGGCATTGTAAACAAGATGGGTAAAGATGGCCTTGTGAGCGCGTATCCCCGCCGCCGCATGCCGCGCTTCCCGCTCAAGGGTTTTGTCATCCTTCTGTCTGCGGCGTTCCTCTACAAGGCAACTTTGCTCGCATGGCTCGGCTCTGACGTCTACGCCGAGCGTGTGACGGCCTTGGCGGAAGGCTCTGCGATCGAGCAGGGTGGCGCATGGGTGATGCAGTCTGACCCGGCTACTGTCGCTGTCGCCAGCTTCATCGGTCCGTTCCTTCCGAGCAACTAAGCTCTGACCTCCTCATAACAGACATGAAAAAGGCCGCGTCAGTCATGACGCGGCCGATTTCATTTGAGCCCCCGCTCAGAGTAATCTGGATGATCGCGTCATCCAGCAGGGGGTAATTTAGAAGCGAGGCCCGCGCGTTGCGATGGCTTCGATGTCGCCGCGGCAGAGACCGATGTCTTCCAGCTCACGGTTGGACAAGGCGTTCAGGGCTTTGCGTGTGGTGCGGGCGTCGTTCCAGGTGGCAAGAGTGCCAAAGGCGTTGTGGACGAGGCCGAAGAAATTGGTGCCGTTTGCGGCGGTGCGGTGCGTATCAAGCAGTGCCATTTTAGAGTTCCTTTGCGGGGTTGCTCAAATATTGAGCGGTTTGTGTATGACCCGCATGTAGGAGGGGTGCATGGACGGAACCAGTGGTATTTTTGCAGAGGTGATATGCAGGCGCAGCATAGCTTGGGTCATCGCCACAATCCCTTAAAAATATGACGAAAATGAACATCCGAATGTCGCAAAACATCGCTGAAATGTGTCGTTTTCGCGCCTGCGGCAATGCGCGATGAATTCAATCATCTTGGCGCGTGTTCGCTTTTTGTGCTATTGCCGCAACAACAAGAAGAACAAGGGTGGTTTTATGCGCGTTTTGGGCATCGATCCGGGGCTCCGTAATATGGGCTGGGGGATCATAGAGGCAGATGGCGCGCGGCTCAGGCATGTGGGCAATGGTGTCTGTCATTCCAAAGGGGATGACCTCGCGGCCCGGCTTGTTTCCCTGCATGAGGCATTGGCGCACATTGTTGCCGAATATGCGCCGGATGCGGCCGCCGTGGAGCAGACGTTTGTAAACAAGGATGGGGCTGGCACGCTCAAGCTGGGTCAGGCGCGGGGGATCGCGGTTTTGGTGCCAGCTCAGGCCGGACTGAAAGTCGGTGAATACGCCCCAAATGCGGTCAAGAAGGCCGTGGTCGGCAACGGGCACGCGGACAAACGGCAAATCCTGCATATGGTGCAATTGCAATTGCCGGGGGCGGATGTTGCAGGGCCTGATGCGGCTGACGCTTTGGCCATTGCGATCTGTCATGCGCATCATCTGCAATCGGCCGGACATCTGGCGCGCGCCGTGGCGAGGGCTGGGTAATGATTGGCAAGATTTCGGGGCGATTGGAGTGGCGCGGGGCCGATCACGTTTTGATCGACGTGCGCGGCGTGGGCTACATCGTTTATTGCTCGGACCGGGTGCTGGCAGGCCTGCCCGGCGTGGGCGAGGCGGTAGCGCTCTACACTGATCTGTTGGTGCGCGAGGACAATCTACAGCTCTTCGGCTTTCCCACACTGGTGGAAAAGGAATGGCATCGGCTGCTGATGTCGGTGCAGGGCATCGGGGCCAAAGCCTCCCTCGCCATTCAGGGGGCGCTGGGACCAGAGGGCGTGAGCCGCGCGATTGCACTCGGTGACTGGAATGCTGTGGCCAAGGCCAAAGGCGTGGGCCCCAAAACGGCGCAGCGCGTCGTTCTAGAGTTGAAGGATAAGGCCCCCACCGTCATGGCCATGGGTGGCTCGGGCGCCGAGATTGCGACGGGCGATCCGATTGTGGTTGAGGCGGAAGCAGCAGCAGCGCCGGTGGCGCAAAAGCCTGCGGCCAAGAGTGGGACAGCTCAGGCGCAGGCGGACGCACTCTCGGCGCTTGGAAACCTGGGGTATGGTCCGGGCGATGCAGCAGGGGCTATCGCAGAGGCAGCGGGCGCCCATCCAGACGCGGGGATGGAAGAGTTGATCCGCGCGGCGCTCAAGCTGTTGGCACCGAAAGGATGATGGGGGTGAAGGCCACCGTGGGGAAAGGAGCACGCCATGGACGCTGAGCCGAGCATGCGCCCCGAGCGGCAACCTGAGGATCACGACCGGGCGCTGCGTCCGCAGAAGCTGGATGAGTTCATCGGTCAGGCGGAGGCGCGCGCCAACCTCAAGGTATTCATCGAAAGCGCCAAGATGCGCGGCGAGGCGATGGATCATACGCTGTTCCACGGGCCACCCGGGCTGGGTAAGACAACGTTGGCGCAAATCATGGCGCGCGAGCTGGGCGTGGGTTTTCGGATGACGAGCGGGCCGGTGCTGGCCAAAGCGGGCGATCTGGCGGCGATCCTGACCAACCTCGAGGCGCGGGACGTGCTTTTCATCGATGAAATACATCGTTTGAACCCGGCAGTCGAAGAGGTGCTTTACCCAGCGCTCGAAGATTTTGAACTCGACCTCGTGATCGGTGAGGGGCCAGCGGCGCGCACGGTACGGATTGAGTTGCAGCCGTTTACGCTTGTTGGTGCGACGACGCGGCTCGGGCTTTTGACGACGCCGTTGCGGGATCGCTTTGGCATTCCGACACGGCTTGAGTTTTATACCGTTGGCGAACTGCATGAGATCGTGAGCCGCGGTGCGCGTCTCATGGGGGCGCCTGCCACCTCCGAGGGGGCGGGTGAGATTGCCAAGCGCGCTCGTGGGACGCCGCGCATCGCTGGGCGGCTGTTGCGGCGGGTTGTGGATTTTGCGTTGGTTGAGGGCGATGGCACCGTGACGCCTGAAATCGCCGACCGTGCGTTGACACGGTTGGGCGTGGATCATCTGGGGCTAGACAACGCGGACCGTCGGTACCTGCGGCTGATTGCCGAGAACTATGGCGGTGGGCCCGTGGGGATTGAGACGATGTCAGCCGCGCTCAGCGAGAGCCGGGATGCTTTGGAAGAAGTTATCGAACCCTTTTTGTTGCAGCAGGGACTGATCCAGCGCACGCCGAGAGGGCGGATGCTGGCGCAGAAGGCCTGGGCGCATCTGGGGCTGAATGCGCCAAAGGGGCAAGGGGATCTCTTGCTTTGAGTGCGGGATCTTCAGGTATTTTTGGCAAGATGAGATTGGCGGTTTGTGCGCTGCTTTTGGCGAAAAGTGCGATGGCGGAGCTACCACGGCTGGGACCGGTCGAGACCGCAGCCGGAGTGGTGGAGGTCAGACGAGACGCTGAGCTTTTGGCCGATAGGTTGTGGGTTGGGGATATTGAGCTCTTTGCCGAAGGGGCCGTGCGATACGTTTGGCTTGTGGCGCAGCGTGGCGATTTGTTGTTGGCGGGCGTGTCCAATGGCGGGATTGGTTGTCCGGCGCTATTCACCTGGGTTCATGCCGAGCCAGGCGATGTTCGGGTTGTCGAACCGTATTTCGGCAGCTGTTATGATCAAGTTGAGGTGCGCGAGACCGAGGCTGGGCTAGAGGTGGTGATGCCTGCGGCCTTGGCGGAGGAGGGCTGGGTGGCCTACACCTACGACGGTACCAGCGTGACCCGGTCGCTTGTCGGTCAGCGGGCCGGGCCGGTTGCACCAGAAGAACACCCCTTTGGCTGGGAAGGGCGATATGTTTATGAGATGGCACGTGCATCTGATTGGCGCGGGGCCCTAGAGGATATTCTGGGGGCCGAAAGGTACCGGGCGTTTGGACGGCTTACGACACAGTCCAGTCCATTTGAGCGGGATGGCGAATGGATTGTGGGCCACGGTTGCAATGCGGGGTTTTGCGCAGGTGAGGAGGCGGTGATCGCTCTGCATGTCTCGGACAGGCGCATTCTGATTGCGCTGCGGGAGCGCGACAAAGAGCCGGTGGTCTTTGGAGAGGCGGCGGTGTATCCGCAGGCCATTCGCAATATTTTGGATCGCTAGCCTGCCAATGACGCCCGAAGATGTGACCGCCCTGTTCACCCGCAAGGATGACACCTTCCTCTTTGCCCGTTGGGGCCGTCCGATCGCACCGGTGGTCTTTGGTGTCGAAGATGAAACGCTGCCCGTCATTAAGGGCGCGATTGAGGCGGTCGTCGCGCTCGCTGGGCATCAGATGGCCGAGACAGACCCCGAGCTAGGCGCGAACCTGATGGTGTTTTTCTGCGCCGACTGGGACGAGATCGCCGGGGTACCACATCTGGACAGGCTGATCCCGGATTTGGCGGATTTGATGCTGCGGCTGAAACAGGCACAGGCCAATCAGTACCGGGTGTTCCGCTTTGATGATGAGGGAGCGGTGAAGGCTGCGTTTGTGTTCATCCGCATGGACGAGCATTTGCGGGCGGTGGGTGCGGAAACTCTGGCATTGAGCCAGGCGGTGCAGTTGATCCTGTTGTGGTCAGACACGGCCTTTACTGAAAGCTCGGCTCTGTTGGTTGGGCCGGAGGGGCAGGTGATGCTGAAGCCCGAGATCAGTGAAGTGATCCGCGCGGCCTATGATCCTCTGATCCCCAGCGTATCGACAGATCCTAGCGTTGCCTTGCGGTTGGCGGCGCGGATGGCGCGGCTGTCATGACGCATCATTTTCCTGTGCGCGTGTTTTATGAAGACACCGATCTGGGTGGCATCGTTTACTACGCCAACTATCTGAAATTCATCGAACGCGGGCGCAGCGACTGGGTGCGCGAGTTGGGCATTGATCAGCGGGCGTTGTTCGAGGATGAGGGGATCGGCTTTGTCGTGCGCAAGGTGGAGGCCGACTATCTGGCGCCTGCGCATCTTGAGGACCGGCTGGACGTGCAAACAGAACTGACACATGCGGGCAACAGCAAGTTTGTCGTGCGACAACGGGTCGTGCGGGGCGACACGCTGCTGTTTGAGGCGCTTGTGACCATTGTCGCCATCAATCGGGCGGGCCGGCCTGTGCGGATACCTGCCGTTCTGCGCCGATAAGTGTCAGGTCATTTCACCTTTGTGAGTGCAAGGTGCATAGATTTCCGTGTGGCAATGGGCTAAGCCTGAGACAAGTGAGCCCGAAAGCGGCCACGCAAAAACAGACGGCGCGTAAAAAGAGCAGGTACATGGAAGCGACAGACTTCACGATGTGGGCGTTGTTCGCCCGCGCGACTTTGATCGTAAAACTCGTAATGGTCATGCTGGTGGTGGCATCCGTGTGGTGCTGGGCCGTGATCTACGACAAATGGAAGCAATACCGCGCCGCGCGCGCAGAGGCTGCGGTGTTTGACCGGGCGTTCTGGTCTGGCGAGCCGCTCGACGGGTTGTTTGATGAGATCGGGCAGACACCAAGCGGCGCGAGCCAGAAGATATTTGCCGCTGGCATGACAGAATGGCGCAGGTCCCACCGGCAGGATGGCGGGCTGATCGCGGGCGCACAGGCGCGCATTGACCGCAGCATGGACGTGGCGATCGCCAAGGAGGCAGCCTCGCTCCAAAAAGGGCTGCCTGTTCTGGCGACCGTTGGATCAACCGCGCCCTTTGTCGGGCTTTTCGGAACAGTCTGGGGCATTATGAATGCCTTTATCGAAATTGCAGAGCAGCAGAACACCAATCTGGCGGTCGTGGCCCCTGGTATTGCCGAGGCACTTTTGGCCACAGGTCTGGGCCTGCTCGCGGCGATTCCAGCGGTGATCTACTATAACAAGCTGAGTGCGGACAGTGATCGCATCGTGGCAGGGTATGAGGCCTTTGCCGACGAGTTTGCGACGATCCTGAGCCGTCAGTTGGACAGCTGAGATGGGTGCCGGACTGATGAAATCGGGGGACGGGGGCGGTGGTCGCCGCCGCAGGCGCGCTCGCAGCCAGCCCATGGCCGAGATCAATGTGACACCCTTTGTCGATGTGATGTTGGTGCTGTTGATCATCTTTATGGTGGCGGCCCCGCTGTTGACCGTTGGGGTGCCTGTGGACATGCCCGATACCGCGGCGAGTGCGTTGCCCGCAGATGAGGAAGAGCCGCTGACAGTGACGCTTGAGGCCGATGGGACGCTTCACATTCAGAATACAGCCGTGCCTGCCGAAGAGCTTGTGCCGCGCCTGCAAGCGATTGCCGCAGAACGGACGAGCGATCAAATTTTCCTGCGCGCGGATGGGGCCAACAATTGGAACGCCGTGGCTGTTGTGATGGGCGCGCTGAATGCGGGTGGCTTTTCCAACATTGGTCTGGTGACAGACATCGGCGGTCCCGCCCTTGATGGGTCGGGCGAGGAATAGGCCGGAGAGCGGCAAGTGAGTGACGCGACCTATCTTGATGATTTGCCAGAGCCTGCATGGCGACCGACGACCGGGACATATCTGTCTGGCGTGGCGCATGCAGGGCTTTTAACGTGGCTCATCGCCGGGTGGGGGCTGTCGTCCGAACCGCTGCCGTTCGACACGTTTGATGCAACGGTCGTTTCAACAGAAGAATTCAACGCGCTGTTGAACCGGGGCCAGCCCGAGCTTGAGGCGGTAGACCCACCTGAGCCGGTTGTCCCGCAAGTCGAAGAGCCGCCCGCCGTCACGCCCGAGGATCCCGTGACGCCTGTTGTGCCTGAGCCCTTGCCGACAGAACCGGAGGTAGACGCGACCCCTGCGCCATTGGCCCCTGCGCCAGTGCCGGAACAGGTGGACGACACAGCACCCGTGCTACCAGAGCCGGTAGTGCCGGCTGCCCCCGACTTGCCGCAGGTCACAGATACACCGCAAGAGGAGGACCGGGGCCGGGTCGCGCCGCAGCCGGTGCCGTTGGCGCCCGATACGCCGGATACAGCGCCCGAAGCGCAACCACAGGTGCAAGAGACGCCGTCCGATGTCCAGGTTGATGAGCCTCCGCAAGATGTGGCCGAGCCGGACCCGGCAAATGAGGATATCGTGACCGAGGCGGATATCCCCTCTGGTGCACCCGAGCAGAGCGTGCGCCCGCCGTCGCGTCCTGCAGCGCTTGTTCCTCCAACGCCGCAGGTTGAAGAGCCTGCCGAGACCGCACCTGAAACCGCGCCGGAGCCGGAAGATAATACACTCGACAACTTGCTTGCTGATTTGGATGCGGCGGATACCTCGGAGCCTGCGGGAGATCCTGGTCCGCCGATGACGGATGCGCAGCGCGGGGATTTCAGGCGTGCGGTCAGCCAGTGTTGGAACCTTGATCCTGGCTCGCTGGCGGCGCGGGTCGCTGTCACGGTGTCGTTCCAACTGGGTGAGGATCGCCGGGTGGTTGGCAATATTGAGTTGGTTGCGAACACCAGCGGGTCACGCAGCGAAGTGAATGCGGCCTTTGAAGCGGCGCGCCGGGCAATTCTGCGCTGCCAGAATGATGGGTTTCCGTTAAACGCTGAGCAGTATGAGCAATGGCGAAATGTTGAGATGACGTTCAACCTGGATGGAAGGATTCAGTGATGAAAAAGGTTTTGGGATTTGTCAGTGCGATGGCTCTTGCGACGCCGCTGGTGGCACAAGAGGCGATGACGGATGCGGAAAAAGCAGACTTTTGGGCGCAGATCGCATCGTGTTGGATGGTGCCGGAGGGTGTGCGCGGCACAGATGTGACGGTGCGGTTTGAGCTGGACCCAAGGGGCCGCGTTGTCGACCGGCTGGTTGAGCGCGTTGGCACTCTTGATGAGGCGACAGCGGATATGAGCGCGATGTATGAAGCCGCAAGGCGGGCGATCCTGCAATGCGGACGGCGTGGATTTGACTTGCCCGAAGAGAAGTATGTCTACTGGCAGGATATTCAGATGACGTTTCGCTCGCCCAGTGCGATTGCGCCGGTTGAAACTGAATGATGCGCGGAAACCGTACCGAATTTCCCCTCAAACAGTTGGGGTGTTTTGCCTACTGCCAAGGCAGGCTAAAGTCGCCTGAAAGCGCCCGGAATAAGGACGAGGAATGATGTTGAAGAGTTTTTGGATCGCTCTTGGTTTGGCCGTTTTGGCCGTGCCCGCGCTGGCGCAACAACCTTTGCGGATCGAAATAACCGAAGGCGTGGTCGAACCATTGCCATTTGCCGTGCCACAGTTTGAGGCAGAGACCGCAGGTTCTGAACAAGTGGCCGCAGATATCGCACAACTGGTGCGCGAGGATCTGAGCGGGACGGGGCTGTTCCGTGCGATCCCGGCGAGCGCCTTTATTTCGGGCGTTGATAGTTTTGCCGCTCCGGTGGCCTACGCCGATTGGCGGGCAATCAATGCGCAGGCGCTGGTGACGGGGGCGGTGGCCGTCAATGGCAATCAGCTGATCGTAAAGTTCCGACTTTATGACGTGTTCTCGGGCGCGGAATTGGGTGATGGTCTGCAGTTTGCAGGCACCGTCGATGGCTGGCGCCGGATGGGGCACAAAGTGGCCGATGCGGTCTATTCGCGCATCACAGGCGAGCAGGGGTATTTCGACAGCCGTGTTGTGTTCGTCGCGGAGAGTGGGCCCAAAGACAATCGGCTGAAGCGGTTGGCGATAATGGATTACGATGGTCAAAACGTTCAGTACCTGACTGACAGTGCCGCAATTGTTCTCGCGCCGAGGTTTTCGCCGACCGGCGACCGCGTTCTCTATACGAGCTATGAGACAGGCTTTCCCCGGATCAACGTGCTGGATGTGGCTTCCGTCGGGCGACAGCAATTGACGACGCAGCAAGGCGAGATGGCGTTTTCCCCAAGGTTCAGCCGTGACGGGCGACAGGTGGTCTACAGCCTCGCCAATGGTGGTAATACGGACCTGTTCATCACCGATTTGGCCACTGGCACGCATACGCAGCTGACCTCGGCCCCGTCGATTGAAACGGCCCCAAGCTTTAGCCCCGACGGCAGCCAGATTGTGTTTGAAAGTGACCGGTCCGGCACGCAGCAGCTTTACATCATGCCGGTGACAGGCGGTGAGCCGCGGCGTATTTCCTTTGGTGATGGACGCTATGGTAGTCCGGTTTGGTCGCCGCGGGGCGATATGATTGCGTTTACCAAGCAGAACGCCGGGCGCTTCCATATTGGTGTGATGCGCACCGATGGGTCCGAAGAGCGGTTGCTCAGCGCCTCGCAGCTGGACGAGAGCCCGACGTGGTCGCCCAATGGCCGTGTGATCATGTTCACCCGTGAAACACTGGGCGCTGATGGCGGACCGTCGCTCTACAGCGTTGATATCACTGGACGTAACCTGCAGCAGGTTCCGGTTGCGGGCTTTGCCTCAGACGCGGCATGGGGGCCATTGCAGCCGTAACGCAAACGCGATTCCCATATCGCGCGGAGCGTGGTATGGTCTCAAAAAAGAGCAGATGAATGGTAGGGCGAACGTTATGAACAAATTCTTTACAGCGGCGGTGCTGGTTGGCGCGATGGGCCTTTCGGCCTGTACGAACCCGGACCGTTTTGGTGGCGCTGGTGGTGCCGATGGTACGGCTGGTGGTGGCGGTCTGACAGGGCCAAGCACGGTTGACACGACAGGTCTCGGTGGTGCTGGCGATCCAACAAGCCCGCAGTTCTTTCAGCAAAGCGTGGGCGACCGCGTGTTGTTTGCCGTCGATCAATCGACATTGACACCGGAGGCACAGACGATCCTGCGCGGGCAGGCCACATGGTTAATGACCAACAGCGATTACCTTGCAGTGATCGAGGGCCACGCGGACGAGCAGGGAACGCGCGAGTACAACGTGGCGCTGGGCGCCCGCCGCGCCAACGCTGTGCGCGAGTTTCTGGTGTCGCAGGGCGTCCCGTCGACCCGTATTCGCACCATCAGCTACGGCAAGGAACGCCCCACGGCGACCTGTGCGGATGAAAGCTGCTACAGCCAGAACCGCCGTGCAGTGACGGTGATTTCAATCGGCACGTTGGGCTAGTCGGATGCGGTGGGCGTTGGTCAGTGCAGTCACGGTGATGCTGGCGCAGCCGGTTGCCGCGCAGCAAACGCAGGACGAGACGCTGGCTGACATCCGGCGTGAACTTTCGCTGCTTTATGCTGACATTCAGGGGCTGCG
>JAHDDU010000002.1:27691-97968 GCA_020629175.1 Flavimaricola sp. | reverse complement strand
GCCGTTGGCGAGCAGGGTGATTTTGAGCGGGCGTCGGAGGCGCTCGCGTCTGGTGACTTTCGCAGCGCCGCTGACCAGTTTGCGGCCTTTGTCCAGACCTACCCAGGTGGACCGCTGAGCGCGCGAGCGTTTTACCTGCGCGGAGAAGCACTCGAAGGGTTGGGCGAGACCTCGCAAGCGGCGCGCGCCTACCTTGACAGTTTCTCGGGCGATCCAAGCAGTGATGTCGCCAGCCAAGCGCTTCTGCGGCTGGGCGTGACGCTTGCCGCACTTGGGCAGGTGCCGGATGCTTGTGTCACATTGGGCGAGGTCGGTATCCGCTTTCCCGGTGATGCCGCCGCGGTCGAGGCACAGACGCAAATGCAGACGTTGGGATGCGGCTGACGCCGGAGGAGGCGTTTGGCGCAGCAACCGCCCATCTGACCCCGGCACACAACGGCCAACGCATCGGTGTTGCGGTGTCGGGCGGTGGCGATAGTCTGGCGCTCCTCCATTTAGCACAGGGTTGGGCCGCTGAGGCGGGGTTCACCCTGCTGGCCGCAACTGTTGATCATGGATTGCGAGAGGGGTCGGCGGAGGAAGCCGAAGGCGTGGCGGCGCAGTGTGCGAAACTGGGCATCGATCACGACATTTGCCGCTGGGACGGTTGGAGCGGCGACGGCAATTTGCAAATGGCCGCGCGCGAGGCGCGAAAGGCATTGCTCATTCATTGGGCCGACGGGCGGGATATTGATCTGATCCTGTTGGGCCATACCGCAGATGATCAGGCAGAGACTGTCTTAATGCGGCTGGCGCGGGGGTCTGGTGTCGATGGGTTGGCAGGGATGCCCGATGAGACGCAGGAAGGCCGATTTCTCCGGCCACTGCTTGGCACAACGCGGGCGGCGCTGCGGGAGTATCTGCGCACACGCAATGTGTCGTGGGTCGACGATCCGTCCAATGAGGATGATCAGTTTGATCGTGTGAAAGCGCGGCGGATGATGGCAAAGCTGGCAGAGCTTGGGCTAACGCAGGACCGTCTGCTCCAGACGTCGGCTCATATGCGGCGGGCGCAGAACACGATGCGCTATGCTGTCAGGCATTTCGTGGCAGAGACGGTGACGCAAGATCGCGGTGACTTGCTGCTGCGTCGAGATGTCTTCACTGATCTCGTCTCCGACCATCAGGTTCGGGCGCTAGCCGGAGCGGTGCAATGGATCGGCTCATCTCCCTTTCGTCCACGGTTTGAGGCTCTCATGCAGTTTGCCGCATCCTTGGCAGAAGGACGGCCCGCCACTTTGGGCGGATGCCTTGCCACACCAGATGGCCGGGGCGCGCGGCTGATGCGGGAGGAAAGGGCGGCCGGGCCGCCGGTACAGGCCGCCGATGGTGCCCCTGGGATTGTTTGGGACGGGCGCTGGCTGTTGCAGCCTCGGCCTTCGGTTTTGCGGCGAAAACAGCCTGAGGTGAATGCGGGTTTCAGCGTGAGAACGCTTGGTGAAGAAGGCCTGCAGCATTGTCCTGACTGGCGGGGCAGCGGTATGCCGCGCAGCTCACTTTTGGCATCGCCCTCTGTTTGGAAGGGAGAAACCCTTGTTGCCGCCCCAATTGCGGGAAACAGCAATGGGTGGACTGCGCATATTGTCACGGATTTCGCGGATTGG
Source organism: Flavimaricola sp. (assembly GCA_020629175.1). Classification (GTDB taxonomy): domain Bacteria; phylum Pseudomonadota; class Alphaproteobacteria; order Rhodobacterales; family Rhodobacteraceae; genus JALZWD01. The sequence goes on along the minus strand of JAHDDU010000002.1, from coordinate 96,325 downwards.
GTCGTTTCGCATTGAAGATTGGCGCGGCATCTCTATTTTAGGACCATGGCGCGGGGCCACTCCCGCCGCCGTTCCAGCCTGTTGAGGAGAGTGCTTTGGGCAACGCGAGAAATTTCGCATTCTGGGTCGTGCTGTTTTTGTTGGTTCTGGCCTTGTTTCAATTGGTCACCGGATCACCGGGCCAACAGCAATCGAACGAACGCAGCTACTCGCAGTTTGTGACGGCGGTTGAAAACGACAATGTCGCGGAAGTTGAGGTCGATGGTGAGCGGGTACGCTATCGCGGCACAGACGGTAACAACTACATCGCCATTATGCCTGCCGATGCAGGCGTTGTTGATCTCCTGATTGAGAACGACGTGCCCTTCAGCGCGCAGAGCCAAGAGCAGAACGGCCTGACGTCCTTCCTGCTGAGCATTTTGCCGTTCCTCCTTTTGATCGGAGTCTGGGTCTACTTCATGAACCGCATGCAAGGTGGCGGACGCGGCGGTGCCATGGGCTTTGGCAAGTCCAAGGCCAAGATGCTGACCGAAAAGCATGGCCGGGTGACGTTTGACGACGTCGCAGGCATTGATGAGGCCAAGGAAGAGCTGGAAGAGATCGTTGAATTCCTGCGCAACCCGCAGAAGTTCAGCCGCTTGGGCGGCAAAATTCCTAAAGGTGCGCTTCTTGAGGGCCCTCCCGGAACGGGTAAGACACTGCTGGCCCGCGCGATTGCGGGGGAGGCCGGTGTGCCATTCTTCACAATCTCCGGCTCTGACTTTGTCGAGATGTTCGTGGGTGTCGGTGCCTCCCGCGTGCGCGACATGTTCGATCAGGCGAAGAAGAACGCGCCCTGTATTGTCTTTATCGACGAGATTGACGCCGTGGGCCGCAGCCGTGGCGCCGGTATCGGCGGCGGCAATGACGAGCGAGAGCAGACGTTGAACCAGCTGCTGGTTGAGATGGATGGTTTTGAGGCGAACGAAGGCGTCATCATCATCGCCGCGACCAACCGCAAAGACGTGCTGGACCCTGCCTTGTTGCGTCCTGGTCGTTTTGACCGGCAGGTCACTGTCGGCAACCCTGACATCAAGGGCCGTGAGAAGATCCTTGGTGTGCATGCGCGCAAGACCCCGCTTGGACCTGATGTAGACTTGCGGATCATCGCCCGTGGCACGCCCGGTTTCTCGGGCGCCGACCTTGCGAACCTCGTCAACGAAGCGGCGCTGATGGCCGCACGAGTTGGCCGGCGGTTTGTCACGATGATCGATTTCGAAAGTGCCAAGGACAAGATCATGATGGGGGCCGAGCGGCGCTCTATGGTTCTTACGCCTGAGCAAAAGGAAATGACGGCCTACCACGAGGCAGGACACGCCATCGTGGGGATCAAGCTTCCGAAGTGTGACCCGGTCTACAAAGCGACGATCATTCCACGCGGTGGTGCGTTGGGCATGGTGATGAGCCTGCCTGAGATGGACCGTCTGAACATGTTCAAGGATGAATGCCACCAGCGTTTGGCCATGACCATGGCGGGCAAAGCGGCTGAAATCCACAAGTATGGTGCTGAGCAAGTCTCGAACGGTCCTGCGGGTGACATTATGCAGGCCTCTGGTCTGGCGCGCGCAATGGTGTTGCGTTGGGGCATGTCCGACAAGGTCGGTAACATCGACTATGCCGAAGCGGCCGAAGGCTACTCGGGCCGCACGGCAGGCTTTTCTGTCTCGGCCAACACCAAAGAGCTGATCGAAGAAGAAGTGCAGCGCTTTATCCAGGACGGCTATGATTGGGCTCTGAAGATCATTCAGGAGAATGAAGAAGAGTTCGAGCGTTTGGCGCAGGGCCTCCTCGAGTACGAAACTCTCACCGGGCCTGAGATTGAGCGCGTGATGCGGGGCGAGCCGCCGCATGTGAACGAAGAGGATGAGAACAACGATGACGCAGGCAACGCGCCCAGTGTCACCGCCATCCCCAAGACCAAGCCGAAAAAGCCCAAGGCCAGCGATGGCGGGATGGAGCCAGAGCCAACCGCTTAAATCGGCCTTTCGAGTGCAAACCCCGGTTTCAGAAATGAGGCCGGGGTTTTTCTTTGGCGGGACAGATGTTCATGCTGTGTGATCAGCCGGCGCACAGAGTTTCATAAGACACCGTGGTTCTTCCAAAGTAGGATCGAACCGTCGCAAATACGAAAGGCCGTCCCATGCCCGCTTTGGAACCCACCCGCCACATCGGCGTCATCACATTTCTGGGCGCCGTGCCGCACCGGGACGCGCCTGAGTTGGAGACCCGCGTGCTGGACACAATGCCCTTGTCCTTTGGTGGATATAAGGGGGACGTGCATGCCGGTCTGACCCGACCATCGTGCAGCCGCGTCCTGGCTCAGCACCCTCGCGATACCGAAATTGCCAACACCCGCCAGCTCAGCCTTGTGAGCGCTGAAGAGATCGCAGAAATCGCCCGAGAGTGCGGTCTGGACGCGATGGATCCGATCTGGATGGGGGCCTCTGTTGTCATCTCGGGCATTCCAGACTTCACCCATTTGCCGCCGTCGTCCCGGCTGCAGGCAGAGGATGGAACCACCCTTGTGATTGACATGGAAAACCGGCCCTGTACCTTCCCGTCCCTGACGATTGAAAAGCAGCACCCCGGCAAGGGGAAGCCGTTCAAAGCGGCGGCAAAAGGCAAACGGGGCGTGACGGCTTGGGTCGAACGGCCAGGCACCTTGCGTCTGGGTGATACGCTGACGCTACATGTTCCGGCGCAGCGCGCCTGGGCGCCTCAGGCGGATCTATTCGGCGGCTGACGTTTCTTATCCGAAACGCGGCATACCGTTGTGGACGATTCCGCGCCTGAAAATGTCGGAAATGCGGGTCGCGTCCAACTGTCGCATGTTTAGGGTCTCTCCAACGACACGACGGACATCCGTCCAAAAGGGAGCCTTTTCATGAGCTACAAAACCGACATCGAGATTGCCCGCGAAGCGCAAAAGCGCCCAATCCAGGAGATTGGCGCAAAACTGGGCATCGGCAGCGACGATCTGCTGCCATACGGCCATGACAAGGCAAAGGTGAGCCAGTCTTTCATCAACTCGGTTCAGAAGAATGAAAACGGCAAACTGATCCTTGTGACCGCGATCAACCCCACACCCGCAGGTGAGGGCAAGACGACGACCACTGTTGGTTTGGGCGATGGTCTGAACCGCATTGGCAAGAAGGCCGCGATTTGTATTCGTGAGGCGAGCCTTGGGCCGAACTTTGGGATGAAGGGTGGCGCCGCTGGCGGTGGCTACGCACAAGTGGTTCCGATGGAGGACATGAACCTCCACTTCACCGGTGATTTCCACGCGATTACGTCGGCACACTCGCTGCTGTCAGCGATGATCGACAACCACATCTACTGGGGCAACAGCCTTGAGATCGACGTACGCCGCGTGCAGTGGCGCCGGGTTGTTGATATGAACGACCGCGCCCTTCGCCAGATCACAGCCTCGCTCGGCGGTGTTGCCAATGGTTTCCCACGCGAAGCGGGCTTTGACATCACCGTGGCGTCCGAGGTTATGGCGATCCTGTGCCTCGCCAAAGATCTCGAAGACCTTCAAAAGCGTCTGGGCGACATGATCGTGGCCTACCGCCGCGACCGGACCCCTGTGTTCTGCCGCGACATCAAAGCCGACGGCGCGATGACTGTGCTCTTGAAGGACGCGATGCAGCCGAACCTCGTGCAAACGCTCGAGAACAACCCGGCCTTCGTCCATGGCGGCCCGTTTGCCAATATCGCACACGGCTGTAACTCGGTGATTGCGACAACGACGGCGCTGAAGATCGCTGACTATGTGGTGACAGAGGCAGGCTTTGGTGCGGATCTGGGTGCAGAGAAGTTCCTCAACATCAAGTGCCGCAAAGCAGGCCTCGCCCCATCGGCTGTTGTTGTTGTGGCGACTGTCCGTGCGATGAAAATGAACGGCGGCGTGGCCAAAGCCGATCTGGGCGATGAGAATGTGGATGCCGTCAAGGCAGGTTGCGCCAACCTTGGCCGCCATATCGAGAACGTCAAATCCTTTGGCGTGCCGGTTGTCGTGGGGATCAACCATTTCGTCACCGATACAGATGCCGAAGTGCAGGCGGTGAAGGATTATGTCGCCGAGCAAGGTGCCGAGGCTGTCCTCTCGCGTCACTGGGAGCTGGGCTCCGAAGGCTCCGCCCCGCTGGCCGAGAAGGTTGTCGAGGTCATCGAAAAGGGCGAGGCCAACTTTGCGCCGATCTACCCTGATGAGATGCCGCTTGCCGACAAAATCAACACGATCTGCCAAAAGATCTATCGTGCCGATGGCGCTGTGATGGACAAAAAGATCCTCGATCAGCTCAAGCTTTGGGAAGAGCAGGGCTATGGCAATCTGCCGGTCTGCATGGCGAAAACACAGTACTCCTTCAGCACCGATCCGGGTCAGCGCGGCGCACCAACGGGCTTTGACATCCCCGTGCGTGAAGTGCGCCTGAGCGCCGGTGCGGGCTTTGTCGTCGCCGTCTGTGGTGAGATCATGACGATGCCTGGCTTGCCACGTGTTCCCTCTGCTGAAAACATTCATCTGAATGCCGACGGCCAAATCGAAGGTTTGTTCTAAACCGCAAAGAATAGGATCGGCGAATACGTCAAACGCATGTCAGACCACATGGAGACAAACATGACATCGCCGATCCAATCCCAAACTGAACCCAAACCGCTTAAATGGCTTCTTTATCTTGTGTCAGCCATCTGTGCTGTCGCCGGGGCCCTCGCCGCCTATTGGCTTGTGCATGAGTGGTTTGGCTATTACGGCAACAAGTCCACCATCTTCTATATTGGCGGCGGTGTGGCCGGGTACTACATCAGCGAACCGCTGTGGTGGCTCTACCGCAAGCGGTACCCTAAGGAGGATCAAACGAATGGCAGCAACGGTCATTGACGGCAAAGCCTTTGCCGGAACAGTTCGCGAAAAAGTCGCAGCGCATGTGGAGCGCATTAAGGCAGAGGCGGGCGTGACCCCGGGCCTCGCCGTAGTGCTGGTGGGCGAAGACCCGGCCAGCCAGGTTTATGTCCGCTCCAAAGGTAAGCAAACTGCAGAGGCCGGCATGAACTCCTTCGAGCATAAACTTGACGCGGATACCTCAGAGGCCGACCTCTTGGCCGTTGTGGACCAGCTCAACAATGATCCGGCCGTTCATGGCATTCTGGTACAACTGCCGCTGCCGGATCATCTGGACTCCGATCTCGTTATCAACTCCATCGATCCGGCCAAGGATGTGGACGGCTTTCACATTTCGAATGTTGGCCTGCTCGGAACCGGCCAAAAGAGCATGGTTCCTTGCACTCCTCTGGGGTGCCTCATGATGCTGCGCGATCATCATGGTAGCTTGTCTGGCATGAATGCGGTGGTGATTGGGCGCTCTAACATCGTGGGTAAGCCGATGGCGCAGCTGCTACTGAACGACAGTTGCACCGTGACGATCGCCCATTCGCGCACTGCTGATCTGCCCGGCGTCGTGCGTCAGGCGGATATTGTCGTGGCCGCCGTTGGTCGCCCCGAGATGGTCCCCGGCGACTGGATCAAACCTGGGGCCACGGTGATTGACGTGGGCATCAATCGTCTCGACGCGCCCGAAAAGGGCGAGGGGAAGACCCGACTTGTGGGTGATGTGGATTATGACAGCTGTGCGGCTGTTGCAGGTGCGATCACGCCGGTGCCGGGTGGGGTTGGGCCGATGACCATTGCTTGCCTCTTGGCCAACACTGTGACGGCCTGTTGCCGCGCCAATGGCCTTGAAGAGCCGGAAGGCCTGACGGCCTAGGGCAGTCGGGTCAGCAGGGCCTTACGTCCTGTCAAGATAGCAAAGCATTGCGGGGCAAACAGGTCCCGCAAGACGGGCGTTTGGGCGCGCAGCCCTCCAGTGTATGCGCCATAAGCAGGCAAGATCAGCCGGCGATCATCATAGAGGAAACATGGTCGTGCCGCACCCGCGCCGGGTAACGCGAACTTGGGGTGATAGTGCCCTGAGACTTCGCCACTCGGCGCATTTTCCGCGATATGTCTGTATGTTAGCGGCCCAAGTTGAAGTTCGGCAAGATGCGTCCCGCCGAGCTCGACCGGCCCCGGATCGTGGTTCCCCTCAATCCAGATCCACCGACGACCCGCCTGCAACTGGGTTAGCGTTTGACGGCAATCATCGTCCAGCGCCTCAGCGGCGGCAAGATCGTCGAAACTGTCGCCCAAACAGATCACCATTTGCGGATGCGTGGCCTCAATGTCGGCGGCGAGCTTGTCCAGTGTTTCGCGGCTCTCATAAGGGGGCAGCATCAGTCCCTGCCGCCGCGCGATCCGGTCTGATTTGCACAGGTGCAGATCAGACACGCAAAGCGCCCGATGCGTCGCGTCCCAAAGGGCACCAGACGGCAGCGCGGTAAGGGTCAGGCCCCGGAGCTGAAAATCAACGGTGTTCATTTAATGTTCTTTTAACCGACTCCCGGCAAAGTGAAAGTCGAAAGGAGCATTAACCGTAAAACAACATCGGACCGCCCCAGCGGCGTTTGTCTTTTCCGTTATCGGCCAGCCCCGCTGTGTCGAGCAGTTTGGCCGCGGCCTCTTCGGCAAGCCGCTCGCGGCCTTCGCCCTTGATTGGCACTCGTCCGGGTTCGAGGCAGATGGGCGCGGCAAGTGGCGAGACGCGCTTGAGCGTGACGTGATCAATGCGGCCTTCGGTCCGCGCGATCATTTCTTCGATACGGCCAAAGTCGACAAGGCCGCGAAGGGCCTCTTCTCGTGTGATCCGCAGCATGAGGTGATCGGGGTCATACTTTGTCAGCGTATCGTAGAGAATGTCAGAGCTGAACGTCGCTTGACGTCCGCTCTTGCGCGCTTGGGGCAGGTTGCGCTCGATGAGGCCCGCGATGGTGGCTGAGGCGCGAAAGGTCTTTTTCATCACGGCATTGCCGGACAACCAATTTTCAAAGCCATCCCGAAGGGAGGACGCATCAAAAAGCGGCGCAGGATCGGTGATCTCATCAAGGCCCCAGACCATGGTGGCGTAGTCAGTGGCGACAAAGCCGATAGGATTGAGACCGAGATCCTCCATCCGTTGTGTCAGGAGCATGCCGAGCGTCTGCTGCGCGTTGCGTCCGGCGAAACTGTAGAAGACGGAGTGAGAGCGGCTGTCGTGGGGAAAGGTCTCTACAAGGATGCGGTCGCGCTCGGGCATTTTGCTGACCTTGCGCTGCAGTGCCAGCCAATCCGCTGTGTGGCCGGGCAGTTGCGGCCAATCAGGCTGCTGAAACATTGCGAGGATGCGATCAAAGAGCTGTGTCGTTGTGGCGAACTTGGTGCCAAGGAATGTTGCGATCTTGGGCTGTTTGTCCGCGCGCCTGGTCACCTGCACTGTCATCTCTTTAAGGTTTTCATAGCGCACAATCTCACCGCCGATGAGGAAGGTATCGCCGGGGCTGAGGGTGGCGGCGAAGGCCTCTTCAACCTCGCCTAAGGGTTTAAAGTTGCCCTTGAGGCGGACTTTCAGCGTGTCGGTGTCCTGAATGGTGCCGATGTTCATCCGGATGCGTTGTGCCGCCCTCGGGTCGCGCAGGTGCCAGAGACCGTCACGCAGCATCAGCCGTTGCCAGCGGTCATAGGCGCGGAGCGCATAGCCGCCCGTGGCGCAGAACTCGAGGCAGTCGTCAAAGGCTGCGCGACTGAGATCGGCGTAGGCGCCAACAGTTCGCACTTCGTCAAATAGTTCGGTGTCAACGAACGGCCCGGCGCAGGCGCGGATCAGGATGTGCTGGCAGAGCACATCCCGCGGCCCGGCACCCTTGGGCTCACCGTCCAGCGCACGCTCTTTGACCGCTTCGAGGGCTGCAACGCATTCGACAATCTCAAAGCGATTGGCAGGGACAAGCAAGGCGCGGGACGGGGCATTGTAGCGGTGGTTGGCCCGTCCGATCCGTTGCACGAGGCGCTTGACGTTTTTGGGCGCGCCAATCTGGATCACCAGATCCACGTCGCCCCAGTCGATCCCAAGGTCAAGCGTGCCGGTACAGACGATGGCCTTGAGCTCTCCACGCACCATCGCAGCCTCGACCTTGTCGCGCTGCTCGCGCGCGAGCGAGCCGTGATGAATGCCGATGGGCAGCCCTTCGTCATTGGCAAGCCAGAGATTATGAAAGTAAATCTCGGCCTGCGCCCGTGTGTTGTGAAAGATCAGCGTGGTCTTGTGTTTTTTGACCTGTTCCAGAACGGCGGGGATTGAGTAGGCGGCGCCACCGCCGGACCAGGGCGGCAGCTCTTGGGTCACGAGCATCTGGATGTCTGGATCAGGCCCCGGATCGGCGTAGAGGATAGGGCAAGGATCAGGGTGTCTGGCGAGGGTTTTGGCAATCGCGTCCGGATCCTCAACCGTCGCCGACAGTCCGACCCGCCGGAGCCCGGGGGAGATCGCATCCAGCCGCGACAGGGCCAGCATCAATTGATCGCCGCGCTTGCTCTCTTGCAGGGCATGAATCTCGTCGACGATCACCCGCTGTAGCCCCGAAAACATTCGCGGTGCATCTTCGTAAGAGGTTAAAAGGGCGAGGCTCTCTGGCGTGGTCAACAGGATGTGCGGCGGATCGGCTCGTTGACGTCGCTTTTGCGTGTAAGAGGTATCGCCTGTCCGGTCTTCGATCCGGATTGGCAGATCCATCTCCTCAACCGGTGTGCGCAGATTGCGTTTGATATCAGCGGCCAAGGCCTTGAGCGGGCTGACATAGAGCGTGTGCAGCCCATCTGCGGGCGCGTCGGCTAGCTCGATCAGGCTGGGCAGAAAGCCTGAGAGCGTTTTGCCGCCGCCTGTGGGCGCAATAAGAAGCATCGCCGGGGCCTCGGCCTGCTGTAGCATAGCGCTTTGGTGGGGATGGATTTCCCATCCGCGCGAGGCGAACCATTCGGAAAACTTGGAGGGCAAGGCAGTCATGTCGCAAAGATGCGATGAACAGAGGGGGCGTCAAGGCCATTGCCTAACAAGACGAGTTGCGGCACATAGCCCTCAAATGAAGGGTAATGGTATGAGTGACACGGCGTCGGTTGCTGTGATTGTCGTTAACTACGGGACGGCTGACCTCGCCGTGGCTGCGGTGGACAGTGTTGTTTCACGTCAGCACGGCGAACTGAAGGTGGATGTGCATCTGGTCGACAATGCATCCCCCGATGACAGTGCTGCACGGTTCAAAGCCGAGAAGCTGCGCGCCGATTGGGAGGGGGTGACCCTCTATCTTGAAGCTGAAAATCACGGGTTTGGTCGGGGAAACAACATCGTTTTCAACGCGTTGTCGAAACGTGAGACTCTTCCCGACTTTGTCTTTCTTCTCAACCCTGATGCCCAAGTGACGGATGGCGCGATCGAAACGCTGGTCTCGTTTCTGCGCAAAAATCCCAAGGCGGCCGTTGCTGGTGCGCGGATCACCAAGCCGCAGAGCGGACCGCGCGTGGCGGCCTTTCGGTTTCCGTCGGCGAGTGCGGAGTTTGCAGGCAGCGTGGCGTTTGGTCCGGTCAGCCGATTGTTCGCGAACTCTGAGGTTCCTTTGCCCGCTGACATTCCAGCACAAGCCGTGGATTGGGTTGCAGGGGCCGCTGTCGCGATGCGCTTTGATGTTGTGCGAGAGCTCCAAGGCTTTGATCCGGAGTTCTTTTTGTACTTTGAAGAGGTGGAACTGATGCGCCGGATCGTGTCTGCGGGGCATGAGGTTTGGTTCGTGCCCGAAGCAGAGGTGCTGCATGAAGAGGGGGCGGCTACACAAGTCACAGGCGTTGCCACACAACGCCGCCGCAAACCTGCCTATTGGTATCGCTCCTGGGCGTACTACTTTCATAAAACACACGGACGGGCCTATGCACTTTGGGCTGCGCTGTGTTGGATGCTGGGGGCAGGGTTGAATGCGGTGATTGCGCGGTTGCGCGGTCAGGCGCCGTCTTTTCCCCTGATGTTTTGGTCAGATTTCTGGCAATGGTCAGTGCGACCACTTTTGGGGCTTGGGAAGACGCGTGATGAGTGACATGCCGTTCGCGCAGGATGAAAAGTTTGCGCCGAATATCGGGGCAGAAAACCGAAACCCGGAAGGGATCGGATTCTGGGCCCTTGTCGCCGAGGATTTGGCCTCAAACGACGATGGGATTTGGGATCAGGGCTTTTGGGCGCTGTTCTGGCACCGTTTCGGCAATTGGCGGATGAGCGTGAAGGTCAAGCCGTTGCGGATGCCGCTGACGCTGATCTATCGTATCATGTTCAAAGTGACGGAGTGGGTGTGCGGCATTCATCTGCCGTACACTGTGCAGGTTGGGCGGCGGGTGAGGCTCGAACATTTCGGCGGTATGGTCCTGATGGCACATTCCATCGGCGACGACGTGGTGATCCGCCAAAATACGACGTTTGGTGTTTCGGGCCTTGATGACTTAGACGGCCGCCCGATCATTGGAAACCGCGTCCAGATTGGCGCGGGTGCGGTTATCGTTGGACGCGTTCATGTATATGATGACGCCAAAATCGGCGCCAATGCCGTCGTGGTCAAGGATGTGCCCGCGGGCCTGACAGTCGGCGGAGTGCCGGCCAAGCCGATCGGCGGGCAGGGGGCCTGAGCCACCTGCCTGATGTGCTTAGTGCACGATCTTTTCTTCTTTGACGAACATGTTGGCCCAGGCGCGATCCACAAGCTCTGGCGTCATGTGATAGGGCTGCCCCTCAAACTCGCAAATTGAGATCATCTGGTCGATCAAGAAGATCGGCTGGTAATTCGCGTAGATGTTGTTGATCGTCGGATACTTCTTTTGAATCATGTGGATAAGGGACGGCTCGTCTAGCGGCATCTTGCGCTTGCGAGCGACCATCGCAAAGATTTTGAGGAAGTCTTCCTGGCTTGGGCCGTCGATCTTGATCTTGAAGAAGATACGACGCAGCGCCGCTTTATCGAAGATCTCGTTCGGGTGGAAGTTGGTCGAGAAGATCACGAGCGTGTCGAAGGGCACCTCAAACTTTTCACCCGATTGCAGGGCGAGGATATCGCGGTTTTCTTCGAGCGGAACAATCCAACGGTTCACGATGGCCTGTGGTGGTTCGGCCTGACGTCCAAGGTCGTCGATGATGAAGATGCCGCCGGTGGCCTTAAGCTGGAGCGAGCCCTGGTAGGTGCGTGCCGTTTGGTTGTAGGCAAGGTCGAGCATGGAGGTTGTCAATTCACCCCCGGTGATCACCGTGGGCCGCTCGCATTTGACATAGCGGGTGTCATATTTGCCGGACGTGCGGCGGAGCGAGTTGGGATCATCTACATCCTCCTCTGCGGCGGAATGCACGATGGGGTCATAGACCGTGATGACCTGACCGGAGTATTCGATCGCGCGGGGGATATAGATTTTGTCGCCCAACGCGTCCCGGATGCCGTTCGAGATCGAGGATTTACCGTTGCCCGGAGGGCCGTACATCAGGATCGAGCGGCCGGCACCGACCGCCGGCCCCAGCTGGTCAAGCAGGTCGGGTGGCAGGATCAGATGGCCCATCGCGGCGACGAGTTGATCACGGGTCACCTGAATGTTGCGGATAGACTGGCGTTTGACCTGTTCGGCGTAGACGGTCAGGGGGACAGGCATGGCCCCAAAGTACTCTGATTGCGCCAAGGCATCGAGTGCGCGCGCCTTGCCCGCATCGGTGAGCTGATAACCCATCTCAGAGCTATCGAGCGCGTTCAAGGTACCGGTCGCTTCAATCAGGTTCTGATCGCGGCCCATGTCCACCAGCTCTTGTGTCACGCGAATGGGCAGACAAATCGCCTTGGCCAGATGGCTCGTCTTGGAGATGTTCTTGCGGAACATCGTCTTGATAAGGATGTCGCGCATCATGACGATGGGCAATTCCATCTCTTCGATGGTGCGAGGGGCAGGGGGCGCCATGACGCCAGAAACTTGCATATTCATCTGATCAACCCGTTGGTGATGAAAGGTGCGGCCATAAGGCCAAAGCTTTGCGGCAAAAGGATGGTGAAAGCCCGGATGTTAGGCCGTCACACCCGGCGCATTGTTCATATTCAGGACGAGATAGGCGACCAGCGTAAGTGCAAGCGGAAAGCCCATGGGAAACCGGCGGCCACTGTCCCAGCTCTTCCAATCGGGGAACCGCTTGCGCAGTGGGGATTTCTTGGCGATCCGATGAAGAGCGTAGCCTGCCAACAGGCATACCGAGAAGATAACGAAAAGAAAGCCAATATCGGAAATTGCGACCATTGGTGCAGCCGCAGCCATGAACTTTGCGTCTCCGGCCCCCAAAAGGCGGGCGGCGTTCAGCAATATTCCGATCAGCAAAACAACGGCAAAGTGGGCAAAACGCCAGAGGTAGTCCGCTGTGTCCGGCATCACAAAAAAGCCGATGACCACGAACGTTGCAAAGAGCGCATAGACGGCTTTGTTCGGGATGATCATCCCTTTCATGTCCCAATATGCAACGTAAATGCAGATGGGGAGGACAAAGGGCAAAAATCCCAGCGCCTGTAATGTGTTGCTGTCCATGACATAGCCTCGTGTTTGGTCAGTTAAAGCGCAACGCCTGCGCCGTCGCGACCATAGAGCCAGGGCAATCTGTCAAAAGGATGGAAGAGGGGGCACAATTCCGGGGCGGCACACGGCTTTGTTGCCGGCCCCGGAACAGTGAATGGGCCTAGTTGGTTTGGCCGTTGTCCAGTGCGCGCAGCGCGCGCACGGCGTCTTCAAAGTGCTGCGGGTGCGTGTCGATTGCGTCCTGAAGCAGGCTGCGGCCGATGTTGACGTCGTTCTGCTTGATCGCTGTCAGGGCCATCGTGTGCAAAAGCTGGGCACGCTCGATCTGTGTCATCGGCACAACTGGCAGGTCGTAGTTGCGCTGCGCCCCGCGGGCGAGAACGAGGTTGTTCTTTGCAGTGAAGAGACCGGGCTCCGACCGAAGCGCATCTGCGAACAGGCGCTCGGCGTCAGCGTAGTCGCCGCGCGTCAGTTTGGAAAAGCCCCAGTTGTTCAAAACGCTGGACGGCTGCGTCGTTAGACCGAGTGCAATCTCGTAAAAGCTGTCTGCCCGCTCCCATTCTTCATTGCCATCGGCAATGACGGCCTCGAGACGGTAGCGCTCAAACGTCTCGTGCGTCGGGGGAACGCTGTCCAGAACGGTCTCGGCCTCGGTCCACTGGTTTGCGCGGATGTAGGCTCCAGCCAGCAAGACGTCATCTTCATGGGTGCTCTCAGGGTGCGCCGTTACTGTCCGCCACGCCTCGACCGCCTCTGGCGATCTTTGCGCCCGGGTAAAGGACGTGGCCAATCCGCGCTGCAGCTCGAGGCTATCTGGGTTCTGGCCAAGCGACCGGCTGAAGTAGGCGATGGCCTCGTTCGGGTCCGCGACGGTGGCAAAAATGCTGTTGATGTCCGTGTCTGCAACGGCGGCCTCCTGCAAGGCACGGTTTACTTCTGCCTCGCCAGACCGCGGGCCACAGGCCCCAAGGGCCAACATCCCCGCGATGGGGGCAATCAAAATCATAGGATGGCGCATGTTTGCGTCCTTTACTGCTCTGCCTCTCAGGGCGCAGTCAGGGCCTCAAACTCCGGTGTACCCGCCTGCACCAATTGGAACTCTACGTTCTCTTGCTCTAATTCGTAGCGTGAGTTTTCCAATCGGGCCAGTGCCAAGCGCAGGTTCTCCCTAATTTCGTCACTATTCCCGTTGTCCGTGGCAAATGCGCGACGGAAAATTTGGGCGGCTTCGGCAATTTCGCCCTGTTCCATCAAAATAACACCCAGATTGTTGAGGGCTGGTGCGAATGTTGGATCTTCGTCCACGGCGCGGCGCATCCAGCGTTCTGCCTGACCGAGCCGCCCAAGACGCAAATTTGCCGATCCGATGGCGGAGAGCGTGTCAACGTTCAACCCCTGCGTTGCCGCTGCCCGTGTGTAGGCATCCAGCGCCAGTTCAAACTGGCCTGCCGCCATTAGCCTGTGGCCCACCAGAAGTTCATCAACGCTGGCCTCTTCGTCTGAGATGCCCGGCGCAAAAAGCCCGCCCGCAGAACGGTTCAAGCCGCCCGTATCAGAACAGGCGGCCAGACCGGCAAGAGCCGTGAAAGCAATAGCAATGGTTCGTTTCATACGTCCTCTGGGACTGGCGTTATCCGAGTGCGCCGCCTCCGAGGATGGTCGAAATCTCGTAGATAGACGGCCCGATCAGAATGATGAGAAGCGGCGGAACCGTCAACATCATGGTGGCCAATGTCATCTTGGTTGGGAGCTTGTTGGCCTTTTCTTCGGCGCGCATGATCCTTTTGTCACGCATTTCGCCGGCGTAGACGCGCAGCGCCTCTGCGACTGATGTACCAAATTGCTGCGACTGGATCAAAACGGTCACAAAGCTTGCAATATCTGGTACGCCACAGCGCTCGGACATGTCGCGCAAAACCTGGGTCTTGTCCTTACCCGCTTTCATTTCATGACTGACGAGCTCGTACTCTTCTGCCAATTCCGGGAAACCAGACTTCAATTCGCTCGACACGCGCAGAATGGCCTGATCCATGGATTGACCGGCTTCCACGCACACAAGCATCATGTCGAGACTGTCAGGGAATGCGTTGATAATCGCCTCTTGGCGAGCTGTCTGGCGGCGTGTGACCCAGTACTTTGGCAGCATATAGCCAACGATGCCGGGACCCATCGCATAAAGCATGAGCTTTGGTGTCTCGACCTCGCCCGTTGTCGATTTGTAGATCGCAAAAGCAATACCACCGATGAGGAAGATGATCCCCAGCGCAAACTGCATGAAGTGGTAGATCCGGACGGAGCTTTTGTCGCGGTATCCCGCTTGCAAGAGCTTAAGGCGGACGGCTGAATATTCTTCCGCGTCCTGCGGCTCGAGGAAGTTGGAGTACTTTTCCAACTTGTCTTTGTTCTGTTTGCCAGACCGCAGCCGTTCCGCGGCTGGCCCTTCTTCGCGCTTTGCAACTTGGTTCAGTTTGTCGAGTGGATCCTGACGTTGCTGCAACAGAATGGGCAGTGTCAGCAGGATCAGCAGCACGCCGAGCATGCCAACAGCCATCAAAGGACCGAAGGGGCCTAGGTTCTCAACGAGGAAGGTTTCTATTTGCGACAGCATGATATTTCCTCAAACTTTGATGTCTACGAGCGAGCGCATGACAAAGATGTTGGCGACGAGAAACGCACCGACGGCAAGGCAGGCAGGGATGAAGACGTCAGTTTCTTTTACGTCATCGTAGTAGCCCGGCTGGATCACGTTGATCGCCACCAGGGCGAGCAGGGGGAAGATCGACAGGAACATACCGGACCATTTGGATTCAGCCGTGATTGCCTGAACCCGGCGGAACAGTTTGAACCGCGAACGGATCACTTTCGACAGACCGTCAAGAATTTCAGCAAGGTTACCACCAGCGGTTTGCTGGATTGTCACGGCCACGGCAAGGAAGCGGAGGTCCTGCATATCAAGCCGTTCGGCCATGTGCTTGAGCGCTTCGCCAATGTCACGACCATAGGCCGCCTCATCCGCGATCACGCCCATTTCGGTACCCAATGGATCTGGTACCTCTTTGGCAACGATGTTCACGGCAGAGGCAAAGGGGTGACCCACGCGCAAACTGCGCACCATGAGTTCCACAGCGTCGGGCAGCTGTTCTTCGATCATCGACGAGCGTTTCTTGGCCTTGTTATTGACCCAGACAAAAACGGCTCCAATACCGATGGCGATGGATAGGACCAGCCGAACGGCAAGGTCTGTTGCCGTGCCAAGTGTCAGGCCCACAAAGGCCACGAGGCACAGCAGCGCCATGATCATGATCAACTGCGAAGGTGAGAAGGCGATGTTGGCCTTTTGCGCCTTGGTGGCGAGGATCGAGTACAGCGGAATGCTGCGTGATTTCATGTGCTGCGTCATCTCCTTGCGGAGTTGTTCCAGCACCTGTTCGCGGCCCGCCGATTTGTCGAGCATTTCGATCCGGCGGTTGACCCGGCTGTTGAGGCTAATGGATTTTCCAAAAACCGTCAGGTAAAGGCCTTCGACCAGCGCGAGCACTGCGACGAAGACGATGATGTAAATCAGTGGTTCTGCAGCAAATTCCATGATGGTTACTCAGCAGCAAAGGGTTCAAAGATGGAGGCAGGCAGATTGTAGCCCCACAGACGGAACCGCTCGGAGAAGTGCGAGCGCACGCCCGTTGCGGTGAAGTGGCCGATGATCTTGTTGTCTGGCGTCAGGCCCACACGCTGGTAGCGGAAGACCTCTTGCATCGAGATCACCTCGCCTTCCATCCCCGTGATCTCGGTGATCGAAGTCATGCGGCGAGAGCCGTCTTGCAGACGCGAGGCCTGCACGATGAGGTTTACAGCCGAGGAAATCTGGCTGCGAACCGCCTTCAATGGCATCTCGATCCCGGCCATCGCGATCATGTTTTCCAGACGGCTGACACCATCGCGCGCGCTGTTGGCGTGGATTGTGGTCATGGAGCCGTCGTGGCCCGTGTTCATGGCCTGCAACATGTCGATGACTTCCTCGCCACGCGTTTCCCCCACGATGATGCGGTCAGGACGCATACGCAGTGCGTTCTTCAAACAGTCGCGAGGCGAAACCTCGCCCTTGCCTTCAACGTTTGGCGGACGGCTTTCCATCCGGCCCACGTGCGTTTGCTGGAGTTGAAGTTCGGCCGTATCCTCAATCGTCAGGATGCGTTCGTTGTTGTCGATGAAAGATGACAGCGCGTTGAGCGTTGTCGTCTTACCCGAACCCGTACCGCCCGAGACGATGACGTTCAGACGGCAGGCAACAGCGGCTTGCAGATATGCAGCCATTTCTTCGGTAAAGGCCCCGAATTTCACCAAGTCTTCGATGCCCAACTTGTCTTTTTTGAACTTACGGATAGAGACCAGGCTGCCGTCGATGGCAATCGGTCCAACCATGGCGTTGAAACGCGAGCCATCGCCCAAACGGGCGTCAACATAAGGGTTGCTTTCATCGACGCGACGGCCAACGGCGGACACGATTTTGTCGATGATCCGCAGCAAGTGGCGTTCGTCTTTGAAGGTCACATCGGTGATTTCGAGCTTACCGGCGCGTTCTACAAAGATTTGCTGCGGGCCGTTCACAAGAATATCGTTGACCGACTCATCTTTCAGCAACGTTTCAAGAGGGCCGAGGCCCTTCACTTCATCGTAGAGATCTTGGCTGAGCGTCTGGCGCTCGTCCCGGTTGAGAACAACGCCCATCTCTTCGAGCGTTTCTTGTGCGATCGCATTGATTTCCTGACGCAAATCCTGCTCGGACGCTGCCTCGAGCGCGGACAGGTTCAGGTTGTCTAGCAGCGCCTTATGCAGATCGAGCTTGATCTCGGACAGGCGCTCCTTTCGCTTCTTCTCTTTATCCATCGGAGCCGCCTGCGCCGGCTTCGGCTTGGGCGGCTGGATGAGCGTTTTCTTGGGCTCGGCCGCGGGCGCCGCTGTGATTGGTGTCACGTTGGCCGCGGTTGCGGGCGCCTTTTCGGTCTTTTTGTACTTTGAAAACATGAAACCGTCCCCTTATCCGGTTGCTTCAGCAGCATTCACCTCGTGCACGGATTTCGCGAGCTTTGCGATCTCCTTGCGCAGGCCGTTCTTTGGTAGTCCGTCTGCCAAAGGCACACCGTGGTCTGCGTTTTGGGCCACAGGCTTGCCGCCATCAGGCAGTTGCACTTCGATTGAGACGCCAAGGCTCTCGGCCAGACGCTTTACCCGGCTTTTGCCGTTCAGATCGGTGAAGCCAGGCGCGCGGTTCAGGACAAAGCGCAGCTTTTCGATGGCAAGACCTTCGGACTGCAACGCACGCTTCAGACGCAGAGTGTTCTGGGCCGAGCGCATATCGAGCTCGAGCGTTGCAAAGTAGACGTGAGCCGCATTCAGCACAGTCTCGGACCATTCCACCATCGTCGACGGCATATCGATGACAACGTAGTCAAAGTTGACCCGTGCCATTTCGATCAGGCGGTCAATATCCTCGGTGGTCACAAGATCCATTGGGATCATGTCAGTGGGCGATGTGAAAACCTGAAGCTTTTGGTTGTAGCTCAACAAAGCCTGCATGAAACTTTCGCTGTCCATGCTTTCTGTGTCGGACAGCAGCTCTAGGATCGTTTCGCGCCGGGGCAGATCGAGGTAGGTCGACGTCGCGCCAAACTGAAGATCGAGGTCGATCAGACAGACCCGTGGCGGATCTTCTTTCTCAACATTGGCCAGTTCCCATGCGAGGTTGACGGCAAGTGTCGTGGCTCCGGTGCCGCCCGCCATGCCGTGGACAGGGATCACGACGCCAGACCGGTCACCGGTTGGCTTGAGGGTGTTTCGGATTTCTTCGGCAACTGGCGCTTCTTCAACGGGTTTTTGGACACGTTCAATGGCGCGTGCCAGCTCCCCCTCGGGAAGGGGGTAGGGGACAAACTCGTTGCCACCTTCGCGCAACAATGTGTGCAGCGATGCCGGGCTGACATCCTCGGTTATGAGGATGACCTTGATATCTTTGGTTTTGGCCGCGTTGATGATGCTAACGATGAGCGAGAGATCATTTTCGTCGTCCTGGTCCAACGCAATCGCGACGAACTGGAGTTCGGCGGCATCGGGCTGTTCAAGGAAGGCGAGGGCATCGTTGAAGTTGAGGTCGCCCCAGTTCTCACCGAGGGCCATTTCCATATCTTCAATCAGCAGATCAAAGATCTGTACATCGCGACTGATTGTGCACGCCAGAATCGGCTGTGGGTCTGGTTGGAGTGCAGCGTTCATGCTCATTCGCCTCGCGTCCTTATAAAAAACAGGGGCTTGGCCCCACTATCCGTTACCGTATGAGGCAGTCGGACCTGTCCCATTGGCGCTAAACTCGCGTAGGAACGTGTCTAGATTTGGGCGCAAAAGCTGTAATTGTTTGGTAAAGTGCGACGATGAGCTTAACTTTAAACGACTGTTGCCGAGGCTTTGGGCCCCGGCAACAGCTTTGTTTCCAGCGATTTTGGGCTTATTCTTCGGAGCCAAAACCTTCGGTGCTCAGGTTGGAAAGCGTGGACCGGGCCTCAGCGCCATCCGCGACGTAATCGCGGAAGATGATCTCGGCATAGCGGCCATTGAGTTCGCCAGGACGACCGCCTTCCACAAAGCCAGACACTTCTGTCACTGTCCGTCGGTTGGCGCGTTCGCGGCCAGGGGTGGCGACGAGAGGCTGCGTCTCACCCAGGCTGACAACGGCTTCCAGACGGGAGCGGCTGATCCCTTGAGCAACAAGGTAGTTCACAACCGCATTGGCACGTCGCAAACCAAGGCTCCGGTTATAGGCATTTGAGCCCACCAGATCCGTGTGCCCGTAGACCTTAAAGCGAACCTCAGGGAACTGGCGGATAAAGCTTGCCTGCTCGCGCAGTGTTGATTGGGCCACTGCATCGAGGTTTGCTGAATTGAACTCGAAGTTGACCATCGTGTTCACTTCAGCAGCAAATCTACGATCAAGATCAAGCCGGTAGCCCTCAGCGCCCCGGTTGAGCGCGCTGTTCTGGGCGACAGCTGTGCCAAACGTTGCTTCGCTGCTGTTGGAACCAACTTCACGGTCCAACTGTCTGGCCAACTCTGAGGCGTACTGCTTACAGCCCGATAGGGCAGTCGCAGTGATGAGGGTGAGTGCGAGAATACGCATGATTTTATCTCCCTAGTCCAGGACGTAGCCGTAGGACCCACTAAAGTCCTGACGGGCCACTTCGCCGGCACCGCCGGTTTGAGGTGCATCATCTGCCGACACGCGACCAAACAAGAACAGATCGCGCGCTGTTGGTGGGCGCACACGGTCCGTTGGCAAAGCGTACGCATCACCGCGTGTTGGTGTCACGAGATGTGGGGTGACGATGATAACCAGCTCTGTTTGCTGCCGCTGAAACTCTGCCGAACGGAAGAGGGCACCCAGAACGGGCACGTCCCCAAGCCACGGAACCTGGCCGATAACATCGCGGAAGTCATCCTGCAAAAGTCCAGCAATTGCAAAGCTTTCGCCGTCACGCATCTCGACCGTTGTGGAGGTTTCGCGCCGACGGAAAGCATCGATTTGGATGCCGTCTGACACAATACCGTTGGAAGGGTCGATAGACGAAACAGCTGCGATCATCTCCAGATTGATGATGTCGCCATCGACCACACGCGGAATGAAGTTCAATTCAACACCGAACGGCTTGTATTCAATTGTAACGCCGCCATCGCCCGAGCTTCCGGGAACGGGGTACTCACCACCGGCAAGGAACGTCGCTTCCTGACCGGAAAGGGCCGTGAGGCTTGGTTCGGCAAGTGTTCGCACGACGCCTCGGCTTTCCAATGCTTCAAGCAGAATACCGATTTCAAGGGCACCGGCGTTGAAGCCAATGGCGAGACCGCCTTCTGCTTCGTCCCCAAACGTGATGGAGCGTTCAGCCAGACCGTTCGAGCCGGAAAGCCAAGTGCCCGTCTCACCAACAAGCCCGAGATCCCCGTCAACCGGGTTTCCGTTTAGCGCGACAGATGATGAAAGCGCCTGGCTGACTGAGCGTTGCATCTCAGCAAACTGAACGCGAAGCATGACTTGCTGGGTTCCACCAACAGTCATCAGGTTGGAAACACGCTCTGGTGCGTAGCGCTCGGCCAGTTCCAATGCGCGATCAAGACGCGCGATTGAGCTGACGGTGCCTGACAGAACGATACCGTCATTGGCTGTCCGTACTTCGATTTGCTCACCAGGAAGGATCTGCGCCAGACGCTCGCGGAATTCTGCAACATCTGGTGTCACGCGAATTTCGACGTTGCTGATCAGGCTGCCGTCGGCGGCCAGAATTGTCAGCGTTGTGCGGCCCGGTTCCTTACCAAGGACATAGATCGTCCGGTCCGAAAGGGACGAGATGTCCGCAATTCCCGGGTTCGCGATGGAAATCTGGGCAAATGGGCTGTCGCTTTCAACGACAACCGCCCGGTTCATTGGCACTTGCAACGCCGATGACGGCGCGCCTGTGACCACGCGCAGCGTTTCTGCCGCGACTGTGCTTGGGAGTCCGGATAGACTCATAGCAAGGCCGACAAACGCGGCCCCTAGATAGTTCTTATATGTCATTGTGACCTGCCTCTCCGATCACGCCTCATTAACGGGTCTTAGTGCCCATGGATGCGTTGAACCTGCCGAAGACGGTCATTTTTTGCAAGAATCAATGTTTTGCGGGGCAAAAGTGATGTGGATAAGTCGCAACACGATGCGTCCCAACAGAAAGGGTCGCGAGGATTTCTCCTCACGACCCTACCACTTGTTGTCCTCGTACCGCGCATTTTGCGACGCGCGACACGATATGTAGTAATGTGATCAGTTCGAACAGGGGATGATGTCTTCGATGACCTGACCGCCGGCAAGTCTGCGAATTGTGCAGATCTGCTCTTCTTCGACCTCTTCTTCGACGACGATTTCCGGTGCAACGATGCCGAGCAGTGTCGACTGCGTCATTTCGATTGCTTCGGTCGTCAGGTCATCGGCATGGCCGACGAGGGACAAGGAAAGATCACCAGTAGCCTGTGCTTGTGTCAGCTTGCCAACCTGGAGCGGCGTCACTTCCACGGTCACTGTGCGAGCAATGCTGGCGCCAGCACGGGCGGTATCCGCGGATTGGTCAACAGCGACGAGGCGTAGACCTGGCTCAATCAGCTGTGTGACGTCGTTGCTTCCGGCAAGGCCCTGTGCAACTTGGCCAGTCCAGTAGACGTCAACACGGTCACCGGGGCGCAAGAAACCTGACACACCTGTTGTTGCGTCAACTTCGATTGTGAAAGCGCGGAGGCCCGGCTGGATCAAGGAAGTGATCGTCGCGGCGACACCAGGCTCGGTCACCTTGGTGGCGAGGACAGGCTCATTTGGCTCCATCTGGCGGAGAACGTAGCGGGGAAGATCTTCGCCACGTGGGAAGAGGGCTACTTCGTCCTGAAACACGCCATCGGGGAGGTGTGGCTCTGCATAGCGAATGATTTCCACATCATCCATGGTGAGAGCTTCACCAAATTCAATTGTGCGATTGACTGCATATACAGCAACCGTTGGGACAGCCTGCTGGCGTGCGGCCTCGGCCGCGCGAAGCTGTTGTCCTTGCTGTTCGAAGTAGCCTTGCACCATGTAGACGGCGAAGCCGGCCAGCCCAAGACCTACGATAAGTACCAATCCGAATACTGCGCGCATAGCTTTTTACCTCAATTCGGGTTTGTGGTGATTATTGGAAAGAGACTTCTGGAATGTCTGCTGTTGCCAATTCATTGCCCGTGTTCTGAGCCATCGTTTCAGCGCCATCAGAAACAGCGTAACCGACTACGATCCCCAGGGTAAGCAGCGCTGCCGTCAGCAGCATCCAGTCGACAGTTACAGCCCCATCCTCTGATTGGTGGAACTCTTTAAGCAGACACTTCATCTTCATTCTCCGATATTTCAGGCCGTGCTGGCCGCAAGTGGTTCTGACCTTTGTGCTCTTCGATTGAGGCAACAATTCGGCTGCATTGGATCAATCACGAGGTTTATTCGCTCCAAATTCAGCTGTTTTTTCATAAAAGAAGGGCCGCATCCGAAGATGCGGCCCCCAAATCCTCCGAGCGGAGGAAGTGTCTTAGAAGACGATGTCTGGAACAGCAGTGTTCAGCTCTGTCTCGATGTTGGCAGCCATTGTCTCTGCACCGTTAGAAACGGATGTCAGAACGGCGATGCCCAGACCAACGATAGCAGCTGTCAGAACAACCCAGTCAACGGTCACGGCGCCGTCTTCGTCGGCAGCAAAAGTCTTGATGTAGTTAAGCATGTTTCTCTCCTCAGAGTATTCGCTCAGTTTTAGCCGCATCCACCGTCGTCTTCATGACCACTGCTTGCTGCGGCGATGGGATATTAATGGATGGTGAATGGGGCGCAAAAGCGGCGGAAAGATTGCCAACTCGGACCTTTTTCCCTCTTTTTTTGTGCCAAATCAGCTTGTTTGATCGGGTTTGGAAACAGTCTATTCGGAGAGGTGAAGATTGATGCCTTTCCAGAAATTTGCAGGATTCCCGTGTCTTGCGTCGATGCGCCTGGCAGAATCGCTGATTTGGTATCCCCAAAAGAAAAGTGCCGCCCCGATCATCTGTCGGGACGGCACCTATGCCAGATCCAGTGTCGTGTTTAGAATACGATGTCGGGGACGGCTGTGTTGAGTTCGGCCTCGATGTTGGCAGCCATTGTCTCTGCTCCGTTTGAGACAGCAGACAAGACAGCAATACCTAAACCTACAACCGCAGCCGTAAGCACGACCCAGTCAACTGTGACCGCGCCGTCTTCGTTCGCCATGAAATTCTGAATATAGTTCTTCATTTTCTTTACCTTTCGTTGGGCAGCATACTCATCCAACTACCAAGCAAACTTGCGAAACATCGCTGCCCCCACCTGGTATGGATGTGGACATTTGACGGCCCAAATGCGGCAGCTTTTAGGCGGATTTGAAGCAATATTTCAGCAACGCAAAGCACGCCGTCCGCGAAACTGCGGCAGCGTGGAAGATGAATGTCCGGAAAAAGGGTAAGGGGCAAAGAAAAGGGGCCGTGCCCAGGGGTAAGGCACGGCCCCAAACTGATCCTCCGAGCGGAGGAGCAATCTTAGAAGACGATGTCTGGAACAGCAGTGTTCAGCTCTGTCTCGATGTTGGCAGCCATTGTCTCTGCACCGTTAGAAACGGATGTCAGAACGGCGATGCCCAGACCAACGATAGCAGCTGTCAGAACAACCCAGTCAACGGTCACGGCGCCGTCTTCGTCGGCAGCAAAAGTCTTGATGTAGTTAAGCATGTTTCTCTCCTCAGAGTATTCGCTTCATTAACAGACATCCCCGGCGGATCATTTCGGGCCGGCCTCTAGTTGGCTCGATCCCCGCTGTGGATGAGAATGTTTTGACGTTGGAATCGGGCTATGGTTTGGCCGGATCGGCACTTATTTGCAGCGCGGCGATTTTTTCGTAAAGAAAATATTAACATATTGAAATTGAACGTTTAATTATTCATTTTTTGTATCTTCGCCTCCCATTTGAGGGTCTGAAACGTGTCAAATATTCAGCATGTTTTCCAAAAATTTACACAGTGTCTGGCGGTGTCGCGCTATTGTTGAGATAACGCTGACAACAAAAAACATAAGGCAGGCGAAGATTATGCGGGTGATTCACGCGGTGACGTTTTGTGCGGGATTGGTCTTGCCGAACGTATTAGCAGCTCAGGCAAACGATCGGCTGCAACCAGACTTTACATTCCGGATGATTGGCGCCCCATCGGCTGGCTCGCCGGGCCGCATCACCGTTCAGATCGATCCTACAGCCCCCAGTGCCATTCGGGCACCCGACAGTGCGTTTGAGGACGCTGACGGCACGGATGCGCCCGTGCAAGTTGCTGCGGCGGCCGCCGCTGCGCCAGAGGCCTCTGCCGCGGCACCGTCCCCCAGCGGCTTTGAATGGTTCTGGGCCTCCATCTCTCCAAAGCGCGAAGATAGCCGCCCCGGCAGGCTCGCTGATGCTGTGAGTGTTTTGACGGATCCCGCAGCAGGGGGCAGCGCCCCAATGCCGCGAATGCAGTCCCTGCAAGACATTGCACAGGCCCACGGCGCTGACATTCTCCGCGCGACTATTGGAACAGAGGTTTCGCCCGCCCTCGTTCTTGCTGTCATCTCTGTTGAAAGTGCAGGGCGGGCTGAGGCCGTCAGTTCGGCCGGGGCTTCCGGGCTTATGCAGTTGATGCCGGCTACCGCCGAGCGGTTTGGCGTCACAGACCGGACCAGCCCCGCGCAAAACATTGAGGGCGGGGTGGCCTACCTCAATTGGCTCCTCGATCACTTTGACGGCGATCCTATCCTTGCGCTGGCTGGATACAACGCGGGCGAGGGGGCCGTGCGAGACAATGGCGGTGTGCCGCCATACCCCGAAACGCGTGGATATGTCCCTAAGGTTCTCGCCGCGTGGACTGTCGCACGGGGACTTTGCCTGACACCGCCTGAGTTGATCAGCGACGGCTGTGTTTTCGCGATCGGAAACCTCTAGGGTTAAACGATCGTGGCTTCGGTCGCGGCGCGCAGTTCGTCCTCTGTCACGCCATCTGCCGTTTCCACGATGCTGAGTCCGCCGTCGACCACGTCGAGCACGCCAAGGTTCGTGATGATCCGGTCCACCACGCTTTTCCCGGTCAGGGGCAGCGTGCATTCCCGCAACAGCTTGCTGTCGCCGTGCTTGTTTGTGTGATCCATCACGACGACCACGCGCCCAACGCCTGCCACAAGGTCCATCGCACCACCCATGCCTTTGACCAGCTTGCCCGGGATCATCCAATTGGCCAGATCGCCGTTCTCCGCCACTTCCATCGCGCCAAGGATTGCCATGGCAATCTTGCCGCCCCGGATCATGCCAAAGGATTGTGCGCTGTCAAAATAGGCTGTCTGCGGCAGTTCTGTGATGGTTTGCTTGCCCGCGTTGATCAGGTCAGCGTCCTCTGTCCCCTCAACAGGGAAGGGGCCCATGCCAAGCATGCCGTTCTCGGATTGCAGCGTAACTTCGACCCCTTCGGGGATGTGGTTTGACACAAGCGTCGGGATGCCGATCCCAAGGTTCACGTACATGCCGTCCTGCAACTCTTGCGCGGCGCGGGCGGCCATCTGATCACGATCCCAAGGCATCTCGTCTCTCCCCAACTTCGTTGTGGGTTGGATAGCCAACGGTCCGGGGCTCTGCAAGAGCCCTCACACTCAATAAAGATCGTATGTACCGGTCTGCAGGGACCAGAAGGCAATGTCTTCGTTCAGATGCCAAAGCTCTTGATCGCGAGAGCGTTCCTCAAGAATTTTGAGGTCGATCAGATCGTCCGGTCCTATTCTGATGCGCAACCCAGCGGTGTCGCCGCCGTTGAGTGTTTGCATGTCCGCAAGGAAAGCCAAATCTGACGTGACTGAGGTGTCCGCGAATTGATGGTTGGCAGAGAAGATACCCGAAGATGATTGTCCGGTATTCTCGACCGCGATCCAGGATAGGTTTGCTGCAACTTCGCTGCCGCTGTTCGCCTCTTCGGCTTGTAGAGTAAAGTCGAAGCCATCTGCACTCACGCTATGCAGCCTGTCTGCCATCGGAGGTAGGTTTGATCCGTTGACCTGCCCAAAGACAAGCGGCGTCTCATCAAAGCCGGTCAAATTTACGCTGCCGGTCACACCGGGCGCCGTGCTGCCTAGGCTGATCTGTGTGCCATCATCCAGCGTGTGATTGCCGGCTGTGCCCGCTACCCAACTGATGATTTCTGGGACGTGGAATCCGTCGAGGAACTCCCATTCAGCCACCTGCAACTCAAAACCACTGTCGGTCACGTTGCGCACATTCACGGTCAAGGACTGGCCGCCGCGCAAAGTGACAGGGCCTGCAACAACAACCGCATCCTCGATGGGCTCGTCAAAGGTGACTTGGGTCCATTTGTCCCGGCTGGTCTGATGAACTGTGGCTTTGCCGGCCTCCAGTTTGCCTTTCGGTGCCTCTGCCTCACCAAGCGACGCCAGATACCCGGTTACAAGGGTCATATCGGCGATACCTTGTTGGACGGTGTATTCGGTGGACGGCACAAAGAGGTAATAGCCGTTATGGCTCTCATGCACGGGCGTCTGGTACGGATCCGGGAAAATCGTGTTCCACACTGCCCCTTGACCTGGGTGCACTCCATAGTCGTGCGTGCCATAATCGCCGTAGATCGTGATCCCAGGGGGCGGCGTCCCCCCGTGCAAGCTGTCGGCGTCAGCATTGAGGGTGATCTCGGGCGAGCGGACGCCCTCAACACCCGTCATGTAGACCATGTTCGACGGGTTCGCGCCGAGGCCGTACTGGACGTCGCTCAGGATCGCATCAAGGTAGACGTCCTCTCCGGTCAAATGGTGCATCGCAACCATGAACGTCGCGGCATTAAATGGCTGCGATGCCGTGATCCCCCAACCGTAGGGTGCATAAGGATCAATGATTGCGCCAAAACCGCTTTGCATACCTTGATCAATCAGGAAGTCTGCCTGTCCTTGGACACCTTCAAAAGCGCGGGCGGCGACATCGGCTTTGGTCAAAGCGGGATCAAGCCTGGAATAGGTTATTGCCGCCTCGTATTGCCACTCATTCCACGCCAACTCGCGATTTGGGTCGGCGTAAGAGGAGGTTTGCAGGAACAGGTTGTGCCAGTCCGGGTCCTCCGTCGTCGCATATAGCTCGGCTGCCGCGAGGTTGCGCGATGTTTGCTGGGTGATGTCGATGTCCGCAGGTACTCGCGCCTCGGCCCAATCCATCGCGCGCTCGGCACGCTCAAGCCACACAGCGGCCGCGTCTGCATCGTACTTTTCTAGAAGGCGTGAGAGCTTGGCCGCAGCCGCGGCAAACTCCCATGTCGTCCAAGTATCGGGGGCATAGGCGTAGAGGATATGCTCTTCCTCGGCGGAATTTGCACCGTAGCCACGGTAGTCATCGCCCTCAATGCCGCCACGCACGCCACCGTCAGCGGTCTGGAGCCGGGCAAAAAAGTCCATGTTCCAAATCGCTTCATCGAGGATGTCGGGGATGCCGTTTGTGTTCTCGGGAATTTGTGCATCAAAGCTTTCGGCCCAGTCCGGGGCCATCTCTACCAAGTCCATCAACTTGCGAGAGGCTTCGATGTGCTGCGTGCGCCGGTCCCAATCGCCCGCGTCGTGCCAGCCGCCCCAGGCATCGGGCAGCACCTCGCTTGTTGCTGCCGCGACCAGTGGCCCGAACTGATCGGGCTTGCCGTCGCCATAGCTTTCGTCAGTATCTGTAATTGGCAGCGTTGTTGCATAGACGATGACATTGCCATCTTCGGGGTGAAGCGACCGGCCTCGCACCCAATCGGTGTACTCACTCTCCAGCGCAATGCCGGAACGTTGGTGGTAGAACCCGGAGAAGGACGTCTCAAACACGTCGCTCCAAACCTCATCAGAAATCGAAAAGGTCTGGGAGCGGCCAACTCCCTCGACCACGATGTAATAATCCCCTTCGGTCGTCACATCTGAAAAGTCGATCTCCCAGACATCGGTGAGCGCAAAGTTCAGCTCAAAATCTGTCGTCTGGTTAATCCCGGCGCCCAGCGTTGTCTGGCCCGTGGCGGCTACCGTGCCGGTATCTTCGTTGATCACCTGATAGGTGAGGGGGCCCTCGTATGTTTGCGGCTGTCCGGCCTGTTCGGCCACGGACCACCCGTTCCAGCTGCTGAGGAAGGCTGTTTTTGAGATGTCGTCCGGGTCGTAGCCCGTGAGGTTCACATGGATCGCCTCTGAGATCACTTCGCGTGGGGCATAGGTCACAGTGATCGACGCAAAGTCTGGGTCGGCAAACGAGATTTCGATAACGTCCCCCGCAGTAAGGGGCGCGTCGAGATCGAGAAAGACGTTTTGCAGGGTGCGAAAATCGTAGACGCCCCAACCAACAGTGGCGCTGTCAAGGATGTGAGATTTGCGCGAGATGTCCTCCAGCGCGACAGGTGCGCCGTTGACGGTGATCGTCCAAAGCGCTGCGTTGTCGATTGCAGCGGCGCGCGTCCCACTCTCAGGAACCGGCGCGTCAAACAAGTCCTCAATGGGGGAGGACTGATATGTGTCGAGCGGCATATAGGCGTCACCACTCAGCTGGACGCGCCCGACCCATCCGTCATTCCAGATCCAACCGCTGTCGGGATCGACGTTGCCACCCTCTGGGATCGTCGTCGTTTGTACAGCGTCAATGATATGGCCGAGCTCAAACCGCAGTTGGATCGTATTGGCGTCAACAAAACTCGGGGTCACCGTTGTCGTTTGCATCGCGTCGTCCTCCGCTGTGGCATTGTGCGTCATGCACCAAAGGAACACAGCAGCGCGCAGACCGGTCAATCCAAGGCGTTTCAACATGAAACGAATAGTAGACATCCCGCCGAAGGACGCAATTGTGGCGGCAGTTTCCCGCCGCCGGTTGTCTCAGGTTATGCGGCTGGGCGCGTCGTCCGCTGCTCGATCCGCTTTTCGTGCTCGCCCTGGATGATGCGGTGCACATATATGCCGGGCAGGTGGATGCTGTCGGGATCAAGGCTGCCGGTTTCGACGATCTCTTCGACCTCAACGACGCAGACCTTGCCGCACATCGCGGCGGGCGGGTTAAAGTTGCGTGCAGTCTTGCGGAAGATCAGGTTGCCAGTTGCGTCGGCCTTCCAGGCCTTGACGATGGACAGATCGGCAAAGATGCCTTCTTCCATGATGTAGGTCTCACCATTGAAGTCTTTGTGGTCTTTGCCCTCTGCGATCACAGTGCCCACGCCGGTCTTGGTGTAGAACCCCGGGATACCAC
Source organism: Flavimaricola sp. (assembly GCA_020629175.1). Taxonomy (GTDB): domain Bacteria; phylum Pseudomonadota; class Alphaproteobacteria; order Rhodobacterales; family Rhodobacteraceae; genus JALZWD01. Next base: position 66,962 of record JAHDDU010000002.1, on the reverse strand, counting down.
AACCTGCCGCGCGCATACGCTCGGCCAACGTGCCCTGCGGATTGAATTCGAGCTCAAGCTCACCGGAAAGATACTGCCGCATAAACTCGGCATTTTCGCCCACGTAGGACGAGATCATCTTTTTGACTTGCTTTGTCTGCAGGAGAATACCGATGCCAAAATCATCGACGCCCGCGTTGTTGGAGGCGAATGTCAGGTCCTTGGTGCCGGCCTCTTTGATCGCGTTCAGCAGGAGTTCCGGAATACCGCACAGGCCAAAGCCACCGGCGGCAATCAGCATGCCATCATGGAGCAATCCGTCCAATGCTTCGGCTGCAGATCCATAGACTTTTTTCATCACACACTCCCTCGCTGCTGATGCGGGTGTTTTGACCCGCACCGGCAAGAGTGTCAAACCTCAAAGCCTATTCGACGACGTCATCGCTTTTGGCGGTCTTTTTCTTGGCTACGGTCTTCTTTTTTGGAGCAGCCTTTTTCTTGGCTGCGGGCTTTTTCTTTGCGACTTTCTTGCCAGACTTCGCGGCGCGCTCGTCAATCAAATGCACGGCCTGGGCCATGGTCAGATCCGCGGGGGCAATCTCTTCCGGGATTGTCGCGTTGATCTTTTCCCACTTCACATACGGACCGTACTTGCCGTCGTAGATGTTCACCGGGCCGCCGACCTCTGGATGTTCGCCCAGCTCGTGAATTGGGACCGCCGCTTTGCCGCGGTTGCCGCGCGAGGCAACTTTGGCCGCCAAAAGCTCAACCGCGTGGTTCATGCCAACGGTAAAGACATCCTCAATTGTCTCAAGGTTGGCATTGGTGCCACCCCGGTTGGAGGTGGTGTCCGCATGTTTGAGGTAGGGGCCATAGCGCCCGATGTTGGACCAAACATTAACGCCATCCTCAGGGTGCGGACCAATCAGGCGGGGCAGGGACAACAGCTTGAGCGCTTGCGCCATGTCCACTTCTTCAGGCGGCCATTCTTTGGGGATCGACTGGCGTGGCGGCTTTTTGTTGTCATCCGTCACCTGACCGCGTTGGACATAAGGGCCAAAGCGTCCTTTGAACACACTGATGTCATCCCCATCGTCCTGACCGAGCAATTTGCCCTCAGGAGGGATCGCGCTGGCCTCTGCCTCTGGGTTTGGCGGGCCGAAGGGGCGGGTGTAGCGACATTCGGGGTAATTCGAACAGCCAATGAAGGCGCCACCGGACCGGGCGGTGCGCATAGACAGACGCCCGTTTCCACAGTTCTGGCAGATGCGCGGATCGCTGCCGTCTTCGTTTGGCGGGAAGAGGTGGGGTTCAAGTACCTCGTTGATCTTTTCCAGTACCTCGGTGATCCGAAGATCGGCCGTTTCAGAAATGGCCGCCGAGAAATCACGCCAGAACCGGCCCAGCAGCTCTTTGTAGTCGGCATCGCCCGCGCTGACTTTGTCGAGCTGGTTTTCAAGATCAGCGGTGAAGTCGTACTCAACATAGCGTTTGAAGTAGTTCGACAAGAACGCTGTGACCAAACGCCCTTTGTCCTGCGGGATCAGCCGGTTTTTGTCTTTCTCGACGTAGCCGCGATCCTGAATGGTCGTGACGATGCTGGCATAGGTGGACGGGCGGCCAATGCCCAGCTCTTCCATCTTCTTGACCAGCGTGGCCTCGGTGTAGCGGGGCGGGGGCTGAGTGAAATGCTGTTCGGGCGTGACGGCGGTTTTGTCCGCCGTTTCGCCCTCACTCATCTGCGGCAAGCGCTTGTCATCATCATCTGCGACCGCATCGTCCTTGCCCTCTTCGTAGACGGCTAGGAAACCGTCAAAGAGCATGACCTGACCCGTCGCGCGCAACATGACCTGACCGTCCGCGCTGCCAATGTCCGCTGTGGTGCGTTCGAGCTTTGCCGCGGCCATCTGGCTCGCCAGCGTCCGCTTCCAGATCAGATCGTAAAGCTTGCGTTGGTCGGCATCCATGATCTTGAGATCATCGGCGGCCTTGGACATATCTGTCGGGCGGATGCATTCGTGGGCCTCTTGCGCATTCTTGGCCTTGTTCTTGTAGACCCGCGCCTCGCCAGGCAGGTATTTGTCGCCGTAGCGATTGGTGATGGCTGATCGCGCGTCGGCCACGGCCTCGGGCGCCATATCGATGCCGTCGGTCCGCATATACGTAATGTGTCCGGCTTCATAAAGGCGCTGGGCCGTGCTCATCGCGGCCCGTGCGCCCATGCCAAACTTGCGGCTGGCCTCTTGCTGTAGCGTCGATGTCATGAAGGGGGGCGAGGGGTTACGGGAGCCGGGCTTTGCTTCGACGCGCTGAATGCTGAGATCACGGGAGGTGACGGCTTGCACCGCGAGCTCTGCTGCTGTCGCGTCAGCAATATCAAACTTGTCGAGCTTCTTGCCCGCCAGCGTTGTGAGCCGAGCCTCAAACGTTTGGCCCTTTTGCGTCGTCAGCTGGGCTGTAACAGACCAATATTCTTTGTTGCGGAACGCCTCAATTTCCATCTCGCGCTCAACGATCAGCCGCAGGCAGACCGACTGCACCCGGCCGGCGGATTTGGCACCGGGCAGCTTGCGCCACAACACGGGCGACAGGTTAAAGCCCACGAGGTAATCCAAAGCGCGTCGGGCGAGATAGGCGTCGACGAGTGGCACATCGACCTGCCGCGGATTCTTCATCGCCTCGGTGACGGCGGTTTTGGTGATGGCGTTGAACACGACGCGGCTAACAGGCGTGTCTTTCTTAATCGCCTTCTTGGCGGTCAACGCTTCGGTTAGGTGCCAGCTGATCGCTTCGCCCTCGCGGTCGGGGTCGGTGGCGAGGATCAGCTCAGGATCGTTTTTTAGTGCGTCCGTGATCGCCTTGATATGCTTTTTACTGTCGCTGGCGACCTCCCAAAGCATCTCAAAGTCAGCGTCAGGATCAACGGAACCATTCTTGGGCGGCAGATCCCGCACGTGCCCATAGGAGGCGAGAACGGTGTAGTCCGAGCCCAAATACTTGTTGATTGTCTTGGCTTTAGCCGGGGATTCGACGACGACAACTGGCATAAGAATCCTTTAGAAATCCATGATGGCATTGGCGCGGCAAGATGTGGGACGGCCTGAGGCAATGTCAATGCAGGTTCCGACCGGCTTGCGAAATAGGCATGCCGCACCACTCCCGCGACTGCAGTCCTGCATGCAAATGAGGCGCGATAAGAGGGGGAGAAATCTACGAAGATTCACCACAACTTTCAGGACCAGCCGCACGTTCAGCGTGCCGCAACATCATGGGGGTGGTGCTGTTAATGCCGGGTAAATGAACGGACGCCTAGCCCGCGCGGCTGAGCAATCCGCCTGCCTGTCGCACGATTTGGCCCTCAAGCTCCAACTGGACAAGGAGTGGGGCGACCTGGGCGCTGGGGACTTGCAAATCGCGGATCAACTGATCCTCAGCCACCGGTGATGGCCCCAGCTTTTCCAAAATCATGACGTGGAGGTTTGCGGCGGGTTTTGGCGCGTCCTGTTTGGGTGCAGCGGGCAGGGCCATCGGTTTGGGCTGCGTGGCCGCACCGATGTGTTCAATGATGTCGGCAGCTGAGCGGACGAGGACAGCTCCATCGCGGAGCAACATATTGCAGCCGGATGCCCGCCCATCAAAAGGGTGTCCGGGGACGGCGAGCACGTCACGCCCCTGATCCAAAGCGCATCTGGCGGTGATCAGACTGCCCGATTTAGCAGCTGCCTCAACCACAACGGTGGCTTGCGACATGCCCGAAATGATCCGATTTCGCGCTGGAAAGTGGCGGGCCTGAGGGTGAACGCCCATGGGTTGATCCGAGACACGTAGTCCCTTTTCCGCAATCTCAACCGCCAGATCGGTATTCTCGCTTGGATAAATTGTGTCCACACCGCCAGCCATCACAGCAATGGTCCCGCTCGTCAGTGCGGAAGAATGGGCAATCGCATCAATCCCACGCGCAAGGCCCGAAACGATGACAAAACCCGCGTCGCCCAACTCAGCAGAGAGGTTGCGGGCCATGCGCGTGCCAAGGGATGAAGCATTTCGGGCGCCAACCAGGGCCACGGTCGGGCGGCCAAGCAAAGACACGTCACCCATACACCACAATAGGGGCGGCGGATCTTCGACATCGGCGAGGTGGGCGGGATATTCCATGTCGCCGTGGCAAACGAGGGTGGCGCCATGGGTCTTGGCCCGCTTCACCTCTTCTTCAACGAGGGTCTCGGGACAAATTTCATAATTTTTGATTCCGGCCTTCTCGGCAATATCAGGGAGCGCTTCCAAAGCGGAACTGGCGGTCCCAAACTCGGCCATTAAACGCCAAAATGTTGTTATCCCAACCCGGCGCGATCGCAACAGGCGGAGCCAGTCTTGCCGGTCTTCTTTCTCAAAGGGGGGTCGGGTTGGGGTTTGAGAAAAAAGAGTGTCCCCGGACATAGCGTACCTCAGCCTGTTGCGAGATCAACCTAGGAGGATTGAGGTTAACAATAGGTAAATCAAAAGCGGCAGCCCGGGGAATTTGTCACAAATTTTTCGAAGATGCCCGTGGTCACTCGGGCGCTTGAAACAGCACCGGCGAGAGCAGGCGCATCACGAGCCAATAAATCGCCGAAAACGCGCCACCAAAGAGCGCGCCAATCAGGCCGATCCTGATGCTGACAACATCCAGCGTGGTCCAGGCCGCCCCGTTCAGCACGATCGCTCCACAGATTGCTCCGATCGCAATCGTCACCAGCCAGCCGCCAAAGCCCCAGCGGATCGACCAGTGCACGAGGGGTACGCCAATTGCCAGCCCCAGCCACGACAACAGAGGCGAATAGGCCAGCATTTGTGCAAAGCCGTAGAGCGAAAGGCCGTCGTACGAGGCGGTGTCGGAGGTTTCGATCATCCAGCTGACACTGAGGCCCAGCAAGGGCAACCCGATCAGGACAATGGCCAATCCGATAGAGGCGGCATGACCCATTTCATACTGGTGGTGCGACGCGCCGTTGGTGCGGATGGCCGGCCAGGATGTCATGCGAAAACGTCCGCCAAACTGATCGGTGTAGAGTGGCACATTGTGACCAACATCATCTGCGTCGCATTCAATGTCGCTCCTCCCCCAAGATCGCCGCATTGCTACGGCGGAAGTGTAGCATTTATTGACCTAAGGGAAAAGCCTTGCGCTGCTGCTTAGGCCGACGCGCCGCCGACGGTCAGGCCGCCGATCATCAATGACGGTTGCCCGACGCCGACAGGAACCCATTGCCCCGCCTTGCCGCAGTTACCGATACCGGGGTCAAGCTGCAGATCGTTGCCGATACCTCGGATGTGTTTCAGCGCCGTCGCCCCGTCGCCGATAAGCGTCGCCCCTTTTACGGGCGTTCCGATTTTGCCACCTTTGACGCGATAGGCTTCTGTGCAGCTGAAGACGAATTTGCCGCTAGTGATGTCGACCTGCCCGCCGCCAAAGCCAACGGCGTAGATTCCATCCTTGAGATCCGCGACCAAGGAAGCCGGATCATCTTGTCCTGCCAACATGTAGGTGTTGGTCATGCGCGGCATGGGGATATGGGCAAAGCTTTCGCGCCGTCCGTTTCCGGTGGGGGCGACCCCCATGAGGCGAGCATTTTGGCGGTCTTGCATATAGCCCACGAGAACACCGTCTTCGATCAATGTGTTTTTCCCACTCGGCGTGCCTTCGTCGTCGATGGTGAGAGAGCCGCGGCGGTCGGGGATCGTGCCATCATCAAGGACTGTTACGCCTTTGGCTGCTACTTGCTGGCCCATCAGGCCGGCAAAGGCCGAGGTTCCTTTGCGATTGAAATCGCCTTCAAGCCCGTGGCCAACGGCTTCGTGCAGCAGAATGCCGGGCCAACCGGGGCCAAGAACCACGTCCAGAACGCCTGCCGGGGCCGCTTCGGCGCCGAGGTTCACATCCGCGATCCGCACAGCCTCGCGAATTGCGGGCTTCCAATGATCTGGCGAAATCAGCCCAGACAGGCCATGACGACCACCAGCTCCGGCGTTGCCGCCCTGACGTTCACCGTTTTGCTCGAGGATGACGCTCACGTTCAGACGCGCCATGGGCCGTATGTCGCTGAGCAGGCTCCCATCTGGCCGAAGGATGAAGACCTCTTGATATGTCGCAGCAAGATTGGCCGAGACTTGCACAACACGTGGGTCAAGGTCGCGGGCATAGGCATCAATCTCGCGCAGGACATCGACTTTGACGGCAAACCCCGTTTCCTCAAGTGGGTCGACATCGCTGTAGAGTTTGACGTTGGTGCCCGTAGGGCCGTCCGCCAACGTGCCGCCACCTCCTCCAACCGCCAGCCGGGCCGTTGAGACAGCGCGTTTGAGACTATGCTCGTCGATGGTTGTCGAATGGGCGTAGCCTGCTGTCTCACCGCGCACCGCGCGAAGCCCAAACCCTTCGGACGCATCGTATGTGGACGTCTTGAGCCGCCCATCATCAAAGCCCAGAACCTCGGACCGGCGCCTTTCCAGAAAGAGCTCTCCGTCGTCGGCGCCTGCCACGGCCTCTCGCAGCATGGTGAGAGCTGCATCCTGATCCAGCGCATCGTCGAAGGGGCGGAATGGGGCCTGAGCCATAAAGCAATGTCCTTTTTACTTACCGCGATGGGCGTAACCGTCCCGCACGAGCAACACAAGCGCGCGGTTCGTGCGCAATTGCATACGAAAGCGCCCATTTGCCGCAACCACACTTCTTGTCCTAGGACTTAGGATGTGGGAAGAGACGCGCAAGACCGGGGGATTCCCATGATCCGGGAACCCAGTAGCCAAGAGACAAGGGACTGATATGCACATCACACGCATGATCAAGCGGTATGGCGCCGCTGCACTGACCGCCACAACCGGAGTGATGGCTGCCGCAACGGCACAGGCGCAAACTGCGCTCGCGGATTTGCCGATGCGCGGGCAACCGATTGACGCGGGTACCGGCTTTCAGGCGCCAGTGACGAGCATTGCTTCGGAGGCTCAGTGGCTCGACAACTTGCTTCTTTACATCATTGTCGCAATCTCGCTGTTTGTGACGGGTCTGCTCCTGTGGGTGATCTTGCGCTACAATGCCAAAAAGAACCCAACACCTGCGACCTTCACGCACAACTCGCCGCTCGAGGTGGCGTGGACGGTTGTGCCGATCGTGATCCTTGTGTTCATTGGTGCCTTCTCGCTGCCCGTTCTCTTTAACCAGCAGGAAATCCCTGAGGCTGACATCACCATCAAGGTGACAGGTTACCAGTGGTACTGGGGCTACGAATACGTCGACGAAGATATCGAGTTTGAAAGCTATATGCTCGGCTCCAACTACCTTGTGACCGACGCGGATGCGGAGAACGATCTCTATCCCAACGTCCTGAACGACGCGATGCTGACGCATCTGGCCGAATACGGGTATAATGAAGACCAGTGGCTGCTGGCTACAGACACATCTGTCGTTGTGCCAGTTGGTGCCACCGTCGTGATGCAGATCACTGGCGATCCCAGCGGCGTCATCCACTCCTGGACCGTGCCCGCCTTTGGCGTAAAACAGGACGGCGTGCCGGGCCGCTTGGCAGAGCTGTGGTTCACGGCTGAGGAAGAGGGCGTGTATTTCGGCCAGTGCTCTGAACTGTGCGGCATGTTCCACGCTTACATGCCAATCACCGTCAAAGTGGTTGAGCAGGAAGTCTACGACGAATGGCTCGCCGCGGTCCGCGCCGATGCCGAGCTGCCATCATCGCAGCGTACATATACCTCCTGGTAACCCCGACGTGGCCGGCCCAAATGGGTCCGGCCATTGTCCTATTTTAGGGCTGACATGACCGACGCAACGATCCAGACGCAGGCACAAGACGAGGCGCAGTTCGGCGATTATTTCGCTTTGCTCAAGCCGCGTGTGATGTCGCTTGTCGTCTTTACGGCGTTCGTCGGTATGATTGTCGCCCCGGTTGGTGTGCATCCTTTTATCGGATTTGTCTCGATCCTATGCATTGCTGTCGGGGCAGGGGCCTCGGGTGCTTTGAACATGTGGTGGGATGCGGATATCGATGCCGTGATGCGGCGCACCGCAAAACGTCCCATTCCTGCGGGCAAAGTGGAACCGCAGGAAGCGCTCGCCTTGGGCCTTGCCCTGTCAGGCTTTTCTGTTGTCCTGCTGTGGCTCGCGGCGAATGCGCTGTCGGCCGCCCTCTTGGCGTTCACGATCTTTTTCTACGCGGTCATTTATTCGATGTGGCTCAAGCGCGCGACGCCCCAGAACATCGTGATTGGTGGGGCGGCAGGTGCCTTTCCTCCGATGATCGGCTGGGCTGTTATGACGGGCGGCGTCAGCCTCGAAAGTATTTTGATGTTTGCGCTGATCTTCATGTGGACACCCCCTCATTTCTGGGCTCTCGCACTGTTCGTCAAAACAGACTACGGCGACGCGGGTGTTCCGATGCTGACCGAAACTCATGGTCGCAAGTCCACTCGGCTGCACGTCTGGGGATACACGCTCCTGTTGGCCCCTGTCGCTGTTGGCATCGCCTTTACCTCAATTGGCGGCTGGTTCTACCTCGCGGTTTCCCTTCTGCTGAACGCGCGGTTCCTCTACGGCGCTTGGCTGGTTTGGAACCGGGACGAAGGGGCCTCGGAAGCCGATGAGTACGCGACGGAAAAATGGCTGTTCCGCATTTCGCTTTCATACCTCTTCCTGCACTTTGGCGCGCTATTGGTTGAAGCGGCCTTGCGCGCCTACGGGATCGGAGGCTGGTGATGGCGATTAAGGTTGAACATGAAATGCACGAGCGCCGCCGGGGTCGGAACCGCGGTGTGGGGCTGGTCCTCCTTGGGCTCGTGGGGATCGTTTTTGGCCTGACCGTGGTCAAGGTCCTAAACCTCGAAGAAATCAAACAGTTTGAGCGGTTCGACCATGTCGCCCGACCGCAGATTGAGCCGGCTGCCATCGAGGCTGCCGCAGATCGCAACGCCGCAGCAGAGGAGGGTGTCTCAGAATGAAGCTGTTCCCAAATCTTCAAGGGCCGGAGCGCACACGAGCCCAACTTGTGGGCGTGGTGTTCATCATGGGATCGCTCGCGTGGGCGTCCGTTCCGCTCTACGATTGGTTCTGCCGTGTGACTGGTTTTGGCGGCACACCGCTGGTGGCAGAGGCCAATGACAATGGCATTCTCGATCAAACCATCACCATGCGTTTTGACGCAACCGTTGATAGCAATATGCCATGGGAGTTCGAGCCTGAGGTGCGGACGATGGACGTGCGCATCGGTGAGACAGGCCTTGCCTTTTACCGCGCGCACAATCCGACAGATCGGCCCATCGCCGGTACGGCGAGCTATAACGTGGCGCCTTACGCGGCGTCCGGCTTCTTCACCAAAATTGACTGCTTCTGCTTTGAGCTTCAAGTGCTTGAGCCGGGGCAGACCGTCATGATGCCGGTCAGCTTTTACGTCGATCCCGAGATCGTTGACGACCGTGAAGGACAGTATGTTCACACAATCACGCTGAGCTACGCGTTCTACGAAACTGATCTGCCGGAGGAAGAAACAGCCCGTGCTGAACCTCAGGCTTTGACACCGACTGCGGCGCAAGCCATAGAACAGAACTAACGACAAGACCGGAAGGGCGACCGATATGGCGCATGCAAAGAACCACGACTATCACATCCTGAACCCCTCCATCTGGCCATTGCTTGGCTCACTGGGTGCGTTCATCATGCTCTTCGGCGCCGTTTTGTGGATGCCGCGTGTGGGGCAGGGCCCTTGGATGTTCCTCATCGGCCTCGCTCTGGTGCTCTACGTCATGTATGCTTGGTGGTCCGAAGTTGTGGCCGAAAGCAAGGCGGGCGACCACACGCCCGTTGTTCGGATTGGCCTGCGCTACGGCGTCATCATGTTCATCATGTCAGAAGTGATGTTCTTTGCCGCCTGGTTCTGGAGCTTTTTCAAGCATGAGATGTACCCCATGGAGACCTATGAGGGCACAACCTACGTCAAGCCGGAGATCCACCATATTGATCCTTTTGGCCTGCCGCTGATCAATACGCTGCTTTTGCTGTTGTCCGGCATGGCTCTGACATGGGCGCACCATGCGCTGATCCATGGCAACAACCGCAAAGATCTTAAGCACGGTCTGATGCTTGCCGTTGCTTTGGGCGTGATCTTCACGGGATTCCAAGTTTACGAGTACCGCGAATTGCTGGTCTACGATGGCTACACATTCGGCGGCGAGATCGACTTTGCGAACTTCTTCATGGCCACTGGCTTTCACGGCTTCCATGTTGTGATCGGCTCGATTTTCTTGCTGGTGTGCCTGTTCCGCGCCGAGAAGGGGCACTTTACGCCCGAACGTCACGTGGGTTTTGAGGCCGCGGCCTGGTACTGGCACTTTGTGGACGTCGTTTGGCTGTTCCTCTTCTTTGCGGTCTACATCTGGGGCGGCTGATCCCAGATAGCAAACGCATGAGAATGATACTCCCGTCGGATGCCTCCGGCGGGAGTTTTTTTGTCAGATGAAGCCGGTGGATTGGGCCTCTGCCCTTGACCCCAAGGGGCAGTGGGATCACAACCGCGCAAAGCTTGCGAGAGAGGAGGCGGGCCGATGCGCAAACTGTTGTTCCCGATCATTCTCGGGCTAGGCGGCATCGCGATTTTGCTGTCGTTGTGCGTCTGGCAAATCGGGCGTTTGGCCGAAAAGGAAGCGGCCCTTGCCGAGATCGAAGCCAAGATCGCTGGCGAAACTTACACCGGTTCGTTTGATGGGGACCGGGATGCTCTGCGATACAGTCCGGTGTCTCTTGTCGGTGGCTTTACCGGAGACCGATTGTTCGTTCTGACGTCGCTTCAGGATGTGGGTGCGGGTTACCGGATCATTGAGGCGTTCGTCATGGAGGATGACCAACGCGTCCTCGTAGATCGTGGCTTTGTCCGGCAGGGTGAAGAGGCGCAGCTTGGCGGTTTTGGCGGAACGATCACGGGCAACCTGCATTGGCCGGACGAGGCTGACAATTGGACACCAGCGCCAGACGGGGCGCTATGGTTCGCGCGCGACGTCGATGCGATGGCAGAAGTTTTGGACGCCCAACCCGTTCTGGTGATTTCCAATGGGGATTTCGGTGACGAGGCTGATGTCCTGACACCAACACCAATTGACACCAGCGGTATTCCCAACAACCACTTGAACTATGCGATCACATGGGCCCTTCTGGCGCTGGTCTGGGCCATTATGACGCTCTTGCTGATCAAACGGACCCGAACAAGCGAAGGCAAAGGCTGACCTGATGCACTATATCTCGACCCGCGGCAAATCCCCCGCGCTGACGTTTGAGCAGGCGATGCTGACGGGCTTGGCACCCGATGGCGGGCTTTACGTGCCCGAGGCTGTGCCGACGCTGACACAAGCGCAGATCGCTGCGATGGCGGGGCAGAGCTATGAAGAGATCGCCTTTACAGTGATGCGCCCGTTTATTGGCGAGACGTTTACGGACGATGAATTCCGCGAGTTGATTGCCAATGCCTATGGCGGTTTTGGACACGCGGCCCGCGCGCCATTAGTGCAACTCGCCCCAAACCATTTCTTGCTAGAACTGTTTCACGGGCCCACATTGGCGTTCAAAGACTTCGCGATGCAGCTCATCGGCCAGATGTTCCAAAAGGCGCTAGGACGTTCTGGCAGCCGTGTAACGATAGTAGGGGCTACGTCCGGCGACACCGGCTCTGCGGCGATTGAGGCGTTTCGCGGATTGTCGAACGTGGATGTGTTCATCCTTTACCCGCATGGCCGGGTGTCTGAGGTACAACGCCGGCAGATGACAACACCGGTTGAAGACAATGTGCACGCCATCGCGGTTGATGGGGACTTTGACGATTGTCAGGCCCGGCTGAAGGACATGTTCAACGACCATGTGTTCCGCGATGAGGTCAAGCTCGCTGGCGTGAATTCGATCAACTGGGGCCGCGTGCTCGCGCAGGTCGTCTACTATTTCAGCAGCGCCGTAAGTCTTGGGGCGCCACATCGCGAGGTGAGCTTTACGGTGCCCACCGGTAACTTTGGCGACATTTTCGCGGGTTACATCGCCAAGCAGATGGGTCTGCCAATCGCTGATTTGGTGGTGGCCACGAACCAGAACGATATCTTGCACAGAACGCTGCAGACGGGGGCCTACACGAAGGAAGGTGTGACCCCTTCAATCAGCCCGTCCATGGACATTCAGGTGTCGTCCAACTTTGAGCGTGTCCTGTTCGATGCGTATGGCCGAGACGGGGCCACAGTGGCCGGGCAGATGGATGACCTGAAGTCTGGCAGTTTTACCATCAGTCAGGGCGCGATCGGCATGTTGCGCGACACCTTCAAATCAGGCCGCGCGTCCGAGGGTGAAACCTCTGCTGCGATCACGGCCTATGTGCAAAAACATGGTGAATTACTGTGTCCGCATTCCGCTGTTGGTGTGCATGTTGCTGCGCCATATTTGGGACACACACCGATGATCACATTGGCAACCGCGCACCCTGCGAAGTTCCCCGCGGCGGTCGAGGCGGCGACGGGTATCCACCCACCGCTACCGCCCCGGATGGCAGATTTGTATGATCGGCCGGAACGTGTGACGCAGGTGGCAAATGATTTGGGCGCCTTGCAAGCGCTGGTTAGAGATCGGATTTCGTTTTGAGCGTTCAGCTGCACACCTTGCCGAATGGCTTTCGCATCGCCACCGAGAACATGCCGGGGCTGAAATCAGCCTCTGTCGGGATCTGGGTAATGGCCGGTGGCCGCCACGAACGGATTGAACAAAACGGTGTTGCACATTTCCTTGAACACATGGCTTTTAAGGGCACCCAGAGCCGCAGTGCCCTGCAAATCGCCGAGGCGATTGAGGATGTTGGCGGCTATATCAATGCCTATACCAGCCGCGAGATGACGGCCTATTATGCGCGCGTCCTCGAAGATGATGTACCTCTGGCGATTGATGTGATTGGCGACATTCTCTTGAACCCTGTCTTTGATCCCGAGGAGATCGAAGTTGAGCGGGGCGTGATCCTGCAAGAGATCGGTCAGGCCCTGGATACGCCCGATGACATCATCTTCGATTGGTTGCAGGAGGTCGCGTATCCTGACCAGCCATTGGGCCGAACGATTCTCGGACCATCGGAGCGGGTGGGCGCGTTTAGCCGCGAAGATTTGGCCGGTTTTGTGGCAGAACACTATGGCCCGGCGCAGATGGTGCTCTGTGCGGCGGGTGCTGTGGACCACGATGCGATCTGCAAAATGGCCGAAAATCTGTTTGGAGGGCTCGCCCCGGTCAAGGCCCCGGCATTGATCCAACCGGCCCGTTTTCAGGGTGGTGAACGGCGTGAGGATAAGGCGCTTGAACAGGTGCATTTTGCGCTTGCGTTTGAGGGGCCGAACTACCGCGCGGACGAGATTTTTGCAGCGCAGGTGTACGCCAATGCCTTGGGCGGTGGCATGTCGAGCCGGTTGTTCCAGGAAGTGCGTGAGAACCGCGGTTTGTGCTATTCGATCTTTGCGCAGGCCGGGGCCTATGAAGATACAGGCCTTATGACCATCTATGCGGGCACGGCGGGCGAACAGATTGGCGAGTTGGCAACCGTGACGGCAGACGTGATGAAACGGGCCGCAGATGAAATGACGGAAGCCGAAGTGACGCGCGCCAAAGTGCAAATGAAGGCAGGCATGCTGATGGGGCTTGAGAGCCCATCGCACCGGGCCGAACGTCTGGCACGTATGCTGTCCATCTGGGGCCGCGTTCCGACGATTGATGAGGCGGTCGAAAAAATCGATGGCGTCACGCTGGCACACGTGCGTGCTCATGGTGAGGTAACGGCCAGCACGGCGGGTGCTGCGATGGCGCTCTACGGCCCGGCGGACAATGCGCCGACGCTTGAGGAATTACAGGCAAGGCTCGCCGCATAATGCTACGCGCGCGGCGGAAGGTCCGGCTCGAGACCGAGCGTATGACGTTGCGCCCACCCGAGCATGGGGATTTCCGCGCCTGGTCCGGGTTGCGCAGCGAAAGCCGCGCGTTCCTGACTCCGTGGGAGCCCAACTGGGCCAAAGATCATCTCAGCCGCAAGAGCTTTACCAACCGTGTCTATTGGGCGCAGCGCTCCATTGCGCAGGGGCATGCGCTGCCGCTGTTTCTTGTGCGTCGCGAAGATGCGGCACTGATGGGCGCCATCACGCTTGATAACATTCGCAGAGGGCCAGCGCAGGCGGGCACAACCGGCTACTGGATCGGACAAAGCTTTGCGCGCAACGGATACATGCGCGAAGCGATCAAGGCACTGGTGCATCACGCGTTCACCGAACTTGATCTCAGTCGGATTGAAGCGGGGTGCCTGCCGGAAAATCTGCCCTCGCGCAAACTGCTGGAAAGCTGCGGGTACAAATACGAAGGCGTGGCGCAAAGCTATTTGCAGATCAATGGTCGGTGGCGCAACCATGTGCTCTATGCCAATCTGCGCTCAGACCGACGTGGGAAAACCGATGCAGGATAGCGTATGCTGAACTCTGCCGATGCCGCTTTTATTGCCGACCTTAAGACACTCTTACCGGATGCCGCTTTTCGCGACAGCGCCGCCTATGTGACCGAGCCGCGGGGGCGGTGGCAGGGCAAAGGTGTGGTTGTGGCCCCAAGCTCCACCGATGAGGTGGCTGCTGTCGTTCGGGCCTGCGCTGCGGCACGGGTCGGCATTGTGCCATACTCCGGCGGGACTGGCCTTGTCGGCGGGCAATTGCTTGAGGAGGGGCCAACGCCGGTCGTCTTGTCGCTGGAACGGATGAACGCGCTGCGAGCGGTTCATCCGGCTGAGAATGTGATGGTCGTCGATGCGGGGATGATACTCGCGGATGTTCATCAGGCGGCAAAGTCGGTCGACCGCATGTTCCCGCTGTCGCTCGCCTCAGAAGGATCGGCCCGGATCGGCGGGTTGCTTGCCACGAATGCGGGTGGGGTGAATGTGCTGCGTTATGGCAATGCTCGGGCGCAATGTTTGGGGCTCGAAGTCGTCACAGCGGACGGCACCGTGTGGCATGGGCTGTCACGGCTGCGCAAAGACAACACCGGCTATGATCTGCGCGACCTGATGATCGGGGCCGAAGGGACGCTAGGAATTATCACCGCCGCCGCTTTGCGGTTGGTACCACAGCCTGCGCACACAGGGGCTGCCATGCTCGCGGTGCCTTCACCACAGGCTGCACTTGATCTGCTTTCCGTGGCGCAAGCGCACCTCGGTGACGCGATCTCAGCCTTTGAGTTGATGCACCGGCAAGGGCTGGATTTCCTGGCCGAGACTGACTTACCCTTCAAAGCGCCGTTTGCAGAGACACCTGATTGGATGGTTCTCATCGACATCGGCACTTTTGGAACGACCGACCCCCAAGCCGCACTCTTGGCGCTGTTTGAGGAGGCGGCAGAGCGGGGCCTGACGACCGACGGTGTCATTGCGCAGTCTGAGGCACAACGCGCCGATCTATGGGCCATCCGCGAAACGATCCCGGAGGCCAACCGCCGCATCGGATCAGTTTCTTCCCACGACATCTCGGTCCCTTTGTCCGCGGTGCCGGAGTTTATCACTAAGGGCGGGCCGCTTTTGGCCGAGATTGCAGAGTTCCGGATCAACTGCTTTGGCCATTTGGGCGACGGAAACCTGCACTACAACGTCTTTCCGGCACCGGGCAAAACCCGCGCAGATTATGAACATTTGCGCAAGGATGTGAAGCGCGCTGTCCATGATCTAACCCATTCCTTGGGTGGATCGGTCAGTGCCGAACATGGTGTGGGCCGTCTGAAGGTTGCCGATCTTGAAACTTATGGCGATCCAGTCAAGCTCGCAATGATGAGCGCGATCAAAAAGGCGCTCGACCCGCAGGGTATTATGAACCCCGGGGCGGTGCTGCGGAGCGTGGGTTAGGCGCCCTCAAACTCGCAAAGCGTCTGGACGTTCATCCCAAGGCTTTCGAGGTGCTTGCGCCCGCCAAGTTCCGGCAGATCAATCACGAAGGCGCAGCTGATCACCTCTGCCCCCAGCCGTTCGATCAGACGCACGCCTGCCTCTGCCGTGCCACCAGTCGCAAGAAGATCGTCAACCAGCAGCACTTTTTCGCCCGGTTGCAGTGCATCATCGTGCAGCTCGACAGTCGCCTCGCCGTATTCGAGTTTGTAGGATTGCTCAATCGTCTTACCCGGCAGTTTGCCCTTTTTGCGGATGGGAACAAAGCCCACCGAGAGTTGGTGCGCTACCGCACCGCCAAGGATAAACCCGCGCGCTTCAAGCCCTGCGACCTTGTCGATCCTTTGGCCCGCGTAGGGATGTACCAGTTGGTCAACAGCCATCCGAAACCCTTGGGCATTATCAAAGAGCGTGGTGACATCGCGAAACATGATCCCCTCATGCGGAAAGTCGGGGATCGTGCGGATGTAGTCTTTGACGCTAGGCATAAGGTGTCCTCTGAAAACGGATTAAAGAATGCGCCCGGCAATCGCATCGAGCCGGGCGAGGATGCTAGGGTCTCGGGCGTCAGGCGCCGTCATGATCGCATGGTCCAGCGCCCGGTCGCAGCCGTCGGGGCAGGGCGTTAGGCGCCGTGGGATCGCCGCGGGCAGTCCCGCGACAAGAGCTTTTGCCTGTGCAGTGTTGCCTTGCAACGTCGCAATGATCGTCGAGATATCAACGGTTTCATGGCCGGGGTGCCAACTGTCATAGTCCGTCACCATAGCCACGCTGGCGTAGCAAAGCTCCGCCTCACGCGCCAGCTTTGCCTCGGGCATATTGGTCATCCCGATCACGTCACAGCCCCATGATTTGTACATCCGGCTTTCAGCGACAGTGCTGAACTGCGGCCCTTCCATCGCGAGGTATGTACCGCCCTGATGCAGGGTGATCCCTGCAGCCTCGGCAGCCTGGGTCACAGCGCCAGACAGACGCGGGCAAGTTGGATGCGCCACGCTGACATGGGCCACGCAACCTGTGCCAAAAAAGGTCTTCTCGCGGGCAAATGTACGGTCAATGAACTGATCCACGAGGACAAAATCGCCGGGTGCAAGCTCCTCTCTGAAAGATCCGCAGGCCGAGATCGAGACCACGTCCGTCACGCCCAGCCGTTTGAGCGCATCAATATTAGCGCGGTAAGGGACAGTTGTTGGCGAATGTTTGTGTCCGCGGCCATGGCGCGGCACAAACACCACCTCCATCTCGCCCAGCACGCCGCACAGGAACGCGTCAGAGGTCGCCCCCCATGGCGTCTCGACCATTTGCCACGCCGCGTCCGTCAGCCCCGGGATGTCGTAAAGACCTGAGCCGCCGATAATGCCGAGCTTTGCTGTCATACCGCCCCCAAGTCGCATGCAACCATGACTAGAAAACCAAAACTAACCCGGCAGCGCAACTCATTCGCCCGGGCGATTGAGTGTAAAGACATCGCGTACCGTCGTGTAGTCACGATAGCCCATCCGGGCGAGAGGGTTGAACGTGGTCACATCAAACGAACCATCAACGATGCAGTCGTCGCGCATATGAATGCCGGTCACCTCGCCAAAGACCGTGAAATTTGCCAAGCCGTCGAGTTGCACAATCCGCGTCAACTTGCATTCCAAGGCCGCAGGGGCGTCCGCCAGCCGGCTACAAGCGATGGTTTCACAGGCAGCGCGGTGTAGCCCTGCCGCCTCAAACTCATCTGTCTCCCGTGGCCATGGGCCAGAGGTCAGGTTCATCGCGTCCCGCATCGCGTGTTCAACGATGTTGATGCAAAAAACGCCGGTCTCGCGAATGTTGGCCACGCTGTCCTTGGTGTCGCCGCGATCCGGCTTGGCCGAGGTGGAGGCAAACATAACTTGCGGTGGCTCATAGGCGACAGCGTTAAAGAAGGAGTAGGGTGCGAGGTTTTCGGCCCCATTTCCATCTCGCGTCGCGATCCATGCGATGGGGCGTGGGGCGATGATGGCGTTGAAGGGGTTATGCGGCAGACCGTGGCCCAATTTAGGCTCGTAGAACATGGTGCCTCTCTCGCTCTTGTCACAGCCCGTGCCTAGCGGCATGTTGCCCCAAAGGCCAGCCCTTGGGGAGGGGCGTCGGGACGGGGCGGGGAATGATCACGCTACAACAGGAACAGCCATCAGACTGGTGGGAGGTCGAAGCGCTTTATGACCTGACCTTTGCGCCGGGGCGTGAGGCGCTGTCGTCTTACCGGTTTCGCAATGACGTGGCCCCGATTGCACCAATGTGCCTTGTCGAGCGAGACGAGGCTGGCATTCTGGGCGGTGCAGTCCGCAGCTGGCCGGTCAGAGTGGCAGGGCAGGACGTCATCCTCTTTGGCCCTGTGGCCGTGCACCCGACGCGACAGGGCGAGGGATTGGGGGCCTACCTGATCTACAAATCCATAGAGATCGGCCGAGAGCTGGGCTGGTCCCGCATGATGCTTGTTGGGGATGCGCCGTACTACCAGCGCTTTGGGTTTTCCAAGCTCACGGACGTGATCATGCCGCAACCTACGAACCCGGAGAGGGTGATGGGGATAGAGCTGGTCGCAGGCGCTTGGCAAGGTGTGGTTGGGCCCGTTCAAAAGGCAACCGCTTGAAAACGGGTCTGTGAACCCCGACTTTATAAGTATGACCAAGCAGCATCCGATGAAAACCATCAATCCGGCACAGGCCTTGTCTGACGAGACGAAAAGGCAGATTGCCGATCTTGCAATCCGGCAGGACAAGGCAAGGGGCATATTGATGTCCGCTGTCACTTTCGCGGGCGGGCAGGTCGAAGATGGCTTATCGCTCCTCCCCAAAGAGGCGCGGGCCAAGCTGGAAGCCGCGGCGAGACGTGCGCTGCTCCAAAGCTATGATACTGCGGAAAAAGTACGCATGCCGGGGCCGCTGAACTCTGATCGGGGCCACAAGGTTTTGGCCAGCCTGTCAGGTGCGCTGGGTGGCGTCGGCGGCTTGCCAACGGCGCTGGTGGAATTGCCCATTGCCACCACCGTGATTTTTCGCGCCGTCCAAAACGTGGCCGAAAGCTATGGCGAAGATCCAACTTCTGAGGAAACCCGGCTGGAATGCCTGCGCGTGTTTGGATCAGGCGGCCCGGGTGATGAGGACGACGGGATCGACACGAGTTTTGTCGGCGCACGGATGAGCCTGACCGGCCCCGCGCTGAACAAAATGATCAACGTTATCGCCCCCCGTTTTGCGACGGTACTCGGGCAAAAGCTCGCGACGCAAGCCGTGCCGATCATCGGCGCTGCAGCCGGGGCAGGGACGAACTACGTGTTTGTCGATTATTACGTTGAGATGGCACATGTGCATTTCGGACTGCGCGCGCTGACACGCAACCATGACGCTGACGATGTGGCCGAGCACTTCCACAAGGTGCTCAACGCACGCAAAATTTCGGTCAACCTTGGTTAGACTTTAATCCTGCTGAAAGACCAGCCAATCGGTGACGGCCTTGCGCACGGATTGCGCACCAGACGTTCTGGCGTCCTCAACAACCTCCCGCACTTCTTCCAAGGACACGCGCCGGATCAGATGCTTGACCGGGCCGATGGAAGGGGGGCGCATGGAAAGCGAGCGAAATCCAAGGGCCGCGAAAACCAGCGCCTCAATCGGGCGGCCAGCATCTTCCCCGCAAAAGCTGATCGGGGTGCCAGAGGCATTGGCGCGGGTGACAATCTGTTCGAGGAACGACAGAAAGCTGACGTCCAGCGTGTCATAGCGCCTTCGGACACGCTCATTCTCGCGGTCTGCTGCAAAGAAGAACTGTTTGAGGTCGTTTCCGCCGACAGACAGGAAATCGACGTCATCAAAGAAACTCTGCGGCGCGAAACCGAGGCTGGGTGTCTCAACCATCGCTCCGATCTCGATGTTTTCGGGCAGCGGATGGCCCAGAATACTCTCACGTTCGAGCGCTTTATCCATTTCGGCCCGCGCAGATTGAAACTCAGACGGATCGGCCACAAAGGGGAACATCACTGTCAGAGGCCGCCCGGCCGCACCGCGCACGAGGGCCTGCAATTGCATCCGCAGCACGCCGGGTTTGTCCAGCCCCACACGCAAGGCCCGCCACCCCATTGCCGGGTTCGGCTCGTCGTTGGGCTTCATGTAGCTCAGCACCTTGTCCGAGCCGATGTCGAGCGTGCGGAACGTCACCCGCCGCCCTTTGGCGCTGTCCATGACGCGGCCATAGAGCGACGACAGCTCGGAACGCTTGGGCATCTTGTTGCGGATCAGGAACTGTAGTTCGGTCCGGAAAAGCCCTACGCCTTCGGCGCCACTGCTCTCAATAGAGGGCAGATCGGCCATCAGTCCCGCGTTCATGTTGAGCGAAATGACAGTGCCGCATTTGGCCTGCGCGGGCTCGTCCCGGATTGAGGCGTAGCGCTCTTGCGCGCGGGCCTGCATGGCGATCTTGTCCGCGAAAGCCGCCTGAACCGTTTCATCCGGACGAAGGTGCGCGATGCCCTGATCGCCATCTACAAGGATTGTATCACCGTTCAGCGCTTCTGCCGTGATGCGGCTGGCACGGATGATCAGCGGGATCGCCCAGGCGCGCGCCACAATCGCAGCATGGCTGCCGACAGACCCCTCCTCTAACACGATGCCACGCAAAGCCTTGCCGTACTCGAGCAGCTCTCCCGGCCCGATGTTTTTCGCCACGAGCACAGGATCGTCGGGCATATCGGCACCGGTATCCGACCCTTGGCCGGTTAGAATCCGCAGCAAACGGTTGGACAGGTCGTCCAGATCATTTGCCCGTTCGCGCATATAGGCGTCCTTGCTGCGCCCCATCCGGGAACGCGCCAGAGACTGCTCCTTTTCGACGGCAGCTTCGGCAGAAAGACCGTTTTCGACATCCGCCTCCATCCGCCGGAGCCAGCTGCGGGAGTGCGCGAAAAGGCGATAGTTCTCAAGAATTTCAGCTTGATCGCCCGCGGCGCCACTGTCCGAGATCATCGTGTCGACACTGGTTTGCAGATCTTCAACCGCTGCACGCAGGCGTCCAAGCTCAACTTCGGTATCTTCTGCGATCGGGTTGGTCACGACTACGCGCGGTTCATGCAGGTAGACGGTGCCGCGCACGGCCCCTTCCTGTCCGATCAGGCCGCGGAACATCTCGGGGCGCTGGTGCGGGGCAGAAAGCGCAGCCCCTTCGCCGACAAACGCGCCGAGCTCTGTCATCTCGGCCAGAACCATTGCGACCACTTCGAGGGCGTAGACCTCGTCCGGCGTAAACCTGCGCTGCTCGCGCGATTGTACGACGAGGACGCCCAAAGGCTGGCCAAGACGGGCAATCGGGACACCGCAGAAAGAAATGAATTTTTCCTCACCCGTTTCCGGCATATAGCGGAAGCCCGCGCGGGCAGGGGCGTTTGCGGCGTTGATCACTTGGCCCCGTTCGGCAGTGCGCCCCACCAGACCTTCGCCAAGCTTCAGCCGCGTCTGGTGAACTGCGTCCTGCTGCAGACCTTCCGTCGCACACAGCTCCAAGGTTTCGGCATCCCGGAACAGGTAGATCGAGCACACTTCGGTCTGCATGGAGGACGCGATGAGCTGCACCACGTGGTCCAGACGCGCCTGTCCGGCGCTGTCCTCGGCAAGCGCTTCGCGCAAGCGGCCCAGCAGCTTGCGGCTCTCAGTTTCTGCGCGGTGCGGCATTCTGCTCCCCTCGGGCAACTCTACCCTACTGAAGCCATAGCGCAGCACAGCGGGCGAGGGGAAGAACGGGTTGCAGAAATTACCAAAATCTGCGCGGCATCGGAGCAAATATGCCTAAACAAAAAGCAGCGGGTTAGGCGGCCTTCTCAAGCTCAAAGCAATCGTGCAGCGCTTGTACCGCCAATTCCATGTACTTGCGGTCGATCAACACGCTGATCTTGATCTCAGACGTGGTGATCACCTTGATGTTCACGCCTTCGCTCGACAGGGCGTCAAACATCTTGGCCGCCACACCGGCATGACTGCGCATTCCAATGCCAACGACAGAGACTTTGGCAACGTCTTTGTCCGAGATCAGTTCATGGTATGAAATCTCGCCAGCGTCTTGCGCTTTGCGCATGGCCTCTTCCGCGCGGGCGACCTGATCGACGGGGCAGGAAAAGGTCATATCAGTCCGACCATCTTCCGAGATGTTTTGGACGATCATGTCCACGTTGACCCCAGCCTCTGCCAAAGGTCCGAAAATAGCGGCGGCAATGCCCGGACGGTCCGCAACCGAGATCAGGGTCATTTTCGCTTCGTCACGACTATAGGCGACACCTGCGACCACATTGCTTTCCATGATATCCTCCTCATCGCAGACGAGCGTTCCGGCATCGTCAGACATTTCTTCAAAACTGCTCAGGACCCGCAATTTAACCTTATAGCGCATCGCCAACTCGACCGAACGGGTCTGCAAAACTTTGGCCCCAAGTGAGGCAAGCTCCAGCATCTCCTCAAACGCGATGCGATCCAGCTTGCGTGCCTTGTCACAAATGCGCGGGTCCGTCGTGTAGACGCCGTCCACGTCGGTGTAGATGTCGCACCGCACGGCCTCGAAAGCTGCGGCGAAAGCAACTGCCGTTGTGTCGGATCCGCCGCGGCCAAGCGTTGTGATCCGCCCCTCTGGGCTTATGCCCTGAAAGCCCGCTACAACGGCGACTTTCATGCCCTCATCAAACTTGGCAAGGATGTTTTCAGGTGGGATTTCCTCGATCCTCGCCGAGGAATGGGCCGAATTGGTCTTCAGCGGCACTTGCCAGCCCTGCCAACTGCGAGCAGGCACGTCCATTTCTTGCAGGCGCAGGGCCATGAGGCCTGCAGTCACATTCTCTCCGGAGGACACAACCGCATCATATTCGCGCGCATCATAGAGCGGTGAGGTCTCGTTCACCCACCCTACCAATTCGTTGGTTTTGCCGGACATGGCCGAGACGATGACGATCACGTTGTGACCATTGGCCACTTCAACCGCCACACGCTTGGCCGCCCGCGCGATGCGGTCCAGCGTGGCGACGGAGGTGCCACCAAATTTCATCACGAGAATGGACATAGAAGTGCGCCTATCTGAAACTCCGCGCCTCTCTTAGTGGGCCAGCGGGGGGAGGGCAACGGCCTTCTTAATAGGCGTGGGCGCGGCCGTCCCAGGTTTCAAAGCAACCAGTGGTCTCAACACTAAGGGCCTCAAACCGGTCCAGCAGCCCTGTGGCAGAGGCTTCCACGGTGATGTCAGCCTCGCCCCCGCCCATATCTGTCTGGACCCAACCGGGGTGGTATATGCCGACAGCGATGCCATCGTCCTTAAGATCAGACGCCAGATTGCGCCCCAGGTTCAAAGCCGCGGCCTTGGAGGCGCGGTAGATGTAATTGCCGCCAGGAGCGCGGGTATGGCTGGCCATTTGGCTGCTTATGATTGCAATTTTGGGTGTTTTGGCTCGCTGTAAATGCGGCAGAAACGCCTGAATACAAAGAAAAACGCCTGTGACATTCGCCGCAAACCCATCGGCCCACATCTCGGCGGGGTAGCCGCTGTCCAAGGACTGACCTCGATCCGGAAAAACGCCTGCGTTGCAGACCAAAAGGTCCAGCGGTGTTCCCTCCATATGGGTGGCCAGCGATGCTACAGAGGCCGGGTTGGTGACATCCAAGGGCAGCAGGGCTGCGTCCTTTGACCGGCTCGTCCCCAAAGCGCGAATGCCGCGTGCGGTCGCTTGCCGCAAGAGTTCCGCCCCGATCCCGCGGTTGGCGCCGGTGATCAACATGGTCATTCAGTTGGCCTTTCGCTTGTTCATGAAGGGCAAAGGCACTACGGGCACTCCATCTTCGAGCAAAGACCTGGCCTCTTTGAGGTTCGCCTCACCGTAAATTGGGCGATCGGGGATGACGCCGTCGTGCATGTCCCGCGCCTCTTTGGCAAAATTTTTGCCGACATCGTCTGCGGTGGCTTCCACATGATTTCGCATAGCTGCGATCTTGGCTTCTGTTTCGGTGGGGGCGGATAACGGCGCGGATTCGCTGACCGAAACGGCGGGGGCCATCAGCGCCTTGGTGACCTCCGTTGCACCACATTGCGTGCAGCTGATCATCTTGCCCTTCTGCAAGGTCTCAAACGCCTCAGACGAGGCAAACCAGCTGTCGAACCGGTGGTCGTCAGGGCAGGTGAGGGTAAACTTGATCATGGGTTCGGGACTTTGCGCATTGTGCCGCTAACTTAGGGGTATCGCAGCCCGGTGCAATGGGGAGAGAGCTTTGAGCCTTGGAAAACCGATGTTCATCGGCTCAGAAATTTACAGACATTCGAGCTACGGCGGCTGGCACCCGTTGCGCGTGCCGCGCGTCTCAACGGTGATGGATCTGTCGCGGGCATTGGGCTGGCTGCCGCCCGCGCAATTCATCACCTCACCACGCGCCAAACCTGCCGCTCTCGCCGCGTTCCACACCCCCGACTACATCGCCGCCTTGCAACAGGCCGAAGCGGCGCAAAAGGTGAGCGATGGCGTCAAAGCGCGGCACAACATCGGCACAGTCTCGAACCCTATTTTCCCCGAGATGTTTCGAAGACCGGCAACATCGTCTGGCGGAGTGATCCTCGCCGGTGAGTTGCTAAAGGAAGGCGGCATCGTTTTCGCGCCGGGGGGCGGCACACACCATGCCTTCCCTGACTATGCGAACGGTTTTTGTTATTTCAACGATCCGGCTCTCGCGATTCTGTCCTTGCGTCATCACGGAGCGCGCCGGATCGCCTATGTCGACATCGATGCCCATCATTGCGACGGCGTGCAGGCCGCATTTGAGGAGGACCCCGACACACTCGTTTTGTCGGTGCATGAAGAGAACCGTTGGCCCCGCACGGGTGCGCTGACTGAACAAGGGGCGGGCAATGTGTTTAACCTGCCCGTGCCGCGCGGCTGCCATGATGGCGACTATGCCTTGATTAGAGAGTGGCTGATTGCGCCTGTGCTGCGGGCCTTTGCGCCGGATGCCATCGTCCTGCAATGCGGTGCCGATGGCGTCACCGAGGATCCGCAATCGCGCATGTCTTTGACCAACAACAGTCATTGCGATGTTGTCCGCGCCATCATGAAATTGGCCCCTCGGCTCCTTGCGCTCGGGGGCGGGGGGTACAATCCGTGGTCTGTTGGACGTTGCTGGACCGCCATTTGGGGCGTTCTCAATGGCCTGACGGCAGACCCAGTCCTGCCAGAGGCCGCACAATCCGTTTTGCTTGCGCTGTCTTGGGACAGACGCGGACGGCCTCTGACGCCAGAGCCGCATTGGATCACGACATTGCATGATTTACGTCAAGCCCAAGAGCCGAACCCAGAGGTGAAGCAAAGATTGGAATTGCTGTTGCCGCGGATCGAAAATTTGGGAAACGTGGCAGCCCGTAGGGGAATCGAACCCCTCTTTCCAGGTTGAAAACCTGGCGTCCTAACCGATAGACGAACGGGCCACTGCGGCGGGTTCTAGGCAAAGCGCGCAGGCCGCGCAAGAGGATTCGGTGAAAATTCTTGCCTTTGCTGCGGCTTTCTTATCCGTCCGCCAAAGCCGCATCCTCGAGCCGCAGCTGGGCCGAGGTGCGCCCTTGCCAATGGTTCAGGTCCAGCCGTCCTGCTAGGTGAAACCGTTTGCCCGCGTGATTGATCAGGGCAGGGCCCATCGGGCCGTCCATCGCGCCAAATGCAATCCCGTCGAGCCGCGCACCAAGGCCATCGCCGAACGTCACCTTCAAATGTCCGGTGCCGACGGGGCGCGCTGCGTGAATGGCCACTGAGGGGAAGGCAAACCGGGGGGCGGCAGCGGCAGCGCCATAAGGGCCAGCGGCCTCAATTTGGGTGATGAGGTCAACCGTTGCGGCGCCTGGCATCAGCACAGCATCCAGCGTCAAATCCCGTGGCCCAAGCGCATCAGCGCCTTGTTTGGCCAGCAGCTCCCCCAGCCGTTCCATCGCGGGCTCTAACTGCTCGCGGGCCACCGTGAGGCCTGCCGCCATTTTATGCCCACCACCTTTGATCAGCAGGCCCTCGCCCGCAACCCGTTGGATCGCAGCCCCCAGATCAACGCCGGTGACAGAGCGGCCTGAGCCCTTGCCCTCATCGCCATCCAGTCCAATGACAATGGCCGGACGGTTCGTAGCTTCTTTGAGCCGTGCGGCAACAATACCAACCACGCCGGGGTGCCAGCCTTCGCCTGCGGCCCAGACTAGGGGGCCGTCCAGCCCGCGCGTTTCAGCCTGTGCAAGCGCCTGATCGCGCACCATAGCCTCAACCTCACGCCGTTCGGTGTTGAGCTGATCCAAGCGTTCCGCCAGTGAGGCCGCCTCATGCGGATCATTGGCGGCAAGCAGGCGCGCGCCAAGGTCGGCCTTGCCGATCCGACCGCCCGCATTGATGCGCGGCCCCATCAGAAACCCAAGGTGATAAGCCTGCGGGGCGGTGTCCATCTTGGCCACATCCGCCAGCGCCACGAGGCCCGGCCTCTGCCGCCGCGCCATCACGGTCAGACCCTGCCGCACAAATGCGCGGTTTACCCCGGTGAGCGGGGCCACGTCCGCCACTGTCGCAAGGGCGACGAGGTCAAGCATCGCCATCAGGTCCGGGCTTTGTTGACCAGCATCTTTGCGTTGCCGGTTCGCCTCGACCAGCATCAGAAAGACGACGGCCGCTGCACAAAGGTGACCCAGATCGCCGCTTTCATCCTGCCGGTTCGGGTTCACGACAGCGAGGGCAGGCGGCAGTGTTTCACCGCCCAAATGGTGATCCAACACGATCACGTCAGCGCCTTTCGCGGCTTCAATAGGACCATGGCTGAGCGTTCCGCAATCGACGCAGATGATCAGATCATGCGCCGCCGCCAAGTCCTTCATGGCCGCGTCATTCGGGCCGTAGCCTTCGTCAATCCGGTCGGGCACATAAAGCGTCGCATCCTGCCCCATCTGCCGCAGCCATGTGAGGAGGAGGGCGGCGGACGAGCCGCCATCGACATCGTAATCCGCAAAAATGGCAATCTGTTCGCGCTTGGTCACTGCCGCGCAAAACCGGGCGGCGGCAGTCTCCATATCGCGCAGGCTCCGGGGATCAGGCAGGAGGTCACGCAGGGTCGGGGCCATGAAGGCTGCAACTTCTGCCTCGGCCACGCCGCGTCGCACGAGCGTTTGGCACAGCGGCAGGGGCAAGGCTTGGGACTGTGCCATAGCCTCGGCAAGACGCGCCGCCCCCGAAGGGGGACCGACCCATTTCCGACCATTCAAAGATGAGCCTACGCCCAGAAATGCTTCTGACATGATGCCGCGCCCCTTAAGCCCCGGCATCAGATAAACTGCATCCTTGGGTGGGGGCCAGCGCTATCCGCGTTGCGGTACAGGATTGCGGTAGATCATCCGCCGGACTGAGCCGGTTTTGGAGCGCATCAGGATGGTCTCGGCGGTGACAAACCCCACTTCGCGCTTGATCCCGGGGACAAGGCTGCCGTCTGTTACGCCGGTGGCGGCAAAAATGACGTCACCTGTAACAAGGTCATCGCGGGTGTAGACCCGGTCAAAGTTTGTGATGCCTGCCTTGGTCGCGCGTCCCCGCTCGTCATCGTTGCGGAACAGGAGCTTGCCAAAAATCTGACCGCCCATGCATTTCAATGCGGCAGCCGCCAGCACGCCCTCGGGCGCGCCGCCAGATCCCATGTACATATCAATGCCCGTTGTCGCGGCCTCGGCGCAATGCATGACGCCTGCCACATCACCGTCGGTGATCAAACGGATGGCCGCACCAGTTGAGCGGATCTCTTCGATGATGCCTTCGTGACGTGGACGCTCTAGCACGCAAACTGTGATGTCCTCGGTCGAGCAGCCTTTGGCCGAAGCAAGCGCGTTGACCCGTTCAGACGGGGTCATGTCCATCGTTACAACGCCTTCGCGGTAACCGGGCCCAATGGCGAGCTTGTCCATATAGACATCCGGCGCATGCAACATGCTGCCGCGCGGGCCCATCGCGATGACGGCCAACGCATTTGGCATGTCTTTTGCCGTCAGGGTTGTTCCTTCGAGCGGATCGAGCGCGATATCCACGCCGGGGCCGGTGCCCGTGCCAACCTCTTCGCCGATGTAGAGCATTGGGGCTTCGTCCCGCTCGCCCTCACCAATGACGACGACACCAGCAATGTCGAGTTTGTTGAGCTGGGTGCGCATGGCATCGACGGCGGCCTGATCGGCTGCTTTCTCGTCCCCGCGCCCGATGAGGGGGGCACAAGCGATGGCCGCGGCCTCGGAAACACGGGCAAGGCCCAAAGAAAGCGTGCGGTCGTTAAAATCAGCGGCCTGTGCCATATCGTCGTCCTTTATTCAGATCGTCCTGTCGCTAGACAACACGACGCCGCGCCTGACAACACTGTGAACGCTAACGGCCCAACAGTGCGGCGGGATTTGGCAGAGTGTTTCGTTTGCACCACGCGGATCCCCAAGATTTTTCGCGAAAAAACTTGGGGCCCACTCAGACGGATTCAATTCGAAGGGCTACGGGATCGCCGATGACCACGCCGGAAGACCGGCAGTCAGAGATTGCTTCATCAATGGCCGAACGCGTGGTCTTGTGTGTTACGATCAGGACCGGGG
This sequence comes from Flavimaricola sp., assembly GCA_020629175.1. Taxonomy (GTDB): domain Bacteria; phylum Pseudomonadota; class Alphaproteobacteria; order Rhodobacterales; family Rhodobacteraceae; genus JALZWD01. The sequence continues at coordinate 38,421 of JAHDDU010000002.1, read as the reverse complement.
CGGAGGTATCCTCGTGCCCGTATTGCCGCATCTGGTCGATAGAGATACCTGCTTCGCCCAGCGATTTGGCCACTTTGGCCAACGCGCCAGGTTTGTCCATCAATTGCATACGCAGGTAGTAGGGCGCAGAGACGGCCGCTCGCGCCGACCGGGCGGCCCGTAGCGTCTTGGCTGGTTGGCCAAAGGTTGGAAGGCGCGTGCCGCGGGCGATGTCGATGACGTCGCCCATCACAGCGCTCGCCGTCGGGCCAGAACCCGCGCCTGCGCCGCGCAGGACAATCTGCCCCACCTCGTCGCCTTCAAGAACGACCATGTTTGTCCCGCCCTCCAGCTGGCCAAGCGGTGAGGAGGCTGGCACAAGGCAAGGCGACATGCGCTGCTCCATCCCGCGTCCGGTCATTTGGGCCACGCCCAACAGTTTGATGCGGTACCCCATGTCAGCGGCCTGACGAATATCCTCGATGCTGATGGCGCCGATGCCTTCCAACTCGACCCCGGCAAAATCCACCTGAGTGCCAAATGAGATGGCCGAGAGGAGCGCCAGTTTGTGCCCGGCGTCAATGCCACCGACGTCAAGGTTCGGGTCTGCTTCGAGATAGCCCAAGGCGTCTGCTTCGGCGAAAACCTCTTCGTAGGGTAGGCCCGCGCTTTCCATCCGGGTCAGGATGTAGTTGCAGGTCCCGTTCATCACGCCCATGACGCGTTTGATCTCGTTCCCGGCCAGCCCTTCAAGAAGCGATTTGATCACCGGTATGCCGCCGGCAACAGCCGCCTCATACCGGATAACGCGTCCGGCGTCTTCTGCCGCTTCGGCCAAGGCCTGTCCATGCATCGCCAGCAGAGCTTTGTTCGCAGTGACAACATCCTTTCCAGCGGCAATGGCGGCCTCCATTGAGAGCTTTGCTGGCCCCTCATCGCCGCCAACCAATTCGACGTAGACGTCAACGTCATCGCGCTGGGCGAGGGCTACTGGATCCTGCGCCCAGGCATAGGCCGACAGATCAACGCCGCGGTCTTTGGCCTTGTCCCGCGCAGTGACCGCCGCGATCTCGATCTTGCGACCTGCACGCGCTTCAATGAGGTCCGGATTGTTCTGCAGGATGCGCACAATGCCGGTCCCGACGGTGCCCAGACCAGCGATGCCAAGGCGGAGAGGAGCGGTGGTTTTGGCCATGTTATGTATCCTGCAGCTGTGGTTGAGCGCTGTTAGCCTGTCTGGCGCGTCTATTCAACGCCGTGCCTGTCCCTCAATGCGCGGGTTGCACACCTTGTTGCATCCGCAGGCGTGTCGCTTGGTCCACCACGGGCCCGCGCAAGCGGGCCGCCCGTGCGCGCAATGCTGCAATACGGTTCGAGCTGGGTCCTGAGGCGATGCTGATGGGGGGTGCTGAGGCGTCCAAAAGCTGTTCCATAGGGAGCAGGGTGGGAAAGGGTGCCTCTAGCGCTTCTGGCCCCACGCGGGCGTCCAGTGCCGGGAACTCGGCGCATCCTGCGAATGCAAAGAAAAGGACGAGGCTGGAAATCCGCATGGAAAAATCCCGGTTGAGTGCCCCCGACATACAAGAGCGACGCTGCGAGGCCAATGGTGTCGTGTCTGGTCAAGATTTTTGGCCGAATGCGGCCGCCAATGACCTCAAGCAATTGGGAGAGTTACATGAAAGTCGGATTCATTGGGCTTGGCAACGTGGGCGCAAAGCTGGCTGGAAGCCTGATACGCAACGGCCATGATGTGCAAGTCTTCGATTTGGACGCGACGGCCGTTCAGGCGATGGTCGAAGTGGGCGCCCAAGCGGGGGAGGGCCCGGCGCAGATGATGGCCCGCAATGAAGCCGTTATCACCTGTCTTCCGTCACCGGCCGCCTGCCGCGATGTTGTCACGCAGATGCTGCCAGAAGTTGGCCCCGGCAAAATCTGGATGGAAATGTCGACAACCGATGCCGATGATGTTCAAGCACTTGGGGCGGAGGTCATCGGCCGCGGTGGGCTCGCAGCAGAATGCCCAGTGTCCGGAGGGTGCCATCGCGCAGCCACCGGCAACATCTCTATCTTTGTCGGCGGCACGCGGGAATGCTTTGAGGCCGTACTGCCGCTCACAACGGTTCTGGGGCGCAGGGTTCTGCATACAGGCGATCTGGGGACGGCGTCCACGCTCAAGGTCATGACCAACTACCTTGCCACGGCCAATCTGCTGACTGTTTGCGAAGCCTTGGTGACGATGAAAGCCGCAGGCCTCGACATGGCGACGACTTATGAAGCCATCAAGATCAGCTCTGGCACTTCCTTCGTCCACGAAACAGAGAGCCAGATGATCCTTAACGGCTGCCGCGACATCAACTTCACGATGGATCTTGTCAAAAAGGACATCGGGCTTTTCCAGAAGATCGCGGACGAAGCCGACGTACCGCTGGAGATCAGCCCGCTGATGATCCAGATTTTACAAGACGGCATCGACCGCTACGGCGCGCGAGCGCAATCCGACCGGATCATTGAGCGATTGGAAGAGGCGACGGGCCTTGAGATTTTGGCCCCCGGATTTCCGTCCGAGATGATTGACGATGAACCCGAAGAACCGGGCTACGAGGTGCAGGTCAACCGGTAAGGGCAGGTCGCGCCTGCGGTCTTTCCATTGCGAGGGGGAGCCAGTATCAGGGGGCATGTTGTCCCCTGATGAAAACGGCGTCCTGATGCGCATCGAACCCTCTGCAGGCCGGGTCTTCGCGGCAGTGTTGGTCTATTTCGCGCTAGGGGGCCTTTTGGTCCTTGTCGCGCTTTCAGGTACCATAGGAACCGGTGCCGCCATCGCGCTTTTCTTGCTGGGGTGCCTTGCGCTGTTCAACGGCGAGCGGTTCCGAAGATCATCCAAACGCGCCATTGAGCTGACAGAGTTGGATCTGCGCGACAGTTCTGGAGACATCTTGGCCAAGTGGTCCGAGATAGAAAAGGTCGACCGGGGAACGTTTGCGATCAAGCCCTCCAACGGTTTTGCGCTCATCCTACAGTCACCGGCCGGGCGCCGCTGGGTGCCGGGTCTATGGTGGCGGATCGGGCGAAGGGTTGGCGTCGGCGGAATGCTCCCCGCCCGCGAGACACGGTTCATGGCCGAATACCTCGCGTTGGAGCTTGGCCAAAAGTGAAACCGGCGCCTGTGAGGCACCGGTTGTCATTTTTTGAAGTTCACGATTAGGTGCCGCAGTTCAACTCTGTCGCAGGTGTTTGGCTTCCAGGACGGTTAACGGTGTTAAAGTTTACCTGGGTTGTTCTGGGACTGAGGACAACGAAGTCATCAAATGTCGTAGCGGCCACACCAGCAGCAAAGACGGGATTGTAGTCGACAGATGATTGCACAAGAATAGCGATCTCATTGTTGAACATTTCTGGTAGTGCGTTGGCCATCGTTTGCAAACGTGCATCTGTGAGGTCATCTCCGCCACCGCGAGTTTCTGACCAACACACAATTAGACCTTGATCGACGTTATTTTGGATTGTGGAAACACGCAACCGTGCGCGTTCACCCGTTTCAATCATCAGAGCCTGCAGATTCCACATGCTATCGATAAATTCCGGTGTGATGTAGCTGGTTTGCCGGCTCACGATATCTCCGATTGTGTAGCCAGCTTTGGCGTTGATCGACTGAAGCCGGAACGCATCGAAGAAGACGTAAGTCGCCAGGAAGCTCCAGACATACAGCGGGATCATGAGCATCAATTCGATGGACTGCGATCCATCTTCATCGTGCCAGAAACGGACTACGCTGTCGGCAAACATTGCGGGAAGGATACGATGTGTCGTCATTGTGTAGGCTCCACAACAAAGGCTGCGGTCGAGAAGATCGCGTACAGTTCTCCGCTCTGACGTGTCAGGATGCGGCCAAGACCGTTGGTGAAGTCGAAAGGCTGTACCAAGGCGCAGACGCGCAGAAGCATCAGGTCATTGTCTGCACCAACATTGGTCGCCCGTGCAGGCGCTGCAGGGTTGTTCAAATCGATGCAGTCAGCCTGGGCAGGCAAGCCTTGCCAATCATGTGGGTCAACACGGACCATTTCGATGCGCATCCGGTTGTCGCAGTTCGGCACAAGGCCACTGCTAAAGAAACAGATGGATCGACGGATGTTATCCTGTGTGACCGCTTGATCGCCGTTCGCATCAACCATCTGGTTCAGGCGAATAAGCCGCACGGTGATGTCCACGCCACGATCCACCATCGTCTGACGGATCATCAGCATTCCAATCTCGAACGTCGAGAGGAAGAAGGCGAAGATCAGCGGCAGAAACAGCATGAACTCGATCGCGACGGATCCACGCTCATCGCGGTGAAATTGCCGAACATGGCAAAGGGACTTGGTAAGAACAGACTGGTTCATTGGTACAACCTCAGAGCTGAGATGTCGCTTGCGATAGCGGCGAAAGCGTTCTCAAGATTACCGTTTTCGACACGGAAGAACGTGTTGTCGTCTGACGCACAGCTATGCATCACCCCGGCGGAACGGTCGGAGACTTCGAAACCGATCGTGTAGACGATGATGCCGGCATCTTTCGCGGCCGTGCAGATCCGGTCCAGACGGTCGTCCTTAGCGGCTCCGTAAGTCACCGTGACGAGGTTGTTGTACCATTGGTTGTACACACCAAAATCGTCAGTCTGGTCACCGCGGAAGTTCCAGGCATGTGTCCGCAGGCTATAGTTGGCCCAGATGTCTTGCCACGTCAGGCGTGTGCCAAGGCGATTGTCGACCCAAGCATCTTCTGGACCAATGTTGGGATTACTGTCGTGCTCGACGATGTAGTAGTCTTCATAGGCGTTCCCATCCGCGTCGCGGTCACCCGGTTCGCGGTCACGCACATAGTAAAGGTGGTTGAGGTTGTCGTATTGCTGACGGAAAGGAGTGCGCCAATCGCAGTCTGCATCCCCCAGCGACAAGGACCAATCACAATGGCCGTCCTGGCTCGCACCAAGCGAATTCAACCAAACGTCCGAGTCCTGGGATCGGCGGTTCGTGCTGATGCTATACTCAGGAGTATTCTCGCCGTCAGTCATGATGACGAGAACTTTCATAGTGTCGTCGTTACCAAAATCGGCGGGACGGTCTGAAAATTCATTGTCGACCACGCCAAGGTTGATCAGGCCTTGGATATCTCCACGGCTCGATGGGTCGAGAAGGGCCACACCCCATTTGGCTCCAATTTCAATGGACGTTGCGCCATTGGCTTCCAAATTGTCGATGCTGTCATGAAGCACCTGCATGTCGGCTGAGATTGGCACGACTTGGGCATACTCTTCCGGATTGCAGATGAAGTTAACTGCAGGTCGGAAGTCGTTGTAGGCGGCGCCATTGTAAGGGTCAAAGTGTGCAGCTTGCGGAATATTGTTGGCCTGTGGAATGGCGGTACTGCTGTAGGAGTTGGCGGGCAACTCAAGGCAATGGCTGTAGCCGTGCGCATATGCGCGCGGGTATTGTGCAATCAGCGCTGGCCCAAGATTGACCTGCGACGCATAGGGGACGATCGAGATTGAGAGCCGGCCGTCTTCAACCGTTTCATTCACATCATCGACAAAGTCGCCAGCTGCCGTCCGCAACTGCTCGATCTTGCCGTTCCAACCCATGGAGCCTGAAATATCCAGCACAAGACTGATTTCGACGTCAGAGATCGCCTCCGTCGCAGCCGACGTTACCACGGCCGTGAGGTCTTGTGGCCCGGTGTTGACCTCTCCAAAGCCGATCAATTTCATGAAAATGGTGTTTACGTCGATTTGTGCGTCAACTTCGACCGCGCAAGAGTTATCGTCGCTCTGAATTGAGATAGACGTCAGCTGGGACGCAAAACCGTTCTTTTCAAAGTAGTCTGCAATCAGAGCTTCTTTGTCGATCGAGTCGTCGAGGCAGACATGCAGGTCAGCGGCAGCGAGCGTGGCGCGATCAACGGTTGACTGCAACCGGGCGCGATACGTCTCGAACCGCATCATGTCGACGGCGATACCGGCGGTGAAGATCATGGCGATGATCAGGAACAGCGTCAGGACGGTGATCGAACCGTCTTGATCCTTGCGGAAATCCGCAAATGGCTTGGCCAAATTGGCAGGTTTGGGCAGGGGCATCACATGTTCCTCGTTCTCTCACACACCCGGCAGGGCACAACTGGACGGACTCCAAGCAGGAGCCTGAGCGAATTTCTGCCAGTTCGGGATGGCGGAATTGGGGCGAAAGAAAATCGAATTGTGAACAAACCTATGCGAATTGGCATCAATTCGATGTTTCTGCCCGGCCCTGTTCGCAATCTGGAAACGATCAGGTCTCTATGGTTGCAGTGAACTGCTGCCAACACTGGACGGGTCGCCTTTTCCATTGGAGTTCGGACCCGACTGCGATTCGCGAGATGATCGCAACCAGTTGAACAACGGGTGCTAGCAAATGCCCAAAATAATGGCATAGTTCGAAAATGAACGTCGCGCTTATGCAGGCGTAATGAAGGACACAGATATGACCAGCCCCACAAACTCAGCAGAACCCAGTTTCCGCGACTCCGTCGACATCATGTTCAATCGAGCAGTTGCGTTGATGGATTTACCGCCGGGGCTGGAAGAGAAAATCAGGGTCTGTAACGCCACATACACCGTGCGATTTGGCGTGCGTCTACGGGGCAAGATCGAAACCTTCACCGGCTATCGTTCCGTCCATTCCGAACATATGGAGCCTGTCAAAGGCGGTATCCGTTTTGCGATGGGCGTGCATCAGGATGAAGTCGAAGCGCTCGCTGCTTTGATGACCTACAAATGCGCCTTGGTGGAGGTCCCTTACGGCGGTTCCAAGGGGGGCCTTAGGATCAATCCGCGTGATTGGGATGATCATGAGATGGAGCTGATTACACGTCGGTTTGCTTATGAGCTCATCAAGCGCGATATGATCAACCCGGCCCAAAACGTTCCGGCCCCCGATATGGGGACGGGCGAGCGTGAGATGGCGTGGATCGCGGATCAGTACAAACGCATGAACACGACGGACATCAATGGCAACGCCTGTGTAACTGGCAAGCCGCCAAACGCGGGCGGCATTGCGGGGCGGGTCGAGGCGACGGGCCGGGGCGTGCAATACGCATTGCGCGAATTTTTCCGGCATTCGGACGATGTCGCATCTGCCGGCTTGAGCGGAACGCTAGATGGAAAAAGGGTCATTGTTCAAGGGCTTGGGAACGTTGGCTACCACGCAGCCAAGTTCCTTTCCGAAGAAGACGGGGCCAAAATCACCGCGATCATCGAGCGGGACGGTGCGCTGCAGGATGAGGCAGGGCTCGACGTCGAGGCCATCTCGCAATGGATCCGCAGCAACGGCGGTGTGAAGGGTTATAAAGGTGCGACTTACCACGAAGACGGCGCGGCCTTGCTTGAGGCGGAGTGTGACATCCTGATCCCTGCTGCCCTTGAAGGGGTGATCAACCGCGACAACGCGCCCCGTGTCCAAGCCCCGCTAATCATCGAGGCAGCAAACGGCCCCATTACGGCGGGCGGGGACGAGGTTCTGCGGGACAAAGGCTGTATCATCATTCCTGACATGTACGCCAATGCCGGTGGTGTGACGGTGTCGTACTTTGAATGGGTCAAAAACCTCAGCCATATCCGCTTTGGCCGAATGCAGCGGCGCGCGGAAGAGAGCCGTCATCAGCTGATCGTCGATGAACTCGAGCGGATTAGCGCCGATGCGTCGATCAAATGGACGCTGTCTGATGGCTTCAAGGACAAATACCTGCGCGGCGCAGGGGAGCTTGAGCTGGTGCGTTCCGGTCTCGATGACACGATGCGGACAGCTTATCAGGCCATGCGCGAGGTCTGGCGTTCGCGTGATGACGTTCAGGACCTGCGGACGGCGGCCTACCTTGTCTCTATTGGCAAGGTGGCAGACAGCTACCGCGCCAAGGGCCTTTGAAGATCTGATCCGAGCGCCGCGTTGTGCGGCGCTCTTTTCGCTTCAGTCTCACTTTAGCCGCAAATACGCCTATAGGTTGCTTTTGTTTTCTCTTAGAGTTGTGGGGAGTCTAATCCCTCCACAGGAATAACTAGGAATTTCAATGTTTAAACCACTTCTTTCCGGGGCCGCTCTCGTGACAATGCTTGCGGCTTGTGAGCCAGTACCCCAGGGGTCAAATTCCCCTGATCCCGTCCAGGCGCCAACAACAGCCCCAGCTGCTTCGACGACGCTGTCGAGCGAGGACCAGGCCAACGTTGCCGCATCTGCCCAAGTGCTCGCTAATGTGTGGAATGACAGCATTCCCGAAGGTCTTGGTGACGGCGTGCGCCGTCGCGATGCGCGGGCTGAGGGCAATGTGCTCTATGTCGGATACAATTTTCCATTCCGCGCCAATGAAGTGCGCCAAAGCCAGGTTCAGTCTTTACGTTTTTCCATCCGCAGTTCGATCCGCCGTGATCTCTGTTCTGTCGATATTCTCAACAGCTTCTTGCTCGTGGGTGGTGAAATGGTCGTTGAACTGGGCGGCCGTAACGGCCGGATCATCGACAGCTTCCGTTTCGATAGCTGCTAAATCTCCTGCCCTTGTCCCTGCGGCGACGGGGGCGATCCTCTCACGGCGACTTGCGGCGGCTGAGCCTGCGCGATAAACGCGTGTCAGCCTGCAACGCCGGAGATCCGCATGTCCATTGATACCGAAACCGCCCGCAAGGTCGCCAAGCTCGCCCGGATCCGGGTTGAGGATGACGCCCTGCCGGTACTTGCCAATGAATTCAACGCGATACTTGGCTTTATCGAGCAGTTGAACGAAGTGGACGTGGATGGTGTAGAGCCGATGACATCCGTCACACCCATGCGCCTCAAACGGCGGGAGGACGTGGTCACCGATGGCGACCAACAGGGCGCCGTTCTGACCAATGCGCCCGATGCCCGTGAAGGCTTCTTTGCTGTGCCAAAGGTGGTGGAATAATGACCGAGCTGTCGAAACTGAAGATTGCCGAAGCACGCGACAAACTGCGTGCGAAAGAGATCACCTCTGCCGAGCTGACGGAGGCATGTTTGGCGGAAGTAGAAGGCTCCGCCACGCTCAACGCTTTTGTGCACAACACGCCAGAGATTGCGCGCGAGCAGGCCAAGTTCGCCGATGAGCGGATCGCCATGGGCATGTCACCTGATCTATGCGGAATTCCTTTGGGCATCAAAGACTTGTTCTGCACCAAGGGCGTTGCCTCGCAGGCGGCCTCTGGCATCCTAGAAGGTTTCAAGCCCGAATACGAGAGCACCGTGACAACGCAGTTGTTCCGCGATGGCGCTGTCATGCTCGGGAAGCTCAACATGGACGAGTTCGCTATGGGCTCCTCCAACGAGACGTCCGTTTACGGCGACGCGGTGAACCCGTGGCAGGACGGCGGGCGAAAGCTGACGCCGGGCGGCTCTTCTGGCGGTTCGGCGGCTGCTGTTGCGGCTGACCTCTGTCTTGGTGCGACGGGGACAGATACGGGCGGTTCAATCCGCCAGCCAGCCGCCTTTACCGGCATTACTGGCATTAAGCCGACCTATGGGCGCGTCTCACGCTGGGGTGTCGTGGCCTTTGCCTCCTCGCTGGATCAGGCAGGTCCGATGACAAAGGACGTGCGCGATGCGGCCATCATGCTGACATCCATGTCCGGCCACGATCCCAAAGACAGCACCAGTGCCGATATTCCCGTGCCCAATTTTGAGGCCGCGCTGACCGGCGACATCAAAGGCAAAAAAATTGGCATCCCGCGTGAATACCGCATGGACGGCATGCCGGATGAGATTGAAAAGCTTTGGTCACAAGGCCAGGAAATGATGCGCGACGCGGGTGCCGAAATTGTCGACATCAGCCTGCCGCACACGAAATACGCGCTGCCCGCCTACTACGTGATTGCGCCTGCCGAAGCGTCATCGAACCTCGCGCGCTATGACGGCGTGCGGTTTGGACATCGGGCGAGCCTGGCTGAAGGCGATGGCATCACCGAGATGTATGAGAAGACACGGGCCGAGGGGTTTGGTCCTGAGGTGCAGCGCCGCGTTATGGTCGGCACCTATGTGCTCTCCGCTGGTTTCTACGATGCCTATTATAACCGCGCACGTCGGGTGCGTGCGTTGATCAAGCGTGACTTTGACGAGGTGTTTGCCACAGGCGTTGATGCGATCCTGACGCCTGCCACGCCATCAGCCGCCTTTGGTCTGGGCGAGATGAAGGACGCAGACCCCATTCAGATGTATCTGAACGATGTCTTTACGGTGACAGTCAACCTCGCCGGTCTTCCTGGTATCAGCATTCCAACAGGCTTTGATTCCAAAGGCTTGCCGCTCGGACTTCAACTCATCGGACGGCCTTGGGAGGAGGGCGACTTGCTCAATTGTGCCTACTCACTCGAACGTGCGGCGCAATTTGTGGGCAAACCGGAAAAGTGGTGGTAATCTGCGCGCCAGCGCAACCCACAGGGTGATTTTGATGTTTCGTGCCGTTCTCGTGATGTGTTCCTTGCCGCTCCTTTCGGCGTGTGTGGTCGCGGTACCAGACAGCGGGGCCGAGGTCGGCGCGTCTGGACTGTCGCAGTTTGAGATTGATCGCGCCCGCCGCGAGGCGGCGCTGAGCGGACCGATCGTGCGGACCACGCAAGGTATCGTGCCCCCAAATGCCGCCAACGTGCTGCCGATCCCCAGCTCCGGCGTTCCACAGCAGGGCACAACCATCGCTCCGGGTGAGCTTCAGGCCGCTGGTATTGGCACGTCGCCAACCACTCC
>JAHDDU010000002.1:0-27591 GCA_020629175.1 Flavimaricola sp. | reverse complement strand
ACTGGGGCGGATCCATTGCGCACTCAGGGCGTTCAGGCCTCGCCCGAAAACGTGCAAATTCTCTCCAGTGGAATCTCCAGCGAACAGGATTTTAGCGCTGTTTCTGATGAAAGAGACCGCGCCGCAGATGCCGCTCTGCGCGAGCAGCAACAAGCCGTTCGGATCGATATCGCCCCAGAGGCCTTGCCAGAGCGCGGCAATGTTGGGCCAAACATCGTTGAATATGCGTTGAACGCGCCCAATGCACGCGGGCAGGAGTGGTACAGCCGCTCGATCCTCACAACGCAGGCCCGGTTCCAGCGCAATTGCGCGTCGTACCGCTCCCCGGATGACGCACAGCGCGATTTCCTTGCCCGTGGCGGCCCAGAGCGTGATCCGCGTGGGATTGACCCGGACGGGGATGGGTTTGCCTGCGGATGGGACCCGGCACCTTTCCGGCTGGCCGTGGGGCAAAACTGACGCCGCTCACGCATCCGTCGCCCAACTTTGGGCCGCGCAAAGCGGGCGCCCGGCCGTCCCTTGTCGTGATCCACTACACCGCTATGAACACCGCAGACGCGGCCTGTGACAGGCTGTGTGATCCCGCGGCAGAGGTGTCGGCGCATTACCTGATCGAGAAGGGCGGCGGGCTTCGCACGTTGGTGCGCGAAGAAGATCGCGCTTGGCATGCGGGTGCAGGGCGTTGGGGCGACATCACGGACGTGAACTCGCATTCCATCGGCATCGAATTGGACAACGATGGCCAATGCACATTCGATACACATCTGATGCACAGGCTATGCACATTGCTTGCAGGCATTTTGGCCCGCCACAGAATTCCGCCCGAAAGGGTCATCGGTCATTCGGACATGGCGCTGACCCGGAAATCCGACCCCGGTGCGCTGTTTGATTGGGCGCAATTGGCGCGGCATGGTTTGGCCATCGCACCCGACCCGTCCGCCTTTCGCCGCCAGACCCGCGTGTCGGCCACGGCGTTTTACACCGATCTTGCCATGATCGGCTATGATCCTGCAGCCCCCAGAGAGGCGCAATTGACCGCCTTTCGATTGAGGTTCCACCCGGGGGGCACAGGAGAGCTCAGTGCCCTGGATGCTCAGATTGCGCGGGACATAGCCAACCGCTTTCCAGTTGACCGACGCCTGCGCTGAGGCTACCGCAGGTCTGCGCGGATGGCTGGGCGGTCGCTTCGTCGGGGAAACCCGACGGGGAGGAAAGTCCGGACTCCACATGACACGGTGCCGGGTAACGCCCGGCGGGGGTAACCCCAGGGACAGCGCCACAGAGAATGAGACAGCCTCGCAATGCGGGGCAATGGTGAAACGGTGGGGTAAGGCCCACCGCGTTTGTGGCAACACAGGCGGCACGGCAAGCCCCACCGGGAGCAATGCCAAATAGGGACCTCGTGCCAGCAATGGCGGATGACATGCATCCAGACGGTCCGGGTTGGCAGCTAGAGCAGACATGGCAACATGTCCGTCAGATGAATGATCGCCGCCCCATGGGGCACAGAATCCGGCTTATAGGTCATCCGCGTCGTTTTCACCCGAAATTGGCGGCAAATTTGGCTGGCACACCTTTAGGTGGAAACGTATTATATTGCCAAGATTTGACGTGAGAATGACGGCCATGGAAACCGACTCGGCAGACCGATTTAACAGCTGGATCTTCGGGATGCTCAAAGGATCCTCAGACGGCTTTGCGTTGGCCTACCTGAGGAGCTCACCCGATTGCGTCAAACTGTTGAGTACCGATGGGCGCATCAACTTTATGTCCGAGAATGGCATGTGCGCCATGCAGATTGATGCCTTTGAGAGCATCAAGGGCGCGCATTGGTGGACACTCTGGCCCGAAGAACTGCGCGAGACATTGCAAAGGGCCGTCAAGGACGCGGCAGGCGGGGAAAGCGTGGGCTTTGACGGCGCATGCCCGACCGCTAAGGGTGAGCCGCGCCAGTGGAGCGTCACCGTTTCGCCCGTTCGTGCTGGGGACGGATCGATTACGTCGCTGCTGGCCGTTTCACGTGACGTGACCTCTGCGGCTTAGGGTGCGCTTTGCGGTTGACTTGCCCCACAGCCCGCGTAAAAGGCGGGTCTGAGATTAAGGGTGCCGCTGGACGGCACAACCGAGATAGGAGCCTGCCATGGCGAAGCCAACCACGATCAAGATCCGCCTGAACTCCACCGCAGGCACCGGCCACTTCTACGTGACCAAAAAGAACGCGCGCACGATGACCGAAAAGATGGTCGTTCGTAAGTACGACCCCGTTGTGCGCAAGCATGTCGAATACAAAGAAGGCAAGATCAAATAAGATCTTCACGTCAGTCCAACGGACTAATGGCCACCCTTCGGGGTGGCCTTTTTCGTTTACGGCTCTGGTTTGTAGAGATTGCTTGCAGGCTGGCCTGCGTGGTTTGTCCAGGTCCGCACTTTGGGGTCGCGCGTAAAGGTCAAAATCCGGTCATGGTCGGGGTAGGTGACTTTATCGCCGGGCGATCTGGTTCCTATGACAAGGTAGCGCGCCTCTGATGCGCTGGTGTTCTCGATGCAATGCCCTTGGGCGACACCGGCCTTGAAGGTCGCAGCATCCCCGGCGCGAAGTGTTTCGGTGCTGTTCCCTTCATGAAGGGTGACCTCGCCTGCCAGCATATAGACCATCTCATCTTCGCCCGCGTGCCAGTGTTTGATCGACGAAGAGGAACCGGGTGGCAGGATTTCGACGAACGCGCCGAACTGGGTGAGGCCGCCTGTGTCACTGAAGAGTTCTGCTCTGTACGCACCGCAGGGATTATTCGTGTCGTCTGATGCATCTGTTTTGACGGTGTCGGATGTAATCTTTGGCATGTCTGACGCTCCTGTCGCGGCTTAGATGAGCGCGAGTATGAGGCATCCGAGTAGCAGGATAAAGCCAAGCAGAGAGGACGCCATGCCGTAGAGGCGCAGTTGCCAAGGTTGACCATCCAATCCGAAATAGACGGCATGCATCAGACGGCCCGCTGTAAACACACTCACAGCGATCCAGAGTGCGAGCGCGGGCGTGCCCTGAAGCTCGCACAGGGTCAGCATGATCAGGGCAAACGGCATCTGCTCTGCCGCATTGGCTTGCCCTCTGATGCGTTTGGTCATGGCCCGGTCGTCATTGTCGCCGAGCACAATCTTGTTCTGGCGGCGGTAGGCTATCACGCGGATGGTGAGCCACAAAAAGATGAGCCCATTGGCTAGGGTGGCGACTGTGGTGATAGGCAGTTCGGTCATTTGCGGCTTTCCCTGATACGAAAAAGGCCGGAGCGGGGCTCCGGCCTTTGGCGTTAGATTTTCGTTCGGCGTTACTCTTGCTGGCCGAGGAACATCAGCAGGAACTGGAACATGTTGATGAAGTCCAGGTACAGGTTCAGCGCACCGTGGATGCCGGACTTTTCCAGCCATTCCTGATCGCCGTGGGCGGCGTGGGCGATGTACTCTGTTTTGATCTGCTGCGTGTCGTAAGCTGTCAGACCTGCAAAGATCAGCACGCCGATCATCGAGATCGCGTACATCAGGGCAGGGGACTGAAGGAACCAGTTGATCACCATGGCGACCAGCAGGCCGATCACGCCCATGATCAGGAACGATCCCCAGCCGGAGATGTCCTTTTTCGTGGTGTAACCGTAGAGCGACAGGCCCGCGAAGGCGATCGACGTCACGAGGAACGTCTGTGCGATCGAGACGCCCGTGAAGGCCGCAAAGACGTAAGCCAGTGACAGGCCCATGGCCGCTGCGAAGGCAAAGAAGAACAGGCGCGCGCCAGCGGCGGAGGCACGGCGCATCACAGCGCCAAAGCCGAAGACCATGCCAAGCGGCAAGAACATCGCGATCCAGCCGAGGATGTTTGGCTGCAGCGTTGCCGGGTCACGGAAGATCGACAAAAGCTGATCATTGGAGCCGATAGCCCAAGCAACAGCGAATGTGATCAGCATGCCCACGGACATCGTGCCGTAGACTTTGTTCATGTGGGTGCGAAGACCCTCGTCGATCGCGGCCGAGCGAATGCCGGCCGTCGGTCGGATTGTGTTATATTCAGCCATCGATTGACCTCCAGAAAAATGGCGGTTGGCATTGCGCCAACGTACATCGCCAATATTGGCAGGGTGGCTCGTATTTTCAAGCATTTCAGGCGGCCATGGCCCCTGATTTTGTGGGTTTGTCTGCGCAATTTGCTAAGTTGGCACAAAATGTCGCAGGCATTCAGTCCTGCCGCCATGTGGAAGGCACATCCCAGGGCAGTTTCCGGGCCTCCTTTTCGGCGTCTTGGCGGGTCAGTCCGATGTCAGCGAGGGTCTCTTCGCTCAACTCTCTCATCATGCGCCGCTGTTGCCAGAACGACAAAAGATCCAAGAGAGACAAACGGCGCGTGCGGCGCGAGAGGGCGGGGCGGCAAGTGGTGCTATGGCTGATCATGATAACCTCACGAAATTTGATGGATTTTCAGTTTTGCATTTGATGTGTTGATATATCGTCGTTTGCCATCCATAAGGGAAATGAATGTTTATCAATATATCCATCACGAGGTGTGATAGTGGCGCGAAACCTTGATCTCACCGCCCTGCGGGCCTTTGTCACTGTGTGCGAGACACAGGGTGTCACCAGTGCCGCCGCGCGGCTGAACCTAACGCAATCGGCGGTGTCCATGCAGCTCAAGCGCTTGGAAGAAAGCCTCGGGCTGGATCTTCTGGATCGGTCAAACCGCGCGATGATCCCCACGTCCGTTGGCCAACAACTTTTCAGCTATGCGCAGCGCATGCTCGCCTTGAACGATGAGGCGTGGACACGTTTGACCGCTCAGGAATTTGAGGGGGAGATTACGCTCGGCGTGCCGCATGATATTCTCTACCCCGCGATCCCGCAGGTCTTGCGCCAATTTAATGCGAGTTTCCCTCGGGTGCGGGTCAAACTGATCTCAAGCTACACCCGCACGCTCAAGCGGCAATTTGAGGCGGGCGAGGTAGATGTGATCCTCACGACCGAGGACTTTGTGGGCGCCGGGGGCGAAACGCTTGTTACACGCCCGCAGGTTTGGATTGGGGCGGAAGGGGGTGTTGCGTGGAAACGCCGCCCGCTGCCACTCGCATTTGAGGTCGAGTGCAATTTCCGAGGGCCCGCGGTGCAGGCGCTCGATGATCATAACATCCCATGGGAGATCGTGTTGGAATCCAACACCACAAGAACCGTGGAAACCTCTGTCAGCGCGGATTTGGCTGTCCATGTGATCGTCGAAGGCACAGAGCCACCCTATGTCGAGGTCATCGACCATCAGTGCGCCTTGCCTGACCTGCCTGCCGTGATGATCAACCTCTACCAGGGCAAGCAAAGTACCGGCCCCGCGCAAGGGGCGCTTGTCGAATGGATCCGCAGCGTCTTTCGCGGGGTCCCTGCCGTGGCCTAGTCCGCGCAGGTGACGACGACCTTGCCCGTCGATTTACGATCGCGCAGCAGGGCGAGGGCTTCGCCTGCCTGGGACAGCGGCAAAGTGTGGCTGACATGGGGGGCGAGTTGCCCTGCGGCGTGCATTTTCATGAGCGCATCAAGACTGTCGCGCAAAGCGGCACCGTTGAATTTAAGGTAGCCGCCCCAATAAAAGCCCATGACGTCGATGTTCTTCACCAGCAAATGGTTCAACTTGACTTCTGGCACATCGCCACTGGCGAAACCAATGGCAAGGTATCGTCCCTCCGGCGCCAGAGCACGTAGGGCGGCAGACCCCATTTCGCCTCCGACCGCGTCATAGACAACGTTGCTAGGGCCAAGCGCCTTCAGCTCCTCCCGAATGTCTGCACTCGCCTCTATCGTGTGTTGTGCCCCTGCGGCGCGGGCAATCTCAAGCTTGGCCTCACCCCTTGCGATTGCAATGACCCGGGCGCCAAGGGCAGCTCCGATTTCAACCGCAGTAAGGCCTACGCCACCGGCGGCACCAAGGACCACGAGTGTCTCCCCGGCTTGCAAACCAGCGCGGCGGGTCAAGGCAAGGTGCGATGTTCCATAAGCAATCTGGAACCCCGCAGCGATGACGTCTGTCATGCTATCGGGTACCTCGATGCAGCGTTCCACCGGCACGACGGCATATTCGGCCAGCCCACCTGAGCCAATGAACGCGGCGACGCGGGTTCCGGCAGCGGGCGCTGCGACGTCCGGACCTGTCTCAACGACGATACCGGACACCTCAAGTCCCAAGGAAAACGGGGGGTTAGGCGTGTCCTGATAGGTGCCTTTAGCCATCAAGATGTCAGCAAAGTTTAAGCCGCAGGCAGACACACGGATGAGGACTTCTCCAGCACCGGGAATGGGCCGGGGAATGTCGATCAGCTGTGGCTCGGCACCTGCGTGCGTAATGGCAAAAGCCTTCATAGAATCTGACCTGTTCAAGTGGAATGGATGTCACTGATGTCGTTCGCCCAATGTATACGTTGCACCAGGTGAGACCGCCAGTATCAATAAATATAAGACCAGATTTATTGAAAGCAGTACCAAAATACCCTTCCAGCCTGTCCTAAAAGTCAGGATGACTCGTTCAACCACCGCGTGTTTTACTCTTGGCAGGTAGAATTTACGATGTTGCAACCTCTGGGCGTGTTTGTTTGGAACCAATCCGACCGCTCCGCGTTTCGGTGGACCAGACCCTGCAAGCGTTCAAATGAAAGGATCCCGTGATGAAACATCCGGTCGATGTACATGTAGGCAAGCGCATCCGCCACCGCCGTTGGATTGTTGGTACGACCCAACAGCAGCTGGCCGAGAAAGTTGGTATCAAGTTTCAGCAAATCCAGAAGTACGAGACCGGCATGAACCGCGTGAGTGCGTCCCGCTTGTGGGATATCGCGCATGCGCTGGGTGTCGAGATTTCGTTTTTCTTTGAAGGGCTCGACGGCGCGACAGAAACAGAGAACCGCACGGATATGCCTGGGGATCTCCTCTCAGATCGCGAGGCACTTGAGCTGCTGCGTTCCTACTATGCGATCCCAGAGAACCAGCGCCGCCGTCTGTTTGATCTGGCGCGTGTGCTGAGCGACGCTGCCTGAGGCACGCCAACGCAAAGCGCATTGACGCCCGCCCTCTTGCCGCGCTAGCGCAAAGCAACAGGGGAGGGCTGAATGCCGGTTGATCAAGTTACCCAAAATGCGCTGCGGCACGTGGCGCACCATATGGCAGACGCTGCGCGTGTTGAAACGCTGAAGCATTTTCGCACCTCGCTCGCCGCTGACAACAAATGTGACGACAGCTATTTTGATCCGGTGACGGAGGCCGATCGCGCTGCGGAACGGGCGATGCGGGATGTGCTGGCCGAACACCGCCCGGATGATGCGATTTTGGGCGAAGAATACGGTGCCACGTCCGGCGAAAGTGGGCTCACCTGGGTGCTGGACCCGATTGACGGCACGCGCGGATACATCAGCGGCACACCAACTTGGGGCGTTCTGATTGCGGTGAGCAATGAAAATGGCCCCATCTACGGCATCATTGACCAGCCCTATATCGGCGAACGGTTCGAAGGCGGGTTCGGCCGGGCGGAACTGGCCGGGCCGCATGGACAACGCCCTCTTGGTGTTCGGCAGGGCAGAGCGCTCTCTGAGGCGACGGTTCTGACAACCTTTCCCGAAGTTGGCACGGCCCAAGAACGTGCGGCATTTGAGGCCGTTGCGAACCGCGCCCGGCTGACCCGATACGGCATGGATTGTTATGGCTACGCGCTGCTGGCAGCAGGGCAGGTCGACCTTGTAATTGAAGCGGGCCTCAATGCTTACGACATCCAGGCGCCCATCGCGGTGATTGAGGCGGCGGGCGGGATTGTGACGGACTGGTCCGGCGGCCCCGCTCACAACGGCGGCCGCGCCTTGGCAGCGGCCACACCAGCCCTTCATGCCGAGGCGATGGCCATTTTGCAGGCCGCGCTATGAGCCTTGTGATTAAGAACGCGACGATCGTGCCGATGACATCTCTCGGGGCGCGATTGGCAGGTTATGATATCCTGATCAAAGACGGCGCGATCCAAGCGGTGGGCAAGGGACTGGTCGGCGATGAGACGCTTGATGCGTCGGGCTGTGTTGTCACACCCGGCCTCGTCAACACGCACCACCATCTGTATCAAACTCTGACCCGTGCGGTGCCAGAGGCGCAGGACGCGCTGCTGTTCGGTTGGCTTAAGACGCTCTACCCGATCTGGTCCCGGTTTGGGCCGGAGGAGATGTTTGTGTCGGCGCAAGTGGGGCTTGCAGAGCTGGCGTTGTCTGGCTGCACGCTGACTTCAGATCACCTTTACCTCTTTCCGAACGGCGCGCGGCTGGATGACACGATTGCAGCAGCAGGCGAGGTCGGAATGCGCTTTCATCCGACCCGTGGAGCGATGAGCATTGGGGAGAGCGCTGGAGGCTTGCCACCTGATATGCTTGTCGAAAACGAACATAGAATTCTCGAAGATTGCATCCGGCTCATCGATAAATTTCATGATTCCGATGTTGGTGCGATGTGCCGTGTTGGCGTGGCGCCATGCTCTCCTTTCTCCGTCAGCCGCGAATTGATGCGCGACGCTGCTGTGCTGGCGCGGGACAAGGGGGTCATGCTGCACACGCATCTGGCCGAGAATGAAGAGGATATCGCTTACTCTCTGGCCAACTTTGGCTGCCGTCCGGGCGAATATGCCCAAGAGCTGGGGTGGACAGGCCCGGATGTCTGGCACGCCCATTGCGTAAAGCTTGATAAAAGCGAGATTGACCTTTTTGCCCGCACGCGCACTGGCGTGGCCCATTGCCCCTGTTCCAATTGCAGGCTCGGCTCGGGCATCGCGCCAGTTCGGGCGATGCGGGATGCGGGAGTGCCAATTGGGCTGGGCGTCGATGGATCGGCCAGTAACGATGCAGGCAATCTGATATCTGAGGCGCGACAGGCGATGTTGTTGCAACGTGTGCTCCTGGGTGCCGATGCGATGTCGCCTGATGAGGCGCTCTACATTGCCACGCGCGGCGGGGCTGAGGTTCTGGGGCGTGATGACTGTGGGCAGATCGCCACGGGATTTCGCGCCGATATCGCCATTTGGGACGTGCGCGGCGTAGAAAGCGCAGGCAGCTGGGACCCTGCGGCCCTCTTGCTGAGCGGGCCGACAACTGTGCGGGATTTGTTCGTAGAGGGGCGGCAGATCGTTTCAGCCGGCATGGTCACAACGCTGGACCTGCCGGTGGTGATTGAGCGGCAAAACAGACTTGCCGCCCAATTAATGGCCTAGCGCTTAGATGGCGACAAAATCCCCAACAGCAACAAAAGCGCGGCGCCCCCAATGTAAGCATAGGCGCCGGGAGCCATAATTTCGCGGGCCTGATTCACCTTATCCATCACGCTACCATCACCCAGTACAGGAAAAGGGATGCCTTCGGGGATCTGGCTGCTTAGGTCATAGTAGGCATATCCGATGATGGCGAACGGCAGGATGCCTCCGATGATGGCAAAGAACCGTGGGACCATCCCGCCCAGAAACCCAAGGATGGCAACTGCAGCGGCAAAGAGAAAGCTCGCCGCGACTGCGATGCCAAGCGGCTCTTGCATCATGGTTTCGATGGAAAACCCGTCCATCGCGATCAGGTCTTGTGGCCCGAACTCGGTCTGAATGTTGGCGGTGAGGCCCTCAAGCGACAGCGACGCCCCACCGGGATCGGGAAAGCCCAAGAGGGTCGGGCTGATCTTGATCCAGGTCAGAAAGAGCGAGCCGACCATGACAAGACCGCAAAGCGCGGCAAGCGGATAGGTTGCGATAGATTTCATCGTCTCTGCCTCAATTTTCGTGTTTTTTGCAACTTTGCACAGGTCTGCGCCCTCATGGCTAGGGGCCTGTCCGGAAACACCGCAAAACTGCGGCAATTACGACATACTGGTTTAGGCAGAGGCGCGGCGCTGTCCATTCACCCAAACGTCACGGATGGCGCGATCGTCGCCCATCATGATCGTCGGGAATATCGCGCTCCACACATCCTCGGCCCGGGTCGCGCGTTGCGCGATGGCGGGGGTGGAGGCGAGGTCGATGACGGCAATGTCCGCCTCTGCACCCGGCTGCAGGCGGCCCACTGTTCCGTGCAGATGCAGGGCGCGGGCCGACCCTTCGGTGGCGAGCCACCAGAGCTGCGCCGGATGGACCGCGACGCCACGCAGTTGAGCTACCTCATAAGCCGCGGCCATCGTCCGCAACATAGAGAAGGACGAGCCGCCGCCGGTATCCGTTGCAAGGCCGACCCGCTGGCCCGCTGAGGCGAGGCCCATCAGGTCAAACAGCCCAGAGCCGATGAAGGTGTTTGATGTCGGGCAATGGACAAGCCCCGCGCCAAGCTCGGCCAGCCGATCCTTTTCCCGCTGTTCCAGATGGATGGCATGGCCGTAGACGCCGCGCGCGCCCAGAAGGCCAAACATTTCATAGGTATCAAGGTAGTCGCGTGCGTTGGGGTAGAGGCCGCGCACCCAGTCAATCTCGTCCAACTGCTCGCTCAGGTGGGTTTGCATGAGGCAGTCGGGATGCTCGGCCCAGAGCGCGCCCAGCGCCTGCAATTGGTCGGCCGTTGAGGTTGGGGAGAAGCGGGGCGTGATCGCATATCCCGCCCGGCCTTTGCCATGCCAGCGGGTCAGCAGGGCCTTGCTGTCGTCATAGGCCGATTGCGCCGTGTCGCGCAGGCCGTCTGGTGCCGTGTCGCGGTCCATGCAGGTCTTGCCCGCGATGATCCGCATCTGGCGCGCTTCGGCTGCTTGGAACAGGGCATCCACGCTTTCGGGATGGATGGTGCAGTAGCTGGCGACCGTGGTTGTGCCATGGGCAAGGGCCAGATCGAGGTAGCGACCGGCGATGTCGCCTGCGTAATCCGCATTTCCAAACCGCATTTCTTCGGGGAAGGTGTAGGTGTTCAGCCAGTCGATCAGCCGTTTGCCCCAGGACGCAATGATCCCGGTCTGAGGGTAATGCACATGCGCATCCACGAACCCGGCGGTGATCAGGGCGTTGCCATAATCGGTGACCTCGGCCTGCGGAAAATCGTGGCGCAGGTCATCACCGTGTCCCACGGCAACGATCTTTCCGCTTTCAACCACCACGCCGCCACGGCTGTCGTGTTCCGCCGCTGTTTCAGCGTCAGTTGTGAAGGGGTCGTCAGTGAATGTGAGGGTTTGGCCCAAGAGGAGATCAGTCATACCTCCTCCTACAGCGCCGGAGAGACCAGGTAAATTGCCGCGATTGCGGTTGTCGGTCGCGCGCATCCGGTTATGTATGGCGCAAGTGAGGAGCATCGCCATGTCAGAGCCCGACCCGCAGCAGACGCCCGACACCGACGAAGGCGATTTCGCACTCCCGGCTCAGCTTTTTGATGATGTGTTGGACGCGATCGAGGCGGAAGATAAACCCGCCCTGGATGCGCTGCTTGGCCCGCTGCACCCGGCCGACGTGGCCGACTTGCTTGAGCAGATCGACGCGCGCGATCGCAAAGCGCTGTTCGAGCTTTGGCAAGGCGGAATGGGCGGTGAAATCCTCTCGGAACTTGACGACAACCTGCGCGAAGAGGTGATTGATACGCTGGCCCCGGCGGAACTGGCCGAGGCTGTGCGCGAGCTGGAAAGCGATGACGTTGTCGACCTGATCGAGGATCTGGAGGACACACAACAAGAGGCGATCCTGACAGCGCTGGGGGATGCAGACCGCGCCGTCGTGGAAAAGGCGCTGGCCTACCCGGAGAATTCCGCCGGGCGTTTGATGCAGATTGAGGTCGCGCGCGCCCCACATCATTGGACAGTGGGCGAAGCGATTGATTACCTGCGGTCGGACGTGACGTTGCCCGAGCAATTCTACCACCTCATCCTGATTGACCCACGCGCCAAGCCCAGGGGCTATGTCACGCTGGGCCGTCTGCTGTCGTCCAAACGCAGCACGCCATTGTCCGACATTACCGAGGACAGCTTTCGCACCTTTAACGTCGAAGATGAGCAGGGCGCGATTGCCTATGCGTTCAACCAGTACCACCTGATTTCGGCCCCTGTGGTTGATGCGGATGAACGGCTTGTTGGCGTCATCACCATCGACGATGCGATGGAAGTGCTGGATGATGAGCATGAAGAAGACATCCTGCGCCTCGCCGGTGTTGGCGGCGAATCCGAGCTATCGGACAGTGTGGTTGAGACCACGAAACAGCGTTTTCCATGGCTCGCGGTGAATCTCGTGACGGCGATCCTCGCCAGCCTCGTCATTTCGCTTTTTGAAGAGACGATTGCCGGCCTCGTTGCTTTGGCCGTCCTGATGCCCATCGTGGCGTCTATGGGCGGCAACGCAGGGACCCAAAGCCTCACCGTGGCCGTCCGCGCAATCGCGACCCGCGATTTGACGACGTCAAACGTCTGGCGCGTGATCCGGCGTGAGATCGCAGTGGGGGCGATCAACGGTCTGATCTTTGCCGTGGTGATGGGCATCGTAGGTGTCGTCTGGTTTGGCACCCCGATGCTTGGGGTTGTGATCGCTGTCGCGATGGTGATCAACCTAGTCGTCGCGGGACTTGCCGGGACAGGCATCCCGATCATTCTAGAGAAGATGGGCGTTGATCCGGCCCTGGCCTCCGGGGCGTTTGTGACCACGGTGACGGACATTGTCGGGTTCTTTGCCTTCCTTGGACTGGCGGCGGTGATCCTTTTATGACGACATTGACAGAGCGGAAGGCGCAGGCGCGTAAGGCCGCTTTTGCGCGGCGCAAAGAGGCGCATGCCAAGGCGAGCGGGCAGGGCACAGCGAACCTGAGCGAGGTTTTGCGCCTGCATCGCGGCAAGACCATCGGGGGCTATATGCCAATCCGGACGGAGATTGATCCGCTGCCCGCGATGGCCGAGGCATCCAAATTTGGCCCCGTCGCTGTACCAGTGATTGAGGCAGAGGCGCAGCCGCTGAAATTCTCACGCTGGACACCGGGCTGTGCGCTGCGCGACGGCCCGTTTGGTGCACAAGTGCCAGAGCATGATGACTTTGTTGAGCCAGAGGTGCTGATCGTCCCGCTCGTGGCGTACAACCATGACGGCGGGCGTTTGGGCTATGGCGGCGGGTTTTATGACCGCACGATTGAACGGTTGCTGTCGCGCGGACCGCTGGTCACAATCGGTTTTGCCTATGCGGCTCAGTTTGCGGCAGACCTGCCGCTAGAGCCGACCGATCAGCCGCTGGATATGATCGTCACGGAACAGGACATCTGGCGGCGCTAGCCTGCAGGGCCTTGCGCTTGAGGCGCGCCAAACCTATCGGTGGTGCATGCGAATACTCTTTCTAGGTGACGTCATGGGCCGGGCTGGCCGCGCCGCGATCACCACACATCTGCCCAAACTGCGCGAGGAGTGGCGCCTCGATTTCATCGTGGTCAATGCCGAAAATGCGTCCAACGGTGTAGGCCTCTCTGCCGCGCACGCCAAAACCATCCTTGAGGCGGGCGCGGACGTGATCACGCTTGGCGATCATGCCTTTGATCAAAAGGACATGATGACCTTCATCGCGTCCGAGCCGCGCGTGCTGCGCCCGCTCAATTACTCCAAAGCCGCCCCTGGCGCTGGGGCACGGGTGTATGACGCAACCCAAGGGCGTAAGGTCCTGGTGACACAAGTGCTGGGCCAAGTCTTTATGAAGCGTCCGTTTGATGATCCATTCTCTGCCGTTGAGCAGGTGCTCAAATCCTACCCGATGGGCGGCGCGGTGCAGGCGAGCCTTGTTGATGTGCATTGCGAGGCAACGTCAGAGAAGATGGCAATGGGCCATTGGTGTGATGGCCGGGCAAGCGTCGTCGTGGGCACGCACACCCATGTGCCAACGGCCGATGCGATGATCCTTCCGGGCGGTACCGCCTATCTGACCGACGCTGGCATGTGCGGCGATTACAATTCGGTCATCGGGATGGAAAAGGCTGAGCCCCTTCGGCGTTTTATCACCGGCATGCCGAAAGAGCGGTTTACTCCGGCCAAGGAGGAGGCGACGCTTGCCGGCCTCTACGTTGAAACGGACGACCGTACGGGCAAAGCCCTCAAAGTGCAGCCCGTTCGCCATGGCGGACGCCTGCAAGCTTCTGCGCCCTAAGTCATGACCATTCGGCTGAAATTCGTCCTGGTGCTCATCACGCTGGGCGCAGGGTGGGGCGCAACGCTGCCGCTGATCAAGGTTGCTGTGTCGGGCGATCACCATCCGCTGGGCCTCGTTTTTTGGCAGTTGGCCGTGGGGGCGGTGTTGCTGACGGTGATCAACGGGTTGCGCGGCACGCCCTTGCCTATGACGCGCAAGACATTTGGGCTGTTCGTCTTTGTCGCGATCACCGGGACGCTCCTGCCGAACCTGTTCAGCTTTACCGCCGCGGCAGAGCTGCCCGCTGGCGTCATGGCCATCATCATCTCAAGCATCCCGATGATCGCCTTTCCAATCGCCCTCGCGCTGGGCACGGATGAATTTTCGTTGCTGCGATTGCTGGGGCTGGCCCTTGGACTGACCGGCGTCGCCCTTATAGCCTTGCCTGAGGCGAGCCTGCCGGACCGAGCGATGGTGGCCTTTTTGCCCATCGCGCTCGTGGCCCCGCTCTGCTACGCGATTGAGGAAAACGTGATCGGCAAATGGGGCACCCTGGGGCTTGATGGTATGCAAACGCTGCAAGGGGCGTCGATCATCGGTGCGCTGATCGCCGGGCCCATCGCGCTGAGCCTAGGCGTCATGCCTGACCCGCGCGGCAGCTGGGGCACACCGGAATGGGCCTTTTTGGCGAGCGCCATCATCCACGTTCTGGTCTACTCAGGATTTATGTGGCTGATCGTGGCCGCAGGTGCGGTCTTTGCCGCACAGGTGAGCACATTTGTCACAGCCTTTGGCGTGATGTGGTCTGTTATCTTTCTCGGCGAAGGCTACTCTGGCTACGTCTGGTCAGCGCTTGTGCTGATGCTGCTCGGGCTGAGTTTGGTAAAGCCGAGGGATGCAGAGGCGTAATGGACTACTCCTACAGCAAGGACCCGGACGTGCCTGCGTTTGACGACGCCGGGCCACGTTGTGTTATGGACGCGCATTGCGCGCTCTGCGCGCACGGGGCGCGGTGGATTGCGCGAAGGGACAAGCGAAGTGAATTTCGAATTATCCCGCTGCAATCTGAGCTCGGGCGCGCGCTGATGGTGCACTACGGCATGGACCCGGATGATCCGATCAGCTGGCTCTATCTGGAAGATGGCAATGCCTTTTCCTCTCTGCGGGCATTTGTGCGCGTCGCCCGCCGGATCGGCGGTGTTTGGCATGTGGTCCGCCTGCTTAATCTGTTGCCGCGCGCTGTACAGGACCCGCTCTATCGTTTCGTCGCTCGAAACAGATACCGCATGTTTGGCCGCCGCGATCTTTGCGCGATGCCGGACCCCAACGTGCAGCGGCGCCTGATGCAATGAAAGCTCTGATCCTCGGGGGGTATGGCTCATTTGGGGCGCGTTTGGCAAGGCAGCTGGGTGACCTGCCAGAGCTGGAATTGATCATCGCCGGACGCTCCGAGGCTAAGGCGCGCGCATTTTGCGCCGGCTACAAGGGGAAAGCGGCGGTCACACCACTCGCGGTGGATCGAGAAGAGATTGCGAGAGCCTTGCAGGTGGTCACCCCCAATGTCCTTATAGATGCATCCGGACCATTTCAGACTTATGGGGCTGGTGGCTATGGCGTTGTTGAAGCTTGCATCACAGCACGTGTGCCGTATCTCGATCTGGCAGATGGGTCGGCGTTTGTTGCAGGTATTACCGCGTTCGATGAGGCCGCCAAAACAGCCGGCGTTCCTGTGCTCTCTGGTGTTTCCAGTTGTCCGGCGCTGACGGCAGCGGCGTTGCGCGAGATCGGCAAAG
The DNA here is from genome assembly GCA_020629175.1 of Flavimaricola sp. Taxonomy (GTDB): domain Bacteria; phylum Pseudomonadota; class Alphaproteobacteria; order Rhodobacterales; family Rhodobacteraceae; genus JALZWD01. The sequence goes on along the minus strand of JAHDDU010000002.1, from coordinate 11,727 downwards.
AGATGACAGTGACAAGAGTCATCTGCGGCATCGCACCAACCCCTCGTGCCGCGCTCGGGCTGAATGTCCTACGCGCCGTGCTGGGGTATGTTGGTGCGCCGGTTGCCCATTTGGTTGATGACGAGCGGGCAACCTCGCCGGGACTTGTTGCTGCCAAGCGTATGACTATAGCACCTCCCGGCCATTTGCCGCTGGGATCGACACGTTTTGCGCTGTGTGATGTGCCTGATCTGATGTTGCTGCCCAAAGCCTTTCCAAATCTGCGGACCACCTGGTTCGGGGCAGGGACACGTCCGCAATGGATGCTTTCGCTGCTTGGCGTTATGGGGCGCTTGCGCGTGCCGGGCCTCACACACCTTGCACCTTTGGCACACAAGGTTCAGCCGTTCTTTGAGCGTGGAGAGCATCGGGGCGGCATGATCGTGCAGGCCAGCGGCCTGCGGGACGGGGCACCGATCACCGCCGAATGGCACTTGATCGCAGAAGGGGACGATGGCCCTTATGTTCCAACGATGGCTGTTGACGCGCTGCTGCGGAAATGGGCCAAGGGAGACCTGTCCGCCGCAGGTGCGCGCCCGGCCATCGAGGAATTGTCGCTCGCCGACTTTGCCCCGGCCTTCGCTGCCCGCGAGATTTCGACCGGCATCCGCTGGCAAGCTGCAGAAGACGCGTCGCTTTACCACCGCGCGCTTGGCCCTGCGTTCGAAGAATTGCCGCCGATAGTTCAGGAATTGCACATGCCGCACGGACGCGCGGTTTGGACAGGCGAAGCCAGTGTCAGCAGAGGCCGCCATCCCCTTGCGCGTTTGGTCGCGTTTTGTACGGGGTTTCCTCCTGAACAGTCGGTTTGTCCTGTGACAGTCACCCTCACGGCCAAAGATGGCGCCGAACATTGGCAGCGTGATTTCAATGGCCGCAAGTTTCAAAGCCTTCAATGGGCCGGAACCGGACGCCATCAGCACCTACTGATGGAGCGGTTTGGTCCGATCACCGTTGCACTTGCCATCACAGTCAAAGCAGGGCGGCTCGACCTCGTTCCACGGCATTGGTCCATTTTTGGCATTCCTTTGCCGAAAAGGTTGATCCCGCAAGGCCCGTGTTTTGAGCGCGAAGAAGACGGTCGTTTCCAGTTCGATGTGGCCATTCGCGCGCCACTGATTGGGTTGATTGTGCACTATCGTGGGTGGCTCAGGCGGTCCGATTAGAGAGACGCTTTTGCACCGCTCTGCATTTGCTATACTTCGGCCAAGACCACAGGAAAGCCCCCCATGTTCGGCATCTCACTCACCCCCGATTATCAGGTCATTGCTGCGTTCGGGATCATCATCGCGATGTTCGCCGCCTTTGTGCGTGAGGTCTTCCCGGTGGAGGTTGTGGCCATCGCGGGCGCTGTTGCGATGCTGGTTCTGGGTATTCTGCCCGAGGCGGATGCTGTTGCGATCTTTGCCAATCCCGCGCCTTGGACGATTGCGGCCCTGTTTGTCGTGGTGGGCGCGATGGTGCGGACGGGCGCGCTGAACTGGCTCTCCAATCAGGCGGCCAAATATGTGGAGGTCAGGCCCAAGACGACCTTAGTGACGCTGACGCTCACGGTCCTCGGCCTCTCGGCTGTGATCAACAACACGCCCATCGTCGTTGTCATGATCCCGATCTTTATCCGGTTGTCGAAACAAATGGGGCTGACGCCCTCCAAGCTTTTGATCCCGCTTAGTTATTTTGCGATTTTTGGGGGCATGCTGACCCTGATCGGCACCTCCACCAATCTGCTTGTAGACGGTATCGTCCGGGCCGAAGGGCTGCGGCCGTTCGGGATATTCGAGATCACGCCGCCGGGGCTGATCCTTGCCGCTGTCGCGGTGACTTACCTTGTTCTGATCGGGCGGCATTTGCTGCCGAACCGCGATAGTATGGCCGGGTTTTTGTCGAACCGGTCAAGCATGCGCTATTTCACCGAAGCCGTGATCCCGCCTGACAGCAACCTGATCGGGCGCGAGGTTCTGGGCGTGCAATTGTTCAAACGCGATGGCGTGCGGCTGATCGACGTGATCCGTGGCGATGCCTCGCTGCGGCGCAATCTTGAAGGCGTCGAGCTACAAGTTGGCGACCGCGTGGTGCTGCGCTCAGCGATGAGCGAATTGCTGAGCCTTCAGACCAACAAGGACCTCAAGCGGATTGATCAGGTCTCTGCGGTGGAAACGACGACGGTTGAGACGCTTATCGCCCCCGGTTGCAAGATGATCGGTCGCAAGTTGGGTGAGATGCGTCTGCGGCGACGCTATGCGGTCTATACGCTGGCGGTCCACCGGCGGGATCAGAACATCGCGCGGCAGCTTGACGAAGTGACAGTGCGCGTTGGTGACACGTTGCTCCTTGAAGGGGCGCCCGCCGATATTCAGCGGTTGGCTGCTGACATGGATATGGTCGACGTCTCCAAACCGTCCGAGCAGGCCTACCGCCGTCGCCATGCACCGATTGTTTTGATCACGCTGGCGGCTATCGTTGTACTGGCCGCGTTGAACGTGGCCTCCATCGCTATGCTCAGCTTTGTCGGGGTGGCCGTCGTGCTGCTGACCCGCTGCATTGATGCAGAAGAAGCGTTCGGCTTTATTGATGGCCGGTTGCTGGCACTGATCTTTGGCATGCTCGCGGTAGGGGCCGGGCTCGATCGCTCAGGCGCAGTGGATGTGGCGGTCGGCTGGCTCACGCCAACATTGGCGACGCTGCCCGGTTGGGCCCTGATCCTGTGCGTCTATCTGATCGCTTCAACCATGACCGAGATTGTCTCAAACAACGCTGTGGCCGTGATCCTGACGCCCGTGGCGCTCGGTCTTGCTACCGCTCTTGGCGTTGACCCGCGGCCTTTGATCGTTGCGATCATGTTCGGGGCGAGCGCGGCCTTTGCCACGCCCATCGGCTATCAGACCAATACGCTGGTCTATGGTCCGGGCGGGTACAAGTTCACCGATTTCATCAAGGTGGGCCTGCCCTTGAATATCCTCACGGCCTGTACCGCTGCTGCAATAATACCTTATTTCTTCCCGCTTTAGGGCATACCTCCACGGTACCCGGTCTCAAAGCTTTGGACGGTGACCGATGATTAACGCCCCTGAACAGGTTCTAAGTGTACGCATGCTGCGCTCTGGCGCGCTTAATTTCGTGGCCTTTGGCAGTATCTTTTTGCTGATCCGCTTTTGGCTCGCAGGTCAGGCAGAGGCTGGGGCAGAGGCCAACATGGTGCTGATGTTTGCCAACATGCTTCCGGTTGCCATGCTAATGGCTCTTGTCCTGCTGGTCGTTGGGACAGTTCTGCGGTTGCGCGGCCGCTAGAGCCGCCCTTGCGGGGGCCGCAAATCCTCGCGTATAGAAGCCCCTGACACAGAGACACGTAAGGGGGCACCGCCATGGCCGGCCATTCAAAATGGGCAAACATCCAGCACCGTAAGGGCCGCCAGGACAAGCTGCGCTCAAAGCTGTTCTCAAAGCTTGCCAAGGAGATCACGGTCGCCGCCAAGATGGGTGACCCTGACCCGGACAAGAACCCTCGCTTGCGCCTGGCCGTGAAGGAGGCCAAAGGGCAGTCTGTGCCCAAAGACGTCATCGAACGCGCGATCAAGAAATCCCAGGGCGGCGACGCGGAATCCTATGATGAAATCCGCTACGAGGGCTACGGCCCCGGCGGCGTGGCTGTGATCGTCGAGGCGATGACTGACAACAAGAACCGAACAGCCTCAACTGTGCGCTCCACATTCTCCAAGAACGGTGGAAACCTGGGCGAGACGGGCTCGGTCGGGTTTATGTTCGACCGTAAGGGCCAGATCACATACCCCTATGCCGCAGGTGACGAAGACACGATCATGATGGCCGCGATTGAGGCCGGGGCCGAAGACGTGGAAAGCGACGCAGGCGACGGCGAAGAAAACGAAGGCAGCCACTGGATCGTCTGCGCTGACACAGACCTCGCGGCCGTCTCCACCGCGCTTGAGGCGGATCTGGGCGAAAGTCAGTCCACCAAGATGGTATGGAAACCGCAAACCACGACCCCTGTGGACCTTGATACGCTGACCAAGCTGATGAAGCTTGTCGAAACGCTCGAAGACGATGATGACGTGCAGACCGTTACCACAAACTTCGAAGCGACAGATGATGTCATGGAGGCGTATTCAAACGCATCTTAGACGATCAAAAGCGCGAATCTTGTGGCCTCATCGTCAGAGCGACGGTGAGGTCGTTTTCGTTTTGTGGCTTTTGCAGTGGTGGTAATCGGGAATGTTTCCGATGCCAAAATAACAAAAATTTGTATTTTTGATTTTTGCGTAAATTAACTCGACGTCAATATGAACGCAATGTGCTCGGGCTTTCAATCTGACAAAGCCTCTCCGGCTATATTTGTCGGGACTATTTTACACGATCATTCCCGATTGCCTCAGAAATTCCCAATTTTCCTTATGTTACCATTAGGCGCTCTAATGCAATTTGAGGATAATGAATTGGGCAACCCTCTCCGTGCCGAGTACGACTGCCTTGGAAATGAACCCAATAAGAGTTTGAAAATTTTCATTTACGTCTTTTTTCAATGAGTTGTGTGCAGGTTGTGTGGAATACAGGCAAAGGTTACGGCTGAATGGCAGTTTTTCTGACGGGGTTTGGCTTCGGCTTCTCCCTAATCTTGGCAATAGGCGCGCAGAACGCTTTTGTGCTGCGGCAAGGATTGCGCCGGGCTCACGTGTTCTGGGTGTGTCTGACGTGCGCTTTGTGCGATACAATCCTGATCACAGTAGGCGTTGTCGGCTTTTCGGCGCTGGCCAATATGGTGCCGTGGCTTGCAGATGTCATGCGTTGGGCCGGAGCCACGTTTCTGTTCGTCTACGGATTGCTGTCACTCCGCTCGGCCTATCGCGGCAGCTCTGCCCTCTACGCAAAGGGCGAAGACGCAGGTTCGCGCCGCAAAGCCATCCTGACCGCAGCCGCATTGGCGTTCCTGAACCCACACGTCTACCTTGATACGGTCATGTTGCTGGGCTCCATCGCCTCGCAATATCCCGGTGATGCATTCTCGTTCTGGCTGGGGGCCTGTCTTGCATCGTTCGTCTTTTTCTTTGGCCTTGGATACGGCGCGCGGACTTTAACACCCGTCTTTGCGCGACCATCCTCTTGGCGGGTCCTCGACGTGGTCATCTGTCTGATCATGTGGAGCATCGCACTCGGTCTGATATTGCACGCCTGATTGTCTTGCGCCCGGCTATAGCATGACGCAGGGTAGGGGATGACCTCCTCAAACAGCTCTTTGCGCGGCATCTTATGGATGATGTTGACGGGTCTGATGTTTGTGGCGGTCACGGCCATCGTCAAACACATCGGGACCGACGTTCCTGCAGCGCAAGCGGCGTTTCTGCGATATCTGCTGGGGCTGGTGTTCCTGCTGCCGATGATCCGGCCCATCCTGAATGCGCGTTTGTCGCATCGTCAATTGGGAATGTTTGGTCTGCGCGGTCTGGCGCATAGCCTTGCGGTAATCCTCTGGTTCTTTGCAATGGCCCGGATCACAGTGGCCGAGGTAACGGCAATGAACTATCTCAACCCCGTCTACGTGACGCTTGGTGCTGCCCTTTTCCTGGGGGAACGTCTGCCGCTCCGCCGGCTCATTGCCGTAGGGGCCGCACTGCTCGGCGCTGCTATCATCCTGCGGCCTGGCTTTCGAGAGTTGGGGCCGGGACATTTTGCGATGCTGTTCACCGCAGTCCTCTTCGCCATCAGTTACCTTTTGGCCAAAGTCTCCTCTGGCGAAGTCTCGGCCAGCGTGGTCGTTGGCATGTTGTCGATTACCGTTACCATCGGCCTCGCTCCGTTTGCCTATGCGGTGTGGGTGCCCGTGAGCCTCACAAATCTCGGGTGGCTATTCCTCGTGGCCTGCTTTGCCACAGCAGGACATTTGACCATGACAATGGCCTTCGCCTCAGCCCCCCTCACAGTGACACAGCCAGTGACGTTCCTTCAGCTTGTGTGGGCCACGCTTCTGGGCATTTTCCTGTTTGGCGATCCGCTCGACATTTGGGTTTTGATCGGTGGCGCGGTCATCATGGCGGCGGTCACTTTCATCACGTGGCGCGAAGCTGTGGCCAAGCGCAAATCGGGCGGTTAGATTTTTATTGATTGACGAGTCAATTAAAGACCGCCCATAACACCCCCATGCCCAAGCTTGGAATGGAACCCATACGCCGCGCCGCTCTGGTCGAAGCCACCATCGCCGAAATCGGCGAGGCGGGGCACCTCGATGTGACGGTCAGCAAGATCGCCAAGAGGGCGGGCATGTCCTCGGCCCTCGCGCACCACTACTTTGGATCCAAGGACGACATCTTCCTCGCCGCGATGCGCCAAATCCTGCGCGATTATTCAGCAGAGGTCCGCCGCCATCTTACGGGTGCCAAAACGCCACTCGCCCGGGCCGAAGCGATCATCCGCGCCAATTTCGCCAATAGCTGCTTTGATCCCGGCACAGTGTCCGCCTGGATGACATTTTACGTTCAGGCCCAGGCCAACCCAGAGGCCCTGCGCCTGCTCAGCCTCTATCAGCGCCGCCTGCGCTCCAACCTCACCCACGCGCTGCGCCCGATCAGCGACACGCCGCGCCGGGATGCAGATACCTTAGCCGCCCTGATCGACGGGCTCTACATCCGCGCGGCCCTCACCAAACCCGACGCGGATCCACAAGGTACAGCTTTACGCCTGCTCCACACACTGACGGGAACGACATGACCAAGCCTAACATCCTTATCCTGATGGTCGATCAGCTGAACGGCACGCTGTTTCCCGACGGACCTGCCGAGTGGCTGCATGCGCCCCACCTCAAGGCGCTGGCCGCAAGGTCCACCCGGTTCCAGCAGTGCTACACGGCCTCGCCCCTTTGCGCCCCGGGCCGGGCGTCTTTCATGACCGGCCAATTACCCTCCCGCACCGGCGTTTACGACAACGCTGCCGAGTTCGCCTCCAGCCTGCCCACCTACGCCCACCACCTGCGCCGCGCGGGCTACCACACGTGTCTGTCGGGCAAGATGCACTTCGTCGGCCCGGATCAGTTACATGGGTTCGAAGAACGCCTGACCACAGACATCTATCCGCCGGACTTTGGCTGGACCCCCGACTACCGCAAGCCGGGTGAACGGATCGATTGGTGGTACCACAACATGGGCTCCGTCACCGGGGCAGGGGTCGCTGAAATCACCAACCAGATGGAGTACGACGACGAGGTCGCCTACAACGCCACGCGCAAACTCTACGACCTCTCCCGCGGTCACGACGAGCGCCCGTGGTGCCTGACCGTCAGCTTTACCCATCCGCATGACCCTTACGTTGCCCGAAAGAAATACTGGGACCTGTATGAGGATTGCGATCACTTGTTGCCGCAGGTCGGCCCCATCCCCTACGAGGATCAGGACCCACACTCGCAGCGCATCCTCGACGCCAACGATCACGAAAACTTCGACATCACCGAAGAGCAGATCACACGCGCCCGCCGCGCCTATTTCGCCAACATCTCCTACCTTGATGATAAGGTGGGCGAGATCCTGCAAACGCTCAAGGACACCCGCCAAGAGGCCACAATCCTCTTCGTCTCCGACCACGGCGATATGTTGGGCGAACGCGGCCTCTGGTTCAAAATGTCCTTCTACGATGGCTCCGCCCGCGTGCCGATGATGATCGCGAGCCCTGATATGGAGCCGGGCCTCGTCACCACGCCCGTCTCTAACATCGACGTCTGCCCTACGCTCTGCGATCTGGCGGGCATCGACATGTCCGAGGTCATGCCCTGGACCAGCGGCGAAAGCATCAAACCGCTCGGGCAGGGCGGTCAGCGCGATACGCCCGTCGCCATGGAATACGCCGCCGAAGGCTCCTACGCCCCGCTTGTTTCGCTCCGCTACGGCAAATGGAAATTCAACATGTGCGCCCTCGACCCAGACCAACTCTTTGATATGGAGGCGGACCCGCACGAGCTGACAAACCTCGCAGACCACCCCGATCACCAAGGCACCCTTCGCACGATCAAAGCCAAAGCAGAGGCCCGCTGGGACCTCGCCCGCTTTGACGCCGACGTCCGCCACAGCCAAGCGGGCCGCTGGGTCGTCTACGAGGCCTTGCGCAACGGCGCTTACTTCCCTTGGGATTTTCAGCCGCTGCAAAAGGCGTCGGAACGCTACATGCGCAACCACATGGACCTCAACGTGCTTGAGGAAAACCAACGTTTCCCCCGGGGCGAATAGCGTCCCACCCGACACACCGGCCTGATCTTCTTCTGGCCAAAATAATCCCCGCCGGAGGCATCCAACAGATGACACAGCAACCCACCGCCAGCCACTTTATCAACGGCGCTTACGTAGAAGACACCAGCGGCGCCCCCATCGAGGTGATTTACCCCGCCACAGGCGAGGTCATCGCCACGGTCCACGCCGCCACGCCCGCAATCATTGAACAAGCCCTCGCAAGCGCCCACGCCGCGCAAAAGGCCTGGGGTCAGATGTCGGGCACCGAACGGGGTCGTATCTTGCGCCGCGCCGCAGACATCATGCGCGAACGCAACCACGATCTGTCGGTTCTCGAAACCTACGACACCGGCAAGCCATACTCGGAAACCTCTGTCGCCGACGCCACCTCCGGCGCGGACGCGCTCGAATACTTCGGCGGATTGGCAGCGTCCCTCACCGGTGAGCACATCGATCTGGGCGGCGATTTCGTCTACACCCGGCGCGAGCCTTTGGGCCTCTGCGCCGGCATCGGAGCGTGGAATTACCCGACACAAATCGCTTGCTGGAAAGGCGCGCCCGCCTTGGCCTGCGGCAACGCGCTGGTTTTCAAGCCGTCTGAGACGACGCCGCTCTCCGCCCTCAAAGTCGCCGAGATCCTGCATGAGGCAGGCCTGCCCGCAGGGCTTTACAACGTCATTCAAGGCATGGGCGAGGTCGGCCACAGCCTGATCACCGATGACCGCGTGGCCAAAGTCTCGCTCACCGGCTCCGTGCCCACCGGCCGCAAGGTCTATGCCGCTGCCGCCGAAGGCATCCGCGCGGTAACGATGGAGCTGGGCGGCAAATCCCCGATGGTTATCTTTGATGATGCCGATGTCGAAAATGCCGTCTCGGGGATCATCCTCGGCAACTTCTATTCCTCCGGTCAGGTCTGCTCCAACGGCACCCGTGTCTTCGTACAAGAGGGGATCAAAGACGCGATCATCACCCGCCTGGCAGAGCGCCTGGAGAATGCCAAGCTGGGCGATCCGCTCGATCCCGAAACCACCTTTGGCCCCATGGTCTCCGCCCGCCAACGCGAGATCGTCGAAGGCTACATCACCAAAGGTCAGGAAGAGGGGGCCACCCTCGTTGCCGGTGGCACACGTCCTGACAAACCGGGCTTTTGGCTGACGCCCGCCATCTTTTCCGACGTGACCGATGACATGACCATCGCGCGCGAGGAAATCTTCGGCCCCGTCGTCTCCATCCTGTCGTTCAAAACCGAAGAAGAGGCTCTGGCCCGCGCCAACGCCACGGAATTCGGCCTCGCCGCAGGGGTCTTCACCGCGGACATCACCCGCGCGCACCGCATGTGCGCGGGGTTCGAGGCGGGCACGACCTACATTAACACCTATAACCTCGCCCCCGTCGAGGCGCCATTTGGCGGCATGAAACTTTCGGGCGTAGGCCGCGAAAATTCCAAAGCCGCCATCGAACACTACAGCCAGATCAAATCCGTCTACGTCGGCATGGGCGATGTGGAGGCGCCGTTCTGATGTCCAAGTCCGATTATGTCATCATCGGCGCAGGTTCCGCCGGTTGCGCCATTGCGTATCGCCTGACAGAGGCGGGCCACAGCGTCACCGTGATCGAACACGGCGGCACAGATTACGGCCCCTTCATAAACATGCCCGCAGCGCTCAGCTATCCTATGAACATGTCCCGCTACGATTGGGGGTTCCAATCCGAGCCCGAGCCGCATCTGGGCGGCCGCAAACTGGCCACGCCGCGCGGTAAGGTCATCGGGGGCTCATCCTCGATCAACGGCATGGTCTATGTGCGCGGCCATGCGCGCGACTATGACCATTGGGCCGAAAGCGGCGCGCATGGCTGGTCCTACGCCGACGTGCTGCCCTATTTCAAACGGATGGAGCACAGCCACGGCCGCACGTCGGGCGATTGGCGCGGCAAGGCAGGCCCGCTCCACATCAAACGCGGTCCACGCACAAACCCACTTGTCCGCGCTTTCCGCAAGGCAGGCGAGCAGGCGGGCTATCAGGTGACAAAGGATTACAACGGCCAGCAGCAAGAGGGCTTTGGCCCGATGGAAGCGACGATCCACAACGGCGAACGGTGGTCTGCGGCCAAGGCGTACCTGCGCCCGGCGGAAAAGACGGGCCGCTGCACTGTGATCAACGCGCTCGCTCTGCGGATCGCGATGGACGGCACCCGCGCCACCGGCGTCGTTGTCGAACGCAAAGGCCGCGAAGAGGTGATTGAGGCCGGTCGCGAGGTGATCATCAGCGCCTCGTCCATCAACTCGCCCAAGCTGTTGATGTTGTCAGGCATCGGCCCCGCCGACCATTTGGCCGAACACGGCATCGAGGTCATCGCCGACCGGCCCGGCGTCGGCCAAAACCTGCAAGACCATCTGGAGATGTATATCCAGCAGGCGGCCACCAAGCCGGTCAGCCTCTACAAATACTGGAACCTCTTTTGGAAAGGCGTCCTCGGCCTGCAGTGGCTGCTGACCCGCAAGGGGCTGTCGGCTTCCAACCAGTTTGAAATGGCCGCGTTCATTCGCTCCAAAGCGGGCGTGGACTACCCCGATATCCAATACCATTTCCTGCCCATCGCCGTGCGCTATGACGGGCAGGCCGCGGCAGAAGGGCACGGGTTTCAGGCCCATGTCGGGCCGATGCGTTCCAAATCGCGCGGCTCCGTTACCTTGGCCTCGGCCGACCCAAAGGAGGCACCGAAAATCCTCTTTAACTACATGTCCCATCCCGACGATTGGGAGGATTTCCGCACCTGCATCCGCCTCACGCGCGAGATTTTCGCCCAAGAGGCTTTCGCCCCGTACCGCGGCAAGGAGATCCAGCCTGGCGCAGACGTGGAAACCGACGCGCAGCTGGACGAGGCGATCATGGAGCACGTCGAAAGCGCCTATCATCCCTGCGGGACCTGCAAAATGGGCGACCCTGCTGATCCGATGGCCGTCGTGGACCCTGAGGCCCGCGTGATCGGGGTTGAGAACCTTCGCGTGGCCGATAGCTCGATTTTTCCGCGCATCACCAACGGCAATTTGAACGGCCCCTCCATCATGACTGGCGAAAAATGTGCCGACCACATCCTCGGCAGACAACCCCTCGCGCCGCTGAACGTTGAGCCTTGGGTGCATCCCAATTGGGAGACACAGCAACGCTGAGTCGCGTGGGCCACAGGCGCAAGAAATTTCGCGAAATTTCTCTGCATCTTGTTGCGTGTGGCAGATCTAGCCCCGACATCTAGCGCATGCGGTACGTCTTGCCCCTCTGCCTCGTCACGCTCACCCTTGGCGTGATGCTCCTTTTGTCTGCGCCCGAGCGGCCGGATGCGATTGAATGGTCCGGGCCTGCGCGGGTATCCGATGGTGACAGTCTGCGCATCGGTGATCAACGTATCCGCCTCTACGGAATCGACGCACCAGAGCGGGACCAGACCTGCCTGCACGCCGATGGCACCG
>JAHDDU010000069.1 GCA_020629175.1 Flavimaricola sp. | reverse complement strand
AATGGTGCCCAGGGGCGGAATCGAACCACCGACACGAGGATTTTCAATCCACTGCTCTACCCCTGAGCTACCCGGGCACCGGGGGTGATCGCATCAGCAATCACCGGGTAGCGGGTGTGTAAGCCCGGGGATTTCAGGTGTCCAGTGGTTTTGCATCGTTTTTTGGGAAATCCTGCCAATCCGCTGAGATGGCTTTCGAAAAATGTCTTGACTGATCTGTGAACATTGTTCATATTGATCGTATGACAGTTAGAACCTTCGCCTACCCGCTCACTCTCGCAATCATTGCGTTCACTGCCGCCTATCTGTGGATGATTGGCCGCGCGCCCTACTGCGAATGCGGCTACGTCAAGCTGTGGCACGGTGCGCTGATGAGCTCGCAGAACTCGCAACACATTCTGGATTGGTACACGTTTAGCCATGTGATCCACGGCTTTGCGTTCTTTGGCCTTTTATGGTTCGTCCGCCGTTGGTTGCCGTTTGGCTGGCGGCTTGCCATTGCCACGGCAGTCGAGGCTGCGTGGGAGATTGTTGAGAACTCGGATGCAGTCATCAACCACTACAGAACGGCCACCGCCTCGCTCGATTACTTTGGCGACTCCGTTCTGAACTCGGTCAGCGATATTGCCGTGATGATTATCGGGTTTTACGTGGCGGCGCGACTGCCGTGGTGGGCCACTGTCGCGCTCGTGTTGATCTTTGAGGCGTTTACAATCTGGATGATCCGCGACGGATTGCTGTTCAACATCATCATGCTGATATCGCCCATTGATGCGCTGCGGGATTGGCAGACAGAGCTTTGGAACGGGCTTTAATGCGGCTTTTGGGTTGCTTGCTTTTCCATTTCGGCAATCACTTCATCAAGCTCGTCAGGATCATTTGATGGGATCGCGTACCCTCCGCCCAGCCATTTGCCCAGGTCGACGTCAGCACATCGTTTTGAACAGAACGGGCGAAACTTTTCATCCGACTTACGGTCACAGATCGGGCACGCCATCAGACCCCCTTTAGCAGCGGCCCGGTGGCGGCGCGCTCGCGTTTGCGCTGAAGCTCAAAGCAGCCCATTGGCGTCCAGCCAACAAGTGACGTCTCAATTGGGTCATTGCGGAACGAGCCGCGCAGAGATTGCTCAACTTGCTTGCGCTGGCCCTTGGGCATCGGGGCGAAATCAACGGTGATCTGACCGCCCAGACCCCGCAAGCGCAAAGCCCGAGGCAACATGCGGGCGGCGGCAAGGTTTGCCTTGAGCGCGGCTGCGGGCGATGTGTCGCCGCCCGTGTTGACGTCTACCGCCACAAGGGCGCGAGTGGGTTCGACGAACATACTGCCCTCTTCAATGCTGACCTTGGGCGAGGCCAGCGCGTCGATCAGATCAAGAACGCCTTCGTCCGCAAAACACCCCTCGCGGGTGATTACATCGTCGGCGTTCCATTCGCGCCACGCCACAGCATGTGGGCCGTCCCCCTCGGTGAGAGCTTCGGGTTTGGTCCCCTCTCCCTCGCGCATGATGGCATGGCAGAGGTCAAGCATGGCTGCGATGTCTTCGGCCACCTCGTCCGCCTCAGCCCCTTCCGCGTGGCTACGCAGGATCAGGCCGGCGTCGCCGTCCATCACCTCGTGGGCGATGGCCAGAAGGCGCTCGCGCTCATCTTCATCCTTGATCTGACGGCTGACGTTGTAGCCCGGCGCGCCAGGGGTGACGATGGCATAGCGGCTCTTGAACAGGATACGATCGGTGACGGGGACGGCCTTGCCCTCTTCGGCGACGCCAGTCACCTGAATAAGCACCGGCTGGCCGGGCGCCAGACCCTTGGCCCCGCGCAGCCACGCAGTTCCACCGGGGATACGCAGGATCATACCGCCCTGCCCCTTGATCGGCCGGTCACAAATGCCGCGATAGATCGCGCCATTGCGCGGATTGTCATCATCGATCAGCAGATCATCCAACTGGCCGTTGACGACAATCGCGGCCGCCTCGCGCCCGCCGATATGGTCAAGGTAAATGCGACGGCCCTTCATGCGATGTCCTTATAAAGCGGATAGCCCGCTGCAACCAGCAGGCCAGCGGTTTCGGCCAGTGGCAAGCCCACAATGCCTGTGTAGGATCCGTTTATCCACGGGATAAACGCACCCGCGGGCCCTTGGATCGCATAGCCACCCGCCTTGCCCTGCCAGTCGCCGGTGGCGATGTAGGCGTCAATCTCGCTGTCGTGCAGACGCTTCATCTTTACAGCGGTTTGCACGTCTTTGAGCCATGTTTTCGCTGGTGTTTTCACAGCCACTGCGGTGATGACGTTATGGCGGCGGCCAGAGAGGAGGCGCAGAAAATCACGTGCCTCAGCTTCATCTGCAGGCTTGCCGAGGATACGGCGCCCGACAGCTACAGTGGTGTCCGCACAGAGCACAATTTCGCCTTCGGCCACTGTGCTCGCCTCAGCCTTGCCCGCGGCGATCCGTTTGACGTAGTCGCGCGGCAGCTCGCCCTTCAGGACATCCTCGTTGATGTCCGGCGGGATGATGTCATCAGGCACCACACCAATCTGCGCGAGCAGTTCCCGGCGGCGCGGCGACGCACTGCCGAGGATGAGGCGCGGGCGCACGTGCGCGGCCTTACTTGAAACGGTAGTTAATCCGACCCTTGGTCAGATCATAAGGTGTCATTTCCACCTGAACCTTGTCCCCTGCGAGGACGCGGATGCGGTTCTTGCGCATTTTGCCTGCCGTGTGAGCGATGATCGTGTGGCCGTTTTCCAGCTCGACCAGGAATGTCGCATTCGGCAGGAGTTCCTTAACGACACCGGGAAATTCGAGCAGTTCTTCCTTGGCCATGATCTCTCCATCCAAAATATCCGCGGAATTTGCGGACGTGGGACGATATGAGGCGAAGTGCTGCGGTTTTCAAGGGTTAATCAGCCGAGGCGCCTATGCTGTACGTTCGGGATGTGGCCGAATTGCTCGGGCCAATGGGCAAAGTTTCCCACCTGCCCGCTGTGACGCGGCGCGCTGATGGCAGAGAGATCAACATCGGCAATGATCCAGCCTTCGGTATCCGTCTCGCCCTGCGCCAGAACCCCATCGCTGGGCAGACCGTAATCCGGCGGGACGAAAAAGCCCGCGCGGCCCGTGCCGACATCAAGCACATCACATTCTGGGACCCTGCCCAGCACAGGGGATTGAACGACAAGGCATTGCCCCTCAATCGCGCGGGCGCGGCAGGATTGGCGCACGCGGGTTTGGCCCGCCGGAAAGTCCGTGGCCGAAGGAACAAGCAACATGTCTGCGCCCTCTTCAACGAGGGCGCGTGCCAGTAGGGGAAACTCGCTATCGTAACAGATCAGAATGCCAAAGCGCAGGGTGCCTGTGTCAAACACGGTCAGCGCAGCTCCGGGGACGAGGCCCATCTGATCGCGTTCGTAGGGCGTAAGGATCAGTTTATCCTGCCAGGCCACCTGGCCCTTGGGGCCAAGCACATAAGCGCGATTGACCAGACCATCGGGCGTGTTGGTGCAAAGGCTCCCCGCGATAATCCAAACGCCGTGTTGTTGCGCCAGTTCAGCGTGCAAATCCCGCCATGCGTCTGAGCGGCCTGCCATGGTCTTGGCCCAAGCATCGGCAGAGAGACCCACTGGCAAAGGGGTCTGCAGCGCCGCTTCACAACCGGCGTACTCCGGAAAGAGCAGGAATTCGGCCCCCTGCGCGGCTGCCTGCGCCACGACAGATGACAGACGCGCCCGCAAAGCATCAGCCGTGTCCCACGGTTGCGGCGCATATGCCCCGGCGGCTATTTTCACAACGCCCGTATCCAGAACTGCATGCCCTTTTCCGTTTCAGCACTGTCGCCCATATCGGTCCAGCTGTAGCGCGCAATGGCCCCTTCCAGCGGGGCATAGCCGCGCTTGCGCCAGAACGGATCAAGAGGCTGATACCCGGCAGGCCTGTCGGGATGGTTAGCCGCGCGGATCACGCGGCAAAACGCTATGTGTGAAGCACCCAACGATTGCGCATGTGCCTCTCGCAGATCGAAAAAACGGTGCCCGATCCCACGACCACGGTACTCTGGCAGAAGCACGCTTTCGGCACAGTAAAAGATATCCGCAATGTCGTACGGCTGTCCTTCGAAGGCGGCGGCAAAGTCATCCGCATGGTCGGCAAGTGGCGTGCCTGTCGCAGCCCCCACCAAACGCTTGCCGTCGAAGGCGCCGATGAGGATCGCGCCTTCACTTTCGCGGTAGCTTTGAAGATAGCGATGCTCGTACTCGAAGGTCCCGTCGTAAAGGTATGGAAATGCTCGGAAAACGTCCATTCTTAGATGAGCGACGTCGGGCAGTACCTGCTCGAGATCTGCGCCGGTCAGAGGCCGCACATCGACCGTCATGAGACCTGCCGCATCCAATCTGCGAGGTTGTAGTAGGTCGTGACGCGGGTGATTTTACCCTCGGCCATGGTAAAAAACGACCCAGCGGGCAATCTGTAGGTTTGCCCGCGCGCGGGCGGCAGGCCCTCATCATCCGCCAGATAGGTGCCAGACACGATGTATTCAGCAGCGCCCCGCGTCGCATCCGTGTTTTGAAAAATAACCATGTCTGAAAGCTCTTCGCGGTAGCAGCGCGACATGTGATCGCAAAAGGCGCGAAAGGCCTCTTTGCCCTGACGGATCACGCCTTCGTTCACATGATGTTCAACGTCATCTGACAGGCAAGCCAGCATGCCATCGGTGTCGCCTGCATTGAAGGCATCAAAGTACGTTTTCAGGATGTCAGACATGAAAATGGCGGGTCCTCTTGACGCTTTGCGCCATTCAGACCCGCCATAATCAAATTTGTAAAGTCCGTTTAGGACCAGTTTAGCTCTTGCGACGACGCGCCCAAGCCAAACCACCCAGCGCTGTCAGCAGCAGGCCGCCGGCCGCTGGGACAGGCACAGAAGCAACCGTCAGAACGCGGACGGCGTCAAAGCCGTTGTTCACGGTCATGCGGGTGAATATCTCAAAGTCGTTCACGATGATCTCGTTCCGCTCGTCTGTTTCCAGACCGAACCAGCCATACGCGCTGAGATACTCAATGCCGGTTGGGCCGAACATCTCGTGAGTGGCGTTCAGTTCTGAGGTCAGCATGACGACGGCGAGGATCTTCTTGTCGAACGAGAATGCACTGTTTGATGTGATGTACTCGCTGCCAGAGGCGCGGTCGTGGTACAGCAAGTGGCTGTCTACCTTAGTTCCGGCGGCGAAATCGACACCACCGAGTGTCATATCGCTTGTGAAGACCACATTGGACTTCTCGTTGAAGGCCTGTGTGATCCCATCATTGTTGCCGAACGCGCGATCCGCGACTCGGGCTGGCGCATCGCTTAGAACATTGCTCTCAAAGTTCAGCGCTGTGATCGTTGCGGCACTTGCAGGGGCTGCCAAAGACGCGGCCAGTAATACGGGTGCGATGAAACGCATAGAATTCTCCACCATTTGAATGGTGTTTTTATCGAATTCGAATGTGTCCAAACCTAGGCACGCACATGGTCGTCAGAGGGCACATTGTCGCCGCTTTGGAAACACAGCGTTTCAGTTTGGCGGCCCAAACCGAGCGATCAACCGCTCGGCAATCATATCACGGGCCGAGCGATAAGAGGCCAGTTTTGCATCACGGCTTTCACCAATACCTGTCGGATCGAGGATAGGCCAATATTCAACCTCGAGGTGAAAAAAGCGGGTAAGCTCAAGTGCGCGACGCTGGCTTGCCGGGGACAAGGCCAGCACAAGATCGAAGGACGAAAGATCGTCCCCCCATTGCTCCATTTCATCAAAGGACCGGGAGCGGTGGCGCGACAGTTCCACATCCATTTCGGCGCAAACCGAGATGGCAAAGCCGTCAATCTCAAGATCATTTTTGACGCCTACCGATTGGATGTAGCAATCCATCCCGTAGAACTTTTTCATGATCCCTTCGGCCATAGGGGACCGGACGGCATTGTGGTCGCAGCAAAACAGGACGGACTGTGGAAGTGGATGGGTGCCTGTCGCATCTACCATCGGATCAGCCACCAAAGTGCAACACGCAGATCAGCGTAAACAGGCGGCGCGAGGTGTCGATATCGACGTCAGCTTTGCCATCAAGCCGCTCTTGCAGAATGCGGGCGCCTTCGTTGTGGATGCCGCGCCGGGCCATGTCGATCGTCTCAATCTGACTGGGTGGCAGCGTTTTGACTGCATCAAAATAGCTTTCACAAATCTGAAAGTAGTCTTTGACGACCTGACGAAACGGGCCAAGCGACAGATGGAATTCACCAGCGGGATCTTCGGCCTCTGTGGCGATGTCAAAGACCAACCGCTTTTCCCGGATCGCAAGGCCAAGCCGATAGGGCCCATCGGGCACATCCCTGTCCTCGCGCTTGGGCAAGACGAACTGGTTGTCCTCCAGCAGGTCAAAGATTGCCACCTTCCGCTCCTGCTCAATCTCCGGTGTGGGCGGCGGCAGGTTACGGTCATCAAGCTCGATATGGATCAATGAGGTCATGGGTTTACGTCCAATCAGGTCTCGCGACGCTAGCCCAGCGGACAGCTCGCGACAACATTATCATCCTTCGTTGAGACTTTGGAGACGTGCGGTCACACTCAGACCATGCGCCTCAAGCCCCTCACTTTCGGCAAGTATCTCTGCGCTAGGGCCAATCTTGGCCAGAGCGCCGGGGGTCATCTTGGTCAGCGTGGTGCGTTTGAGAAAGTCCATAACCGACAAGCCGGAGGAGAACCGCGCCGAGCGCGCCGTGGGCAGCACGTGGTTGGGGCCACCGACGTAATCCCCGATTGCCTCAGGGGTGAAACCGCCAAGGAATATCGCACCAGCGTGTTGGAGCTTGTCAGCAAGGCCCTCTGGATCTGCCACGCATAGCTCTAAGTGTTCGGGTGCAATGCGGTCTGACAGCTCTGCGGCCTGATCTAGCGTTTCGACCACAATCACCGCGCCGTTGTCGCGCCAGCTGACGCCCGCAATGTCGGCGCGCTTGAGCGTTTGAAGCCGGGCCTCGACCGCCTCTATCACCTTGCGCCCAAAGGCCGCGTCATCGGTGATCAGGATCGATTGCGCACTTTCGTCGTGTTCTGCCTGACTAAGCAGGTCAAGCGCGATCCAATCGGGATTGTTGTCGCCATCAGCGATGACAAGAATTTCAGAGGGTCCGGCGATCATGTCGATGCCAACCCGGCCAAACACACGGCGCTTGGCTGCGGCAACGAACGCGTTGCCTGGCCCGGTGATCTTGTCCACCGGCGCAACGGTCTCGGTCCCGTAAGCAAGCGCTGCGACGGCCTGCGCGCCACCGATGCGGTAAACCTCATCAACGCCAGACAGCCGGGCGGCCAGCATCACCAGCGGGTTGATCACGCCATCCGGCGTGGGCACCACCATGGCAAGGCGCTCCACACCCGCAACCTTGGCCGGGACTGCGTTCATCAGCACCGATGACGGATAGGACGCCAACCCGCCCGGCACATACAGGCCAGCGGCGGACACCGGCGTCCACCGCCAGCCCAGCCCCGCGCCCGCGTCATCGACCCACCAGGCGTCTTCGGGCATTTGGCGGGCGTGGTAGGCCCTTATCCGTTCTGCGGCGACTTCCAACGCCTCGCGTTCAGCATCCGACACCTTTGCACATTCGGCATCCAGCTCTGCGTCTGTGAGCCGGATTTGGGCGGCGGTGAGTGGCAGGCGGTCAAACTTCTCCGTCAGCTCAAGAACGGCCGCATCCCCCCGCGCGCGCACATCAGCGATGATGTCGGCGACCACAGCATCCACGTCCGGGCTGTCCTCGCGCTTGAGGCCAAGCAATTCGGTGAATTGCGTTTCGAAATCGGCGGTTGTTGTATCAAGCCAGCGGGCCATAGCAGGGCTCCCAAATGTGGTTCCAGAGGGTTATGCGCCGCTGACGCGGCATTGGATCACTCTGGATGGTGCGGGATTTTGCGGGAGGGGGCGACATAGGGCCGGGTTACATCGCGAAGGACAGCCTCGAGCGCCTCAACCTGCACCGCGATGGCACCGTCACCAGCAAGGGTCAGGATCACACGACCGTTCGGCCCCTCGCCCGCCTTTTCAAAGCTGAGCGACAGGAGCGACAGGATCATGTCCTCATCTCCAGGCGTCACACCTTGGGTTTGCACGCCTTCAACCTCTTCGATGGAGAGGACTGATTGCACGCGCTCTGCCGGGCGCGCGCCCCCTTTTGGCACATCTTCCCAACGAAAGCGGTTCAGCAGGATCGCGAACCGACGCTCACGTCGCGACCAGCGCATCTCAGATCCGGGGAAGACCGCGTCCTGTGCGAGCGCCGACAGGACGTTCAAATCCTCTTCATCAAAGGCGCGAAGGCGCAGCGGTTTTTGCGCGCCGTCTTCAAAGGTTGCGTCCGTCATCGTCCCGGCACCCGTTCAATGTCTGCGCCCACGGCGCGCAATTTCTCTTCGACGCGTTCATAGCCCCGGTCAAGGTGATAAACCCGGTTCACCTGCGTCTCCCCGTCAGCTGCAAGGCCGGCCAGAATGAGCGAGACCGAAGCGCGCAGATCGGTCGCCATCACAGGCGCGCCCTTCATCCGCTTGACGCCGGTGACCTTGGCCGTGCCGCCCTGCACCTCGACATTCGCGCCCATGCGCAAAAGTTCGGGCGCGTGCATAAAACGGTTCTCAAAAATCGTTTCTTCCAGAACAGCCGTGCCATCACACAAGCACATCATCGCCATGAATTGCGCCTGCAGATCGGTAGGGAAGCCGGGGAATGGCTCTGTTACGGCGTCCACCGCTTTGATCGGCCCGTCACCCTTTGTGACCTTCAGGCCCAACTTGGTCTCTTCGATGATCGCGCCTGCTTGTGTCATCTTCTCGGCAAAGCAGGGGATGAGGTCGAGGCTCCCGCCCAGCAATTCAACCGAGCCGCCAGCGATCATCGGGGCCACCATAAAAGTGCCCATCTCAATCCGGTCGGTCAGCACCTCTTGCGTGACGCCATGCAGGCGGTCCACGCCCGTGATCACGATGGTCGAGGTCCCTGCCCCTTCGATCTGCGCACCCATAGCGTTCAGGCAATCGGCCAGCGCCACGGTGTCCGGCTCGCGCGCGGCGTTCTTAATGACGGTCGTTCCTTTCGCAAGCGTCGCTGCCGCCATGGCGTTTTCCGTGGCGCCCACGGACGCAAATCGAAAATCAATCTCACACCCCTTCAGGCCCTGCGGCGCAGAGGCATGCACATAGCCATCCTTCAGATCCACCTTGGCCCCCAATGCTGTGAGCGCATCAAGGTGCAAATCAACAGGCCGCGCGCCAATCGCACAGCCGCCAGGCAACGAAACGATGGCTTCCCCATTGCGGGCCAAGAGCGGCCCAAGCACCTGAAAGGACGCACGCAATTTGCGGACGAGGTCGTACTCGGCCTTGTGGCTCGTCAGGTTCGCGGCGCTGATCGCCATCACACGACCATCTTGCAGGTTTGCAATCTCAACCCCGAGTGAGGTCATCACATCTGAAATCGTGCGGATATCGGCGAGCTTTGGCACATTGGTCAGCGTCACAGGCTCTTCGGTCAGGATAGAGGCTGCAATCAGCTTGAGCGACGTGTTCTTGGCCCCCGCGATCGGGATTTGTCCGTTCAGCGGGCCATTGCCACGCACGATGATGCTGTCCATACCTGTCTACTCTTTCTGCTCGTTGCTGCCTGTCTCACCCTCTTGGTCCACAGCGGCGCGGGCGCGGGCCTGCGCCTTGCGGCGGCCCATGTTCGCCTTGAGCGCAGCCTTAAGCCGATCCTTGCGATCCGGCGCTTTAGACGATGTGGAGCGGGGTGTTTTCATAGCCCTGTCATACGTGCCTGCCGGGACAAGGTCTAGGGCCGCTGCGCACAACTGCAATTCCCTCTTGCAGAAAGCGCGTGGCGCGGTAAAAGGCCGCCAATGCTGTTGTAGCTCAGTGGTAGAGCACTCCCTTGGTAAGGG
>JAHDDU010000068.1 GCA_020629175.1 Flavimaricola sp. | reverse complement strand
ACTTATCTTCACACCATGGTTCGCGTGAAAGACCTTGAAAAAAGCATCGCGTTCTACGAGCTTCTCGGCCTGAAAGAAACACGGCGGCATGATAATGAGGGCGGCCGCTTCTCGCTCATTTTCATGTCTGTGCCCGGTCAGGACAACAGCCATGTCGAGCTGACCTACAACTGGGATGGGGACGACGGATTGCCCTCTGACAGCCGCCATTTCGGCCATTTGGCCTATGGCGTGGATGACATCTATGCAGCCTGTCAGCACCTGATGGACAATGGCGTCACGATCAACCGCCCACCACGGGATGGCCGCATGGCCTTTGTCCGGTCGCCGGACAATGTCTCAATCGAATTGCTCCAAAACGGTGACAGCCTTGAACCGGCAGAGCCCTGGGCCTCGATGGAGAACACCGGGCATTGGTGATCCGCCTTGCCCTCGCTGCCTGCGTGAGTGCCGCCGCGACATCCGCGGCGGCATGTCGTCTGGCACTGGTGCTGGCGATTGACGTTTCATCGTCCGTCGATGCGCGCGAGGATCAACTCCAGCGCCAAGGTCTTGCCACTGCCCTGCTCGCCCCCGAAGTGCAACGCGCCTTTTTTGCGTCTTCTGACCCGGTGGCGCTGCATGCGTTCGAATGGAGCGGGCGGTACGATCAGCGCGCCTTGCTGCCCGATTGGCAGCTGATCTCCAGCCCGGATGCCCTGCGGCAAGTTGCAACCGCCATCGCCGAGAGCACGCGGTCACGCACCGATATGCCCACCGCTCTGGGCCATGCTTTGGGCCATGGCTCGCTGTTGCTCGAACAAATGTCTGACTGCCTGTTTCATACCATCGACGTCGCCGCCGACGGCGAAAACAACGATGGGTTTTCACCACGCCTGGCCTACGGCGCCTTCCCGTTTGACGGTGTTACAGTCAACGCATTGGTTGTGAACACATCTGACACCACCGAAATCCCGATCCGGTCGTATTATGAAACTCACGTGATCCGCGGACCGGGCGCATTTGTAGAAGAGGCGAACGGGTATGAAGACTATGCCCGCGCCATGACGCGCAAGCTGCTGCGTGAATTGCGAGTGCAGATCATCGGGAGCGTGCACTCAGATACGGACAGCCCGGGCTAGTAGATGTAGCGGATCTGATCCGTCCAATACCGTTCCACTCGTCGCAAAGACGTTGTGATATCTTCAATCCCTTGATGATCCAGCACACCGCGCGACATCAGCCCTTCGGCATGGCCGCTGAACAGGGTGGCAACGATATCGCGAATCCGGCGGCCGTTTTCCGTCAGGCGAACGCGGACAGAGCGGCGGTCAATCTCGCACCGCTGGTGGTGCATATACCCCATTTCCACGAGCTTTTTGAGGTTATAGCTGACATTGCTGCCTTGATAGTAGCCACGAGTCTTCAGCTCACCGGCGGTCACTTCATTATCACCAATGTTGAAGAGCAGCAGCGCCTGCACCGCATTGATGTCCAGGACCCCGACCCGCTCAAACTCATCCTTGATCACGTCCAGCAACAATCGGTGCAGACGCTCTACCAATGTCAGAGCATCAAGGTAGCTATTCATGAACGCCGCATGCTGGTGGCCCGGTTTGGGCGGCTCATGCAGGTTTGAATGCAAACTCATTTGGTTTCTCCGACTGTTCCCTTTGACAGCCGGTTGTGCAGGCAAAACGCGAACAAGCCGTTAAGTCGTGACGAACTCTCGGCAAGTTCAACTGATAAACACTGAAAGTTTGAACTAACGTTTAACGCAAACCAGGGCGGACGATGCCTTTGGCGCCTGCAGAAATACGCTCCATGAGGGACGCGTATTGCTTGGGGATTTCGCTCCCACCACAGACCCATTGATAAAGATCGTGATCGCTTTCCTCAATCATCGCATCATAGGTGGCAAGGTCTGCGTCGCTCAGATCAGCGAGATGCGCATCGGCAAAGCTCGACAGGATCAGGTCCATCTCTTTGATGCCACGCCGCATAGACCGCATGGCGAGGCGTTTGATCTTCACGTCGCGCGGTTCGCTCATGCTTCGGCCTGCAAGGTCTTGCGGAGTTTCTTTTCCAGCTGGCCGAGCTTGGCCGTCGCTTTCTGCATATCAACACGCACATCGCGGATTTGCGCGAGCAGAGTTTTGACGTCTGCCGAAACCTCGCCCTCTTCATCTAGGTCCGGTCCTTCGCCCTCCCCGGTCAACAACCAGCGTACCGACACGCCCAGCATCCCGGCCAGAAGCGTAAGGCGGTTCGCCCGAGGCTCTGACGCGTCATCTTCCCAGTTGCGATAGGTGCCCAATTTGACGCCGATCCGCTCCGCCATCGCCTTTTGCGACAATCCAGCGCTATCCCGCGCAGTCGCGAGGCGATCGCCAAAGGTTGCAGCGTCTTCGGAATACCAATTGGTGTCGTCAGACATGTGCGTCTCCTCAGTGCTTGATCACTTTGTGCCCCCGCCATATGACACGAGGGTCTGCAAATTGCCAGCGGGGGACCCGGGCTATGTCATTCCTTTCCAAAACTCTGGACCGCGTCAAACCGTCGCCCACCATCGCCGTGACGACCCGCGCGGCCGAGCTAAAGGCGGAGGGGCGCGATGTCATCGGACTGGGGGCCGGAGAGCCGGATTTTGACACGCCTGAGAACATCAAAGCGGCTGCAAAGGCCGCCATCGACAGCGGCAAGACCAAATACACCGCCGTTGACGGCATCCCCGAGTTGAAAGCAGCGATCTGCGCCAAATTCGCGCGCGAGAATGGGCTGACCTACGCGCAGGATCAGGTCACTGTCGGCACCGGCGGCAAACAGGTGCTCTATAACGCCTTCATGGCCACATTGAACCCGGGCGATGAGGTCATCATCCCTGCCCCCTATTGGGTCAGCTACCCGGACATGGTTCTCCTCGCCGGAGGCGAGCCGGTTTGCGTTGAGTGCAGCATCGACAACAGCTTTAAGATGACCGCAGCCCAGCTTGAGGCGGCTATCACGCCCAAGACAAAGTGGTTTCTGTTCAACTCCCCGTCGAACCCCACGGGGGCTGGTTATTCTGCAGCCGAGCTGAAAGAGCTGACCGATGTGCTGCTGCGCCATCCTCATGTTTGGGTGCTGACCGACGATATGTACGAGCATTTGGTCTTTGACGATTTTACATTCGCCACCCCAGCAGAGGTAGAACCGGCACTCATTGATCGCACCCTGACCGTCAATGGCGTATCCAAGGCCTATGCTATGACAGGCTGGCGCATCGGCTATGCCGCAGGCCCGGCGCAGTTGATCAAGGCGATGCGCAAGGTCCAATCGCAAAGCACATCGAACCCCTGTTCGATCAGCCAATATGCCGCGGTCGAGGCGCTGAACGGCCCACAAGACTATCTGGAAGACAACAAAAAGCTGTTTCAGGGCCGCCGTGATCTGGTTGTGTCCATGCTGAACCAATGCGCTGGCATCACCTGCCCGCGACCGGAAGGGGCCTTCTACGTCTACCCTGACATCTCGGGCTGCATCGGCAAAACCAGCGAAGGCGGCACGTTGATCACCGATGACGAGACCTTCGCGACAGCATTGCTGGACGAAACCGGCGTTGCCGTCGTCTTTGGCGCTGCCTTCGGCGTTTCTCCCAACTTTCGGGTCAGCTATGCTACGTCCGACGCTGCTCTCACGGCTGCTTGCGAACGCATCCAAACCTTCTGCGCCGGGTTGCGCTGAGACTGGTCAGGAGTGGAGCAGCCTGCTAACCTCTGAGCGCAACCTTAGCGAGAAGGCCGGTTAAATGAGTGACGAGCTGCCTGACTACTACTTTCGCGTGCGCGAGAACGGGGCCGTGGTCTTTCGCGTTGATACCGAGAACCGGCAACGTCGGATCGACATGGATCAGATCGCTGTCGTCAACACCCGCAACGGAGAGATTCGCGCGCAAGGTGATCGCACTTTGTCTGAGGAGGACATGGACACGATCAAGGCGTGGATGGAGGAGAGGGTCGCGAAATTGGCGCGGCGCGATATCGACGACATTCACCGCGCGGTCGATCACATGAATCTGACGACGCAATGGGTGCAATCGAAGGCGACGCCTGAGCAACTCGAAGAGGTCACGGATGATCTCTTATTGGCCATGCACGACCTGCGTGCGATTCTTGTCCGCAAAAAGGCGGATCGGATCATGAAACAGGCGAAGACAAAGGATTAAGTGGCCCGCGCGATCCGCACGGAATGGCCCCAAAACCGCCAACCCAGCAGCAGCGCCGCCATGCCCAGCCCAACGCTCAGCCCAAGCCAGAGCCCGACAGGACCTAGCCCCCAGGTAAAGGTCAGCACATAGCTGGCAGGCACGCCAATCACCCAATAACTGATCATCGCAAGCCACATCGGCACCGTCGTGTCCTGCACGCCGCGCAACAGCGACAGCGCAATGATCTGCGCGCTGTCCACAAACTGGAAGAGTGCTGCCACAATCATAAGCCCAATCCCGATCTGGATCACAACATCCCGGGCCGGTTCGTCCGGGTCGATAAAGAGTGACACCAAAGGTCCCGGGATCGTTACGAAAATCGCCACGACCAGAATGCCAAAGAAGATCGCAATGCCGATGGCTGTGAGGGAGATCTGCCGGAGCTGCCGCTCGTCCCGGTGCGCGAATGCGTTGCCTGCTCGAACGGTGGCCGCCTGCGACATGCCCACGTGGAACATGAACATCAGCGCCGTGAGCTGCAGTGCCGCTCCATGGGCCGCCAACTCAAGCTCTCCAATCCAGCCCATCATAATAGACGACGCCGCAAAAAGCCCGCCCTCGGCAAAGGATGTCAGGCCGATCGGTAGGCCAAGTTTGAACACTTCTTTGAAGGCATCCGGATCGGTGCGCCAAATTCGTTGAAACAATGCGACCTCGGGCAATTTCCACTGCGCGTAGAGGCCAAGCACTATGACCTGTAGCGCCACCGTGAACACCGAGGCGATGGCCGCCCCTTCAATCCCAAGCTCGGGCGCGCCCCAGGCCCCAAAGATCAGCATGTAATTCACGAGCGCGTTCATCACCAAGGCCACGAGCGTGATCCACAACTGCACGGCCGTCAGGTTTTGCGCTGAAAGGTAGCACCGCAGCGCGTTTGCCCCCATCGCCGGAAAGAGCCCCCAGCTGGCAATCCGCAGATACTTCTGCCCCTCGGCTGCGATCACTTCGGTTTGCCCGATGGCCAGCAGGAGCGCCTCAGACCACCACATCGCCGCAACACCCAGGACGCCGTAGATCGCGGACCACCAAAGCGCCATGCGCGTCACACGCCGCGCGCGGATCATGTCCCCTTGCTCAACCGCTTCGGCGACCAAGGGCAAGAGCGCGTTGCCAAAACCCGCTCCGACCACAAAAATGATGAACCAAATGCTGGTGGCGATGACCGCTGCGGCCAAAGCCGTCACATCGTACCAGCCCAACATGACGGTGTCTGTCATATGAATGAGAAAGCCCGCGACACTGCTGCCCACCAATGGCAGGCCAAGCCGCAAGAGCGCGCGCGTGTGCGCGGCATAGGATGTCTCGTTTGTCGCCATATGTGAGGTGTATGGACGCAACGCTGCTGTGGCAACTGCTATTGGACAGCCATGCAGTGCGCGCCATATCCTGAGGCAAGACAAGAGGAGGTCTCATGCCCGACACTCTCATCAAAGACGCACAAGCCTTTTTGCGGCAACTTGCACAAAACAACGAAAAGACATGGTGGGAAGACCACAAAGACGACTTTGCCGCAAAGCTGAAAGCCCCTGCACTGGCCTTGCTGGATGATCTGGCCCCAGCCCTTGCAGAGCTAAGTGGCGACCCAGTCAAACCCAAGCTGTTTCGCCAGCACCGCGATGTTCGGTTCTCCAAGGACAAGACACCTTACAAGACCCATCTGCACATGATGTGGACCGTGCGTACAGGCGGCCGCGCAGAACCCGCCTATTTCTTTGGGATTGATCCGGGTGGCGCTGTTGCCGCCGCAGGCATGATGGGCCTCGACAAGGATGTGTTGACCGATTGGCGCAAGATGGTCGACCTTGATGCCGAACGGATTGGCGGCATCGTAGCAGGCCTCAAAACCCACGGCTTTGACCATTGGCACGAGCCCGAGCTGAAACGCGTTCCCAAACCATGGGATGCAGATCACCCACTGGAAGAGCTTTTGCGCCGCAAATCGATGGTCATGTCCAAACCCATCACACCCGACAAGCCGCTGAGCGACGCGCTCCTCGACGCTTTCGCACAGGCCACACCGCTCAACCGGTTGATGGGCGGCATCGCGTTTGGCTAATGGGTCGAGCGGAACTTTTCCATCAGATACGGCCCGGATTTGACGGGCAGATAAGCGTCTGAACCGTCCAGCGGCGTAATGACCGCCTCCCAATTCGGCTGATGAAAATACGCGAGCGACTGGCGCGCAGGTTGGTGCGGGTGCGCGACGACCCGGTGCAACGTGCTGACCCAACGGTCATTGGTCCACCGCGCCATAAGATCGCCAATGTTGATGACAAAGGCGTTCTCGGGTGCCGGCACCTCTATCCAATCCCCTTCGGGCGACATAATCTCAAGCCCGCGGCTGCCCGGTTGCGGCAGCAGGATCGTCAGTGACCCATAGTCCGTATGCGCCCCCGCACGTTGCTGATTTTCGAGTGCCACACCCATTGTGGCGGGATAATGCAGGGCGCGGAGGGCGGAAACAGGCGCATCAAGTACATCATCAAACACATTGTCATCTAAAGATAAACTCGCAGCAAAGGCGCGCATGACCCGGGCTGCCAGATCCTCCATTGCCCGGTAGTAAGCCTCCCATGCCGAACGAAAACTAGGCAGATCGGGCCACAGCGTCGGCTGATAACAAAACGCATGCGCGTCCGGGTCACTTATCCCGTCCGGAACGGCCAGCGGCCCTCCGTTGAAGCTTTCCTTCAAATCTGGAGGAGTATCGACGCCCTTCGATTTGGCGAGTGCCTCGGTATCCGGCCCCATCCAGCCATAGGGATAGCCCGCATAAGGCGCCGCAACTTTCGCCTTGGCGGCCATGTCTTGCGCAAAGAAATCTGCGGCAGCTGCCCAAACATCCGCGATCACTGACGGAGATACGCCATGCCCGCGCAACACCAGAAAGCCGGACGTCCGACAAATCTCATCCAAAGACTGCGCCAACGCGCGTCGGTCTGCGCCCGAAGAGGCTTCAAACGCCGCCAAGTCAAAGCTGGCAAAGCTCATCGCGCCCAAACCTCCTGTCGCCACCCAAAGCGGGGCTCAAATCCCACCATGCGTTTGGCTTTCTCAATCGAGTAGAATGTTTCAAAGCCCTGCAGCTGTTTGCGTTGCTCCACGCCCGGATAGTAACGATCGCAAATCTCTTGTGAGGTCAGCGCAACCGACGTGTCCTCATTTGCAACATTAAAAACCTGATACCCCAACCCATCAGTGCGCAGGCAACACTCCACCATTTGCCCCAAATCGCGGGCATCTATGTAGCCAAAGATGTTGCGCCGCCTCAGGTCCGGATTGGCAATGTAGTCTGGAAAATTCTCTTCGTATTCATGCGGTTCAATGACGTTGTTAATCCGCAGCCCATAGACATCCGCACCAAACCGCGCCTGAAAAGACCGCGCGCAAGCCTCACCTGCAATCTTGCTCATCGCATAGCTGTCATGCGGGACGGTCGGGTGGTCTTCATCCACAGGGACATAGCTGGGGAGTATCTCGCCATCCGCAAAACAAATGCCGTAGGCCGTCTCGCTCGACGCGAAGATCACCTTTGGGATGCCAAGTTTAAGAGCGGCTTCCAAGACGTTGTAAGTGCTCATAGTATTGATGCGAAAAGTCTCGTTGTCTGGTCGCAGCAGGATACGCGCGATGGCGGCAAAATGCACAACCGCATCGTATCGGGGAACACCAGTGCCCGGCTCCAACTCGCTGAAGTTTGCATAGGACGACAGTGCGTTGAAGACCTCGCCGCTGTCGGTCAGCTCGACCTGCAAATTGTCGACACCCGGCACGTCCAACGGGACCAAATCCGCGTTGGTGACCTGCATCCCGCGCTCCATGAGATAGGGAATGACATGACGGCCCGCCTTGCCGGCGCCCCCGGTGAATAATACGCGCATCCAATTCTCCTTTCATGCTCCATCATAGAGCGATCCATCCACAGCTTCCACATTGCCCCGCCCCCGCGGAGATGACAAAATGCGCATCAAATAATCAATGGATGAGCAGCAGCATGGCCGACGATCTCTTTGGTGGGACACCTGAGTCCAACGACTACGACGCCTCCTCTATCGAAGTGCTAGAGGGGCTTGAGCCTGTTCGCCTGCGCCCCGGCATGTATATCGGCGGCACGGATGAACGCGCGCTGCACCACCTTGTGGCCGAGGTCCTTGATAACTCGATGGACGAGGCTGTCGCGGGCCACGCCAACCGGATCGAGGTTGAGCTGCATGCCGATTACGCTATCACCATCCGCGACAACGGCCGCGGCATTCCGATCGATCCGCACCCCAAGTTCCCAGACAAATCCGCGCTCGAGGTGATCCTTTGCACCCTGCACGCGGGTGGCAAATTCAGCGGGAAGGCCTATGAGACCTCCGGCGGTTTGCACGGTGTGGGCGCCTCTGTTGTCAACGCACTGTCCGACAGCATGGTTGTGCAGGTCGCCAAGAACAAAGAGCTGTACGAGCAGCGCTTCTCTCGCGGCATCCCCTTGGGGCCGGTGGAGAAAGTGGGTGCGGCCCCCAACCGACGTGGCACGACAGTGACCTTCCACGCGGATGAGCAAATCTTTGGCAAGCACCGGTTCAAGCCTGCCCGCCTCTTTGCCTCCATCCGGTCCAAGGCGTATCTGTTCTCCGGCGTTGAAATCCGATGGAAATCGGCGATCGAGGATGGCGAGACCCCCACAGAGGCCACGTTCCACTTCCCCGGTGGCCTGTCGGACTATCTGGCTGAAACGCTCGGCAATGCCACCACCTATTCGGAGCGGCCATTTTCAGGCACGGTCGATTTCAAATCCAAGTTCGGCGAGCCGGGCAAGGTCGAATGGGCAATCAACTGGACGCCGTCGCGCGATGGATTCATCCAGTCCTATTGTAACACCGTGCCCACGCCCGAGGGCGGCACCCACGTCGCGGGCTTTTGGGCGGCGATCCTGAAAGGGATCAAAGCCTATGGCGAACTCTCCGCCAACAAAAAGGCCGCGCAAATCACCCGCGAGGATCTGATCTCGGGCGGCTGTGCGTTGGTGTCCTGTTTCATCCGCGAACCTGCCTTTGTGGGCCAGACCAAGGACCGCCTGTCGACGGAGGCCGCGCAGAAGATGACCGAAGGGTCGGTGCGCGACCATTTCGACAACTGGCTCGCCGCCGATACCAAAGCTGCAGGCGCGATCCTCGATTTCCTCGTCCTGCGCGCCGAGGAACGGCTACGCCGCCGTCAAGAGAAGGAAACCGCCCGCAAGTCAGCCACGAAGAAGCTGCGCTTGCCGGGCAAACTGACCGATTGCACCTCCAAATCCCGCGAGGGGACGGAACTGTTTATCGTGGAGGGTGACTCCGCCGGTGGCTCGGGCAAAGGGGCGCGGGATCGGAACACGCAGGCGTTGCTGCCGCTTAAGGGTAAAATCCTCAACGTGTTGGGCGCTGCCTCTAACAAGCTCTCCACCAACGCCGAAATCAGCGACCTTTGTGAGGCACTTGGTGTCGGCATGGGCACCAAATTCAACCTTGATGATCTGCGTTATGACAAGATCATCATCATGACAGACGCCGACGTCGATGGCGCGCATATCGCGTCGCTCTTGATGACGTTCTTCTTTACCCAGATGCGCCCGCTCATTGACGCAGGCCACCTCTACCTCGCCTGCCCGCCGCTCTATCGCCTGACCCAAGGGGCCGAACGGCTCTACGTGGCGTCCGACGCGGAAAAGGACGCATGGCTGGAAAAAGGCCTCGGCGGTAAGGGCAAGATCGACGTGCAGCGGTTCAAGGGGCTGGGCGAGATGGACGCCAAAGACCTCAAAGAGACCACGATGGACCCCGCCTCGCGCAAACTCATCCGCGTGTCACTGGACGATGACGTGCCGGGGGAGACAGCCGATCTGGTCGAGCGGCTGATGGGCAAGAAACCGGAGCTGCGGTTTCAGTATATCCAACAGAATGCGCAGTTTGTTGAGGAGTTGGATGTTTGA
>JAHDDU010000067.1 GCA_020629175.1 Flavimaricola sp. | reverse complement strand
CTCCGCACTTTCAGTCGTCGGCCACAACCCTTTGGGTTTGCTGGCCTAGGCCTTGGATCTCAAGCGTCATGGTGTCACCGGGTTTGAGGAACACAGGCTCTGGCTTGATCCCCATGCCAACACCGGGGGGTGTGCCCGTGCTGATCACATCACCGGGATGGAGCGTCATGAGTTGCGACAAATGGCTGATGATCTGAGCAACGGTGAAGATCATGGTCGAGGTCGTGCCCGACTGCATGCGCTGCCCGTTCACATCGCAAGACATTGACAGGGCCTGCGGATCCGGCACCTCGTCTTTGGTCACGAGCCAAGGGCCTGTGGGGCCGAAGGTGTCGCAGGATTTGCCCTTGGTCCACTGACCGGTCAATTGCGTCTGGAAGTGTCGCTCGGACACGTCATTGACGATGCAATAACCAGCGACATGGTTCAGCGCGCCTTCCTCGCTCACGTATTTCGCAGCCGTCCCGATCACGACGCCCAGCTCGACCTCCCAATCGGTCTTGGTCGACCCGCGCGGCAAGACGACGTCGTCGTTGGGGCCGACGATGGCGGAGTTGGCCTTAAAGAACAGAATGGGATGTTCTGGGATGGCCATCCCGGCCTCTGCCGCGTGATCGGAGTAGTTTAGCCCGATGCAGAGAAACTTGCCTATGTTGCCCACGCAGGCGCCGATCCGGGGGTTGCCAGCCACCGCTGGCAGGGTCGCAGGATCCAGCGCGCGCAGCCGGGTGAGCGTCGCCTCATCCAGCGCGGCACCGGTGATGTCATCAACATGGGCCGAAAGATCGCGGAGCGTGCCATCCGCATCCATCAAGCCGGGCTTTTCGGATCCGGCATCACCGTAGCGCAGGAGTTTCATATCTGGCCTCTAATGGTTGTCGCGTGGCGTATATTTGCGGGCAATGTCCTGATAGGCATCGGCCCCTTTGAGGGTCATCCCCTTACTGAGCGGCTCGACGCGGTCGCGGAAAATTTCTTGCCAGGGTGTGTGGTTTGGCGGCGAGGCCATGGCCCCGTTGGGCAGGCTTGCTGCGCGTTTGGCCAATGTGTCTGCATCCACATCCATATTCGCGGTGCAAGCGTTCAGGTCAATGCGGATCATGTCGCCCGTCTGGACGAGGGCCAATCCGCCACCATCCGCAGCCTCGGGCGAGGCGTTGAGGATCGACGGGCTGCCTGAGGTGCCCGATTGCCGCCCGTCGCCAATGCAGGGCAAGGCATTCACCCCTTGCTTGAGCACATAGGACGGGGGCCGCATATTCACGACCTCGGCAGCACCGGGGTAGCCCTTTGGCCCCGCCCCACGCATGATCAGGATGCAATTGGCATCAACTTCGAGCGCCGGGTCATCAATCCGCGCATGAAAATCCTCTGGACCGTCAAACACGATGGCACGGCCTTCAAACGCGTTTGGATCGCCGGGGTTTTCGAGGTAGCGCGCGCGAAACTCTGGCGAAATGACCGAGGTTTTCATGATCGCGCTGTCAAACAGATTGCCCGTCAGGTTGATGAACCCCGCATCTTTGACGAGGGGGTTTGACACGGGGCGCAGCACATCGTCGTTTGAGGCGACGACTTCGGCACAGTTCTCGCGCAGCGTTTGGCCGTTGACCGTCATCACATCAGGATGCGGCAGAAGGTCTGCGCGGATCAACTCGCCGATCACAGCGGGAAGGCCACCCGCCCGGTGATAATCCTCTCCCAGATAGTCGCCCGCGGGCTGAAGGTTCGCCAAAAGCGGGACCTTGTGTCCAATGGCGTGCCAGTCATCATTGGCCAAAGGCACCCCAAGGTGACGTGCCACACCGTTGAGATGGATTGGTGCGTTGG
Organism: Flavimaricola sp.; assembly: GCA_020629175.1. Lineage (GTDB taxonomy): Bacteria > Pseudomonadota > Alphaproteobacteria > Rhodobacterales > Rhodobacteraceae > JALZWD01. The sequence goes on along the minus strand of JAHDDU010000067.1, from coordinate 8,488 downwards.
TGGAGCCACCCAGCGCCGAGTTAACGACGATGGCATTTTCAAACGCCTCGCGGGTCATGATGTCGGACGGGCGCATCTCCTCATGCACCATCTGTACGATGCGTTTGCCCGTCTCATAGCTGATCCCGCCGCGTTCGCGGTAAGGTGCCGGAATGGCGGCCGAGCCGGGCAACTGCATGCCAAGCGCTTCGGCCAGCGAATTCATCGTCGAGGCGGTGCCCATCGTGTTGCAATAGCCCACCGATGGGGCGGATGCGGCGACGAGCTCCATAAAGCCTTCATCGTCGATCTCGCCCGCGGCCAGCAATTTGCGTGCCTCCCAGACGACGCTGCCAGAACCCGCACGCTTGCCATTGAACCAGCCGTTCAGCATCGGGCCCACGGACAGAGCGATTGCGGGGATGTTGACCGTTGCTGCCGCCATGAGCATCGCAGGCGTTGTCTTGTCGCAGCCAATGGTGAGGACGACACCATCCAGCGGATAGCCGTGCAGGCTTTCCACAAGGCTGAGATAGGCGAGGTTGCGATCGAGCGATGCGGTGGGGCGTTTGCCCGTCTCCTGAATGGGATGGACCGGGAATTCCATAACGGTGCCGCCTGCTGCAATCACGCCGTCGCGCACCCGTTTGGCGAGCTCGAGGTGATGCCGGTTGCACGGAGACAAGTCACTGCCGGTTTGGGCGATCCCGATGATGGGTTTGTCTGACTGAAGCTCTTCCCGCGTCAGACCGTAGTTCAGATAGCGTTCCAGATAGAGCGCTGTCATCTCCGGGTTCGCAGGGTTGTTGAACCATTGCCGCGAGCGCAGCTTGGGCGTCTTGTCAGACATTGGTGTTTCCTCTTGCGGCTAGCCGGACCAGCCGCCGTCAATGATATGGGTCTGGCCTGTGGTAAAGGCGCTGTCGTCAGATGCAAGATAAACCGCCAGAGCCGCAATTTCCTCGGGCTTGCCGATCCGGCCCATCTTTTGCCGGGCAATGAACGCGGCCTTGGCGGTTTCGTAGTCGCCGGTCGCGCGCAGCCGGTCATGTAGCGACGGGCTGTCCACCGTACCGGGGCAGATCGCGTTGCAACGGATGCCTTGCGTTATGTAGTCGGCAGCAACCGATTTCGTCAGGCCAATCACTGCGGCCTTTGTCGTACCATAGATAAAGCGGTTGGGCGCCCCGATGATCGATGACGCCGCGGACGACATATTGATGATGGACCCCTGCCCGCGTTCCAGCATGCCAGGCAGTGCCGCGCGGATGGTTCGGAACATTGAGGCTACGTTAAGGTCCATCGCCATAGCCCATTCGGCGTCTGTGGCCTCAAGCACCGTGCCGTTGTGCACAAAGCCCGCGCAGTTGAACAGAATATCTGGCTTAGCCCGTTCCACCCCTGCCGGCACACTGGCGTCATCGCGCACATCGAGGGCGAAGGTCTCGCCAGGCAGCCCTTCAAGAAGGCCCGCGTCGAGATCGGTTGCAAAGACCTCGGCACCCGCCTCTGCCATAGCAATCGCGGTGGCCCGGCCGATGCCCTGCCCCGCAGCTGTAATCAGCGCGCGTTTGCCCGAAAGTCGACCCACGAAACCTCCCAAGTCCCATTTTTGAGACCATGCGCGAAGCGCTGAGAAAGGTCAAATGATAGCGCTATCTTTCGGCCGCCACAGGGCCACAAAAAGGTTGATCAGAACCAGCGCATCCACCGCAATGATGGTCCAGATGAGCCAATCCGGGACAGGGATCGTGCCAACCTGCATATAAGCGCCCGCCATACCGCCCAACATGCACACAAACGCCACGTAACCCAGCCAGCGCAGCCCGCGCGTCAGGCCAGCTGACACCGCGATGTAGAAAACTGCCACGCCCATCATGAACCATCCGACCGGGGCAAAGCCCGACAGAAAGAGAGCAGGAATGTGCAGGATGCCGGAGAGGAACAGGAATTGACCTGCGGCCTTGAGCGTACCAAAGGGGGCCATCAGCTATCTCCTTCACAAGGCATTCCGGCGGCACCCCAAATCAGGACGTCTTGGGTGTGTTCTTCGAGGCTGTAGGGCGCAGGTTGCCGCCCTGGACCGGGGTTCCAGGCCCAGTGCAGGATGACGTCGTGGCCCAAATGGACCGCGATATCCTCAAACCCGCGTCCGCCGTTTCGGGCAGGATCGCGCAGCTGGGTGCAGATCTCTCGGCTTGCTTTGCCGAACCATTCCGCCTCGACCGGGGCGAGCCGCCAGTCGGCGGCCACTTGTGGCGCGGCATGGGGTGTGGTGTCAGCGGGGGCAAATTCGCGGTAGGCGTGGCAGGTGCTGCATTGCACGTATTCTGCCCCGACCCGACTGTCGCCTGCGTTGATGTTCATCCCGTGTGGGCGCGCGGTATCCCCATAGCTGGGGCCTGACCACATTGGCACGTTGTCAGCCCCTACGTGACAGTTGGAGCAGCGCGGATGGGAGGTGACTTCGTAGATCCGATCCCATGCGGCGAGCCCTTCCTCTAGGGTGACGCCCTCGGGGATGACGAATTCGGTTTCTTCGGCCAAAGCGGGTGCGGCCAGCAGGGCGGCGATTGCGGCGTGTTTCAACATTGGGTGCCTCACACAAAATCGATGAATTTGTTGAACGGCATTTCACGCAAGCGTTGCCCGGTGAGCGCAAAGATCGCATTGGCAAGCGCGGGCGGCGCGCAGGGCGTTGGAGGCTCTCCAATGCCGCGAACATGCTCGCCATTCTCAAGGCCCCGCACGTGGATGGCGGGCGTTTGGTACATCCGCATGCCCTCGTGCGCGTGGTAATTGGACTGCTCGGCCCGGCCACCCGCGTAGGTGATCTCGCAGTTGATCGCGTGGCCAAGGCCAAAGATCACGCCGCCCTGAACAAGATTTTCAAAGTTCACCGGGTCCAGTACGCGGCCAACATCGCAGGCAACCCAGACGTCACGGATCGCGATGCCCGCGTCGGTTTGTTCAACTTCGACAACCTCGGCCACGGGAACACCAAAGCTCTCGACAAAGGCTATGCCACGGGCCCGGTTGGCGGGCAGCTCGCCGCCCCAGGAGGACATCTCGCCCACGGCCTCCAACACCTTGCGCGAGACATCATGTTCCATCAGGCGGATGCGTTCTGCCAACGGATCGGCTCCTGCCGCGTGGATCGCCTCGTCCAGCAGGCAATCAAAGGCGAAGCCGCCATTGTTGGCCCCAACTGCGCGCCAGGACGAGGTTGGCGCAAGCCCTTCAGCTCGGTAGCCGCGCATCCGGTAGTTCGGCAGGCTGTATGGATTGTTCCACGCGCCCGCGACGATCTGGCTGTCAGGACCCGGGACGGACAGGCCCATCCGGCTCATCTGTGAGGCGACGACGGAGGGCGATGCCACGCCAAGGTCTATCCCTGTCACTTGCCCGCCAGAGACGGAGGCTCGGCCCCGGCCCATAGCGATGTGACGCGTGAAGTCTTGCGAGAAGTCTTCTTCGCGTGAGTAAGTGAGCTTGACGGGCGTGCCGCGCATTTGATTGGCGATCTCTGCGGCCTGTTTGAGATGTTCGAACTCCAGCCTGTGGCCAAAGCTGCCGCCCATGAACTGGTTGTGAAAAATCACGTCATCCGTGTCATGGCCTGTCACGCCTGCAACAACCTGCTGCAAAAAGCGGGGCAGCTGGTGGCCGGTCCAGACCTCAACCTGCGCGTCTGTCACGCGGACAATGGCGTTCAGCGGCTCCAGCGGCTGATGGGCGACGTATGGCATGCGGTATTCGGCTTCGATGACATCGCCCGCGTCCAGCGCGGCCTCCACATCCCCATCGTTGCGCCACTCCTGATCAAGCGCGTCCTCAGTGAAGGCGGCCTCAAGAGCCGCCCAATGATCTGCCTGTTCGGCTGGGTAGTCCGCCTCACCCCATTGGCAATCCACGGCCATCGCCCCTTGGATCGCGTACCACGTGTTTGACGCTATGACGGCAACACCGCCAGTCACTTCAACCACCTTCTGCACGCCGGGCATGGCGAGGGCGTCCTCGGCGTCATAGCCAATGAGCGGCGCGCCTTTGGCGGGGTTGAGGCAGACGCTGGCATGCACCATGCCGTCAACAACGAGGTCGATGCCGTAGTCTTGCGTGCCGGTGGATTTGGCGACGATGTCCAAACGCTCCATCGGCGCACCGAGCAATGTCCAGCTTGATAGATCACGCAAGGCAGTGCCTTCGACGGGCTCGAGCGTGGAGGCCTCTGCGGCGAGGTCGGTGTAGGGGATCGACGTGCCGTCCGGCAACACCACGGCGCCTGCCTGTGTGCCTAACTCTGCCACGGGCACGCCGCTGCGCTGGCTTGCCGCAAGTTTCAGCGTTTCGCGGGCCATCGCACCCGCCTCGCGCAGTTTTACATAACTGTCGGGCATGGAGGACGATCCACCGGTGCCCTGAATGCCCACAACCTTGGCCACGCTGTTCATCGCAGAGCGGGCCGTGTTGGCGGCAAAACTTTCGTCCGTTGGCATGAACGGTACGCCATCGGCGGCCAGCGCCCGGTTCCAGTAGGCACCTGAGGGCACGCCAAAACTCACCTCAAAGTCGCCCCAACCGAGGTCCATCTCTTCGGCAATCAGCGCCGCTTGGGTGGAGAGGACACCTTGCCCGCTATCTCCGTGCGGGGCGATCAGCGTTATCCTCTCGGCATCAATCAAAACCCAAGGGTTGAAGGTGGCTTCGCCCTCGGCCAAGGACACGGCGAGCGGGTTATCAGGGTCGCGCTTGACGAGATAGGTGCCAAAGGCCACGCCGCCCGCGATGGTAGCAGAGCCAACAAGAAAGGCGCGGCGGGTAAATGTCTTGAGCTTGCCCATGGATCAGCCCTCCTGCAGCTTGGCGGCGGCGCTGTGGATGGCAGCGCGGATACGGGGATACGTGCCACAGCGGCACAGATTGCCTGACATGGCGCGGTCGATATCGTCATCTGTTGGCGCGGGGTTGGTTTCCAAAAGCGAGGCCGCCTGCATGATCTGCCCCGACTGGCAATAGCCGCATTGCGCCACCTGCCCTTCGATCCACGCCTCTTGCACCGCGTGACGCAGATCAGGCGTGCCGAGCCCTTCGATGGTGGTCACGTCTCCGACAAGATCCCCGATGGCCACCTGACAGGACCGCACCGCCTGACCATCAATATGCACCGTGCAGGCCCCGCATTGCGCAATACCACATCCGTATTTCGGACCAGTGATCCCCAGTTCATCCCGCAAAACCCAGAGCAGCGGCATGGCAGGATCAACGTCCACCTCATGTTCGGTGTCATTCACGGTCAACTTCATCGGGGGCTCCTGTTGATGTGTATTTACACTTTTACAATTTCCCTCACTATGTCAAAGTTGACAAATGGACGCAAGATGTAAATGTAGCAAGTATGAGTTTAGACGATCCGATCATCACTGCGGCCTTTGGCGTGTTTTCGCGATATGGAACGCGCAAATCGACAATGGGCGATATTGCCGAGGCTGCGGGCGTCTCGCGTCAGACGCTGTATAATCGGTTCGAGAATAAGGACGATGTCCTGCGGGCCTGTGTTCGGCAACTGACATTCTCACGCATCGCGCAAATGACAGCGCAGGTTGGCAGTGCGACGGACCTGCCCTCAAAACTCGACGCATTCTTTGAAGCAGGCCCTCTGCATTGGTATGATCTGATCTGCGCAGCCCCCGACAGCGCTGATCTGGTGGATGGGCTGAATACCGTGGCACAGAATGAATTGGCAGAAGGCGAGCGGCTGTGGCACGCAGCACTTGAGGATATGCTGACGCCGCACAGCGCACCACTTGGCCAAAACCATATGTCAGCGCGTGATATGGCGGATTTTATTTACTCTACTGCGATCAACGCCAAACACAGCGCATCGGACCGCACTCATTTTGAACAACGGCTGAATGTTCTAAAAACTCTGATCTGCCAGACCCTCAGCGCCTGACCTGCGCGGTGTTGAGCAACAAGCTCGTCTCGCTGTTCAGGACACCTTTAATCTCACGCACATCGCGCAGGACAAGGTCAAATTCCGGCAGCGAAAACGTCTCGATCTGAGCCACCAGATCCCAGTTTCCATTGGTCGAATGCAACGATGTGATCGCAGGTATCCGCGTCAGCGAGGCGACGACGGAATTGGTGAGCGACCCTTCAAGCTCGATCATCATGACGGCGCGGATCACGTCAGACTCCGCACTTGCGTCAACGTCGATGGTGAAGCGCTGGATAACGCCCGTGGCCCGCAACCGCTCAAGCCGGGTCTGCGCCGTGGAACGCGACACGCCAAGGTGGGCAGCCAGCGTCGTGATCGAGGCGCGCGCGTCTTGTTTCAACACCGCGAGCAGCCGTTTGTCGGTTTGGGTGATGTCAGTCATGTGCAATTCGCCAGAACACTTACCATTTTGATAAGTATTGCACAATTTTTGGTGGCTTTACCACCTATATGGACGGTCAATTCCTTGCATAATGCCCAAGATACGAAGGGAGACCGCCATGACACCACAAGATTGCCGCCTTATCGGGGCCCCGGTTCAAACAGGAACAAATATTGGCGGATGCCTGATGGGGCCCGATGGTTTTCGGACGGCGGGTATTGTTGAGACGCTGCAAGAGCTTGGGCACAAGGTCACCGACATTGGCAACCTCGAGCGGCGGACCGATGTCAATCCCAGCCACCCGAACCCCGTGATCCACGATCTGGCCTATACCGTTGGCTGGGCGCATGTGATCCAGGACGCGGGCTATGCGCAGATGCAAGACGGTGGCTTCCCGATCTTCCTTGGTGGAGATCATTCGCTGGCGATTGGCTCCCTGCCCGGTGTGGCACGCTATGCTCAGGAGCAGGGCCGCCCACAGTTCGTCCTCTGGCTCGACGCACACCCCGATTACCACACGCTCGACAGCACGGAGAGCGGCAACCTACACGGCACGCCCATGGCCTATGTCGTGGGGCGGCCTGGGTTCGACGGCGTTTATCCCGACAACCCCGCCCCGGTGCCACAGGAGAATGTGTGCATGATGGGCATCCGGTCTGTCGATGCCGCAGAACGTGAGGCGCTAGGAGAAGGTGATATCGCCGTCTATGATATGCGCGCCTTGGATGAGCATGGTATCGTCAAACCGCTCCGGGCGTTCCTGGAGAAAGTTCAGGCGGCCAATGGCATGTTGCACGTCAGTCTTGATGTGGACTTCCTCGAGCCCACGATCGCCCCCGCCGTCGGGACGACAGTGCCCGGCGGCGCCACCTTCCGCGAGGCGCATCTGGTGATGGAAATGGTCTGCGACAGTGGCCTTGCCACGTCTCTTGATATTGTCGAGCTCAACCCCTTCCTCGACGACCGTGGCCGTACGGCCAACCTGATGGTAGACCTCTGCGCCAGCCTTTTGGGGCGCAAAGTCCTCGACCGTCCGACACAAAGCTATTGAGGTGATCCGATGACCAACCTTGCCCCCTCCAAACTGGCGATGGTGCCCTTTGTCAGCGTCGATAACATGATGAAGATCGTTCACAGCGTTGGCCCGGCCGCGATGATCCGCGGGATTGCGGACTATATTGAGGCTGACTTCAAACGTTGGCCCGAGTTTGACAAAACGCCGCGCGTCGCTGCCCATTCCGAAGAAGGGGTGATTGAGTTGATGCCAACGTCAGACGGCGAAACCTATGGCTTTAAATACGTCAACGGCCACCCCGCCAACATGGCACGCGGATTTCAGACGGTGACGGCCTTTGGCCTGCTCGCGCGGGTCGATAACGGGTATCCGGTGCTGCTGTCAGAAATGACGATCCTGACGGCGCTGCGCACCGCGGCAACGTCCGCGGTGGCCGCCAAACACCTCGCCCCCAAGGGCGCAAAAACCATGGCGATGATCGGCAACGGCGCGCAATGCGAGTTTCAGGCGCTGGCGTTCCAAGAGGTGATCGGGATCAAGACCGTGCGGCTCTATGACATTGACCCCGCGGCGACGGCCAAAGCCGCCCGCAATTTGGCGGAAACGGGCCTTGAGGTGATCGCCTGTAAGACCGCGGAGGACGCTGTCGCGGGCGCCGACATCATCACCACCTGCACGGCAGACAAGCAGTACGCCACGATCCTGACCGACAACATGGTCGGCAGCGGCCAGCACATCAACGCCATCGGCGGCGACTGCCCGGGCAAGACCGAACTACACCGCGATATCCTGCTGCGTTCGGACATCTTTGTCGAATACCCACCGCAAACGCGGATTGAGGGCGAGATTCAGCAGCTAGACGAGGATCATCCCGTAACCGAACTCTGGGAAGTGATGACCGGCCGGGCGCAAGGCCGCACATCGGACCGTCAAATCACCCTGTTTGACAGCGTAGGCTTTGCGACAGAGGATTTCTCCGCCCTGCGCTATGTGCGGGATCAACTAGAGCGTACGGGCGCATACGTAGACCTCGACATGCTCGCCGACCCGGACGATCCGCGCGACCTATTTGGGATGGTGCAGAGGGCGCGTTAGTCCGTCAGTCAGATCACTC
>JAHDDU010000066.1 GCA_020629175.1 Flavimaricola sp. | reverse complement strand
AAGTTCATGCCGATGTCGAAATCGAGCGACCAATCGGCCTGTGTCGTGACCATGCCGGCGTCCATCCACAGATTATCGTCGCGCTGATCGAGCACGCAGAAATCGCCCTGCGCCTGACGGGTGATGTATTCCATTGGGCCGTAGGGCAGCGTGGTTTCGTCAAGGAAGGTAAAGGTATCATCAATACCCATCGGCTTGTTGATCCAGCGCCATGTGTCGCCATCGCGGTGCAGCTCGAACAGGTCTGGGTAGTCTTCGGACTTGCTGACCATGATCAGCTCGAGCAGGTCCCAACCCGCCAGCGTCATGTGCGGCAGGGACTGACAGCGCAGGGGATCATCCGCCAGCACCATCGCACGGTCGCGCATTTCCGAGACGTAGTGCTCGTCTACATCAAACCGCATTTCGTAGACCGAGCCCTTGGGACCGCCGCGGTGCTGCTCCATGTTGACGGAATACATGTAGCTGTCTTCGTGGAACGGGAATGGGAACCGGTCAATCGCGCGCTGCGAGTTGCGAAAGGAGTAATCCTCGCGGAAGGTTTCGTCGTTAAACTGTATTGTCATTCTCGTATCCTTTCGCGCGATCTGCGGGTTTTGCGGATCGCGTTACCTGTCAAGTTCCAGCTGCTTGCCGATGAACCGGCTCACACAGGGCATAATCTTTTTGCCGGAGGCGTGGTCCTCCTCCTCGAGCCAATGGTCGCGGTGGATGAACTCACCGTCAGAGGCCACGACATCCGTTTCGCATTGACCACAAGAGCCGCCACGGCAAAGGAACGGGGCGTCGACCCCAGCCCGCTCGATCGCTTCGAGCAGGCTTTCGTTTTCGCCGACGGTGATGGTTTTGTCGGATTTGCACAGGCGCACTTCGAATGGCTCACCGGGTGCGGGGGCAAGGAATTCTTCGGAATGCACATTCTCATCCGGCCAGCCCATTTTGCTGCCTGTTGCATGCACCCAGTCGATCATCCCCTTGGGGCCACAAACATAAGCGTGCGTGCCAAGCGGCTGCCCGTCGAGCAAGGTTTCAAGATCAATTGCCTGGTTCTGATCGTCGATATAGACGTGCACCTTGTTGGGGTATTTGTAAGTCAGCACATCCGTATAGGTGCCCAGATCGGCAGAGCGGACGGAGTAATGCAGCTCCCAATTGCCGTTAGAGCGCTCGAGCTGTTCGATCATCGCCATGAACGGTGTGATCCCGATGCCGCCGGCCAAAAACACGTGTTTTTTGGCGCGCAGGTCGAGCGAGAACAGGTTCACCGGATAGGTGATGACCATATCGTCGCCCTGGCTGACATTGTTGTGCATGTAGAGCGATCCGCCCCTGCCCTGATCATCGCGGCGCACGGAAATGGCATAGGTCGACAGGTCGGCGGGGTCTGACATCAGCGAATAGGGGTTCAGGCGGCTGCGGTCGCCGTCCTTCATCTCGACCACCGTGTGCGCACCGCCAGAGAAAGGCGGGAAATCCGCGCCATCGCGGCGCTGGAATTCAAAGCGTGTGACCAGATCGTTCAGAGGCACCACGGCGCTGACAGTCACGTCAATCCGCTCGGCACCGGCTTTGGCTTTTTGCGGGGCGGCGCTCATTCGTAGATCCCCTTTGCTGCGGGCACGTTGCCCGGGTCTTCGGCGTCGATGCACACGCCCTGATAGGCGGCAAGGCGGCGTGAGTAATGGTCGCGGACAAAGAGGTTGAGCCCGCAGTGGCTGCACACGAAGGGATCTGTTTCGACGTCTTCGGTGATGCCTTTACAATGCACGCATTGCATCCGGCGCGCGACAGAGCCGCGATGTTCTGTCTGGATTGCGGTGTGCGGGATGCCTGCCTGCATCGCCTCATTCTGGGCCTGCCCCATAAGGCCTTCGGTCCCCGTCAGGTAGACTTGCAGACCCATCTTGGCATCCTGCAATACCCGCTGGATGCGGGTCACAGAGGCGGCGTAGCTTGGCCCCTCGTAGTATTGCGCGGGGTTTAGCGCACGCAGTTTGTCGCCAAAGCTTTCGCCGCGCGGGATGTATATGATGTGCGCGTTTGCCATCATCTCAGGTGTCGCCACATCCAGGATCGCCTCGGCGCCGTGCGCATCAGCAATGAACAAATGGCCATTGCCTTCACGGGCTGTGAGTGTGCCATAGACCGGACGGCTTTTGATACTTGGTGGAAAGTCGAATTTGGACATGTGGTCCCTCTGGCCAGAAAAATTTGGGCGCGGCGGACCCCCACCCGCACGCGCCCTGTAAGTCGATCAGCCCTTAGCGGTGCGGATCGACTTGTCTTTGTCGTAGAATGGCATCTCTTCTGCCGTTGCGGCAAGCTCTGTTCCGTCTGGTTGCACCACGGTCAGCTTGGTGCCCGGCTTGGCCACCGAAGGGTCAAGTCGCGCGATGGCAACCGAGTAGTTGTTCAGCTCGGACGAGAGACCGTAGGTGATGACGCCGACATCTTTGCCATCTGCGTGCACGCGGGCGAACATTTCCATCTGGTCCATGCTGTCCGAGAGTTTGACGCCGTAGATCTTGAACCGCTCGCGGCCTTCCATGGCGTAGTGGTTCTCGGCGCCGATGAAGCCTTCTTTGCCGGGCGAGACGACGAAATCGAGGCCCAGCTCCCACAGACTATCGCCTGCGGGCGAGCCATCCTCGAACGGGAAGGTTTCAGAGTTGTCGCCGGGGTAGAACAGCAGATAGCTTTCAATCCGCAGCATATCGAGCGTGCTGAACTGCGTTGGACGAATGCCCATGTCAGCGCCGTCAGACAGAATGTTGTCCCAGACGTGTACCGCGTCCTTGCGGCCTACGAAAATCTCGTACCCGCGCTCACCGGTGTAGCCGGTGCGGCTGATCATGACGTTTTTGCCGAACAGCTTGGTGTGCATGATGCCGAAATAGGCGAGGTCACGGATGCCATCGACGTGCTTGGCAAGGAAATCGACCGAGACGGGCCCTTGCAACGACATATCGTGCAGATCGTCGTCCATGATGACCGAACAGTTTTTAGCCGCAGCTACTTTGGTGAGCTGCTCCATCCCCGTGCCGGTGCCGTGGACAACCATCCAGGAGTTCACAGCAAGGTGGTAGATGACACAATCGTCGACGAACAATCCACGCTCGTCCAGAATTGCGGCATAGGTGGAGCGGCCGACACCAATTTTCTCGACGTTACGGGTGGTGACCCGGTCAATCACATAGGCGGCATCTTCGCCAACGACGTGGACCTTTTTCAGGCCTGACACATCCATGAGGCCCGCCTTGGTGCGGATGGCCTCATAATCGGCCTTGGCGCGCTCGGGTGTGTTGTCATAGAACCAGGCGGTTCCCATGCCGTTCCAATCCTCAAGCTCGCCGCCGATTTCAGCGTGACGATGCGCGAGCGCCGAATGTCTCCAGAGTATGGCCATGATATCCCCGTTGGTTTGGTTTTGTTGCAACGGATTGAGCAACAGGGGATTTTGAAAATCAAGACTATTAGTTAAAAAAGTTTCCTGAGAAGCAAGATTTCGGGACTCATGTCTTTTGTTGGCTCAATATCGTGCTCAGGTCCGCAATCCACTGAGAGTTATCGTTCACAAGCGCACTGATGTCGCCCGCGATTACCGCGAATCCCCTTCCGGAGTCGCCGGCGCGTGCCGCTTCGATCCGGGCGTTCACGGCAAGGAACGAGAGAGACCGGATGGATTCGACGATGCGCGAGGACAGCTGAAGCAATTCCTTGTTCGTTGCATCGGTTTTAGATTCGATGTCATGGATCTGATCCCTGAGCGCGACCTCTGCCGTGGCGTTCACGATCAGCCCCTGAAGAAAGACAACCTTACCGGTTTCATCACGTACGGCCGCACCGCGTTCCTTGATCCACACGGGCGCGCCGCTGGCCGAGATGAGCCGGTAGGTGACATTCCACGGCTTATCCGCTTCAATCGCAGCATCGACGGCGTCAAACATCATTTGCTGATCATCAGGATGGGTGAGGCCGACAAAGGACACTTCGGCGTTGCCGATGATCTGGTCTGCGCGATAGCCGCAAATCTCAGCCACCTGCCCGTCCATGAACTGCATCGTAAAGTCAGTGTCGTTGTGGCAGCGATAAACGAAGGCCTCGCAGTCGTGAAAGATGCTGCGGTAGATGGCAGAGCTGTCGAGCGGGGCGGTGTCGTACATTTGGCGGGCCTCATGATTGCGCCGCCGTGGTTAGAGGCAAAAGCTGTAGAAAGCGTTTCCAACGAAAAGGGCCGCGCGATGCACGGCCCCTCCCCTTTTGCAACGGTTGCGTTGCTTTACTTATCGAACCGCTTGGCTTTGGCGGTCTCAGAGCCCTGGCCCACGACCAGCACAACCACACAGATGATGGCCGCGATGGCAGTGGTGAGGCCGGGCAAAGCGCTGCCCCAGCCCATGAACATCGCCCCGTCGACGACATCCCAGGTGGCTTCTGCATATGGAAACATATCGGTTTCTCCTTTGATGATCGTTATTCGGCAGGGGTGACAGGTGCGTCACCGCCCCATTCGGGATAGCCGGCGTTTGGTACTTTGACGACGTCCATACCCGCCAGTTCTGCGCCCTCTCGGATGCGGAGCATACCCATCATCTTGAGGATGAGAGACACCACATAGCCTGGCACAAAGCCACAGAGGAAGAAGACGACGGCACCAACAATCTGACCAATCAGACTGATGGTTGGCGCTTCGCCTGCGGCCCCCTGCAGCGCAGGGAAACCCGCGCCCCAAATGCCGAGCATGACGACACCGTATAGGCCAATTGTCCCGTGCACGGTCACAGCGCCCACGGCATCATCGATGCCCATCTTCTCGAGCGCATCTGCCGCAGGCTTGAGGATCACACCGGCAGAGAAGGCGATGATGAACGCAAGCGCTGGATAGTAGATGTCGAGGCCGGAGGCACAGGAGATGATCCCTGCCAAAGCGCCAGACATCATCCAAAACGGATCACGTGTCATGATCCATGCGCCGATGATACCGCCTGCGATGGACATCAGGATGTTAAACGACAGCGCAGACAGCGTGATTGGTGTGCCGTAAATCGTCGTCGGCTTATCCGCGTACCAGGACCATGCTTCACCCGGCACAATCACACAGGCCATGAGGAAGCCCCAGAAACCAACGATGATGAGCATCAGACCAGTGACCGTCAGCGGCATATTGTGTCCGGGGATGTGGTTCGCCGACCCATCAGAGTTGAACTTGCCGATCCGTGGCCCAAGGTTGATCAGAACACCAAGGGCAAAGAAGCCGGCAACCGCGTGCACAAGGCCCGCTGCGCCAAAGTCATGAACGCCCCATTGCGTGACCAGCCAGCCATCGGCATGCCAGCCCCAAGCCGCCGCGACGACCCAAGCGAAAGAGCCCAGCACGACAGCCAGGATGATAAAGCCAACTGTCTGGATCCGCTCGATCACTGCGCCGGACATGATGGAAGCTGTCGTAGCGGCAAACAATGCGAAGGCACCAAAGAAGACACCCGATGCCTGATCGGCGATGTTTGGCCCCATGTATTGCGCGGACTCGCCCCAGCCCCATGCGATGGCATTGGCATATTCAATGCCCGAAATGCCTGCTGGACCCGGATCGCCGGGAATACCTGTTGGGAAGCCCCAGTAGACCCACCATCCAAAGAAGTAGAAGGTTGGGATCATGAAGGCGAAGGCGAGGATGTTTTTGACGCCCGATGAGAGCACGTTCTTGAGACGCGAGGCCCCCATCTCATATGCCAGAAAACCCGCGTGGATGATAATCATCAACGGGATGCTGAGATAATAAAATGTTTCGGCGAACATTGTGTTGGTGACACTCCCACCCCCACTTGCCGCCTCTAGCTCGGCCAGACGGGCCGTAAGCTCTGCGATTTGTTCTTCCACGATTGAGACTCCCTGTGTCGGCTCTTGGATACACTGCGGGCGTCTTTTTGCCCCCGCTGTCGGAAATGAAGCATGAACTGTCCAATTCGCATAGCTTTTTTTGCCCGGTATGAAAAAAAGTTTCCTGATGGTTGAGCGGTGAAATTTTCGGTGCTAGCGTTGGAATCACGTTCCGCTGTCTGGGGCAGCTTCGACAATCAAAGGTTAACACTATGTGTGGAATTGTAGGCCTCTTCCTAAAAGATCCGTCTCTTGAGCCCAAACTGGGCGCGATGCTGACGGATATGCTGATCACCATGACGGACCGTGGTCCGGATAGTGCCGGCATTGCAATTTACCCAGGGGAAACAAGCGGTAAGACGAAACTGGTCGTGCAATCCGATGCGCCAGACGAAGACTTTCCGGGGCTGGATACTGCCATCGGTAAGGCTGTTGGCGGCAAGGTCGCGATGCAGGTGAAAAGCACGCACGCCGTGCTCGAAATTCCTGCTGGCACGACTGCCGCAGCGCGCTCTGCACTGGCCGATATTTCCAGCCGTCTGCGGGTTATGAGCAGGGGTGAAAGTCTCGAGATTTATAAGGAAGTCGGCCTACCAAAAGACGTGGCCGCACGCTTTGATCTGAGCCAGATGAGCGGTTCGCACGGAATCGGGCACACGCGGATGGCCACGGAATCAGCCGTGACAACGATGGGGGCGCATCCGTTCAACACCGGCGATGATCAATGCCTCGTGCACAACGGCTCGCTGTCGAACCACAATTCACTACGCCGCAAATTGCGCCGCGAAGGCATCCACATCGAAACCGAGAACGACACCGAAGTGGGTGCGGCCTATCTGACATGGCAAATGCAGAACGGCGCGACCTTGGGCGAAGCTCTGCAAAGCAGCCTCGATGATCTGGACGGTTTCTTTACCTTTGTTGTGGGCACCAAGGACGGCTTTGGCGTTGTCCGCGATCCGATCGCCTGCAAACCCGCCGTGATGGCCGAGACGGACCAATATGTCGCCTTCGGTTCCGAATATCGCGCACTCGTGGATCTGCCGGGCATCGAAGACGCCCGCGTGTGGGAGCCAGAGCCTGCAACTGTCTATTTCTGGAGCCATGACGCCGCTCCTACAACTGAAAAGGCTGCCTAAGATGCAGACAATCGACCTGACCGAAGTGGGCCTGCGCGAGACCAACGCAACGCTGCATGCACAAGCAGAGAACACGAACCAGACCGCATGGGAAATCATCAACCCCCGCGGTTCACATGCGATTGCCTGCGGGTTAGACGCGCCGATTGAAGTCACTGTGAAAGGCTCCACCGGCTATTATTGCGGCGGCATGAACCAACAAGCGACAGTGAACATTCACGGCTCGGCCGGGCCGGGCACGGGCGAGAACATGATGTCTGGCAAGATCATCATCGAAGGTGATGCCAGCCAATATCTGGGAGCAACGGCCCATGGCGGCATGATTGTTGTCAAAGGCAACGCCTCTTCCCGTTGCGGGATTTCGATGAAAGGCGTGAACATCGTCGTGCAGGGCAACATCGGCCATATGTCGGCCTTTATGGGCCAGTCGGGCAATCTGGTTGTGTGCGGTGACGCGGGCGATGCGCTTGGGGACAGCTGCTATGAAGCGCGGTTTTTCGTGCGCGGTTCCGTCAAAAGCCTTGGGGCTGATTGCGAGAAGAAGGAAATGCGCGAAGAGCATCTGACCTTGCTGCAAGGCCTGTTGGACGAAGCCGGGATTGACGCTGATCCCAAGGATTTCACCCGCTATGGCTCGGCGCGGAATTTGTACAACTTCGACGTCGACAATGCCGGCGCGTATTAAGGATACCATGCGATGAACAAACACGATCCCAAGCGTATCCCTCAGACGACGCCCAGGCAGTCTGCGACATTTACGCAAGACATCAACAGCGACATTCGCCGCGCCGCGGCCACCGGCATTTACGACATTCGCGGTGGCGGTGCCAAACGCAAGGTGCCGTCCTTCGATGACCTTTTGTTCATGGGTGCCTCAATTTCGCGCTATCCACTCGAAGGATACCGCGAAAAGTGTGAGACGAATGTGACAATCGGGGGCCTGCACGCCAGCAATCCGATTGAGCTTGATATTCCGATCACCATCGCGGGCATGTCATTTGGCGCCTTATCCGGCCCTGCGAAAGAAGCCTTGGGGCGCGGCGCCTCAGCCGCTGGTACGTCGACGACGACAGGTGACGGCGGCATGACACCAGAGGAGCGTGGGCATTCGAACAAGCTGGTGTATCAGTACCTCCCCAGCCGCTACGGGATGAACCCAAACGATCTGCGCAAGGCGGATGCGATCGAGATTGTTGTGGGCCAAGGGGCCAAGCCCGGTGGTGGCGGTATGCTGCTCGGCCAAAAGATCAGTGACCGCGTGGCCGAGATGCGCAATCTGCCCAAGGGGATCGACCAGCGCTCGGCCTGTCGTCACCCCGATTGGACGGGGCCCGATGACCTCGAGATCAAAATCCTCGAACTGCGCGAAATCACCGGCTGGAAAGTGCCGATCTATGTCAAGGTCGCTGGTGCGCGCCCGTACTATGACACCACGCTGGCGGTAAAGGCCGGGGCTGATGCCGTTGTTCTTGACGGTATGCAGGGCGGCACGGCAGCGACGCAGGATGTCTTTATCGAACATGTGGGCCTGCCGACGCTTGCCATCGTGCGGCCTGCGGTTCAGGCGCTGCAAGACTTGGGCATGCACCGCAAAGTACAGTTGATCCTGTCGGGCGGCATCCGCTCGGGCGCGGATGTAGCAAAAGCGATGGCGCTGGGGGCAGATGCTGTAGCCATTGGCACGGCGGCGTTGATCGCGCTGGGGGACAACGATCCAAAGTGGGAGGCCGAGTACAACAAGCTGGGCACGACCGCGGGCGCCTATGACGATTGGCACGAGGGGTTGGACCCTGCCGGTATCACCACGCAAGACCCGGATCTCATGGCCCGGTTCGATCCGATTGAGGGCGGGCGCAGGCTCAAGAACTACCTCAAGGTGATGACGCTGGAGGCGCAAACCATCGCGCGGGCCTGCGGCAAGAACCATCTGCACAACCTCGAGCCCGAGGACCTTGTCGCGTTGACCATGGAAGCGGCGGCGATGGCCAAAATCCCGCTGGCGGGAACGGACTGGTACCCCGGCAAGCCCGGCTCGGGCTATTAAGACACCAAAACGAGGGCGCGGCTGATTGCAGACCGCGCCCCATTCTTTCCAACAACAGGGAACCTCACAATGGCAACAGATCTCGCCAAATTCGCCGAAGACAACGGCGTCAAATACTTCATGATCTCTTTCACCGATCTGTTCGGCGGGCAGCGGGCCAAATTGGTCCCGGCGCGCGCAATTGCGGACATGCAGGAAGAAGGCGCAGGCTTTGCGGGCTTTGCCACATGGCTTGACCTGACCCCTGCCCACCCCGACATGCTGGCAGTGCCGGACCCCGAGGCCGCGATCATCCTGCCGTGGAACAAGGAGATTGCCTGGGTCCCCGCCAATTGCGTGATGGAAGGCGAGGACGTGGCCCAAGCCCCACGCAACGTGCTGCGCCGGTTGATTGCAGAGGCTGCCGAAGAAGGCATGCACGTCAAAACGGGCATCGAGGCGGAGTTTTTCTTGCTGACCCCCGAAGGTGACGCGATCAGCGATGCGAGCGATACCGCTGCCAAGCCTTGCTACGATCAACAGGCGTTCATGCGCCGCCTCGATGTGATCCGTGAGATCAGCGACTACATGCTCGAGATGGGCTGGAATCCCTACCAGAATGACCATGAGGACGCGAACGGCCAGTGGGAAATGAACTGGGATTTCGACGATGCGTTGGCCACCGCTGACAAGCATTCGTTCTTTAAGTTCATGACCAAGACAGTCGCCGAAAAGCACGGCTACCGCGCGACGTTCATGCCCAAGCCGATCGAAGGGCTGACGGGCAACGGATGCCACGCGCATATCAGCGTTTGGGATGCACCGGGGGCTGCGGCCAAGACCAACGTTTTTGCGGGTGAGGGTGAAGGGCAGACCGGCGAGCTGGGGCTGGCCGAGAAGGGCAAGCATTTCCTTGGCGGGATCATGAAGCATGCGAGTGCTTTGGCCGCAATCACCAACCCGACGGTCAACAGCTATAAGCGGATCAACGCACCGCGCACGATGTCGGGGGCAACATGGGCGCCCAATACCGTGACATGGACCGGCAACAACCGCACGCACATGGTCCGCGTCCCCGGCCCTGGCCGGTTTGAGCTGCGCCTGCCCGATGGAGCGGCAAACCCTTACCTTTTGCAGGCAGTGATTATTGCCGCGGGCCTTTCTGGCGTGCGCAGCAAGGCCGACCCCGGCAAGCGCTATGACATCGACATGTATGCCGAAGGTCACAAGGTGCGCGGCGCGCCCAAGCTGCCGCTCAATATGCTGGACGCGATGCGTGCCTATGACCGCGACAAAGGGCTCAAGGCTGCGATGGGTGAAGAGTTCTCCGCCGCCTACCTCAAGATGAAGGGGCAGGAATGGGACAGCTATGTCAGCCACTTCAGCCAGTGGGAGCGGGACAATACGCTCGACATCTGA
>JAHDDU010000065.1 GCA_020629175.1 Flavimaricola sp. | reverse complement strand
CGTTCGGTGATTGTGACCGGACCGGAATTGAAGCTGCACCAGTGCGGCCTGCCCAAGAAGATGGCGCTCGAGCTGTTCAAGCCGTTCATTTATTCAAAACTTGAGGCGCAGGGGCATTCCAGCACCGTCAAGCAGGCCAAGAAGCTGGTTGAAAAAGAAAACCCGATGGTGTGGGACATCCTCGATGAGGTGATCCGCGAGCATCCCGTCATGCTCAACCGCGCGCCAACGCTGCACCGCCTAGGCATCCAGGCGTTCGAGCCTGTCCTGATTGAGGGCAAGGCCATCCAGCTGCACCCGCTTGTCTGTTCGGCTTTCAACGCCGACTTCGACGGTGACCAGATGGCTGTGCACGTCCCGCTGAGCCTTGAGGCGCAGCTGGAAGCCCGCGTTCTGATGATGTCGACAAACAACGTTCTGTCGCCTGCCAACGGTGCGCCGATCATTGTGCCGTCACAGGACATGATCCTGGGCCTCTACTATACAACGATTGAACGCGAAGGCATGAAGGGCGAAGGCTCGGTCTTTGGCTCTATCGAAGAGGTCGAGCACGCGTTGAACGCGGGTGAAGTGCATCTGCACGCTAAAATCACCGCGCGGATCAAGCAAATCGATGATGAAGGTCAGGAAGTGTGGGAGCGTCACGAGACGACCCCGGGCCGCCTGCGCCTTGGCGCGTTGTTGCCTTTGAATGCGAAAGCGCCGTTCAGCCTCGTGAACCGTCTGCTCCGCAAGAAAGAGGTGCAGCAGGTCATCGACACTGTGTACCGCTATTGCGGCCAGAAGGAATCCGTTATCTTCTGTGATCAGATCATGACCATGGGCTTCCGCGAAGCGTTCAAGGCCGGCATTTCGTTCGGTAAGGATGACATGGTCATTCCAGACGCCAAGTGGAGCGAAGTCGAAGAGACGCGCGATCAGGTCAAGGACTTCGAACAGCAGTACATGGACGGCCTGATCACTCAGGGCGAAAAGTACAACAAAGTTGTCGACGCCTGGTCCAAGTGTAACGACAAAGTCACGGCCGCCATGATGGGCACGATCTCTGCCGCGAAGAAGGCAGAGGACGGGTCCGAGATGGAGCCGAACTCGGTCTACATGATGGCCCACTCCGGTGCGCGTGGCTCGGTCACGCAGATGAAGCAGCTGGGCGGTATGCGCGGTCTGATGGCCAAGCCGAACGGCGAGATCATTGAGACGCCGATCATCTCGAACTTTAAAGAAGGTCTGACCGTTCTGGAGTACTTCAACTCCACCCACGGTGCCCGTAAGGGTCTGTCGGATACGGCGTTGAAAACGGCGAACTCGGGATATCTGACACGTCGTCTGGTTGACGTCGCTCAGGACTGCATTGTGCGCGAGCATGATTGTGGGACCGAGCTGGCGATCACCGCCGAGGCGGCTGTGAACGATGGTGAGGTTGTCGCTTCACTGTCCGAACGTGTGCTGGGCCGTGTGTCTGCCGATGACGTTCTGGTCCCCGGTGAGGACGAGGTTCTCGTTGCGGCCGGTGAGTTGATCGACGAGCGCAAGGCTGATGCAATCGAGGCTGCGGGTGTCACCAAGATGCGCATTCGCTCGCCTCTGACATGTGAGGCCGAGGATGGCGTCTGTGCTGCGTGTTACGGTCGCGATCTTGCGCGTGGTACGCTGGTGAACCAAGGCGAAGCTGTGGGGATCATCGCAGCCCAGTCCATCGGTGAGCCGGGCACGCAGCTGACGATGCGGACTTTCCACATTGGTGGTGTTGCTCAGGGTGGTCAGCAGTCGTTCCTTGAAGCGTCGCAGGCCGGTAAGATCGAGTTCCGCAATGCACAACTCCTCGAGAACGCCAATGGTGAGAATATCGCCATGGGCCGGAACATGATCCTCGCGATTATGGACGAGAACGGTGAAGAGCGCGCGCAGCACAAGATCGGTTACGGCACCAAGGTGTTCGTGGCAGAAGGTGCGAGCGTGGAGCGGGGCGACAAGCTGTTTGAATGGGATCCATTCACACTGCCAATCATCGCCGAGAAGGCCGGTAAGATCAAATATGTCGACCTGATCAACGGTATCGCCGTGCGCGAAGAGACCGACGATGCAACGGGCATGACCCAGCGCATCGTATCGGACTGGCGGTCAGCGCCAAAGGGCAACGAGCTCAAGCCTGAGATCCTTGTTCTGGGTGACGATGGCGAGCCTGTGCGCAACGAGGCGGGCAACCCGGTCACCTACACGATGTCTGTGGACGCCATTCTGTCTGTCGAAGACGGTCAGGAGATTGCCGCTGGTGACGTCATCGCGCGTATTCCGCGTGAAGGCGCCAAGACCAAGGACATCACCGGTGGTCTGCCACGTGTGGCCGAACTGTTCGAAGCCCGCCGTCCAAAGGATCACGCAATCATCGCCGAAATCGATGGCTACGTACGCTTTGGCAAGGACTACAAGAACAAGCGCCGCATCGCGATCGAGGCCGGTGACGACAGCGACGTGAAGGTTGAATACATGGTGCCCAAGGGCAAGCACATTCCTGTTCAGGAAGGTGATTTTGTCCAGAAGGGCGACTACATCATGGACGGCAACCCTGCGCCGCATGACATCCTTGCCATCATGGGTGTTGAAGCCTTGGCCGACTATATGATCGACGAAGTGCAGGACGTGTACCGTCTGCAGGGCGTGAAGATCAACGACAAGCACATCGAGGTGATCGTGCGTCAGATGCTGCAGAAGTGGGAGATCACCGACAGTGGTGAGACGACGCTCCTGAAGGGTGAGCATGTCGACAAGGTTGAGTTCGACGAGGCCAACGCCAAGGCGGCCAAGAAAGGCGGGCGCCCTGCACAGGGTGGCCCGATCCTGCTTGGTATTACCAAGGCGTCGTTGCAGACCCGCTCGTTCATCTCGGCGGCATCGTTCCAGGAGACAACGCGTGTCCTGACCGAAGCCTCTGTTCAGGGCAAGAAAGACCGCCTGGTCGGCCTGAAAGAGAACGTCATCGTGGGCCGTCTGATCCCGGCTGGTACGGGTGGGGCAACGTCGAAGGTGCGCCGCGTGGCCGCGGATCGTGACAACGTCGTGATCGAGGCCAAGCGGGAAGAGGCCGAACAGGCCGCAGCGCTCGCCGCTCCTGCCGAATTCGTGGGCGAAGAAGATGCCCGCGGCGATGACTTCATCGGCGGCGATGAGTTCGATCAGATCATCGTCGATACGCCAGAGAGCCGCGACTAAGCGGTTTGTTCAAGAAATGCCAAAGGCCCCCGGAGCAATTCGGGGGCCTTTTTTGTCAATAGGTCGGGGCTTGATCGCGGGCCTGACGTTGCCAAGTATGCTGCATCGCAAAACATATCTGCCAAAGGACCTGGGGAATTGACTGTGACGACCGACACCAGATTTCCTACTGCCAATGGCTATATGACAGTGCGGACGCGAAGTCGGTACATCAAGGCGGCGATTGCCGCATCAGTGCTGCCGCACGATGCCCGTTCAATCCCCGAGATCGTGTCGCTTTCTGCGCCAGAAGATGAACGCTATCCTATCCAGTTTTGGCAACTCTTTTCGGTTCTTGGGGCGGACCGAATTGTAGGCATCGTTGGTGACTTTTACACGCGGGTCTTCGCGAATGAGGCGTGGTTCACCTCTGTGTTTGAGCGTGTCGGCGGGGTCGAACATCATGTGATGACGCAGGCCAGCATGTGGGCGGATGTGATGGGCGGTGGCCCGTACTATCACGGTGCGGACTTTCGGCTCAGTTTTCACCACACCCACAATGCACATCAATTGATGGATGCCAAAGGAGCTGCGCGGTGGGTGGAGCTGATGGTGCAGACGTTGGATGCGTCGGGCCACGTCATGACTGATGACCTGCGGGTTCGGCGAAGTCTCAATACGTTTCTAAGTTACTTTCTGGGAAAGTATGCGGACGAGTTTGCCTTTGAGAACAGCTACAGCTTTGGTGAGATCAATCCGCCGTGGCCTATGGGACCGGGCGCACGGACAGCGGGTTAGATCGCGTCCAGCGCTGATTGGTGGGACTGCCAACGCTCATCGTCTTCCGCAGGACGCTTGTGCATTGCGCAAAGCCGCGCGATGTAATCCATGCAGCACAAATGGTGCAGTCGCATCACGCCCGGTACGGCCGTGATCTCGGCCCAGACGGCATCAAACCATGCGGAATAGGCCAGCGCGCTGTCGTCCTTGTGGCCGTTGCGATTGCGGGCACGGTAGAACTGATCCGTGTACCGGTCCTTGAAAGCCGATGCCGACGGTGTGCCGCGTTTGAGGTCAAAGCTCTCGTCCGAGCGGATGACATAGTGGTTCATCTGCGCAGTCTCATGGCTGATGAGGCTTTTGTCCGTGAACCGCACAGGATGTCTGCCGGTCTGAAACTTCTCAATCGCCATGCCTGAGGCATTGATGATCCGGTGCTCGGGAGCCTGCCAGTCCAGTGCGGGCTGGATCGGTGCATGATCGGTAAAACGGTCAAACTGTTTTGGGTTTTTCACCAAAGTTTTGATGTTGCCATTCACCGCCAAACCGGGTGCGCCGCAGCGTTTGAACTGCCGGTGTGTCAGGCCGTCGCGATACCGTTTCCAGCCGCTATTGCCGAAACAGCGCCAATGAAAGGCGATCCCCAGCGCGTCATGCCCCATGTGTTCGAGGTAGCTGGCGATCGTGCCATCTCCGGTTTTGAGAACCAGAAACTCGTCCACATCGCATACCAAAAGCCAATCGGCCTGCTGGGTCATCGGATGCTGTTTCAGCGCGGCATGTGCCGAGTTCTTGGGGGGTTGATCGGAGCGGGGGGTATGTTCAACCACGTTGATCCAGCCCGCGTCGGCGAGGCATTTTAGCAGCTCTGGCGAGTGATCGGTACAATCGTTGTGAGCGACGAGAACCTCAAACCCCAGCATGCGGTACCACGCCACCCATTCCAGGATAAACGGCCCTTCGTTGCGCATCGCGGCAAAGACGAGGTGGGTTAGTGCACTCATGGACCCGTTGAATCAAAGAATGCCGCTGGCGTCCATCCCTGCAGAGGCGTAGGGCTGGGGTATGGTGACGATGTCAGACAACATGCGCGGAGCGCTTTTGATGGTGGGCTGTATGACGGCCTTTACCCTCAATGACGCCTGCATGAAGCTTTTAGGAGCAAACCTGCCTCTGATGCAGGTTCTGTTCTTGCGCGGCATTGCGGTGACGGTGTTCCTTGTGTGGCTTGCGCATAATCAAGGGCAGTGGATCTGGCGCATGCCGCGGCGGGATTGGGGGTGGATTCTGCTTCGCTCTGCGAGCGAGGGAGCAGCCGTGGTCTTTTTCATGACCGCGCTGATCAACATGGATATCGCAGATCTCTCAGCGATCCTTCAGGCCCTGCCGCTGACGGTCACTCTCGCAGGCGCGTTGTTCTTCGGAGAGCGTGTAGGCTGGCGGCGCCTGGCCGCAATCCTTATCGGGTTCATCGGCGTCTTGATGATCGTCAAACCGGGAACTGAGGCGTTTACGATCCACGCGCTCTACGGTGTGATGACGGTGATCCTTGTGACGATCCGGGATGTCGCTGCGCGCAAATTATCCAAGGCCGCCCCGTCTTTGATGGTGTCATTCGTCGCGTCCGTCTTTGTCACAGGGGTCGCTGGCGTCGGTGCGGTGCAAGAGACTTGGATGCCAATCACGGGTGTGAACCTCTGGCTACTGTTCGGGGCCGCGTCTTTCGTGGTGTGGGGCTACATCCTTTCGGTCAGCTCGATGCGGGTGGGCGAAATCGGGTTTGTTGCCCCGTTTCGCTATACATCGCTGGTGGTGGCGATGATCCTTGGCGTTGTCGTCTTTGGCACATTCCCAGATGCCCTGACGCTTTTAGGTGCTGCGATCGTTGTGGCGACCGGTCTGTTTACGCTGCTGCGGGAATGGCAGCTGCGCCGGGCAGGGCGGGCCAAGGCGACCGAGCCCACAACCATCCCGGCGCGCCACCGCGGGCTCTAGTTCCCGACTGTGCCCACAAAGGACCCACCGCCATCGAGGACGACATTGAACGTCGGGCCGGGGGTCTGAAATCCGTCGCCGAAGCCCGTGGCTGATCCTGTCACGGCATCGCCCGCAAAGATGTCATCCCGGACAGTGCCATCCAAATCAATGGCAAGGTTGCTGCGCTCTGTCACGCCCGATGGGTTGATGCGCGTGACGATGCCATCCGCATCTGCGTTGATAGAGCCGAAAGACTGCGAGCCCGTCACAGTGAGCGCACCGCCCAATTGCTGCTGCGGCACCCCGTTCTGCAGAAGGTTGATATCAGTGACACTGCCCGTCACCTGCTGCGCGCCGGCAAAGTCGACGTTGAGGTTCAGGTCCCCAAGTAGTCCGTAACCGGATTGACCGTTGATCGTGGCATTCGATCCGACTGAACCGGAATAGCTCACCTGTCCCGTCGGCAATTGGCTGGGCCGGGTTCTGTCAGTCGCCGCGAGCCTGTTCACCTCCTGGTCAAAAGCTCGGACCTCGGCTTGTGAGACAGACGGGCTTGGGACAAAAGGGCCGCTTGGCGTTGGGGGTGTTCCGGGACCTGTGACGACGACGCTGGGGGATCCGCACGCGCCAAGGGCAAGAACCAGGGCAGGGGCGGCATGACGAAGATAGGGCATGGCAGACTTTCAAGGTTGTGGTTTGGCCGGAGCCGCCAGAGCGGCGTTCACCTCATCTGACGTGGTTTGATTGTGATATGGAATATTGGCGGGTTGCTATTCGATAACGCGGGCAAACCCGAAGGTGCGAAAAGGGAAATTGGCGCTGAATCCTGTGGGTTTGGCCCAATTGTTGACAGCCCCTCCGACTCCCCCTATACGCCCTCACACCGGGCCAACGTCGTCCCGGTAAACACAGATTAGTGGTCAAGAACCGGGATACTGCTTCCTTGTTCCTCTGTAGACCCACCGCTTCGTTCTTCAGGTTGAGGGAACGCTGCGGTCTTTTCGTTTTGCGTGGGTCGGTCTTCCGGCAAGCGCTGCAACCAGGGGCCTTTGGCGGACGCGTCAGGGGCAAGATTGAAGCCGCAGCCCAGACGGGGCCGCAACACTAGTGTAGGAAACGGGGAACCATAGCCCAATGCCAACGATCCAGCAGCTGATCCGCAAACCGCGGAAGCCCAAAGTCAACAAGTCAAAGTCGCTACACCTGGAAGGGTGCCCACAAAAGCGCGGCGTTTGCACACGTGTTTACACGACAACTCCAAAGAAGCCGAACTCGGCGATGCGGAAGGTTGCCAAGGTGCGCCTGTCCAACCAGTACGAAGTCATCTCGTACATCCCCGGTGAAAGCCACAACCTGCAAGAGCACTCTGTTGTTCTGATCCGCGGTGGTCGTGTGAAAGACCTTCCCGGTGTGCGCTACCACATTTTGCGCGGTGTGCTTGATACTCAAGGTGTCAAAGACCGTAAGCAGCGTCGTTCGAAGTACGGCGCCAAGCGTCCGAAGTAAGAGAGAGATTAGCCCATGTCGCGTCGTCACGCCGCCGAAAAACGTGAAGTCCTTCCTGACGCCAAATTTGGCGACAAGGTCCTCACCAAGTTCATGAACAACCTCATGATTGACGGAAAGAAATCCGTTGCTGAGAAAATCGTCTACAACGCGTTTGATCGTGTTGAGGACAAAATCAAAAAGGCCCCTGTGGAAGTCTTCCACGAGGCGCTCGACAACATCAAACCCACCGTTGAGGTGCGCTCGCGCCGCGTTGGTGGTGCCACATATCAGGTGCCTGTCGAGGTTCGCCCTGAGCGCCGCGAAGCTCTGGCCATCCGCTGGCTGATCGCTGCCGCACAAAAGCGCAACGAAAACACCATGGAAGAGCGTTTGGCCGGTGAGCTGATCGACGCTGTCCAAGGCCGCGGCACCGCCGTGAAAAAGCGCGAAGACACCCACAAGATGGCCGATGCAAACAAAGCATTCAGCCACTACCGCTGGTAAGAGGAAGCAGACCCAATGGCACGCGAATATCCCCTCGAACTGTACCGGAACTTTGGCATCATGGCGCACATTGACGCCGGTAAGACCACATGTTCCGAGCGTATC
This sequence comes from Flavimaricola sp., assembly GCA_020629175.1. Taxonomy (GTDB): domain Bacteria; phylum Pseudomonadota; class Alphaproteobacteria; order Rhodobacterales; family Rhodobacteraceae; genus JALZWD01. The sequence continues at coordinate 2,610 of JAHDDU010000065.1, read as the reverse complement.
CTGTATTACACGGGCAAATCCCACAACATCGGCGAAGTGCACGATGGTGCGGCCACAATGGACTGGATGGAGCAAGAGCAGGAGCGTGGCATCACGATCACCTCTGCTGCGACAACCACATTCTGGGAGCGCACCGAGGACGGTCAGACAGCTGACACGCCCAAGCACCGCCTGAACATCATCGACACCCCCGGCCACGTTGACTTCACCATCGAAGTTGAGCGTTCGCTGGCGGTTCTCGACGGTGCCGTCTGTGTTCTGGACGCCAACGCTGGTGTTGAGCCGCAGACAGAAACCGTCTGGCGTCAGGCTGACCGCTACAAGGTGCCGCGCATGGTCTTTGTCAACAAGATGGACAAGATCGGTGCTGACTTCTTCAACTGCGTCAACATGATCGAAGACCGCACCGGCGCCCGCGCTGTGCCTGTTGGTATCCCGATCGGTGCCGAGACCGAGCTGGAAGGCCTGATTGACCTCGTCACAATGGAAGAGTGGCTCTGGCAGGGCGAAGATCTGGGAGCGTCTTGGATCAAAGCACCCATCCGCGACAGCCTCAAGGACATGGCCGACGAATGGCGTGGCAAGATGATCGAAGCTGCTGTTGAGCAGGACGACGACGCCATGATGGAATACCTCGAAGGCAACGAGCCTGACGTGCCGACCCTGCGCAAACTGCTGCGCAAAGGTACGCTCGCGATGGCCTTTGTCCCTGTTCTGGGTGGTTCTGCGTTCAAAAACAAAGGCGTTCAGCCTCTTCTCAACGCTGTGATCGACTATCTGCCGAGCCCGCTCGACGTGGTTGATTACATGGGCTTTAAGCCCGGCGATGAGGACGAAGTTCGTGACATCGCCCGCCGTGCGGACGACAACATGGCCTTCTCTGGCCTCGCATTCAAAATCATGAACGACCCCTTCGTTGGCTCGCTGACGTTCACACGCATCTACTCGGGCGTTCTGAGCAAGGGTGACACCATGCTGAACTCGACCAAAGGCCGCAAAGAGCGCGTTGGTCGCATGATGATGATGCACTCCAACAACCGTGAAGAGATCGAAGAGGCATTCGCCGGCGACATCATCGCGCTGGGCGGTCTGAAAGACACCACAACAGGTGACACGCTCTGCGCGCAGAACGATCCTGTGGTTCTTGAAACAATGACGTTCCCAGATCCCGTGATCGAGATCGCCGTTGAGCCAAAGACCAAGGGTGACCAAGAGAAGATGGGCCTTGCTCTGCAGCGCCTGTCGGCTGAGGACCCCTCCTTCCGCGTGGAAACTGACCTCGAGAGCGGTCAGACCATCATGAAGGGTATGGGCGAATTGCACCTCGACATCCTCGTTGACCGCATGAAGCGCGAATTCAAGGTTGAGGCAAACATCGGTGCCCCACAGGTCGCCTACCGTGAGACCATCGGTCACGCGGTTGAGCACACCTACACCCACAAAAAGCAGTCGGGTGGGTCTGGTCAGTTCGGTGAGGTCAAGCTCAACATCATGCCGACTGAGCCGGGCGAAGGCTACTCTTTCGAGTCGCTCATCGTTGGTGGTGCTGTTCCCAAGGAATACATCCCTGGTGTTGAAAAGGGCATTCAGTCGGTCATGGACTCCGGTCCTCTGGCTGGTTTCCCCGTGATCGACTTCAAGGTGCAGCTCCTCGACGGTAAGTTCCACGATGTGGACTCCAGCGTTCTGGCGTTTGAAATCGCGGCACGTATGTGCATGCGCGAAGGCATGCGTCAGGCTGGTGCGAAACTGCTCGAGCCGATCATGAAGGTCGAGGTGATCACACCCGAAGAATACACCGGTGGCATCATCGGTGACCTGACATCCCGCCGGGGTCAGGTGCAGGGTCAGGACACCCGCGGCAACGCCATCGCCATCGACGCGATGGTGCCGCTGGCCAACATGTTCGGCTACATCAACACACTGCGTTCCATGTCCTCGGGCCGCGCGCAGTTCACGATGCAGTTTGACCATTACGAAGCGGTGCCAAGCAACATTTCTGAAGAAATTCAGAAGAAGTACGCTTAATGATCGGACGCCGTTCATTTCTGGCGTTGGCCGCAGCCTTTGGGCTGTCGGCCTGCGCCAACACAGCGCTTTTGACGCCCGAGCAATCGGCAAACCTCAGCATCCGCGACGTGAGCGTGGATGTGTCAGGGTTTACTGGCGTGACTGGCCGCAACATCACGGTTTCGCCTGCTCAATTGCAGCAGGATCTGACCGTGGCGTTGCGCAGTCAACTGGGAGCGTCTCAGTCTGGCACCAGTGACCTACGGGTTTCGGTGTCCTCGCTGAGCTTGGTGTCTCCGGGGCAGGCGCTTTTGATTGGCGGTATCAGCACGCTCCAAGGCGTGGTTGAGATAAAAAATATTCGGACTGGCGAAGTCATTTTGCCAGCGACGACAGTCTATGGCTATGCCGATGGTGGCTATGCCCCGGGTGGTGTGATCGGCGCGTTGGCGGCGGGAACTCCCGAAGAAGACTACGCACGAACAGTCGCTTCCTTCGCGAGCGACCTCAGAATTCGCCTATTTGTGGCGCAAAATTAAAAGGAGGCCAGTTCCATGGCAAAGGAAAAGTTTGAACGTAATAAGCCGCACGTGAACATCG
>JAHDDU010000064.1 GCA_020629175.1 Flavimaricola sp. | reverse complement strand
GTTGAGGTCTCCTTCGACTTCTAATCGAAGCCGAATGATCCAAAGTATTGGGCGGTCCTTCGGGATCGCCCTTTCTTTTTGCGGCACAGCCGAACTGGCGCACCAACAGGCTTGTGACGCCTCCTCCCCTTCGCTACACCTGTCAAAAGACTATGTTTCAAGGGGTCCGCCGTGACACATCACAAGCGCATCATCCGTCTGGCAACTGCCGCACTCCTGTGCACAGCGCTCACCGCCTGTGGTTCGTCTAGCCCCTTTGGCTCGCTCAATTTTGGCGGCGGCGCAACAGAGCCCGCAACCCGTCAGGCCGTCAGAACCCGCGGTGCGGAAAATGTTGCCGTGAACCGGTACCTCTGGGCCGCCGCAATCGACACGCTTGATTTCTTACCCATTGAAAGCGTTGACCCTTTCACCGGTGTCATCGTGTTTGGCTATGGCCGCGCCCCCGGCTCATCCACCGCGTACCGGGCGACCGTCTACATCTCGGACCCCGCACTTGACGCCCGCTCGCTCAACGTAGCACTTGCCACACGGGGCGGAGCAGTGTCTGCCGAAACCCAGCGCGCGGTCGAAGACGCCATCCTTGCCCGCGCCCGTCAAATTCGCGTCGGCGACGCCAACCTATAAGCTCACCATAGCCGCCCTGATGATCTTCACCGGGCCATTGCGCCCGGCCAAAATAGTTTGAGAGACCCGATGTCCACCTACGACCCCGCCAAAATCGAAGCCAAATGGCAAGAAACCTGGAACACCCAAACCGTCTTTAAGGCCGAACGCGACGAAAGCCGCCCTAAGTACTACGTGCTCGAGATGTTCCCCTACCCTTCAGGCAATCTGCACATGGGGCACGTCCGCAACTACACCATGGGCGACGTGATCGCGCGATACAAAATCAGCACCGGCCACAACGTTCTGCATCCCATGGGGTGGGACGCCTTTGGCATGCCTGCGGAAAATGCCGCCATGGCCACCGGCATTCACCCAAAGGATTACACCTACGACAACATCGCTCATATGAAGAGCCAGATGAAACCTCTGGGACTGTCGCTGGACTGGAGCCGGGAGTTTGCGACCTGCGATCCCGAGTACTACGGCCAGCAACAAAGCCTGTTCATCGATTTCCTGAGCCACGGGTTGATCGACCGCAAGAATGCGACGGTCAACTGGGACCCGGTCGATATGACGGTTCTGGCCAACGAGCAGGTGATCGACGGCAAAGGCTGGCGCTCGGGCGCTGAGGTTGAGCGGCGCGAGCTGACCCAATGGTTTTTCAAGATCAGCGACCATTCAGAAGAGCTGCTAAGCGCGCTGGACGATCTGGACGATTGGCCCGCCAAAGTACGCCTGATGCAATCCAACTGGATCGGCAAATCGCGCGGGTTGCAAATGGATTTCCAGCGCACCGATGGCGGCGATCCGATCACTGTCTACACCACGCGGCCTGACACGCTGATGGGCGCAAGCTTTGTCGGCATCTCGCCCGACCACCCGCTGGCCAAATCGCTGGAGGCGGACAACCCCGCGCTGGCTGCCGCCTGCATAGAGATGCGCAAAGGTGGCACAACCGCCGAGGCTTTGGAAACAGGTGAAAAGCTGGGCTTTGACACCGGCCTGACCGTCGCGCACCCGCTCAACCCCGATTGGCATCTGCCCGTCTGGATCGCCAACTTCATCTTGATGGATTATGGCACCGGCGCGATTTTTGCCTGCCCGGCGCATGATCAGCGTGACCTCGATTTCTGCCGCAAATACGATCTGCCGGTGATTGATACCTTCACCGCTCTGGACAACGACACCCCCGTCGCAGACGAAGCATTCGTCCCGCCAAAGACGGAAAAAGTGCGGTGGATCAATCATTTCGCTGGTTTGACAGAGGCCACAGGCGAAGACGCGATTGAGGCCACCATCGATATGGCTGAGCGCGACGGCTGGGGCCGCGCGCATACGCAATTCCGCCTGCGCGACTGGGGGCTGAGCCGTCAGCGCTATTGGGGCTGCCCAATCCCCGTCGTCCATTGTGACGAGTGCGGCGTGGTGCCCGAAAAGAAGGAAAACCTGCCTGTCCGCCTGCCTGACGATGTCAGCTTTGACATCCCCGGCAACCCGCTGGACCGTCACCCAACATGGCGCGACACGCCCTGCCCCGCTTGTGGCAAAGCGGCACAGCGCGAAACGGACACGATGGACACCTTCGTCGACAGCTCATGGTACTTTGCTCGCTTCACCGCCCCGCGGGCCACAACGCCCACGGATATGGATGACGCCAGCTACTGGATGAACGTTGACCAATACATCGGCGGCATCGAACACGCGATCCTGCATCTGCTCTATTCGCGCTTCTTTGCACGCGCGATGAAGATCGCAGGCCACCTGCCCCAAGGCACCGAAGAGCCTTTCAACGCGCTCTTTACCCAAGGCATGGTGACACATGAAATCTATCAGACGGTCGAGAACGACCGCCCTGTCTATCACTTCCCCCAAGACGTCACTGACGGCAAACTCGCCGATGGCACGGCGGTTCAGATCATTCCGTCCGCCAAGATGTCTAAATCGAAAAAGAACGTCGTCGATCCCGATGCGATCCTCGCTCAATACGGCGCCGACACCGCGCGCTGGTTCGTTCTGTCCGACAGTCCGCCCGAGCGTGATGTGGAATGGACAGCCTCTGGTGCTGAGGCCGCGCATAAACACTTGGCCCGCGTCTGGCGGATCGCCAACGACGTCGCTGTTGGCGCGGATACTGGGAGCGATGATGAAGACTTGCTGCGCGAGATGCACAAAACCATCCGTGATGTGACCAATGGTGTGGAAAGCTTTGGCTTCAACGCCGCCATAGCCAAGCTCTATGGCTTTACCGCGATTTTGCAAAAGGCCAAGGCCAGCGCCGGTGCGCGCAAGACGGCGATGATGACGCTGGCCCAGCTGATGCAGCCGATGACGCCACACCTGGCGGAAGAGGTCTGGGCCCTGCTTGGCGGCAAAGGTTTGATCACCACGGCCCCATGGCCGCAGGTGGATGAGGCGATGCTCGTTGAAGACAGCGTGACTTTGCCCATTCAGATCAACGGCAAACGCCGCTCAGAAGTGACTGTGGCCAAGGATTTGCCAAAGGACGAGGTTGAAAAGCTTGCCCTTGCAGACCCAGCCGTTGTGAAGGCACTAGACGGCAACGCGCCCAAGAAGGTCATTGTTGTGCCGGGACGGATCGTCAATGTTGTGGCATGATGCCACCCGCCGCATGGCGCTCTTGGGCCTCTTGTCCCTTGGCGCCTGCGGCTTTGCGCCCGTGCATGGCACGGGCAGCGGCGCGGATGCGCTGCAAAATCGGGTCAGCCTTACGACACCTGACACTGTCATTGGCTTTCGCACGCGCGCCCGGCTGGAGGACAGGCTTGGCTTTGCCACGGCGCCCGCTTACCGCCTAACCGTCAACCTTAACGTGACCCGAGACAACGTCGCCATCACCGAAGAGGGCGACATCACGCGGATCACGCTGCCGGGCCAAGCAACGTTCACGCTCAGCACGTTAAGTGGCACCACCGTATCCACCGGAACGGCAAGCAGCTTTACCAGCTACTCAACAACCGGCACCACCGTAGCGACCCGAGCTGCAGCGAATGACGCCCGCGACCGTCTGGCCATCATCCTCGCCGACCAAATCGTGGCACAACTGGCTGCAGTACCGCTGCCATGAAGCTCTCACCGCGCGACGCTGCCGCCTATTTCAAGGCCCCCAAGGCGGATGCAACTGGGCTATTGATCTACGGCGCGGACGCCATGCGCATCGCAGCCCGCCGGCAAGAAGTGATCACAGCCCTCATCGGCCCCGAGGGTGAGGCAGAGATGCGACTGACCCGTATCCCGTCGGGTGAGTTGCGCAAGGATAAGGCGATGCTCTCGGACGCCATGCGGGCCACGAGCTTTTTCCCCGGCCCCCGCGTGGCCTTTGTCGAAGATGCCAATGAATTCGTCACCGACACCATCAAAGCGGCCCTCAAGGACTGGCAGCCCGGCGATGCCCAGATCATCGTGACAGCCGGCCAACTCAAAGCGACCTCCGCCCTGCGCAAAACGTTCGAGGCCCACACCTCTGCTTTCGCCGTCGGCATTTACGACGACCCGCCCGGCCCGGATGAGATCCGCGACATGCTCACGGCGGCCCAACTGACAGATGTCTCGCCCGACGCAAAGGCTCTGCTCGCAGCTCTCGCTCGCAGCCTAGAACCCGGCGACTTTCGCCAAACGATTGAAAAGCTGGGCCTTTATAAGCGCGGCGACCCGTCCGCCGTATCGCCCGAAGATATCGGCGCCTGTGCCCCCCAGTCTGCCGAAGCCGCCCTTGATGAGCTGTTGGCGATCGTCGCCTCAGGTCGTGTAGCCGATATCGCGGATGTCTTGCGCAGGCTCTATGCGCAAGGCACCAACCCCGTCACGCTCTGCATAGGGACCATGCGCCACTTCCGCGCGCTTCATACCGCCTCATGCGATCCCGGCGGTGCGGCTTCTGGCATGGGGAAATTGCGCCCGCCTGTCTTCGGCCCCCGCCGCGACGCTATGCTGCAACAGATCGGCCAATGGGGCCGCGATAGGCTCGAACGCGCGCTTACCTTGCTGCTCGACACGGATCTACAGCTACGCTCGGCTGGTCAAACGGCGCCACAACACGCCGTCGTCGAGCGAGCGCTGATCCGTCTTGCGATGATGGCGCGGCGCTAGACAACGCCCAACAAAAAAGGCCAGCCCCTGAGGGCTGGCCTTCGTCCGATTGCTCGGAAAATGCGTACGACTTAGGAGTCGCTGGATGCTGCAACGCCGATCAGGGCAGCAACGATCACGGCAGGGATAACCCAGCCAGGAAGCGAACCGCCAGCGGCGACTGGCTCAACGATGACGACAGGTGGCTCAACGATCTCAGTGGCGAAGCCACCTGCGATTGCGGAACCAGCAACAGTTGTTGCTACAGCGGCGGCTGCGAGAGTTTTGATGAGGGCCATTAGATTACTCCAGTTAAAATTATGGTTGGAATCGTGATACCGACGTTACTATTGAAATTCAAGAAAGATGTCCTGCGCCTTTAATCTTGGCAGGCAAGGGTGAGTGCAGGTTAAGGCATTAATGCAACAGTCTCACTCAGATAGATCGCAAACAGGAGAGTAGTGGTCGCCTATCGAGGGGGTCCAACCTCAGGCCACTCTCAACATTTACTTGCCGATTTCAAAATTTTTCATTTGATTACAACTCACTACGCCGGACATAAACAGATGCCTGCGAAACAAATTGCAAGGAGGTCAAAATTTCACCGCTCGCGTCGATCCAATAAGCGTTTTCAAACTGCAATCGCTGGCTTCGGCAAATCTCCGCGTATTTGCGTGCACTTTCCTCGCGCAGACCCAGATTGACAGACTCAATTTCACCGCCGGTGATCGTACACTCAAAGGCGATTTGGATAATCTCATTCTGATCGCCAATGTAGTCATGCACACGCTGCCCAGTCCCGCCTCCGGCGCGCAGGGCAGCTCGGATACCACTCGGCGTCGCTGCAATAAGATCTTCGCCCAGCCCCCGTGTGGCCACCATGATCCCATCGCGATACACGGCGGAAAAGCCATTCTGCGCGAGCCAGGTTTCCTGCAGTCCGTTTTGTGCAATCCTCCGCGCCAAGACCGGATCGCCCAGAACCTGCCCTTGGATGAGGATGTAATTGTCGGGGTTCGCTGCAATCTGATCGGGCGAAAATCCGGGCGAAGCGGCCGGCGCCTCAGCGACGCCAGGGATCGCACCCAAAGCAGGCACAAATCCTGCCGCAACATTCAAGAGCGGGTTTGTCTGACCCGAGTTATTGCAGCCGGCAAGCGCGACGATTGCAACCAGAAGAGCATGTCTTGCACTGATCATCGCCAGAACCGCCCCCAACCGTCGGCCAGCTCATTTGCCTGCGCATCGCGCACCGTCTCATACAGACGCCCATCCACGTTGAGCCGCGCCCCGCCATCGCGGGTCAGCGAGGTCAGCGTGTTGCTGAACTCCTGCGTTGAAGGAGAGCCCACGAAGTAATCGAGCGGCACTGTTATCCGCAGACCCTTGTCAAAGGACCCCTCTCCAAACTCCTCAGGATCGACATCGGTAATCGTGAAATAACCACCCAGACGCCAGCCATTGTCAAACTCGCGATCAATCGTCACCGTCGCGCCCCAATCCCCGGCGAGGTAGCGGCCAACGTCCACCTGCCCGTGAAATCCGTTGTCAAAATCATAATAGACCGAGGCATGACCCGTCAGCACATCATAGTCCTGAAATCCAAAGCCAAGATCAAAGTCGCGCTGCGCCACATAGTTCAGCTCACCACCCACGGCCCAGGCGGTGTTCACCGGGCTATACAGAAGCTCGGTTGAAATGCCGCCGAACGCGGGCTCGAGGTAACCCACTGTGACACGGCTATAAAGGTTGGCTCCGGGCCGCCCAAAGTGAGACAATTGCAACGTCCGAATGCCACCGTCCCCTTCGATATCATAGCGCTGCCCCTCTCGGCGCACCGCAGGAAGAGTCGAGGGGGAGATATCGCCAAGTTCTCGGTCACGCACAAAACTTTTGCGGACAGAGCCCGATAGGACAAGATTTGGTTGGATCTCATAAGACGCCGAGAGATTCAGGCCATAATCCGCACTGACAGGATTATCGCCGTTGAAAACAGTCAACTGCGCAAAGGGCGAGATACCCCAAAAGAACGTCTGGTCAGGCTCTACATACTGCAAACCAGCGGATGTGCCCGCATCAGACAGCACGACCCGCTCCTGCATCATGGATGTTCCGCCGGCAACGGTTTCATACCGCTCGATATCCGTGCGTCGCATCGTTGCTGCGGACACCGCAATCCCCCGGGCCATCGGCTCAAGCGTAAAGGTCTCAATCGACGGGGGCAGTATGTCGGACATGATCCGTGCCGCACGGCCAAGCGCCTGCGCCTCTGTCCGGTAACGAGTGTTGGTAAATCTGACACGCGCCGTGCGGTCCGTTAACTCTACCGCCGTCAAGGTTAGCCCTTCACGCGCCATCGCTGCCGAAAGCTGGCCGCGCAATGTTTGCTCTGACAGGACATTTCGATCCCAGGATTGGGCGGCTCGGGCGTTAGCGTCACGCACCACTACCGGCACAGGCGGGCTGTCAAAGCCGCCGTCAATCGGGCGATCGTTCGGATTGAAGGTGATCGTGCCGCCGAGCCCCAGCTCGCTTCCGTGCAAATACGCGGCCGTCAGATAGATACCCGGCCTTGGCGTATAGGTGACGCCAAAGTTCAGGGGAGAGGCCGGATCGATGAGACCAAGTTCACTTTCGCGAACATGTCCGTCCGAGGAATATTCCGCTTTGAAGGTCAACGCATCTGTCGCCGCCCACTCAACCCCGCCAAAGAGGGCTGCATCACCGCGGAAAAACTGATCTGCCTCAACCTGCCCGCCCTGGCCAAAATCCAGCGTGGGCCGGGTTTCCAAAGAGGCGTCGATTAGGCCCAGCGGATTGGTGAACCCGCCCTCGCTGGCCAATCGACCCCAGCCCAAACCCACCGTTGCGCGAATAGCGTCTCCAAAGGTCTTGGTGGCGACGATATATTCACCGCCGTATTGACCGGTTCCCAAAAAGTCCTGCAGCCCGATGGCCACCGACGGCGCCCAATCCCCTTCGTCGAGCAGGCGATAGCGCAGATCAAAGCTGCGGTCGTAATAGTCAAAACCCGGCGTCGCCGTGAAACCGGGCAAGGCATAATCTTCGGTGGAGCCATAGCGGAACGTGGCGGACAAGCGTTGTGTCACTTGGAAGGTGAAGGCGTTGCGTTGGTAGGGGCCATAGCCACTGAACGTCGCCGCGATCTCGCCCTCAGCGGGGGCGACTGCAGATGGCATCTCCAAAAGGCCCGGTGTGCCAAAGAAGGTATAGGTGACACCCTGATCCTGCGCCGAAGACGCACTTGCCGATATGCACGCTACCAAGCTCACGCTGGTCAGAAGCCTGTTTGCCAAAACGCTCATGAAGGACCCACCCTTATCGTTGGGCGAAGGATACACCAGCTTGCCGCAGGATGACCAGCCAACAGCGGGCGGCCTGCCGGAAATCGCGCATTTGGGTCACAGATGACCGGATTTGTTCAACGCGGCCATAGCCGCAGCCCGCCCCGTCGCAAGACAGGCCGTGATCAGATAGCCGCCCGTCGGTGCCTCCCAGTCGAGCATTTCACCTGCCACAAAAGTTCCGGGCCTGTCCCCCAGCTCCCAGCCGTCAAGCGCGTCAAAGCGCAAGCCGCCCGCGGTTGAAATGGCCTGATCCATGGGTGCAGGGCCATCGACGGGCAGGTGCAGACCCTTCATCGTCTCAGCCAGAACCTCGGGCCCGGCGGTCAGTTTGTCCCGCCCAAATTCCATCAGGAGCGAAAACTTCACAGCTGTGAACTTGCAAGATTTTCTTAAGAATTGTGACCAAGACGTTTTCGAAGACCTTTGGCTAAGGCGGTTTCGCAACGCCTCTTCAGACGTGTCAGGGAGCAAATCGACTGTGAGCGGCGCGCCGTCGCGGACCGCCGCGGAGACTTCGTAGATGCCTCCGCCTTCGACACCGTCAGGCGTGATCACCCACTCGCCACGGGAGGTCAGGGTCCCTGCCTTGAGAGCTGTCGATTTCACAGGTGCGCCGAACGCCGAGGCCATGTACCCGCTCCAAGACACGCAAAACCCGCAGTTGGCCGGGCGGAAAGGCGCAACCTTCGATAGATGTTTCGCCCACGCGCCATCAGAGCCAAGCCGCGCCCAACTGGACCCGCCCAGAGCCAGCACAGTGATGTCGGCGGTCTGAACTTGAGGCCCATCAGGACCAGAAAACCGCACACCTTCGCCCTCAAACCCCTCCCACCGCGTGCGGGTCTCAAGCGTCACGCCCTGGCCCGACAAACGGGCGAGCCAGGCGCGCAGCAGCGGCGAAGCCTTCATCGCATTCGGAAACACCCTCCCCGTTGATCCGGTAAACACCGGCTGGCCCAAACCCTCCGCCCAAGCCGTGACCTCTTCGGGGCCGAACGCCTCTAGCGCCGTGCGCAATCGCGCCGGGATTTGCCCGTATCGCGCAATGAACATGTCCCGCGGCTCGGCCTTGGTCAGGTTGAGGCCGGATTTCCCGGCCATCAGAAATTTGCGCGCGGGCGATGGCATTTGGTCCACGACGCGGACTTGAACACCCGCCTTCGACAATTCATCGGCGGCCATCAGGCCCGCTGGCCCCGCGCCAACGACGATGGCTGTTGTCACGATGGCATCGGCCCTTTGAAATGCACGACACGCTGCGGGTAGGGAATTTCAATCCCATTGTCGCGCAGAGCATTCCAGACGAGGAACAGCACGTCGGAGGTGTATTTCTTGCTCCCGTCATCAATGCCGTTGACCCAGAATTCCACCGCGAAATCAATGCCGCTGTCCCCAAACCCGCGCAGCTCGCAATCGGGTTTCTCTGGTTCTGTGAGCACTTCGGGATGCTTGGCCACAGCCGCTTCGACGATGTCAGGGATCAGGTTGATATCGGTGTCATAGCTGACCGAAAAGGCCGCCTCGTAACGGTTGGCCGATCCACTGTCAGAGTAATTCACGACCCGCGTTGTGATAAAATCCTCGTTCGGGACAACGATCCAGCGGCCATCAAAGGTTTCAAGGATGGTCGCGCGGGCCAGCATCTTGATGATGCGTCCCTGCTCGCCGCCATCAAGCTCGACATAGTCACCAACGGTGGCCTGCCCCTCCACCAGCAGAATGATACCCGAGATGAAGTTCGACGCGATTTTTTGCAGACCAAAGCCAAGGCCCACACCTACGGCGCCCCCGATGACCGCAAAGGTCGACAGGTCAATGCCCATCACGTTCATCAACACGAGGAACGCGATCCCAAAGATGAAAATCTCAGCCGCCTTAATCGAGAGCTGCTTCATCGCCGGGCGCATCGGCTGTTTGCCGAGATAGCCGTTGACCTGCTGGTTGCCCCACATGCCGATCCAGAAAATGATCGAGCCTGCGATGATGCCGCGGACAATGGCCATCGCGCTGAACCGGATGTTACCGACACCAATGATCGTATTTGTCAGGAATTCAGACACCGGCCCGATGAGGCCCAGCGCATAAAGGCCCGCGATCGGAAGCAGGATGAACCGCCCGATAAAATTGAGAAACGGCTCTGTGATGATCTGTTTGACGAGAATTCGGGCTGCAAGGAACAGGAACACCCGCTTGCCGAAGGCGATTACGCTGCTGGAGCCAAAGAGACTTTGCGTGACCTGCTCACCTATCGACGTGAAGACGAAGGCGAAGATCGGCAGTAACAGCGGAAGGAACATCAAAAGGAAGCGCCGGATTTTGGCGACAATCCCCATATTCTCGGGCTCGGGCGTCAGAACCTTTGTCAGCTTGCCCGAGACATAGCGGGCCACGATCACAGCGAGAAACCAAGATCCAATCAGAAGCCCGAATTGTGTCCAGGCCGCCGGCGACAGCAACCAGCCTTTGGCCACGTCCCAGAACTGTACAGCATAGCCCATGCCCTGCTGCACCATCTCATTTTCCATCAAGCCTTCGAACATAGCTTGCCTCCCGCGCCGCTTGGTCCACGTTAAAGGCACGAAAGAGACAGACATGACAAGCCCCGAGTGCCCCACCTGCCCGATTTGTGGCCGCGATATTCCGCCTGATGTGCCACAAAGCCTGCATCATCTGATCCCCAA
>JAHDDU010000063.1 GCA_020629175.1 Flavimaricola sp. | reverse complement strand
GAACGCGTCAGCGATCACATGCACACGCCTGATGCGGGCAAGCCCCGCCAAACGCTCTGGCGGATCTACACACAGCGCAGCATCCTCTGCGCCGGGGCCACCGAACGCCCCATCGCGTTTGAGAACAACGACCGCCCCGGCATAATGCTCGGTGGAGCCGTGCGGGCCTATGCCAACCGCTGGGCCACTGCTGTGCATGAACGGACGGCGATTTTCACCAACAATGATGACGGTCACCGAACCGCCGCTGACTTGCACGCCAAAGGCATCAAAATCAGCGCCGTCGTCGATACCCGGGCAGACGCGCCACGCTCACAAAACTATGAAGTTCTTGCCGGCGCTCAGGTTATTGATACCAAGGGCCGCCATGGTTTGACCTTCGCAGAGGTGCGGCTGGCCTCGGGCGAAACCCGCACATTGGACTGCGGGGCGCTCGCTGTGTCCGGTGGCTGGAACCCGAATGTCCACCTCACCTGCCACCAACGCGGCAGGCCCGCATGGCAGGACGATATCGCAGCTTTCGTTCCGGGAGCGGACTTACCCCATGGCATGTCGGTTGCAGGTGCGGCCACCGGCGCATTCTCCACCCACGCAGCGCTGACCACCGGGGCCGAGGCTGCACGGTCAGCTCTTTCCTCTCTTGGCCATAAGGTCAAAGCGCGGAAGATGCCGGAGGCTGAGGACGCCCCCACCCGCATCACTCCTTTCTGGCATGTAGGCGAAGGCAAAGGTCGCGCCTGGCTTGACCAGCAAAACGACGTCACCGTCAAAGACGTCAAGCTGAGCCATCAAGAAGGCTTCCGCTCGGTCGAACATCTCAAGCGCTACACTACGCTTGGCATGGCGACGGATCAGGGCAAGACTTCGAACGTCGGCGGGTTGGCCATCATGGCCGAGCTTGCAGGCAAGTCGATCCCCGAGGTTGGCACCACGATTTTCCGTCCGCCCTATACGCCCGTCGCCATTGGCGCACTGGCCGGTCGCGCTGTGGGCAAAGAGTTCCACCCCACCCGCCTGACGCCAAGCCATAAGTGGGCCGAGGAACAGGGTGCCGTCTTCGTCGAAGTCGGCAACTGGCTCCGCGCCCAGTGGTTCCCTCGCCCCGGCGAAACGCATTGGCGCGAAAGCGTTGACCGCGAGGTTCTGGCCACACGCAGCTCTGTCGGAGTGTGTGATGTGACCACACTCGGCAAAGTCGATGTGCAGGGCACAGATGCCGCCACCTTCCTGAACATGGTCTACGCGAATGCCTTCGGAAAACTCGCCGTCGGCAAAACCCGCTACGGCATCATGCTGCGCGAAGACGGGATCATGATGGATGATGGCACCGCCGCGCGGCTGGCCGAGGATCATTTCGTCGTCACCACGACAACCGCCAACGCCCTGCCCGTCTACCGCCACATGGAATTTGTCCGCCAGTGCCTGATGCCGGATGCGGACGTGCAACTGATCTCTACCACCGAAAGCTGGGCGCAATATGCCGTGGCCGGGCCAAACAGCCGCAAGGTTCTGGAAAAGATCGTAGATCAGGACATCTCGAACGACGCGTTCCCCTTTATGGCCTGCGCCAACATCACAGTTTGCGGTGGCCTCCGCGCGCGCCTGTTCCGCATCTCCTTCTCGGGTGAGCTGGCCTATGAGATCGCCGTGCCGACCCAATACGGCGACGCGTTGATGCGCCGGATTATGGAGGCCGGGGCCGAGTTCGACATCACCCCCTACGGCACCGAAGCCCTCGGCGTGATGCGGATTGAAAAGGGCCACGCGGCGGGCAATGAGCTGAACGGGACGACGACAGCCCAAAACCTCGGCATGGGGCGGATGGTGTCCAAAAAGAAGGACAGCATAGGGAACACCTTGTCAGAGCGGCCCGGTTTGAACGCAGAGGGCGACCTGATGGCCGTCGGAATCAAACCTGTGGACCCTGCGGATCAGGTTCCCGCAGGCGCGCATCTGATGAACACGTCGGGCCCTGTCGATGCGGCCCACGATCAGGGCTACGTGACCTCGGCCTGCTACTCGCCCAGCCTCGGGCACCACATCGCCCTCGCCTTTCTCAAGGATGGCAGCAACCGCATGGGCGAAACGATGCGGCTGGTTAGCCCGCTGACCAAAGTGGATGTCGACGTCGAAATCGTCAGCCCGCATTTCATTGACCCAGAGGGAGAGCGTCTGCGTGCATGATCTCAAGCCCATAACCGCCCTTGGCGGCACAGAACCCCGCGTCGACACCATCGGCACAATTACCATTGCCGAGAATGACGGGGTCGCGCTGGCCTCGGTGTCGGCCCGATTGGGCCAAGAGGCTGCATGTGCAAAGGAACTCGGCGCCTTGTTGGGCACTGTTCCGGAAGTAGGCCGCGCTGTGCTACGCGATCCCGAAGCAGGCTTTTGGGTCGGCCCTGATCAGTGGATGATCGGCGCGCCGATGGACACGCACGAAGACCTCGCCGCGCAATTGAGCAAGCGGTTCGGGGCCACCGCTTCTGTAACCGAGCAATCAGGCGCTTGGGTCGTGTTTGATGTCACGGGCGCCGCGATGGCCGATATGTGCGAGCGCCTCTGCGCTGTGCCTATCCGGCAGATGAGTGCGGGCGATGCACGGCGCACAGTGATCCACCAAATGGGATGTTTCGTGATACGGCGCGAGGCCGAGGATCACATCCGTATCCTCGGCCCCCGATCTTCTGCCGCGTCGCTCCATCATGCGTTGGAGGCAGCGGCGCTGTCCGTCGCTTAGTAAATCGGGAACTGCGCGCAGAGCGCTTTGACTTGCGCTTTCACCTTGGCCTCAATCGCCGAGTTGCCCTCTGGCCCATTGGCTGCCAGACCGTCAACCACTTCGACAATCCAGTCCGCGATTTGCCGGAACTCGACCTCGGTAAACCCACGGGTCGTTCCAGCGGGCGAACCCAACCGGATGCCCGACGTCACCATCGGTTTTTCCGTGTCAAAGGGGATGCCGTTCTTGTTGCAAGTGATATGCGCGCGGCCGAGCGCTGCTTCAGTCTCATTACCCTTCACGCCCTTGGGCCGCAAATCCACAAGCAGGACGTGCGTATCCGTCCCATCGGTCACTGTTGCCAGACCACCTTTGTGCAACTGATCCGCCATGGCCTGCGCGTTGCGAATGACCTGCTGGATATAGCCTTTGAATTCAGGCCGCTGCGCCTCACCAAAGGCTACAGCCTTGGCCGCAATCACATGCATCAACGGACCGCCCTGAATGCCGGGGAAGATGGCCGAGTTGAACTTCTTGGCCAGTGCCTCGTCATTGGTCAGGATCATCCCGCCGCGTGGGCCGCGCAAAGTCTTGTGCGTGGTGGTCGTGGCCGCATGGGCATGGGGGAACGGGCTGGGGTATTCACCAGCTGCGATCAGGCCTGCGAAATGCGCCATATCGACGAGCAGATAGGCCCCCACGCTGTCCGCAATCTCTCGGAACCGCGCAAAGTCGATCTTGCGCGGAATCGCGGATCCACCGGCGATGATCATCTGTGGCTTGTGCTCAGCCGCCAAGGCCGCGACCTGATCATAGTCAATGTCGAGCGTATCGCGGCGCACGCCGTATTGTACCGGATTAAACCACTTGCCCGACTGATTGGGTTTGGCCCCGTGGGTCAAATGCCCGCCCGCGTCGAGCGACATGCCAAGGATCGTATCGCCCGGCTGCAAAAGCGCTTGAAACACGCCTTGGTTGGCCTGAGTGCCGGAGTTTGGCTGCACGTTGGCGAAGGCACAATCAAACAGATCGCAGGCCCGCTCAATCGCCAAATCCTCGGCAATATCAACGAACTGGCAGCCGCCGTAGTAGCGCCGCCCGGAATACCCTTCAGCGTATTTGTTTGTCATGACGGAGCCTTGAGCCTCCATCACGGCGCGGCTCACGATGTTCTCTGAGGCGATGAGTTCAATCTCTTCGCGTTGACGGCCCAGCTCTTGCGTGATCGCGGAGTGCAGCGCGGGATCACTATCGGCGAGGCTTTGGGTGAAAAACCGAGGTTCGCGGTGTGGCGCATTCATACGTGCGTCTCCTTCGAGATGAGTGGCAGGGTGATCAGGGCGTCACAACCCTTCAGATCGTCGCTTAGCGGTGTTGCGCGCCGGGTCAGGTCGAGACCCGCCCCGCCGATGGTTTCAAACCAAAGGGCCTGTGCCAGTGCCATTTCGTTAACCAGCCCCGCGTCACCAACATTCATAAGGAGCGCATCGGGCCGCATCGCATGCATGCGCGCGGCGGTCATAACGGGCGGCGCACCAGGCACATGCGCCCCGTGCAGCGAGACGACATCCGCCGAAGCCAGCGCCTCATCCAGATCGTCGCTCCATTCGGCCCCGTCTGGCAAATCCGCGGCGGTCGCCCCGTCGCCAAAAACCACCACGCTCATCCCAAACCCTGTGATCGCCCGCCGTGCGAGCGATGCCGCAAGCGCGTCCCACCCAATGAGTGCAAGGGTCATGTCCGCAAGGTCTCGCCCCTCGCTCAACATGGCCAGCAAGACAACCGCACGGTCCGCGTGACCCAATCCCGGATCACGCGCCGCATCGGCCAACATCGCCGGATGGGTTGGTATGACATCTTCTATAAATGCTTGCATATTCATTGCACTACCCTCCTATCAGGCCATGACACTGGCGATGGTTTCGCCAATCACAGCGGGGTTCTCGGCGACGGTCACGCCCGCGGCAGACAGGATTTCAACCTTCTCGGACGCACTCTCACCAAAGGCCGAGATAATCGCGCCGGCATGGCCCATCGTCCGGCCCTTCGGTGCGGTCAATCCCGCGACGTAGGCCACAACTGGCTTTGTCACGTGATCGCGGATGTAATCCGCGGCCTCTGCCTCTTGCGGGCCGCCGATCTCACCGATCATCGCAATGACGTGGGTGTCATCATCCTGCTCAAACCGCTCGAGAATATCGCGGAAGGAGGAGCCGTTGATCGGATCACCACCGATGCCAACGCTGGTCGACACACCAATCCCTCGCTCTTTGAGCTGGGCCGCTGCCTCGTAGCCCAAGGTGCCGGACCGGCCCACGATACCCACATTACCTGGCAGATAAATGTGGCTTGGCATGATGCCCAAAAGCGCCTTGCCGGGGCTGATCGTGCCCGCGCAGTTTGGCCCGGTCAGTACCATCCGCTTATCCTTTGGGTAGCGGTACATATACCGTTTGACCCGGATCATGTCCTGCGCGGGAATGCCGTCGGTAATGCACACGCAATACCGGATCCCCGCATCGGCAGCCTCCATGATGCTGTCAGCAGCAAAGGGTGGCGGCACAAAGACCAAGGACGCTTCCGCTCCGGTTTCGGCCACGGCCTCGGCCACGGTGTCATAGACTGGCACGCCTTCGACCGTCTCACCACCTTTGCCGGGGACGACGCCGCCCACGACATTGGTGCCATATTTGATCATATCGGCGGTATGAAACCGGGCCATTTTTCCGGTGATACCTTGCACGATGACTTTCGTGTCACGTTCGAGAAGAATGCTCATGATACGGCCCTCACTCTTGTCGCTTGAGAGAGGTCATTTCTCCAAGCCCCCACTGCTCTATCGGCTGCTTCGCTCAGCGTTGCAGCACGGATGATTGGCAAACCGGATTGCGCCAAAATTTTCTGCCCGGCCTCTACATTTGTCCCGGCTAGACGCACGATTACCGGCACATCAACCTCCACTTCTTTCAGCGCCTGAACCACCCCTTCGGCAACCCAGTCGCACCGGTTGATGCCCGCAAAGATGTTCACAAGGATCGCTTGAACGTTCTTGTCCGACAGGACGAGGCGAAACGCTTTCGCAACCCGCTCAGGTGTGGCACCGCCCCCGATGTCGAGGAAGTTGGCAGGCTCTCCGCCTGCCAGCTTGATCGTGTCCATCGTGGCCATCGCAAGGCCCGCGCCGTTGACGATACAGCCGATGTTCCCATCAAGGCCCACATAGTTCAGACCGCGATCCGCAGCCCGGCTTTCACGCGGGTCTTCCTGGCTCTTGTCCCGGAGCTCGGCAACATGAGGATGGCGGAACAACGCATTGTCATCAAACGTCATTTTCGCATCCAGCGCGAGAATCCGGTTGTCACCTGTCACCACCAGCGGGTTGATCTCGACCATGGTTGCATCCAACTCGGTGAACGCGCGATAGCAGCCCTGCAGCGTGCGAACCAGCTGCTGCGTCAGCGACGGATCAACGCCCAGCTTGAACGCGATCTGGCGGCACTGAAACTCTTGCAGGCCGACAGCCGGTTCAACCGTCGCCCGCACAATACTGTCAGGCTTTTCGGCGGAGATGTCTTCAATCTCCATCCCGCCCTCGGCGCTGGCGACGATCATCACCCGCTGCGAGGTCCGGTCGAGCACAAAGCCAAGATAAATCTCACGATCAATCGGCACCGCGGCCTCGACATAGACGCGGTAGACGCCTTTGCCCTCGGGGCCGGTCTGATGCGTCACCAGCTTGGCCCCGAACATGTTTTCGCAGGCCTCCTCAATTTCGCGGTCGCTGTCACAGACCTTCACACCGCCGGCCTTGCCCCGGCCGCCCGCGTGGATCTGCGCCTTGACCACCCAGCGCTCACCGCCCAATTCGCGGGCGCGATAAGCGGCCTGCTCGGGGCTATAAGCCAAGGCCCCATCGGGGCAGGCTACGCCAAAGTTGCTCAGCACTTCTTTGGCCTGATATTCATGAATATCCATCGTCGTCTCCTCCCAAAGACTGCGCTTATTGCGCCGCGATTGCCTGCCCGTAATGACGGTCCAGCGCATCCATCACTGCGGATTGATCGACCTTGCCACCCATCGCGCGGATTGCGTCTGCAAAGCGTGTGACAATGTCAGTGATTGCGCTCTGGTTCAGCAGATTTAGGATGCCAATTCGCACTTGGACCGGCTCGGACAACGTGGGCCAGATACCAAAGTTCTGCGCTCGGCAGGCTTGGACCAGCTCCATCTCGCGCCCGGCTAAATCACCGGGCAGGTTCAGCACGACGAGTGAGGTCATATTTGACGTCACCTCGCAGCCCATTGCCTGCACAGCTTCGCGCAAGGCGGCTTCGTGGAAGGCATAATCCTTGGCCCGTTGCGCAACAGTTTGCTGGAGCGTAATCCGCAATGCCTCATGGAACGCCGCAACCGCATAGGCGGAGTGGGTCCGGTGGTACGTCCCCTTTTCCACGTCCTTGCCGTCAATGATGCCCCAATGCCGCGCCTCCAGCACCGGATGGTGCACGAAGGTCCGGGTGCCGGTGGCTCGGACTTCTTCGATAAACCGGTCGGTAAAGGAGACCGGCGCATAGGTAAGCGGCAAGCAACAAATGCCCTTTTGCGGGCATGATGCCCAACCGTGCACGCCGGGATAATCGTCAATTGCGAAGTCCCCAACACCAAGCGAAGAAACCGCGTCGACGAGCCCCATGGCGCCATGCTTTACGCAAGCATCGCTAAAGCCCTGAATGTCATTCACCCGACCCGAGCCTGTCTCCCAATGCGCCATCGCGGCCCACTTTGGCTTGTGCTCGGCCAATGCCGCCTCAACGATATCGCCTGTCACCGACTGACCGTGCGGGACATTGACGATCGTGACCGAGGCCGCCTGAGGGTCGAGGGAATTCGCCGCAAGCTCCTCGGCCGTTGCCGCCTTCATCCGCACGGTCAGACCGTCGATGCCCGAAAACGTGCCGTTAACAAACATCACAACCTTGTCGCCGGGCATGACGCCCGCAAACATCACATCCAGACCGCTCCAGCCTGTGCCGGCCACGCCATATGTGTAGGTGTTTTTGGTGCCCATCACGTCGCGCAGCATCTCTTTGCATTCGACCATGCCGCGCAAGACGTCGGGGTGCATGTGATCCGCAAGACCTGCTCCGGCAAACCGTGCAAGCACGCGGGCGTCGGTGTTGCCTGGCCCTGGGCCTGCGGCGATCGTCTCGGGGATGTCGAGTTGTGGAAATACGGTTACGTTTGTCATTCAGCCCTCCGTCAGCGCCTTGCGCAATTTTATGTCGTTCCCTGCGGCTGTAGCGATAGATAGCGTCCTTGCATTTTGGGACAACGCCCCTTACTCCTGCTTTTGGGTATCTATATGGGTGGTAAAAACCCCACCCGTTCAGCAGGTATTCGGTTGTATACCGAATACTTGCCAACCCAAATGGGTAGTTTATTGGGAATAACGTAATTGAATCAATCGTCTGACAAACCTATCGACATCATGCTTGCTGATGGCAATCCGCTCGTCCTCTCGGCCATGTCAGAATTCTTCGACCGCGATCCTCGCTTCTCACTCGTAGCCACATCGGCCACCGCCGAAGGATTCCTTGGAACAGTGATGCGCGTGCCGGTCCAGATCGGTGTGATCGACTGGAACCTGCCGGTTCTTGGCGGAGCAAAATTGATCGAGGTCCTGCGCGATCAGGCCAATGCGCCAAAAATCGTGGTCTACGCCGAGAACACGGGCGACCTCCCCCGTATGGCCATGACAGCCGGAGCGGCAGCCTTTGCCCCCCGCTCCTCTCAGGCCGAAACACTGCTCGACACCTGCGTTGATGTTGCCGCGGGCAAGATGGTGTTCCCCTTTCTTGACGTCCGGGAGCTGCAGCAGGACCCGATCCACAGCCTCAGCCGTAAGGAACGCGTGATGCTCGAGGCGTTGTCGAAAGGCCTGACCAACCGCGAGCTGTCCAAAGAGCTGGGAATTTCAACCAACACGGTGAAATTTCACCTGTCCAACCTTTATGAAAAATTGAGTGTCAAAAACCGTGCGCAGGCCATCGCATTTTACTACTCCTCCCGCCTGCCGATGGAGAAAAACTCCGACGGTATACCAAGATAGACCCAAACTCTTCTTGACAGTTTGATGCCGAAGGCTCCCTTTTCGCGCAACTTTGTTACGCAATGAAAGGACGCGTTGCCATGTCATTCCACCCCATCGAGCAAGCCCCCGGCCGCCTCAACCGCTCGGAACTTGCGGTCCCCGGCAGTCAACCGCAAATGTTTGAAAAAGCGGCACAATCTGATGTGGACGTGATCTTTCTCGATCTCGAAGATGCGGTCGCGCCGGATGAAAAAGAGCAGGCGCGCAAGAACATTATTGCCGGTCTGAATGACATTGATTGGGGCAACAAATCCATGTCCGTTCGAATCAATGGCCTCGACACCCACTACATGTATCGTGATGTCGTGGACGTGGTAGAGCAGGCAGGTGAGCGTCTTGACCTCATTATGATCCCCAAGGTTGGCACCGCCGCTGATGTCTATGCCGTCGACATGATGGTGACGCAGATTGAGGACGCCAAAGGCTACAAAAAGCGCATCGGGTTTGAGCACATTATTGAGACGGCCCTGGGCATGCAAAACGTGCACGAGATTGCCGCCGCCTCCAAGCGCAATGAGAGCCTGCATTTTGGTGTGGCCGACTACGCCGCGTCCACCCGCGCACGCACCACGATCATTGGCGGTGTGAATAAGGATTACTCGGTCCTGACCGACCCTGCTGACGACGGCAGCCGCGAGACCCACTGGGGCGACATGTGGCACTACGCACTGGCCCGCATGGTTGTCGCCGCCCGCGCCAATGGCCTGCGCCCGATCGACGGGCCGTTTGGCGATTTTCAGGATGCCGATGGCTACAAGGCCGCGGCCTATCGCGCCGCGGTTCTGGGCTGCGAAGGCAAATGGGCCATCCACCCCAGCCAGATCGCACTCGCCAACGAGGTGATGAGCCCGTCAGAGGCCGAAATCACCAAAGCCCACCGCATTCTCGAGGCAATGGCCGAGGCGGAGGCCGCGGGCAAAGGTGCCGTATCCCTCGATGGGCGCCTGATTGATTACGCCTCCATCCGGCAGGCCGAGGTTCTGGTCGAAAAAGCCAAACAGATCGCTGGCAATTAAGTGCAAGGCGGCCCGATCCGTCGGGCCTGCTTACCGCCGGTAGATGACCGGGAACCAATCCTCGCGCAGGCGCTGGCCGGGCTGCATATCGTGGCCCGGAAACGGCGGTGAGGTGCGGCCCGGGCGCTCCACATAGCGGGCATCGTCCCCCATCAGCCGCAGCGAAAACGCCCGTCTCCGCTGGTTCGCAACATTGCCCCGCGCGCCATGCAGCGTGCCGTAGTGAAAGGCGACTGCATCGCCCGGCTCCATCGCCCATTCGCGCACGTCCATCCCCTCGGCATCTGGGTCCGGGACGGGCATGTAATCTTCCTCATTGGGATAAAAGCTGTCTTCTGCTAGCCACCGCGTGGGCAAAACGGGCTTGGGCCAGGCATGGCTGCCCGCCACGCAGCGCAGGCTCGCTTCTGTCACCGGATCAACGGGCGACCAAAACGACACCAGCTGCCGCCCCTCCACAAAATAATACGGCCCATCCTGATGCCACGGCGTCGGTTTCGAGGTGCCCGGCTCTTTGACCAACACATGATCATGAAAGAGCTGCACTGTGTTGGAGCCCATCAAATCGGCGGCAACCTCAGCAGCCGGTGAACTCTCTATTACCCGCTGAAACTCGTCGATCCGCTGCCAGTTGCAGTAGTCATCAAAGAAACGGCCGCCCTCACCTTCTTTCAGGTTTTCAGCGGCATAGGGGCCTGGCTCGGCCATGTTGTGCTCAATTCCGGCACGGAGCGTTTCGACATGATCCTTGAACAAGCCTTTGATCAGGACAACGCCGTCGCGCTGAAACGCCTCAACATCTGCGGCGGTCACCAGATCATGCATCAGACGCTCCCCCTCGTCATCGTGGTACCCGTGGCCGGGCTCGAACCGGCACGGCCTTTCGGCCCAGAGATTTTAAGTC
>JAHDDU010000062.1 GCA_020629175.1 Flavimaricola sp. | reverse complement strand
CCGCCCCTTTTTCTGAGGAAGAGCTAGGGGACGTCGTCCCCACGCGCCTCGCCGGGAGCAGGTTTTGGAGACGAGCGCCCTGAAGGGCTTCGCTCAAAACCAGTCTAAAAGGGAATCCATGACTAACCACTCCACAAAATGCCAAAGGAAAGAGTCTGTCGCAAAAGGCAGAACTATGTGTCGTCTCACACAAGGTGTGGAGCGACGCATAGTTTTTCCATTACCACCCTGCTAACCCTTTGATTTTTCGATAGCCGGTTTTCGTCCAACGCACGAGGGTTACCTTTTGCGACTCAAAGCTCTTCTATTTGATCTTTATTGAAACCACCGACCCACGCTCAGAGTTCGGCAAGCTGATAACGTCACTTGGAAATTCTCCGTCTACGTCACGCCATATAGTGCTGCCATTTCTGAGAGCGGCTTTGCCTTTAGCCGAGATGCCCGACCAGCCGCACCAAAGGCCTCATATCTGTCACGACACACGTCTGACATGGCCGATACACCCCGCGCCAAGTATTTTCTGGGATCAAACTCCGAAGGCTGATTGACCAGAACACGACGAATGGCGCCAGTCATGGCGAGACGCAAATCGGTATCAACGTTTACTTTTCGAACCCCAAACTTGATACCACGCTGAATCTCATCAACCGGGACGCCCCACGTTGGCGCGATCTCACCGCCGTGGTGGTTGATAATATCTTGCAACTCTGGCGGAACAGAGGATGAGCCGTGCATGACGAGTGGCGTATCCGGAACCTTGTCGTGGATCTTTTTCAGTTGCTCGATGGCAAGAATGTCGCCATCCGGCTTGCGCGTGAATTTATAGGCGCCGTGCGATGTCCCGATTGCGACGGCAAGCGCGTCGACGCCCGTTTGTTCGACAAACTGCGCAGCTTCGTTAGCATCTGTAAGCAACATATCGCGGGACAATTCGCCATCGTAGCCGTGGCCGTCCTCGGCCTCTCCGCGGCCGGTCTCGAGACTGCCTAAATGCCCGATCTCGCCCTCGACGGAAACACCCACAAGATGGGCCATTTCCACAACCTTGGCTGTGACCGCGACGTTTTCCTCAAATGTTGTGGGCCGCTTGCCGTCCTCGGTCAGCGATCCGTCCATCATCACAGAGCTGAACCCGTTTGCGATGGCTGACATACACGTCGCTGGCGAATTGCCGTGATCCTGATGCATACAAACAGGAATGTGTGGATAAAGCTCGATGGCCGCTTTGATCAAATGCTGCAGCACAATATCGTTGGCAAAGGCCCGCGCCCCGCGGCTCGCCTGCATGATCACAGGGCTATCGGTCGCATCCGCAGCCGACATGATCGCCAGCATCTGTTCCATGTTGTTCACGTTAAAGGCAGGGATCGCATAGCCATGAAGGCACGCGTCATCCATCAGTTGCCGAAGAGAAATCAGGGGCATATCAGACCTTTTAGCTTGCGTAGGCTTTGGCCAACCGCTCAACTTCCGAGCGTGACCCCAGCACAACCGCTGTACGTTGATGCGGGCTTTGCGGGACAATATCCAAAAGTGGCCGCTGGCCATCCGTGGCAAGCCCGCCTGCCGCCTCAACGATCATCGCCATCGGATTGGCTTCGTACAGCAACCGCAGCTTGCCGCCCTCTGCGGCATTCTCGCTGTCTTTGGGATATAAAAAGATGCCACCCCGTACGAGAATGCGGTGCACATCTGCAACCATCGACGCCGTCCAACGCATGTTGAACGGCTTGCCACGCACGCCCTCGGCCCCCTCAATGCAATCGGCGATATAGGTTCGGACGGTTTCGTCCCAAAACCGTAGCCGGGAGACATTGATGGCAAACTCTTGGGTCTCAACCGGGATAGACATGTTCGGATGCGATAGAACAAAGCTGTCGCCATCATTACTAAGGCTAAACCCGTCGACACGATTGCCAAACGTCAGAACGAAAATCGTAGACGGACCATATAGCGCATAGCCAGAGCAAACGAGATCCCGCCCCGGCACGAGCGCGGTGCCCACACCCGCAGGCGCGATCCGCGAGATGGCAAACACACTGCCCACCGATAAATCCACATCAAGGTTGGAAGACCCATCTAACGGATCATAGGACACGACATAGCGCCCAGCCGTCCCCTCCCGCAGCCACGTCACCGTTTCAATCTCTTCCGAGATTAAGGCAGCCAACGCGCTGCTGTCCCGGCACGATTGAGAAAAAACCGTGTCGGCGAGCAGATCCAATGGCTTTTGCGCCTCGCCTTGCGGGTTCACCTCCGCTGTGGTCCCAAGATTTCCGCTCAGTGCTGCCCCGCGCACCAGGTTCGAAATCTTCCAACACGCGCTGGCGATACGGTCGATCAGGTCTTCCAGCGTGGCATCACCCACCTCACGCGCGAGGTAGGCTTGCAGCGATTCCTCCTTCATCCGCTTAGCGTGCCAGATGTTCAAACAAACGCGCCACGGCCTCGGCCCCGGGGTCGATATGGCCGTCAAGTTGTTCGGCATTGATATAGCTCGCGCGACCGGCCTTGGCCGATGTCAGTGTGGCGGTGTAATTTGCACCGATCCGCGCCGCCGCGGCAGCCGCAGCGGTCCCCTGCCCCAACTCTTGCAAGGCAGGCAACAACGCATCCACCATCGTCCGATCACCAGGGTTCGCACCGCCGATCTGTCGCATGCGGTTCAGCCCCGCATCCAGTGCTTCCTTCATTGGCAAGCCTGAGGCGGATGCATCCCCTGCTGCCGCAAAAAAGATCGCAAGCAGAACCCCGGACGAGCCACCCATCGTTTGGCTCAGTTCAAGCCCGATGGCCCGGTACAACTGTGTGTGGTCAGCAAGTGGCAACGTATCCATCGCCTGGATAAGCGCTCGCGCTGCTGTCGCCAAAGTTGATCCTGTATCGCCATCACCAGACTTGGCATCCAACAGGTTTAAATCCGCCTCTGACGCGATCAGAACGTTGCAGCATGCCGTCAGAAAGGCCTTCGTAGGCGCATGTTCGGACGCCGGTGCGCGAATGGGTGACAGCCCGTCTGGAAGCGGCAGAACCTTGGCAACTTCAACTTTGTTGCAACCGGGCCAAGCAGGTGCACCAACGGGTTGTGCCAAGAGGTCCTCGTCTCCATTTGCGAGTTCCATCAGCGAGATCGAGAAGCCATGCATATCTAGCGCCGTCATCATCGCATCCGGCCCCACCACATGGCGAATATGCTGACCAATGTCTGAGGCCAGCAACGTGTCTGTCAAAATCGACATCTCAAGAAATGATGCGCCGCCAAGGTTGTTAATCAATGCGACATGCGGGGTCTTTGGCATATCCACAGCCAGCTTTTCCGACATCAACGCAATCGCATCTTTTGCCCCACTTGATGCGACCTGTTCGACACCGGCCTCGCCGTGAATGCCAAGCCCAAGTTCGGCCATTCCCAGCGGGATACGGTCTTCCTTCAGCGACCCAGGAACGGTGCAAGTATCCAACGACATCCCGATGGTGCGGGTTGATTTAATCACCCGCTCGGCCGCCAATGTGCATGCCTCAAGGTTGGACCCGTTTTCAGCCATACCGCCGGCAATCTTATGCACAAACAAAGTGCCCGCTACACCGCGCGCCTGTGGCAGATCAGGCAAAGCCACGTCATCGTCCACGATGACCATCGACACCTTATGGCCGAACGCGCGGGCGCGTTCCGCGGCCAGACCAAAGTTTAGCCGGTCGCCCGTATAGTTTTTCACGATGAGCAAACATCCCGCAGGCCCTGTCACCGCCAGAATACCCGCCAGTACCGCGTCCACTGACGGCGAGGCAAACACATCGCCACACACAGCAGCAGTCAGCATACCCGCGCCAACAAAACCAGCATGCGCCGGTTCGTGGCCAGACCCCCCGCCCGACACCAAAGCAACCTTAGACTTGTCCCAATCAGACCGGACCACAACACGAATGTGTGGATAGCCGTCCAAACGGGTCAGCTTGCCACCGGATGTGGCGATCGTGCCATCAATGGCCTGTGTGACCATGTCTTCTTTTGCGTTGATGAAATGTTCCATGACTGCCTCCCTCAGGCCACGCGCGCGCCAGCGGCGTCAAAATAGTATGGGTTGTTGGGGCGGATTTTCACAATGTCGCCCTCGTTCAAAGCGGTATGCGCATCCGTGACTGTGATCAGGTCATGGTTCTTGAACGCCAGATGTAGCCTCGTTTGATCCCCCAATCGCTCGACCCGCTTGACCATGCTGTCCTCGCCCGCGCCCTGCACGATGTGCTCGGGGCGCAATCCGATGGACACGGCATTTTGCGGCGCGCCTCCAAACACGTCTGCAGGCAACACGTTGATGCGCGGTTGTCCCAACCGGCTAGCGGCATAAACGCTGACCGGGTTCTCGTAAATCTCCCGCGGGGTGCCAAACTGAACCAGCTTGCCATTGTCCAACACACCCACATGGGTCGCCATCGTCATCGCTTCGATCTGGTCATGCGTCACGTAAAGAAGCGTTGCCCCAGAATTGGCCTGAATACCCTTCAACTCGACCCGAAGGTCAGACCGCAGCTTGGCATCCAAAGAGCTCAGCGGTTCGTCCATCAAATAGACCGATGGTTGCCGCACAAGAGCGCGGCCAATCGACACCCGCTGCATTTCACCACCCGACAGGGCCGTCGCCTTGTTGTCCAGCTTGTGGCTGATCTGCAAAACCTCGGCGACTTCACCGACCTTTTGGTCAACAACATTCTGAGGGGTGCGCAGGATCGGCGATTTGAGCGGGAACGCCAAATTCTGCCGAACGGTCAAATGCGGGTAAAGCGAATACTGTTGAAACACCATTGCCACGTCGCGTTGCGCCGGTGTCAGCGACGCGACATCCAGTCCGCCAATCATCACAGACCCACGATCAGGCTTGTCCAATCCGGACACCATCCGCAGCGTGGTCGTCTTGCCCGCTCCGGTTGGCCCCAGCAGAACGACAAATGAGCCATCGGGCACTGTCATTGTTACATCATCGAGCGCGATTTCCTCGCCGTAGGATTTAGATAGCGCGTTCAGCGAGACTTCAGCCATTGCCCAGCACCTCCAAATTGGCAGCACTCCGCAGAGCCTGGCCAGTTTCTGAATTGAAAAGAGTGATCGTTCGCGGGTCAAACGTAAGACCCGCCGTTTCATCGACGCGCACCTTGTCCGCCGACGACAGCCGCGCTTTGATCAGGCCGTTCGACGTCTCAAGCGTGACGATCTGAGTAGTGCCAAGATACTCGGTCGCGATGACTTTGCCACGGTACCGCGACGTGTCGTCCAACTTCACATGCTCAGGTCGAATACCAAAAGTCAGCCTACCGTTCGCGCCCTCGCGACTTTCCGGGATTTGAACCGGAATGTCGTCCAAACGCACCTCGGTTGTGCCCGTGCCAACCATCCCGCTAAAGTCGAGAAAGTTCATGGGCGGCGAGCCTATGAACTGGGCCACAAACTTGGTTGCAGGCCAGTCATAGATATCTTGCGGCACACCGAACTGTTCGACCACACCGTGGTTCATCACCACGATCTTGTCGCCCATCTGCATAGCCTCCAATTGGTCGTGGGTCACATAAACCGTCGTGGCGTTCATCCGGTCGTGCAAGGCGCGCAACTCTTCTGACATATGCTCGCGGAATTCTGCGTCCAAAGCCCCCAAAGGTTCGTCCATAAAAAACGCCTTGGGATCACGGACAATCGCCCGCCCTAACGCCACCCGTTGTCGGTCACCACCGGACAGGCCGCCAACCGACTTTTTGAGAATGTCAGTGATACCGAGGATCTCCGCAATCTCTCCAACCTTCTTGGTCACCTGCGCCTTGGGCATCCCTTGGCTCAGCAACGGATAGCTGATGTTCTTGCCTACGTTCATATGCGGATACAAAGCGAACATCTGGAAGACAAAGGCGATATCCCTCTGGCTAGCGGGTTTCATACCCACCTCTTCGCCATCGATAAATATCTCGCCACTGGTCGGTAGTTCCAACCCTGCCATCATCCGCAGTGTGGTCGTCTTGCCGCAACCGGACGGCCCCAAGAGCATAAAGAACTCGCCGTCCTCAATCGTGAAGGTCGAAGATTGAACAGCCGTGAATGCCCCAAATTCCTTACGCACGTTTTCAATTCTAATCTGTGCCATTTGTTACTCCGGAAAATGGCTGACGATGATAAACATCACAGTGCCGACAAGGGTGACGATAAAGGAGTAGCTGTAGAGCCAGATCGCGATGGGCTGCATCAGCATGACAACGCCCAAAGCAATAAGGATCGAGGCCAGCATCTCCCACGGGCCACGGCGAAACCGTAGCAGGCCATTGATAAAATTGGTCATTTGCGAACCGCTCCGAACGTAATGCCGCGCAGCAGGTGTTTGCGCAAAAGCACGGTGAACACCATCACGGGGACAAGGAAAATCGTGGCACCAGCGGCCACAGCGGGCCAATCTTTGCCGTTCACACCGATGATATTCGGAATAAAGGGAGGCGCAGTCTGCGCAGTGCCAGATGTCAGCAGCACAGCAAATGCGTATTCGTTCCAGGCAAAGATCAGACAAAAGATCGCGGTTGAGGCAATACCGGTCGCGGCCTGTGGCAGAACCACTTTGTAGAATGCTTGAAACCGAGTGTACCCGTCGATGAGGGCGGCTTCTTCGTATTCCATTGGGATTTCATCGATGAACCCCTTAAGCAGCCAGACAGATAGCGACAGGTTCACCGCCGTATAGAGCAAGATCATGCCCAGATGCGTGTCGTTCAGCCCAAGGTTCCGGAACATCAAAAAGATCGGAATGGCAACAGCAATTGGCGGCATCATCCGAGTGGAGAGGATGAAGAACAAAAGATCGTCCTTCAAAGGCACACGGAACCGGCTAAAGGCATAAGCAGCAGCCGTACCAAGGATCATGCACAGCGCAGTCGATCCAAAACCGATGATGACCGAGTTCAGAAATCGTTCGCCATACCGCGAGGGGCCGGTGATGATCGTGCCCCTTTCGCGAGCAATCTCATCATACCAGGTTTCAGGCGGCCCTGCTTCTGCAAGCATATCGTCCGTCGCTCGGGTCCGGTCAGTGAACAGGTTTACATAGCCTTCCAACGTCGGCTCAAACACTACCACAGGGGGGTAGGCGATTGAATCCGCGGGTGATTTGAACCCAGTGGCGACAATCCATAGCAACGGCACCAATGTGATGATGGCGTAGGCCACGACCAGGAAACCAGCAAACCACTTGGTCCCCTTGGTCGGTTCTGTGACAGAGAAGCTCATCGTTCTTTTACCTTATTGAGCGCTTTCACGTAGATCGACGCGAGGCCGAAAACCGTGACAAAAAGGATGACCGCATAGGCCGAGGAATAACCGGTGCGCCAACGTTCGAACGCCTCTCGCTTGAGGTCTATCGAGGTCAGAGTGGTCGTGTTACCCGGACCACCACCGGTCAGCTGAACGACGAGGTCGAACATCTTAAAGTTTTCAATCCCGCGGAACAGAACGGCTAGCATCAAGAACGGCAAAGCCATCGGTATGGTGATCGTCCAAAACTGCCGCCACTTGCTGGCACGGTCGCATTCCGCCGCTTCATAGATGCTGTCGGGAATAGACCTTAGCCCTGCCAGACAGATCAGCATGACAAATGGCGTCCACATCCATGTATCGGCAATGATGATCGCCCAAGGGGCGAGGTTCACATCGCCGATCATCGAAAAACTCGCCGGATCAACGCCGTTGAAAAACGCGATGACGTAGTTAAACAAACCGATCTGTGGCTGATACAAAAACGTCCAGAAGTTGCCAACAACGGCGGGCGACAGCATCATCGGGAATACGATGATGGTCGTCCACATATCATTGCCCCTGAACTTCTTGTTTATCAAGTAGGCCAGCGTAAAGCCAATGAGGACTTGCAGCGTAATGGTCCAGATCAGGAAGTGCGCTGTGGCTTGCATCGTGTTCCAGATATCCGGATCACCTAGGATACGCTCATAGTTGCGCAAGCCCACCCACTCGACATCATTGTTGGGTCGGTTCACCCGAAAGTTGGTAAAACTCAGGCGGATCGTCCAGATCAGCGGAAAGATATTGACCGCCAACAAAAGAAAGATCGTCGGAGCGACAAATATCCAGGCAATCGTGCGATCCGACAGCCCCCTGATCTTGCGGGCAAACCCGTCGGGCGTCTTTTTCGCCACCGACTGTATGGGTGAAGATGTCATGGCTATTTCCCAGTTGGATCGACACGGGGCCATCCGGTCGTTCGCGTGAATTTGGTTGGACACCAGCCGGCGCAAAACCGGCTGGTGTCGTGTCAGACCTATGGAGAAAGGATCCGACAGGGAGGAGGCTTAGAGCTTGCCTTCGTCCTCGAAGACCTCGATCCAATCCCGAACGAGGCCGTCGAGCGCTTCTTGCGCTGTGCCCTCACCGGCTACGACGTAGTTGTGAACACGGTCTTGCGTGGCCAACAACAGGTCAGCGTATGCGGGCTCTGCCCAAAAGTCCTTCACAATCGCCATGCTGTCGAGGAAAGTCTGCGCGTAGGGCTGACTTGCGGCGAACCCTGGGTCTTCAACCACTGCGCTCAGCGCCGAGTATCCGCCTAGTTCCCACCAACGGGCCTGAACTTCAGGCTGCGCAAACCACTGGATGTACTCCAGAGCGGCATCCTGCTTTTCCGAATATGAGACGACCGAAATCCCCTGCCCGCCCAGCTGCGCGAACTGACCTGCCGGACCCGCTGGGTTCGGGAAGTACCCAGACCGGCCACCGCCAACATTTTCATCCGCTTCAACCCCCGGCCAAATGAAGGCAAAGTTCATCTGCATTGCAACCTGACCAGACCGGTAGGCGTCAATATTCTCACCCATATACCAGTTGGAAGATCCGGGCGGTGTGCCCGTCTCGTACAGCTCCCGATAGGCTTCCAGACCAGCGACTGCACCGGCAGAATTCACAAACCCATCAACGTCGTAGGGCTGATCTGGATTCTCGTATTCAAAACCATAGTTATACAGCCAGTTGGTCACACCCATCGTGATCCCTTCGGACCCACGTTCGGTGTAGATCGCGGCGCCGTAGACGGTCGTGCCATCAATGTCACGGCCTTGGAAGAACTGAGCGATATCCGTCAACTCATCCAAAGTTTCCGGCACACCCAGTGCACGACCGTATGTTTCCATGAATTCGGCCTGTATTTCCGGACGCTCAAACCAATCCTTGCGGTAGGTCCAGCCAACGACATCGCCAAACGCGGGCAACGCATAGTAGTTCGGCGTGTTCTTGGGCCATTCGGCATAGCCCGTCACCGTGGCCGGAATGAAATCACCCATATCAATGCCATTGGCGTCGAAGAAATCGTTCAGCTGAACGTAGTGTCCATTTTCCGCGCCGCTGCCGATCCACTGACTGTCACCGATCATCAGATCACAAAGCTGACCGCCGGAGTTCAATTCGTTCAGCATACGGTCTGCAAAGCTTGTCCACGGAACGAATTCAAAGTTCATTGTGTGGCCCGACTGATCTTCGAAGTCGCGGCTCAACTCGACAAGAGCATTTGCAGGATCCCAAGCGGCCCAGCACAGCGTCAGATCTGTAGCATGGCCATCCGCCATCGCGACGCTCGACAACCCCGACGCAAGGATCGCGCCAGCAGCCGCCGATGTGAGGAGAGTATTTTTCATTAGGACAAGTCCTCCCTGATGTTGCGAGCCCGACCTCCTCGTCGCGACTCGTTGCACCTACTAACTACTTGACGCACGTGCCTCATTGCAAGATATTTTTGATGCACGTGTCTCATTATGACGTGAGACAGCTAACGAAATGCGTGGAACATGTTTAGAAATACACGTGTTCCCGAAGCTCCAAAGGCCTGATAAGTTGATGAAATCGACAACGACCAGCATTGAACGCCCCATGCTTCGCCCAACAACCAAGGACCTCGCCAAAGCCGCCGGTGTCAGCCGCGCGACGGTCGATCGCGTGCTCAATGGCCGCGACGGCGTCAAACAAAAGACAGTCAACAAAGTGAACGCCGCGATCAAAGAGCTGGGCTTTATTCGAAACGTTCAGGCCGCGAACTTGGCCAAGTCAAAGCGCTATCGCTTCGTCTTTGCTCTGCCGCAATCGGGCGATGAATTTCTTGCAGAAATCATCAACCACATTCGCGACGCAGAGGACGCCTTTGCACTCGACCAAATCTGGTGTGATGTCGAACACATCAACGAAAACGATCCCCATGCCATCGCTGACTTTCTCGCGACACTATCGCCCGACGAAACGAGCGGCGTTGCTATCATGGCCCCAGAATCTCCACAGGTTCGCGACGCTATATTTCGCCTTCAAGAACGCGGCGTCGCAGCTTTACCGTTCATCTCCGACCAAACGTCAATGGACACTGATTGGGTGGGCATCGATAACCGCGCCGCAGGTGCCACAGCTGCCTATCTTATGGGCCGATTTTGCGCTGACGGCTCTGGAAAGATCATGGTGATCGCCGAAAGCATGCAATCGCGCGACAGCCTAGAACGTCGCCTTGGGTTTGATGCCGAGTTGAACACAAACTGGCCAAATCTCACCGCCCTTCCCTCTCTCGAAACGTATGGCGACGAAGAGCGTGCCGAAACGATAATTTCAAACATGGCCAACAACAATCCAGACATTATTGGGATTTATGTCATGTCATCGGAAGCACGCACCCCACTTTCGATCATTGTTGGTCTCGACACAAAAACCGCATCGGTCAAGATTGCGCATGAACGCACGCCCTTTACCGCAGCCGCACTTCAAAATGGCCTATTGGACGGCGTCATCGCACAAAATGCAGGACATCTGGTGCGCAGCGCCGTGCGCAAGCTCAAAGCCATTTCCGACAGAAGCATGACCCATAGCCAGCAAGAGCGCATTCGCGTTGAAGTCTTGCTGAGAACCAACCTGTGAATCGAACAAAGACACTTCTATTCATAACCCCCAACAGGTTGCTCGGCGCTGCTACTTTCTCGCATCAGAATTTTCGGAGGAAACGCGATCAATGCCAACCTCACCACTGAGACAAAAGGCTCCGCAATCACTGATCTCGTTGCCTCCAAAGACATGAACCGTCCCGGTTTTGCCGGAGACTGTTGAGTTCGTATTTCAAGCTGCGATTTTGTCTGACTTCA
>JAHDDU010000017.1:33673-54129 GCA_020629175.1 Flavimaricola sp. | reverse complement strand
GACTTCCACCAGTTGATCGCCATTTCCGCGCCGGTGGCGGGATCGCCACTATCGATGCGGATACCGGTCCAGCTGGCCAGATCATCGGGGGCGCGGTCGAGGAAGCCCTGGGTGCCGTAGGTGTCGGGCAGGATGATGCGCAGGTTGCCGTCGTGCTCTTCGGCCCAGTCGGAGAGGACGTCGTAAGGGGCCTGCAACAGCTCGGCATCGGTTTGGGCAAGCGCGGAATAGACCATGGGCAGCTCATGCGCGTTGGTGCCGATGGCCTCCATATCGCGGGCTTTGGCGATGG
The DNA here is from genome assembly GCA_020629175.1 of Flavimaricola sp. Lineage (GTDB taxonomy): Bacteria > Pseudomonadota > Alphaproteobacteria > Rhodobacterales > Rhodobacteraceae > JALZWD01. The sequence goes on along the minus strand of JAHDDU010000017.1, from coordinate 53,837 downwards.
AGCAGTTGGAGGTGCCGATAAAGCTGTCTCCCAACCCCTCGCTCATCGCTTGGACGCACCAGTCCTGCCAGAGATAGCTGTGCCGCCGCCGGGTGCCGAAATCGGCGATGGTGAGGTCGGGGATGGTTTTGAGGGCCGTCACCTTTTCCCACACTTTGGTCATCGCCCGGGCGTAGAGGACTTGCAGTTCGAACTTGCCCATTCGGCCCAACACCGCCCGGCCACGCAGCTCCATCAGGATAGCGAGCGCGGGGATTTCCCAGAGCATCACCTCGGGCCAGCTGCCTTCGAATGTCAGCTCGTACTGGCCGTCGTGTTTCTCAAGATGGTAATCCGGCAGGCGAAGGTTTTCGAACCAGTCCATGAACTCCGGGCTGAACATCTGGCGTTTGCCATAGAACGTGTTGCCCCGCATCCAGGTGCTTTCCCCACGCGAAAGGGAGAGTGAGCGGACGTGATCGAGCTGTTCGCGCAACTCGCCCTCATCTACCAGCTCGGCGAGGCGCACGGATTTGGTGCGGTTGATCAGGCTGAACGTCACCTGCGTGTCCGGTTTGTTGCGGAACACCGATTGGCACATCAGCAATTTGTAAAAATCCGTGTCGATCAGAGATCGGACGATGGGGTCAATTTTCCAGCGGTGATTCCAGACGCGGGTGGCGATATCGACCATGATGATGTTCCCTCTTAGCTGCCCGGCACTCTGCGGCTTTGGCCCACGCAGGGCAAGGACTACTCGGCGACGCGTTCGGCTGCGTCGTGTAAGCGTTTGCTGACCTCGGGGGAGACGCCCAAAACCGCTTCGATTTGGTGCAGGACCACATCCTCAGAGGGCCGTTCAATGCCGTCTGCAAAAACGATGGTCCACAGCGCGCCAACGAGGCGTTCGCGTTCGGCAAGATCGACGGCATCGCGCAGAATTTTGGCGAGGTCCTCGGTGCTGTCAATGTCTGCTTCCAGCTTTTCGCATTCAGCCCGCAGCTTAGCCGCCTCAACCGGGTTGAGAGTGTAGTGCTTGGCCAGAATACGGTCGATCTGCTGCAACTCGACAAAAAGGTAGTCTTTGTCAGCCTTAGCTGCCCGCACCATCAGCGCGCCCAGCGCATGTTGCGCATCCGCCGGTGGGAGCGGGGTTTCAAAGGGGATGGTGCCGGTCAGACGGGCAATGAGGCGTTCGAACATGTCAGAGCTTTCAAGATAGATTTAGCCAAGTGTCACACCCGCGTCGCGCATACCATCCAAAGCCGCGGCCAAGGAACCGTCAAAGTCGATGGCGCGACAGAGGGATTGGTCCACAGTGACGTCAAAGCCGAGTTTGGCGGCGTCCACGGCGGAGTAATTGACACAGAAATCAAGCGCCAAGCCAACCATCGTGAGATTTGTGATGCCGCGCGTGCGCAGGTAGCCTTCGAGGCCGGTTGGGGTCGTGTGGTCGTTCTCGAAAAACGCGGAATAGCTGTCGATGGCAGGGTTGTAGCCTTTGCGGATGATCAGGTCTGCGGGGTCTGTGGCAAGGTCCTTGTGGAACTCCGCTCCAGTGCTGCCTTGGATGCAATGATCCGGCCAGAGGACTTGCGGTCCATAGGGCATTTGCGTCAGGCTCATCGGCTCGGCACCATGGCTGCTGGCAAAGGAAGAATGGCCCGCCGGGTGCCAGTCTTGCGTCAGCACCACCGCGTCAAACTCGGCCATGTGCGCGTTGATGCCTGCCACGATCTCATCCCCTCCACCAACGGCAAGAGCGCCGCCCGGGCAGAAATCATTCTGGACGTCGATCACGATGAGGGCGCGGGGCATGAATCTCTCCTTACAAGGCGTCGCCCCAGCTTACGCCGCCGTTTGGCAGGGGGGAAGGGGTTGACCCGGTGACAGCCAAGGCGTAGGCCGCCCACCCTTGGATTTGCGGCATGGGAGAGGGTGTCATGGCACGGTTGGGAATAGATTTTGGCACCTCGAACACGGCAGCCGCGATTATGGCGGGACACAAGCCGCATGTGATCCCGCTCGAAGATGGTCAGGAAACGCTCCCCACGGCGATCTTTCTTGATTTTTCGGCCCGCAAGACACTTGTGGGCCATGCGGCGGTGCGCGGGCTAATCGACGGACGTGAGGGACGGTTTATGCGTGCGCTGAAATCCGTTCTGGGCACAGCCCTGATGCGTGAGAAACGGCAGTTCTTTGAAGAGCGTCTGACGCTCATCGATATCACGGGCCGCTTCCTCGCGCGAGTGAAGGCCGAGGCAGAGAGCCACTGCGGCATGACGTTTGAGGCGGCCTTGTCCGGGCGACCTGTACATTTCCACGGCAAAGCAGACCGCGATGCCCAGGCGCTCGCAGACCTGCGCGCGTGCTATGCGGCCGCGGGGTTCTCGGATGTCGACTTTCTGCCCGAACCTGAGGCGGCAGCGATTGCCAGCGGGGGTGGCGACGGGTTGGGTCTGATTGTGGACATCGGCGGCGGTACATCCGATTTCACCGTCTTCCGCCGTGATGGAGACAAGACCGACGTTCTGGCGAGCCACGGTATCCGCCTTGGGGGGACAGACTTTGACCGGATGCTGAGCCTCAGCCATGTCATGCCGCTGTTTGGCAAGGGCGGGCATCTGAAAGCCGAGCTTGGCAGCCAGACGACAGAGGCGCCGGTCTCGCTGTTTCACGATCTGGCCACATGGGCGATGATCCCGTTTCTCTACACCGGTGCCGTCAAACGCGATGTGGCCCGGATGACAAAACTTGCGGTAGAGCCCGAGCGCTTTGCCCGTCTGGCCGAAGTATTGGAGATGGAGCTGGGCCATGACGTGGCCTTTGCCGTCGAGCGCGGCAAGATCGCGGCCAATGGTGACAGTGGTACGGGCCAGATTGATTTGCGGGTGGTGGAACACGGACTGGCCGCCACCGTCATCGCAGCCGAGCTTGCCCACGTCCTTGAGGCAGCAGCACAGCAAATCCGGGGTGCGGCAATTGAGACGCTGGCCATGGCGGGTGTTGGTGACACTGACATCGAGCGGATCGTGTTTGTAGGGGGATCGAGCCTGTTGTCCGTCGTCTCGGACACGATGCAAGATCTGCTCCCCAATGCCGACCCGGTTTTTGGCGCGGCCTTTACCGGGATTGTTGACGGTCTGGCGATGGCAGCGGCGCGGAATTAGTTTTCTTGCCTCCGGCGGGAGTTTATCTGGTCAGATGAAGAGGGGGCGTTTGCGAGGCTACCTCTTGCGCCCCGCCTACCGCAGGATTTATGGACAACCCCATGTTTATCGTCGCCGCCCTCTATAAATTTGTCCGGTTCGAGGACCCAAAGTCGCTGCAAGCGCCGCTCAAGGCTCTTTGTATTCACGAAGGGGTGATGGGGACGTTGCTGATCGCCCATGAGGGGATCAATGGCACGATTGCAGGTACGCGCGCGGGCATAGATGCGGTGATTGCACACATCCGCGCCCTGCCCGGTTGCGATGACCTTGATTGGAAAGAGAGCCACGCAGCAGAGCAGCCCTTTCACCGGACGAAGGTACGGCTCAAGCGCGAGATTGTGACCATGGGCCAGCCGCAGGTGGATCCGAAGGCCGCGGTTGGCAACTATGTCGCCCCCGAGGATTGGAATGCATTGATCAGTGATCCGGGTGTGGCCGTGATTGACACGCGCAATGACTACGAAGTGGCCATCGGAACCTTTGAAGGCGCGATTGATCCGCAGACCCGCAGCTTTGGCGAATTTCCCGCGTGGTGGGAGGCCAACAAAGCCCAGTTCGAGGGCAAGAAGATCGCCATGTTCTGCACCGGCGGCATCAGGTGTGAGAAATCGACGAACTATCTGCTCGGAGAAGGGGTCGAGGATGTCTATCACCTTAAAGGCGGCATTCTGAAGTATCTGGAGCATGTACCAGAAGAAGAGTCGCGTTGGGACGGCGAGTGTTTCGTCTTTGACGGGCGGGTTTCAGTTGGCCATGGGTTACGTGAGGGGCCGCATACATTATGCCATGGATGCAGACGACCCTTGGCACCCGAAGACCTCAAACGGGCGGGGTTTGAGGCGGGCGTGTCATGCCACCAATGCGTTGAAGAAACCTCTGATGCCGACAAGGCCCGGTTTCGTGAACGGCAAAAGCAGATCAAGCTGGCGCGCAAACGCGGTGAGGCGCATCTGGGCTAGGCTTGTACCTGCCCAGCGGCGGGCGTATCGGTGAGGCATGGACACCCTGCCGCCCGTTGCCAAACAAGCCGTCGCCCTGACACTGGGCGTGATTTGCGGGTTTCTGGCCTACGCCATCAATATGCCGCTGGGCTGGATGCTGGGGCCAATGATCGGTTGCACCATTGCGGCGCTGATGCAGGCGCCGATCCTGCCGCCGATCAAATTGCGCCCTTGGGTGATGCCGGTGATTGGCGTGCTGCTCGGCTCGCGCATTTCATCCGATGTTCTGGCACAAGCCCTTGGCTGGTGGGTACCTGCACTGATGCTGATCCCGGCCCTGCTGCTGACGGCGGCAACGTCTTATATCTATTACCGCCGCGTGGGCGGATTTGATCAACCGACGGCGTTCTTTAGCGCGATGCCCGGCGGGCTGACAGATATGATCATCCTCGGGACAGAGATGGGCGGAGACGAGCGCCGCATCGCGATGGCGCATGCAGCGCGGGTGCTGCTGGTCATCTGTGGGGTGGTGATTTTCTATAACCTCGTGCTGGGCGTGACGGCAGAAGATGCGCAGGCCACATGGGTGGGTCTTGATGCTCTGACGCTTTGGGATTGGGGTGTTCTGGGCATTTGCGCTATCCTGGGTGTACCTTTGGGCCGGTTCGTCCGACTGCCCGCCGGGCAAATCATGGGGCCAATGATCCTAAGCGGGATTGCGCATGTGATCGGCATCGTCGAAGTGGCTCCACCCGATATCATCGTGATCATCGCCTTGCTTGTCATCGGCACCATCATCGGCTGCCGGTTCGTGGGCGCCAAGATCGCAGACGTAAGGCGAGATTTGGCATTGGCCGCCGGATCATCCGTTTTGATGGTGATCATCGCCGTGGTCTTTGCGGTGATGGTCAACGCGCTCACGGATGGCGCGCTCAGCGAAACCTTCCTCGCCTATTCGCCCGGCGGCGTAGCAGAGATGAGCCTTCTGGCGCTCGCCATCGGGCAGGATGTCACTTACGTCACCGTCATGCATCTGGCACGCATCTTCTTTGTGATCTTTGGTGCGGGCTTTGGCTACAGGCTCTTGGCGGGGCGCGATAAGGGTTGATTTCATCCCCGAGCCGCCCCCTATATGGCGGCATGAGCACCGATGTTTTCATCAACGGCTTTGGCCGCATTGGCCGCACCGTCCTGCGGCAAATTCTGACGACCCCCCGGGGCGATGGCCTCCGCGTGGTCGGGGTCAATGACATTGAGAGCCTCGAGAGCTGCGCCTATTTGCTGAAGTATGACAGCGTGTTTGGCCCCTATCCGGGCTCGGTAGAGACGGCTGACAACGCGCTGGTCATTGATGGGCAGGTCATTCCTGTGCAGCAGGCGCGTGATATATCGCAGCTTGATCTGTCTGGTGTGGACATTGTGATGGAATGCACCGGCCTGTCTGGCGAGCGCATCTGGGCCGAGCGCGGGCTTGCGGCAGGGGCGGGCAAAGTCCTCGTCTCTGGACCATCGGATGCGGCGGATGTGACGGTTGTGCTGGGCGCAAACGAGGATGTGATGGGCGATGGACGCATCGTCTCAAACGCATCCTGTACGACGAATGCGCTGGCCCCCCTCATGGCGGTGCTGGATGCGGGTCCCGGCGTGACAAGCGCGCATATGACGACGGTGCATTGCTATACAGGCAGTCAGCCCATGGTTGACGCGCCGCGTGGCAATCCGGCGCGGAGCCGGGCGGGGGCGGTCTCTATGGTGCCCACCACGACGAGCGCGACGCATCTGGTCACCCGTGTCTTGCCGCAGCTGAAGGGCCGGATCACCGGGGCTGCCGTGCGCGTGCCAGCGATCAGCGTGTCATGCATTGATGTGGTGGTGCAACTGGCCGAGCCGTTTGAAGGTGCGCCTGCGGACTACGTGGCCAATCTGGTGGCCGGCTCAGACGTCATTGGCACGATCACCGACCCTGTCGTCTCGGTCGACATGCGCGCCCGGCCAGAATCGCTTGTTATCGCCCTGCCCGAGACGTTTGCCGCTGGCGACCGCCAATTGCGCATTTTTGGCTGGTACGACAATGAATGGGGCTTCTCGGCGCGGATGCTCGATATGGCCAAGCGGATGTCATAACGCAAAAGGGCGGACCATGGGCCCGCCCTCATACACTCGCAGCTCAGGCCTTTACGCCTTGGCGAGATCCTTGGCCTGATCCTGCCATTTGTCACGTGTGACCCGGCCTTTGAACCCTTCAAGGTTGTTGTCGACCCATGCCACTTCCGAAGGTGACCAAGCGGCAATCTGGTCAAAGTGGTAGTAGCCAAGGCTGTTCAACAAGCGTTCCATTTTCGGTCCAACACCGTTGATCTGTTTCAGGTCGTCGGCCTGACCACCCCGGGGGGCAGACAAGCCCTCCGGCTTGGTGCCTTCGGCGGCAGGCACTGATGCTACGGCTGCCGCAACCGGAGCGGCGGCAGGGATGTCATCAACGGCGCGACGGCCCGTCTCGCAGGCATCGAGCTTGGTCTGCAGATCGATTTTTTCCGCACGCAACGCTTCGATGCTTTCGCGCTCTTGCGCAGAGCGCGCGCGGCATGCGTCGAGGTTTGTGTTCAGATCGTCGCGTTCCTTCTTGAGACGATCCCGCTCAGCGCGCAGCGCGTCAAGATCGGCTGACGACGCGCCGCTGCGGCCCCAGATCAGGTAGCCGAGGATAAGCCCCAGAACGAATGCACAGAGCAGATAGAGGAACATTTGTGTGAGTAGATAAGACATGTGTATTTCCTAAGTCAGTCGTTGGTGTGGTGGATCAGGCGCGGATCAACGCGCCTGCCAATCAAACGAGATGCGACGATTTTCGGCACGGCCTTCGGCGGTGTCGTTATCGGCGATGGGCTGGCTCTCTCCGTAGCCCCGCGCCACAAGACCGGCCGTCGGAACCCCACGTTCGGCCATAAAGGCAAGAACCGCTTGCGCCCGCGCTTCACTTAGCGCCTGATTGTTCTCGTCCGTGCCTTGGCTGTCGGTATGGCCACCGATTTCCACCTGCACGTCCGAGCCAACACAGGCCAGCGCAATACCGGTCAGGCGTTCAAGCACCTCGCGGCTGTCGTCAGAGATTGTCGCCGTTGCCGTGCGGAAGTTGATACGGCTGTTCTCAAGCACTTGCCCCGCACGCGCGGCGCATTGCTCAGCAACAGAGCCCGTCACCGCAGGCTGCGCCTGACGCAGGGCCGCAATGGTCGCATCACGCTCGGCCACCACGGCTGTGAGATCGGTAACCTGAGCATCGAGACCCGCGATCTGCGTCTCCCTGTCCGCGACATTTGCCTCAAGATCAGCAATGCGCGTATCGGTTTCGGCCAGCGCTGCGCCCTGGTCTTCCACCGTGCCTGTCATGCTCGCAATCGTAGTGTCACGATCCTGCAAGGTGGCGGTGAGATCTGCGATAGTTGTGTCACGCTCTGTAACGGTTCCACGCAAGCCTTCAATATCCGCGGTCAGGCCTTCGATGGTCGTGTCACGATCCGCAACTTGACCCGTCAGGTCATCAACCTGCGCGCTCAGATTTGAAATCTGCTCGTCCCGCTCACCGATGTTGCCGGTCAAGGACGCGATCAACGTGTCAGCACCTTCGATCGACGCATCACGCTGATCGACAATGTCCTGAAGCTCCGCAATGCGCTGATCAACATCACCGTCGTTTGACAGGCTCACAGCCAGCTCTTCTTCAAGTACGCCGACGCGCGATGTCAGCTCGGCATTTTCAGCGCTGAGAGCCTCCACCTGACCGGACAGCTCGGCGGCTTCGCCGCGGTTGGTGTCAAGCGTTGCGGTAAGTGTTGCGATCATAGCTTCGGCGCCAGACAAGCCTTCGCTACGGGACGCTAGCTGGCCTTCAAGCTCGACGTTCTCGGCTGTCAGAGCCGAGATCTCATCAGTCAGTGTCGAGATTTCAGTGTCTTGACCTGCGATGACAGTTTGCGCCGTCTCGACACTTGCGTTGGCTTCGGCCAATTGCTCGGCAAGGTTGGCGGTATCCGCTTCTCCAGCACTCAAGCTCGCCCGCAAATCGGCAAGTTCGCCGATCGCTGTGTCACGTTCCCCGGTCAGCACATCGACCATACCGTTCAGATCCGCGATCTCACCAGTCTGGGCCTCAACCTGACCTGTCAGAGCTTCGAGCGCGGCTTCGCTGGCGTCCAGATCTGATGTCAGACCTTCGGCCGCTTCGGCACTTGCGCCCAGTCTCGCGGTGAGGTCGGCCACATCACCTGTCAATCGCTCTACTTCGGTGGTGAGCGCCATTTCCTGCGCATTGTCCGAAACGAAGACATTCCATGCGCCCTGATCCGTCAGCGCTTGGGCAATGGCGTCCGCATCTCCGGATGCCACACCTGACAGCGAAAGCGTGTCGCCAGATGCAGACAGTGTGCCACTGCTCAAACCTGCCATCTGGGCCAGACCAGCGGCTGCTGTCGACTGCCAGTCACCTGCGGGGCCACTGACAACCAGTTGGTCATCAACAGCACCTTCCGTGGCGGCTTCTGCCTCGGCCACCAGCGCCGCGCGTTGGTCTTCGTTCGCGACGGTGCCGCGAAGGCTGATGCCATCAGCTGTTTTGATAGCCGTCAGAAAGCCGTTGTCACCCAACTGCGTTAGGCCATCAATTGGACCCAACGCGCCATAAGTCGCGTCTGCGGTCTCAAGGTAGCTTTGTTCTGTCGCATCGTCATACACGACGCCAGACAATGTGACATGACGCCCGTCAACGTCGATCTCGATGCCGTCTGCCCCGGCAGCCTCAAGATCATCGGTCACGCGATTTGTGATGTCCGCCTCAATGGATTCAGATTTGAACCATAATGCGGAATAAAATGTGAGCACGGTCAAAAGTAAGACGCATGCAATGAGAAAACTTCTCATAGGACCCCTCCAAATATTTCCTCGACCACACTGGAGCGTGTTTCCCCCTCAAGAAAGGAGAAAAATGAAACAAAATTGTCGTTTTCCGGCGACTGTTGGCGTTTTGACGCGCCTACGCCCGGCCAGCACGGGCTGCAGGCGTCTGTGGCGCCACACCCAGCGCATAGGTATTCAGCCGTTTGGCGAGCAATCCGACGGCCCAATGCAGCACAACTGTTAGGCAGGCCAAAGTGATCAAACTGGCAAACATCAGGTCAATCTTGGCCCGCCCATTGGCCAACAGCATGAGGTAACCAAGCCCCTTGGAGGCGCCAACCCATTCCCCGATAACAGCCCCGATCGGGGCATACACGGCCGCCAGTTTCAACCCCGTGCCCAAGGCGGGCAGGGCGTGCGGTATTTGAATATGCCGCATGATGTTGGCCTTGGTGGCCCCCATGGATTTCGCCAGATCAAGCGCCCCACGGTCCACGCGGGTCAGCCCATCGTGAAAGGCGGATGTGACCGGGAAATAGATGATCAGGACGGCCATCACGATCTTTGATCCGATGCCATACCCAAACCAGAGCGTCAGCACGGGTGCGAGGGCAAAGACAGGTACCGCTTGGGTGAACACAAGGATCGGCAGCATCAAACGCTCGGCGGTTTTGGACATCGCCAGATGAATGGCCGTCGCAGCCCCAAGAAGGGTGCCAAGGACGAGCCCCAGCAGAACTTCCAGTGTTGTCACCCAAGCGTTCTCGGCAATCACGACCCGGCTATTCCATGCCGCCTGCGCCACGCGCCACGGCGACGGCAGGATGAAATGCGGCGCGCCTGTCAGGATCACGAGGGCCTGCCAAAGGCCCAGCCCCAACAGGAGCGCCCAAAGGATGTTGAGACGCGTCATGCCTGCACCTGTCGCAAATGCGCCAAAAGCTCGGCCTGGCATGTCAAAGTCTCGGGCGCGTTGATCTCGCGAATGGGCGACGATGCAGGCGTTGGCCATGCAGTCGCCTCACCAGCAGACATGACAATGATCTGATGGCCCAGACGCGCCGCCTCTGCCGGGTCATGGGTCACCAGCAGGACCGTTTTGCCCGCCAGAACCTCAGCCGCCAGTTCCTGCATGTCAGCACGCGTTCCTGCGTCGAGCGCGGAGAACGGTTCGTCCAACAGTACGATGGGACGGTCTTCCATCAGGGTCCGGGCCAGTGCTGCGCGTTGGCGCATGCCGCCTGAGAGAGCGCTTGGCTTCTTTTGTGCGTGTGGGCCAAGGCCAACACGATCCAGGAGGGCTTCGGCGCGCTTGAGATCAGGCACGTCGCCGCGTAGCCGCGCCCCAATCACCGTGTTTTCAGTAACGGACAACCACGGCATCAACAGATCGGATTGCGCCATATAACTGATCCGATTGGCGAGCGACTGGCCATCGCTGGCCGCGATTTGCCCGACAAAGTCACCGCCCGTTTCAAGCCCAAGGATCAGCCGTAACACCGTAGATTTGCCAATGCCGGACGGCCCAAGCAGGCAAGTCCATTGACCGCCGGGCAACATCATCTCGGCCGCAAACAAGGGCGCACCACCAATGCTGTGCTGGCCCGAAAGCGTGATACCCGGAGCCGCGCTCATGCGCCGTTCAGCCCCATCTGCCAAAACCCGACCTCCAGCTCTGTCGCGCGGGTAAAACGCGCCTGAAGGGCCGTGGCCCGCGGCGAGGATGCGATATCACCGATCCGGCGCTCCACCGCAGCGTCGATCATCGCACCAACCGTGGTGCACACGCCTTGGTACTCTGCATCCGCATAGGTATTGATCCAATCAGCGTAAGGGTTGCCCTCTGCATGGGGTGCAAGCCGCAACCCAATCTCACCATAGCCCATCACACAGGGCGCAAGTGCTGCCATCATATCGAGGAAATCACCCTGCATCCCGGCGTCCATGACATAGCGGGTGTAGGCGATGTTCTCGACAGCCTCCGTCGCTGTGTAGAGCGTCGCCTCATCAATCCCTTCGGCCGCACAGGTTTTCACATGCAGCGCCATCTCGTGGTTCACGAGCGCATCGACGGTGCCCGCGCAAACGCGCATTTCATCCATCGTCTCAGATTTGACGACGGCCAAGGACCATGCGCGCGAAAAGTGGACGAGGAACACATAATCCTGCACCAGATAATGCAAGAAGGCGCTGCGCGGCAGGGATCCGTCGCGCAACCCTTCGACAAAGGCGTGGCGGGTGTAGTTGCCCCACGCCTGCGCAGCACCTTCGCGCCAGAGCGCGAAGGTCTGTCCGTAGTCCGGCGTCATTCGCCTGCCGTGATGTCGATGGTGATCATCTCAACCGGATTGACCGATGGGATGAGGCCCGCCTCGAACAAGAACTCTTCGAACGCGGCATACCGGCCTTCGTCCATTGCCGTGGGGCGCAGGGCGAAACGTGGCAGTGTGTCGACCCAGGCGCGCGCATTCAGCTCGTCCTGCAGTTCGGACGACGTGGCCGCGAAGATTTCCCAGCTCTCTTCGGGGTGGTTGACGATGTATTGCGTCGCAAGCTCGGTCGCGGCCATGAACCGGCGCAGCATGTCGACATCCATAGTGTTCGTGTTGGCGACATAGATCAGCTCGTCATAGGAGGGCAGGCCCTCTTCTTCGACGAAGAAGCAGTTTCCGGCGACACCTTCGATATCCATCTGGTTGAGCTCAAAGTTCCGGAAGGCCCCGATAACGGCATCAACCTGCCCGGACATCAGCGAGGGCGAGAGAGACCAGTTGACGTTGACCAGCTCGATGTCATCGAGGCTGAGGTCATAGGTGCCAAGGATCGCACCAAGGATCGCTTCCTCAACGCCGCCCACAGAAAAGCCAACCTTACCACCAGCAAGGTCGGCGGGTGACTGGATCGGGCCGTCCGCCAGAGTGAGCAAACAGTTAAGCGGCGTGGCCACAAGTGTGCCAACGCGCTGGAGCGGCAGCCCCTCGTGAATTTGCAGGTGCAGCTGCGGCTGATACGAAATGGCGAGGTCCGCCTGCCCTGCAGCCACCAGCTTGGGCGGGTCGGACGGATCGGCGGGGGCAATGACCTCAACTTCGAGGCCCTGATCGGCGAAGTAGCCATTTTCCTGCGCAATAATGATCGGGCCGTGATCGGGGTTCACGAACCAATCAAGCAGAAGGGTCATTTGATCCTGAGCCAGCATCGGCGTGGCGGCGAGCGAGAGTGCCGCACTCAAAGCGGTGAGTTTCATTGTGGTTGCCTTTCGTTTTCGGGCGCATCGCCCATTGCAATGAGGGTGATCGGTCCGTCCCAATAGCCGCGCATATGGCTGGCTGCCTGCCAGGCGCGGAGGCCGGATTTGCAGACCAGCACGGCGCGGCTGGCGGGCTCGGGACGGGTTGCTGGAATATCAGCGACCGTCAGACGGGCGGCGTCGGGCGTGACGGTTTCAGGGGCTTCGTCAACGCCGCGCAAGTCAATGACTGTGTCAGTGGCAGCAATGTCGGTGACAGCGATAAAGGGGATTATGTCGCCCGTGGGTTCGGGGGCAGCATCGAACCGAAAGCTGCTGGTCCGATAACTCACCATGTCAAAGCTGATCATCTGGCCCAGCGGCGACGGCTGCATCCCAGCCAGCTGCGCCAGTGCCATCTGCGCCTGCACCGCCCCGATCATGCCGACGACGGGGCCCATCACGCCCGCAGTGGCACAGGTCGCGGCCCGGTCCGGCAGATCAGGAAACACCGCCCGCAGCGACGGGGCCGTGCCGCAAAACCCACCAACGTAACCCGCGCGGCCAAGGACCGAGGCGGTGATCAGCGGTTTGCCCTGCGCCAAACAGATGTCCGAGAGAGTGTAGCTCGCCGCAAAGCTGTCAGCGCAGTCGAGGACAATATCAGCTGCTGCCACCAACTCAGGGGCATTGCGCGGGGTGAGTGGTTCCGTCACCGGGGTAAGCGTCACATCCGAATTCAAGCCACGCAGATTTTGCGCCGCCGTGTCTGCCTTTGGTTGACCCACATCGCCCTCGCGAAAAAGGGTCTGGCGGTGAAGGTTTGACAGCGAGACAGTGTCACCATCAACGAGCGTGATCCGCCCAACACCGGCCGCAACCAGATACTGCAACACGGGCGCGCCCAGCCCGCCTGCCCCCACGACGAGCGCATGTGCAGCCGCAAAGGCCGCTTGGCCGTCGGCGCCCAGTTCGGGCAGGAGGGTCTGGCGGGTGTACCGTGTCATCTGGTGGCCGCAATCCACGCGCGGACGCGGGCTTCGGGGTCGGGGTTGAGGGTGATGTCGGTGACAGCGCTGACCACATCAGCCCCCGCCGCAAACGCTCCGGCGGCGCGCTCAATCGACATGCCGCCAATGGCGATCAGTGGGGTGTCCCCAATCCGTTCTTTCCAATTGGTAAGTTTTTCGACGCCCTGCTCATGCCACTTCATTTTCTTCAATATCGTCGGATAGATCGGGCCCAGCGCGATATAGTCAGGCTTCAATGCCAAAGCGCGATGCAATTCGGTCTTATCGTGCGTGCTGACCCCCAGCCGCAGGCCCGCGGCGCGGATGGCGGCGATGTCAGCGGTGTCGAGATCTTCTTGGCCAAGATGCAGGTAGTCACAGCCTTCGTCGATGGCGATTTGCCAATGATCGTTTACGACAAATGTACAGCCATGCTGCGCGCAAATCTCGCGCCCGCGTCGTATGTGCTGGCGCAGGGTCGCCTCGTCCATATCCTTGATCCGCAGTTGCACGAGCTTAATCCCCAGCGGCAACAACCGGTCAAGCCAGTCAGGGTGGTCAAAGATTGGGTAAAACCTATCAAGCGTCATGAGAGGAACGCCTTTCCGATCACCGGGGTCGAAGGGGCGGCCATGTCGCGCGGCTCCATCGGGTCGGCCTCTGCGGCCTGCTTGCCTGCGGCGATGGCCGTGGCAAAAGCTTCGGCCATCAACGCGGGATCACCGGCCTTGGCCACGGCGGTGTTCAACAGGACCGCGTCATACCCCAGCTCCATCGCCTGAGCCGCTTGTGACGGTAGGCCCAGCCCTGCGTCAATGACCAGTGGCACATCGGGGAAATGCGCCCGCATGGCCCGCAGGCCGAAAAGGTTGTTCAGGCCAAGACCCGAGCCGATGGGCGCGCCCCACGGCATCAGCACTTCACAGCCTGCGTTCAGCAGTTTGTCAGCAACCACGAGGTCTTCGGTCGTATAAGGGAACACCTGAAAGCCGTCTTCGGTCAGAATGCGCGCGGCCTCTGTCAAACCAAAGACATCCGGTTGCAGCGTGTCCTCCTCGCCGATGACTTCGAGTTTGATCCACTTCGTATCAAACACTTCGCGCGCCATATGCGCAGTTGTGACAGCCTCTTTCACCGAGTGGCAACCGGCGGTGTTGGGCAGGATATGCACGCCCAGCCCTTTGATCATCGCCCAGAAGTCCTGACCCGCGCGGTCCTGCCCGCTTTCACGGCGGAGCGAGACGGTCGCGACGGACGCGCCCGAGCGTTTGAAGGCTTCGGCAAGTATTGCGGGCGACGGGTATTGCGCCGTCCCAAGCATGAAACCGTTGGCCAATGTGGTGCCGTAGAAATCCCGCATCCCTCACCCCCCCTGCATCGGTGCGAGAACCTCGATCGCGTCGCCGTCAGACAGCGCTTGGCCCGCACGCATCATCGCCGGGACAAAACTGCCATTGACCGCAGTGGCCACCTTGGCCTCCCCATAGCCTTGCTCGGTCAGGAATGCATCGAGGGTTGTGGCGGCGCTTTCCACCGCTTCGCCATTAAGCTGCAGCTTCATCCATCACCTCTGGAGTTTCGTTGTCAAAGATCACCTCGGCCACCATCCGCGCCAAAGCGGGCGCGAGGAGGAAGCCGTGGCGAAAGAGACCATTGGCCGTGATCAGGTTTCCGTTGCGCCGGATGCGCGGCAAGTTGTCGGCAAAGGCGGGGCGGCTGTCGACGCCGATCTCGAGCACTTCAGCCTCACCAAAGGCGGGGTTCAACGCATAGGCGGCGGAGAGCAGTTCGAGTAGCGCGCGGGCCGTGACGTGTTTGCTGGCAGCCGCCTCAATCATCGTGGCACCAAGCATGTAAATGCCATCGCCACGCGGCACGATATATAGCGGGATGCGTGGGTGCAGCAGGCGAATGGGCCGGGTGAGCGTGACATCTGGGCAGGACAACACCAGCATCTCACCCTTAACACCGCGGAGATCTGCGTTTGTGTCTCGGGCGGCGAAGCCACGGCAATCGACGGTAAGGCCCTTCGCGGCAAAGTCAGCAGGATCAGCCTCTGCCTGTTCGAACGTTGCGCCACCGCGCACCAGACCAGCCCGCAGCTTTGCAAGGGCCGCTCGGGGGGCGAGGTGCGCTTCGCTCTCAAAATACAGTCCCTTGGAAAACCGCGCGCCAAGGTCGGGTTCCAACGCTTCGATCTCGACCGCGTTCACCTCTTTGTAGTGCGACGTGCGGCGCGCAAAGCGCGTGATGTCGGCACGGTCCCGATTGGCCGAGACGACGAGTGAGCCGTGGCGATGGACAACGCCTGTTTGCCTGTCCCACCAATCGGCAGCCTCTTGCCCGAGCCGGATAACCGGTTCTTCGGCGCTTTCCCCCTCGCAGTGAGGCGCAAGCATTCCACCTGCCCACCACGAGCAAGCATGGGGGCCAACGTCGCCTGCGCGGTCGATCAGGCGCACTTGTGCGCCACGGTCCATCAGGCTCCGCGCCACGCAAAGGCCCGCGACCCCTGCCCCTATGATCGTGACGTCTGTCACGCCCACACCTCGTGAAAATGATGCACCGGGCCGTGGCCTTTCCCCACATCGAGATCATCCGCAGCCCGAATGGCGGCATGCAGATATCCATGCGCTTCGCTCACCGCATCGACGAGTGTGTGCCCTTTGGCCAGCAGCGCCGCGATACTTGCCGAATAGCTGCATCCGGTGCCGTGGGTGTTGCGGGTGTCGATGCGCGGCGCGGATAGTTTGGCCAAAACACCGGTTTCGTCGACGAGGATATCTGTGCAATCTGATCCCTCTGCGTGACCGCCCTTCATTAGGACAGCCGCAGGACCAAGGTGCAGCAACGCCCGGCCTTGCTCTGCCGCGCCCGCCACCGTCGCGGCCTCCTCCTGTCCAAGCAAGCGCGCGGCCTCTGGCAGATTTGGGGTGAGAACGGTGGCCAGCGGCAGGATGCGCTGCGTCAGACCCTCAATCGCGGCGTCCTGTAGCAAGGCGTCGCCCGATTTTGCAATCATCACCGGATCAACGACGATGGCGCCCTCAAACCCTTCCAGACCACGTGCAACAGTGTCGATAAGCTCTGGCGAGAACAGCATGCCGATCTTGATCGCCCGCACATCCAGATCGCTGAGCACGGCGTCAATCTGGGCGGCCACTACGTCAACGGGCACGGCATGCACTGCCGTCACGCCGATCGTGTTCTGCGCGGTGATCGCTGTCACAACGCTCGCGGCATAGGCACCGTTCGCGGACATCGCTTTGATATCGGCCTGAATGCCCGCACCACCGCCGCTGTCAGAGCCTGCGATTGTTAACGCTATGGGTGTGGAATGTGCCACGCCGTGTCTCCAAACATTGGGACGAAACCGGCGTCTGGTCGGGTGGCGCTATGTGCCAAATGGTACCCGTTCCCTACGCCGGTATTGCCCGGATCAGGTTCGACGGGTCGGTGCGCGCACCTCTCAGCCCTGCGTGGGCCCCCCGACGGATTGGTACAGCCATACCGTATGCGCCCAAAAGCCGCAACATCGCTCGCGGTTTTGGCTTCAGCCCCTGAGCGGCGCGCACGAGCCTCGCTCGACAAGCACTGGCTTGCAATGCTGTCCGGTGATCACTGCTTCCGGATCCGTGATGGCCTGCACCAGCGTTCGCCCGGCAGCCCGCCCGATCTGCCGCGCGGGCAGGCGCACGGTCGTCAGCCCCGGCTCAAGCTCTGCCGACCCTTTGAAATCACCAATGCCCACAACAGAGATGTCCTGCGGCACCAGTTTGCCGGAGGCATAGCTCCCGTGGATCGCCCCGGTGGCGAGGATATCGTTGCCGCAGATGATTGCCGTGGGGCGATGTGACTGCGCCAACAGCGCCTGCATGTCCCTCTTGGCGGCAGCGATGCTGTACACGGTGGTCAATTGCCACGCCTGGGGCACCACGACCCCCGCCGCCTGCAATGTCGTCTCCACGGCCAGTTTGCGCGATTTCGCACGGTCGTTGCCCAGTGTCGGCGGGAACATCCATGCAATCTCACGATGGCCCAGCGCCAGCACATGCTCGGTGATCAGTGTCGCGGCGTGGTCATTGTCCGCTCCGATGCTGGGATAACGCGAGGTGCTGGAATAGTTCCATATAAGAACGGACGGAATGTCCTGCCGCTCGATCAGCTGAAACACGGCGTCGTCATGGTCCAGACCGGTGAGGACAACGCCATCCACCCGATGTTCAAGCAGCTTGCGCAGAATGGCGTATTCGCGTTGTGGATCGTAGCCGTGGGATGCCAGAAGGATCGTGAACCCCAGCTCGTCCACCGTATCGGAAAACGCCTGCACCACCTCGGCAAAGATCGCGTGGTCCAGCGTCGGGATCAAAACACCGATGGTGCCACTTCGAATGCCATGGATCGTCTGAGCCGCACGGTTGCGAATATAGCCCGTCCGGCGCACGGCGGAATCAATGCGCTTTCGCGTGCTGGCTTTGAGCAATTCGGGGTGGTTGAAGTAGCGCGATACCGTCGAAGCGGACACCTTCGCCGCTTTGGCCACACTCACGATATCTGCTTTTTTCTCTTTCTTGTCAGACATCTAAAGATACCAATCCGGACATTTATGAAAACATTTGCAAAACTATTTTCATTGCGTAGCGTAGCTAGTCAACCTTGCGATGACTGGGAGGCTCGGGCAGGTGGATTTTCTGTTCTACATGGGCGACGTGTTCACACCGATCAATTTTGGTCTGCTCGTCCTTGGCACCATCGGCGGATTGATCCTGGGCGCCACACCCGGCCTGTCGCCTACAATGGCTGTGGCCCTGCTCATCCCGTTTACCTTTAAGCTTGAACCTCAGCAGGGGCTGATCTTGCTGGGGGCCGCCTACACATCAACAGTCGCCGGTGGGGCCGTAAGTGCGATCCTGCTGAAGATTCCGGGCGCACCGGCCAATATCGCCACAACGCTCGACGGGCACACGATGGCACAAAAGGGCGAAGGCGCCAAAGCGCTGCAGCTGTCATTTCTTGCTTCTGCGGTGGGCGGCCTTTTCGGGGTGTTCTTGCTGATTTTCCTGACGCCTGTTCTGGCGCAATGGGCGCTGGCGTTTGGCTGGTCGCATCTGTTCTGGCTCGCCATTCTTGGCGTGACGGTCATCGGCACACTGGACTCGTCCTCTGTGGTCAAAGGCCTGCTGGCAGGGTGCATCGGCCTGTGGCTCGCCACCATCGGGTTTGACGACATGCTCGGTGCCCAGCGCTTTATTTTTCATCCGTCCGTCAGCGGCGGCATCAATATCATCCCCGCGCTCATTGGCCTTTTCGCGATCCCGCAGGTCATCACCATGTTCGCCAAGGGCCGCACCCCTCTGGGGGCCGAAGTGATCGAGGTGAAAAAGCACCCCATTGGCGATGCCATGCGCGAGGTCGGACGGCGCAAGAAGGCGCTCGGCATTGGCACAATGGTCGGCTCTATCATCGGGCTTATCCCCGGTGTGGGCGGTCAGATTGCGGGCCTTGTGGCCTATGACCAGTCCAAGAAGGCCAGCAGTGAGAGCGAAAAGTTTGGCACAGGCCACTCCGAAGGCGTGATCGCAGCCGAAAGCGCCAACAATGCGATGGTGGGCCCGTCGCTGGTGCCCTTGCTAACCCTGTCCATCCCCGGCTCGCCAACGGCGGCGGTTCTCTTGGGCGGCCTTCTGATCCACGGCATCTTCCCCGGCCCTGACCTGTTTACCAACTACCCACAGGTGGTCTGGCCCTTCATCAACAGCATGCTCTTTGGCCAGATCCTGATGTGCATCTTTGGTCTCTACGTGGCGGGCCTTGCAGCCTCTGTCGCGCGGGTGCCGCATTCGGTCATGGCCGCTGTCGTCCTCGCCCTTGCGGTCTTTGGCAGCTACTCGGTCTACAACTCGATGGGCGATGTCTATGTCATGGGCGCCCTTGGACTGGGGATGTATTTCCTTGAGCGCTTCGGCTTTTCTGCTGCCCCGTTGGTGCTTGGCCTGATCCTTGGCCCGATTGCAGAGGCCAATTTTGTGCAAGGGGCGATGACAGCCAACGCGACCGTGGGCATCTTTAACTTCTTCTTCACGGGTTGGCTCAACATCCTGCTGATCGCCATCATCGTGCTATCGGTCAGCTACTCCGTCTGGATGGAACTGCGCCAGCGCCGGTACACAACCAAAGATGACGCTGTCGCCAAAGAGGAGGCGTTGTCATGACCGAGCTGCCCCGCGTCCAGCACATCATAGCTTCTGGCCTGATCGCCGCCGTTGGTGTTTGCATCGCTTATATCAGTTATACCCAAGAGCCCGCGCAGGCGTTCCTGTTCCCGCGCCTCATCTCAAGTGTCTTCGCGGTCCTTGCGATCTGGACCTTTGGCAAGGCGGTCTTGGGCAAGACCAAGGTAGGCAACGGGTTGAACGGCACGGCCCTGAAGAACATGGCCCCCGGCCTGCTGGTGATGATCGTCTATGTTTTTTGGGCGGCCAAGGCGCTGGGGTTTTACACGGCGACCACCATCACGCTGATCATCCTGATCAGCCTCTATGACCCTGCCCCTCATACTGAGGCCAAAAGCTGGATCAAGCGGGGGGTGATCACCGCAGGGGTCATGGTCGTGCTCTATCTGCTGTTTGCACAATTGCTCTACGTTTTCACACCACGCGAAATTTTTGCCTGACACTGCGGGAGGCGGTGCAGGTCCAACCAAGGGAGACAGAACATGAAACATTGGATTGCAGGGGCCGCAATGGCTCTGACCGCGATGACTGGCACGGCCTATGCCGACGGTCACGGAGACTTTCCGAACCGGCCGATCATGATGATGGTCAGCTATGGCGCTGGTGGCGCCACTGACTTTCAGGCCCGCATCGTCACTATGACCGCGGGCAACGAAGATGCGCTGAC
>JAHDDU010000017.1:23063-33573 GCA_020629175.1 Flavimaricola sp. | reverse complement strand
GGCGGGCTGACCTTCTCGGGCGCCGGGTTGTTTGTTGGCCACCACATCGCCGCCCTTCAGCTTGAGAAAGCCGCAGGCGTTGAACTGGCCTATATTCCCAATAACGCCGGTGGCGCAGGTGCTATGCGGGCCGTGATCGCTGGCGAAGTTCTGGGCGGCGTCAACAACCTGTCCGACGCGTTCCGTGCGCGCGAAGCGGGCAATGTCCGCATCCTTGGCGTGTTCGATCTGGAGCGGAATGACTTTCTGCCTGACGTGCCCACGATGATGGAGCAGGGCTATGACATCGACAATTCGTCCGTCAATTTCCGCGGTGTGATGGTACCAGCGGGCACACCACAGCCGATCATTGATCATCTGGCCTCAATCGTGCCGGCAATGTTCGAGAATGGTCGTGTGCAAAGCCGCATGGAAGCCGGCGGCTCGCCCATGCACATCATGACCCGTGACGAAGTGCTGGAAATGTGGGCGCAGCGTCAGGAAACGCTCGAAGCCTTGCTTGCTGACCTCTAAAGGCTCATGTGACGGGGCGACTTTCGCCCCGTCATTCCACAAGGATACGCTCCATGACCGCTCCCGATCCCATCGCTGAGGTTGACGCTATCGTTGCTCGCGCGCGCGTCGCACAGGCCGCCTATGAGGCCAATGGCTCCCAAACTCTGTATGATCGCGCAGCACAAGCAGCCGCTTGGGCCATCATGGAACCCGCCCGCAACACACACCTTGCCGAACTGGCTGTTGAGACAACAGGCCTTGGCAATGTGCCTGACAAGATCACCAAGAACCACCGCAAGACACTGGGCCTGATGCGCGACATCGCCGATGTGCCGACCTATGGGGTGATCAGCGACGATGCCGAGACCGGTATTACCGAAATCGCGCGCCCGATTGGCGTGATCGGTGCGGTTGTGCCCTCGACCAATCCCGGAGCAACACCGGCCAACAACATCATCAACGCGCTGAAATGCGGCAATGCCATCGTGATCTCGCCTTCGCCCAAGGGTGTGCCGACGTGTGAGGCCTTACTGGGCTATATCCACTCGGAGTTTGACAAGATCGGGCTAGACCACGATCTGGTGCAGATGATCCCCGGACGCGGGTCCAAGGAGAAAACCCAGCGTTTGTTGGAGATCAGCGACATGATCGTCGTGACCGGCAGCCAGAACAACGTGCGCCGTGCCTATACCTCTGGAACACCTGCTTTGGCCGTGGGGGCCGGAAACGTCACGGTCATTGTCGACGAGACCGCCGATCTTGCCGATGCGGCGGCCAAGATCAAAGCCTCCAAGACCTTTGACAACGCCACGTCCTGCTCCTCCGAGAATGCCATAGTCGTCGTGGACGCTGTCTATGATGCCTTTGTCGCAGAAATGGCCAAGGTGGGGGGGGCTCTGATCACGGACGAGACGAAGGTCACCAGTACCCTTTGGGTCAAAGGCCATCTGAACCCCGCGGCCATTGCCCGCGACGCGGATGAGATGATTGAGGCCCTTGGCCTGCGCGGGGACGTGCCCGAAGGCACCGAATTCGTGGCCGTGGAGACATCAGGCATCGGGCCTGATTATCCGCTGTCGGGGGAAAAGCTGAGCCGTGTTCTGACCGTCTATCGCGCAGCAGACTTTGACGAGGCAGTGGCCACCACGCGCAAGGTGCAATTGCATCAGGGCGCGGGCCATTCTGTTGGCATCCACACAACGGTAGCAGACCGGCCCCTGACACTGGCCAACGCCATCCCGACAAGCCGGGTCATCGTCAATCAGGCACATACCTTCGCAACTGGCGGATCCTTCACTAACGGTATGCCGTTCTCGCTTTCCATGGGCTGCGGGTCCTGGGGTGGCAACTCGATTGATGACAACCTGCATTGGAAGCACTTCATGCAGACCACCAAAATCGTGCGCGAAATCCCGGCGCGAGAGCCATCGCTCGACGATATTTTTGCGGACTATTGGGCAGAGGCTGGGAAATGAACGTCGACCCCGCGCATCCGCCACAGGGCACGGTGCCCGACTGGCTTGCCGCGCGGGCCAAGGCAGGCGGACTGGCGGTTACATTTCCTGACACTGGCGAAACACTTGGCTGGCAAGAGCTGCAGGATACCGCGCATCGTATTGCCCGAGGCCTGCTGGCCGAAGGGCTGCGCAAGGGCGAAAGCGTGGCCATCATCCACCCCAATGGCCGCGACGGTGTGATCGCCTTTTACGCGGTCCTCTGCGCCGGGGGCCGGGCCACAATGATCAATCTTGCCGCGGGACAGGATGCGATTGCCTATGCGCTGGATCATTCAGGCGCGCGTTTGGCCATTGTCCATCCGTCACAAACAGAGATGTTTGTCCAGACGGCACCACAAAACCTGCGCGAAGTGGATATGGCACAGCTTGACGGCGATGCCGCCCTGCCAGCGCTCGCCCCCGACGATCACGCATTGCTGATGTACACCTCTGGCACCACCGGCAAACCCAAGGGCGTTGTCCACACGCATGCAAGCCTGTTGGCAGGAGGCTGGACCACAACTTTGGCGCACGCCCTCACGCCAGCCGACCGCGGCTTTTGCGTTTTGCCGATCTATCACATCAATGGTTTGTGCGTGTCGATGATGGGGGCGCTGGTCTCAGGTGGATCGCTATCGATGGTGCCGCGCTTTTCGGCCCGCAACTTCTGGGCGCATTTGGACAGCTCTCAGGCGACATGGTTCTCTGTGGTCCCCACCATCATCAGCCATCTTTTGCATGGCGCCACCGATCCTGGCGAGGCAATGCGCGCGCGTGTGCGGTTTGGACGCTCTGCATCGTCGGCCTTGGCCGTAGAAACTCAAACCGCCTTTGAGGCGCGATTTGGAGTGCCGATTGTAGAGACGATGGGGCTGACAGAAACAGCTGCCCAAATCCTCTCGAACCCGCTCCCACCCGGCGTCCGCAAAGTCGGATCTCCCGGGATCGCATACGGCAATGAGGTTCGGATTTTGACGAGTGGCCTTGGCGATGCCCCTCGCGGCGCAGAGGGTGAGATCGCGATCCGTGGGCCGAATGTGATGCATGCCTACCTCAATAATCCCGACGCGACCGCCGCGACGTTTGCCGGCGACTGGCTGCGCACCGGAGACTTGGGGCGGATGGATGATGACGGCTATGTCTTTGTCACCGGGCGGCTTAAGGAACTGATCATCAAAGGCGGGGAAAATATTGCGCCCCGTGAAGTCGATGAAGTGCTCTACAGTCACAGCGACGTTGTCGAAGCGGCTGCCTTCGCCCGTCCCTGCGCCCAATATGGTGAGAGGGTCGAGGCCGCTGTAAGTGTAACAGAAGGGTCAAGCCTGGACGAAGACGCGCTTATTGGCCTTTGTACTCAACGCCTCGGGGCCTTTAAGTCACCCGAGAGAATCCATTTTATGGCAGAACTCCCCAAAGGACCGTCCGGCAAGATCCAGCGGATGAAACTGGCGACGTTGGTTTGATGCACGGCAACCAGGGCAACGGCATGTGCTCAGCTGCTACGTCGCAAACTCAACCAAATCCCAAAGCGTGCCGTAGAGATCCTCGAACACCGCAACCGTGCCGTAGACCTCCTTCTTTGGGTCCCGCACAAATGTGACCCCTTTGGCACGATAGGCTTCGTAGTCACGCCAGAAATCATCTGTTCGCAAAAACAGAAACACCCGTCCTCCGGCCTGATCTCCAACAAAGGCCTTTTGGCGCGCGCTCGATGCCCGGGCCAGCAGGATGGACGCAGCCCCCGGCCCTTTCGGGCGCACAACCACCCAGCGTTTGTCCTGTTCAGGCTGATAGGTGTCCTCCACCAAGTCAAACCCCAGAACATCCACGTAAAACGCGATTGCCTCATCGTAATCGGCCACCACAAGGGCCACATGTGCAAGGGACTGAGCCATCGCCGTCACATTGGCCGGATGTAGCGTTCGGCGACCCAACCACTTAGACCGTTCCAGCTCACATTGCACCAGCCCGACGCATCACAGCCCGCGCCCACCAGTTCTATGTCGCGGGCAAAGAAGGGCAGCTGGTACACGACACCGTAGCGCGTCCCCGGCCCTTCGCGCAGATTCAGCGTTTGCGACACGCCATGCACCTCGAACAAGAGCGTGTTGGTCAGAGTGGGCACGTTGCCGCCGTCTCCCTTGTCCCCTGCAGGGACGCCCGTGCCCGCGGTGATGGCAAAGAGGTACTCGCTGAGAGCGGCAACACCGGCAGTACAGGCCTCTTCCGTCCACACATCGCCAGAGCCCAATCCGTTTGCGGCAAGGACACCCGCAACTGTGCCATCCCCGCCCGCACCGGTCAGCGCAAGTTCCTGATCGATCATCTGCAACACAGGCCCCACATCAATGCAAGCCGAGTTGGGATCGCTCGCCAACGCCTGATCCTGACGGCCCGATAATTCCGCCAGCAGGTAGGTGCACCGCTCCGTCGTCATCTCTACGCCGTAAAGACGGTCCGCCTGATCATAGATCGCAAAGATCGCCGGGCGTTCGGACAGGGTCGCATTGACGATCACCTCCTCTTGAACGGCCATCATCTGATCACAGACATCGCCCTCCACCACGCCCTCGGCGGCAGTCCCGGTTTGACCCGCAGGCTCAAACCGCCCCTCAAGCACTTGCCCGCTGAGGGTCAACATCGCCACATCGGGCCGCATCATGATAAACCCGGCCTCCACAGCGCCGATGGCCGCGTCCTGCGGCGTGATGATCATCTGCAGATCCAAGGCATTGGCCAACGCCTCTGCAGACGTCACACGCACCGCCGCCGGGCCAAACCCCGGGATATCAGAGGTCACGAGCCCCGCGCCGTCCAGACCCTCATCCAGCTCCAGAAACAGGATGGGCGCCTCCGCCCCCTCCGGCACAAAGGCCCAGGCCCCCGCAAATTCGGATTGTGCCGCTGCCGGAACGGTGAGGGAATAAGAGAGGAAAAAAGTGAGCAACAAGCGCATTTTGGGCAAAGTCCAAATAGTGGAACGGAAATGCCGCCAGTTTGGGCGCAGCGCACCAAAAAACACAAGGCTTTGCAGCATATGGCACTGGCATCGCGCGCCCAATCCATGCCAAATCTGACGCTCCAGTTTCACGAAGGAGTATCGGCATGACCCCAATCCTCGTTGTTGGCGGTGCGGGCTATATCGGCAGCCACACCTGCAAATACCTGGCCGAGAACGGCTACCACCCGATCGTGTTTGACAACTTCTCCGAAGGGCACCGCGACTTTGTCCGCTGGGGCCCGGTGGTTGAAGGGGATATCGGCGACCGGGCCGCCCTTGATGCCGCGATTGCCGAACACAAGCCCGCCGCCATCATCCATTTCGCGGCCCTCATCGAAGTGGGCGAAAGCGTCAAAGACCCCGAGCGGTTTTATCACAACAACGTCTCTGGCCTGCTGACACTTGCGGGGGCTGCCAAAGACGCCGGCAATATCCCGGTCATCTTCTCGTCCACCTGCGCCACCTACGGCGTCCCGCAAGCCGCCGTTCTGACCGAAGATCATCCGCAAAACCCGATCAGCCCTTATGGCCGCACCAAGCTGATGGCCGAGAGGATCCTGCAGGACTTTGACATGGCCTACGGCCTGCGCTCGGTCTCCTTGCGCTACTTCAACGCCTGCGGTGCCGCGGACGATGGTTCCATCGGGGAGGCGCATAAAATCGAAAGCCACCTGATCCCGCGCGCGATCCTCGCCCGGCTTGGCCATATCGACGATTTCGCGATCTTTGGCGATGACTACGACACACCGGACGGTTCCTGCGTGCGTGATTACATCCATGTCACTGATCTGGCACAGGCCCATCTGAAGGCCGCCGAATACCTCATGAATGGCGGCAAAACAGACCAGTTCAACATCGGCTCCGGCAACGGATTTTCGGTGTTTGAAATCATCAAGGCGGTTGAAAAAGTCTCGGGCGGCAAAGTCCCCCTCACAATGGGTCCTCGCCGCGCTGGTGATCCACCCCTCCTTGTCGGCTCCAACGAAAAGGCACGTGAGGTTCTCGGATTTGACCCGAAATTCTCCGACGTCGAATACGTCGTAGAGTCCGCTTGGAACTGGCACCGCACGCGCAATGCATAAGTAAAACTCACCTCAACAGTGATTATTTTGAATTTCACTTAATGATCGGGTCTTCCTAGATATCCCTCAGCAGAGATGCTCCCGCATCCAGAAACGAATGCGGGTCACCTTCTTTGGGAAAGGAAGACCCATGAAACTCAATCTCTTTATCGCAGCTGCACTCAGCGGCTTTGTGGCGACATCGGCTACTGCGCAACAATCCACCTTCGACAACGCAGGCGCCGCCGAGGCCGCCGTGGACAATATCGAAGAGCAGATCAGTGATGACAGTGACCGTCGCCTAAGCACGTTCGGCACCGAAGGGCGTGCCATTGGCACATACGGCTCGCTCGCGCTGCGCGCCACATCCACATCCAACGATGGTGATACCAACACCACCATCGGTGCCGGTATGCGCTATGGCTGGTTCGACGGTGTCAATGGCATCGACACGAACCTGAGCTTTGCTTACGGCGCGACCAACGGCACAACCACCGAGAACCGCCTTCTGGCCGGTCTGGATTACCGTCGCAACCTGTCAGACGCGTTCTTTGCCTATGGTCAGGCCGATCTTGCGCTCGACCGTCTGACAACAACGCCGGGTGAGTACAGCCAGGACCTCTTCGTGGGTGCCGGTGTCGGCTACCGCATCTTTAATACACCTACGCTGCAGTGGTCGATCCAGGCAGGCCCTGGCTACCGCGTGGCGGAAGTTGTGGGCGGTGAGGACGTGACCGAAGTGGCAGCCTCCGTGTCCAACAACGTCTTCTACAGCCTGACCGAGACGACCTACATCACCAACGACACGGACATCATCTACTCGGAGTTCGCGACAACCATCGCAAACGACCTTGCGGTGAACGTAGCCCTGTCCGACAGCCTCGCGCTGCGCACAAGCTATGCGACACGGTTCAACGACCAGACCGACAACAGCTTCTCTGATGGTGAGAACACCTTCGGCGTGTCTGTAGTTTACAACTTCAACTGACCTCTGGGCCTGCATTCCCAAGTGGGCATGTCCCTCGCATGTCCAAGATCAGATGAAGCAGAAGGGGCGAGCCTCTCGCCCCTTCTCCCTCCTTGAAAGGAACAGCTCATGACATTTGTTGCACCAGATACCAGCGCACCCTTTGCAGACGTTTTTACGGCCGAAAACGGTGCTCTTCTTGGCTATCGCCTTGGCGGCCACATCGCTGGCCCACGGGTTCTGGTGGTCGGACACGACCCCATCGCAGCCCCCGTGTTTGACCGCCTGATGGCCCTGCCAACGCTTGGATGGCTTTATGGAGAGCTTACGCTGATTAACCTCACTGCACTCGATACCGCCAAAGAATCCCGTCGCTTTGCCGAGTTCATCTTGCCCAAACCCGACGAGCTGATGTTCCTGCCCTACAACCTACGCACCCGAGAGGAACGCAAGACCTGCGATGCGGGCTATTGGTCCGTCCTGCGCCTCTGCACGGACCTTGGCATGATCTCTGGCCGTGGTGTACCGCGCTCTATCGCGGCCTAATCTAAGGGTGTCACCGAACACAGCCTGCCTTTGCGAGCCGTCGCATCAACCCTCAGACAGTTTGCTTGCGATGTTCACACGCGTCCCCCAGCCCGCACATCGTGCAGCCACACGCGACGGCACCGCCTGATCCGTAACCAACAAGTCCACTTCCGATAGCGACGCCACCCGACCGGGTGCTTTGCGCTCAAACTTGCTGACATCAGACGCCAGGATCACCTGTCTTGCATGGCTCAGCACTGTCTGGCTCACCTCAACTTCGCGCAGATCAAAGTCGAGGATGTTGCCCTCGGGGTCGAGCGCGGAACACCCTACAATCCCCAGATCAAACCGAAACTGCCGAATAGCAGCCGAGGTCTGCCCGCCGACCAACCCACCATCTGCCGCACGCAATGCACCACCGGTGACGATCACCTCCGCCGTCTCCGCCAATATCTGCGCCACTTGCAGATTGTTCGTCACCACCAGCAATCGCGCATGCCCCGCAAGCGCCCGCGCCACAGCCTCCACCGTCGTCCCAATGCCCAAAAACACCGACGCGCCCTCTGGCACCTCCATGGCAGCTGTTGCAGCAATCCGCGCCTTGGCCTCATGGTTCTGCGCCCGCCGCGCCGCATAGGGCGTGTTGACCGTCCCCAGCGGCAACCGCGCACCGCCATGCACCCGCTCCAATTCGCCCGTGTTGGTCAAGAGCGTCAGATCCCGCCGGATCGTCTGCACGGTCACGCCAAAACGCCGCGCCAAATCCTCCACCCGCACCGCCCCCTCCGCACGGGCCAACGCCATGATGTCTGGAATTCGAAACGGTTGCGCCATTTTGTTCGCTTTCAATAAGTCCAGGATCAACAAACACTGGAATATCGATCATATCATATGTTCGCATCTTCAAAATCGAACATTTCCGAATATTCCCCGTTTGCAATCGCGTTCACGCTGGTTATCTGACCCTCAACACCCAAACGCAGGAGGCTCTTATGAGCGACACGGTTGATCTCTTTGTCATCGGCGGCGGCATCAACGGCACCGGCATCGCCCGCGATGCAGCAGGCCGGGGTCTCTCCGTTCAACTGGCCGAGATGAACGATCTGGCCTGGGCCACCTCGTCCGCCTCGACCAAGCTCTTCCACGGCGGCCTGCGCTATCTGGAGTACTTTGAGATCAACCTCGTCCGCCACGCCCTGCAAGAACGCGAAACCCTGCTGCGCGCGATGCCGCATATTTCGTGGCCCATGCGGTTCGTGCTGCCCTACCACAAAGACATGCGGTTTGAGGGGACAACCCCCACCTCCAAAATCCTCAACACTGTGATGCCCTGGATGAAAGGCCGCCGCCCTGCATGGCTGATCCGCATGGGTCTCTTTATGTACGACCACCTCGGCGGCCGTAAAATCCTGCCCCCTACCCAGACGCTGGACCTCAAGTACCGCCCTGCGGGCGAGCCGCTCGAGGACAAGTTTGAGTTCGCCTACGAATATTCCGATTGCTGGGTCGAAGACTCGCGCCTCGTCGTTCTCAACGCCCGCGATGCCGAACGCCGCGGTGCGCGCATCATGACCCGCACCAAGGTCACCGCCGCCCGCATCGTCGACGACCATTGGGAAATTGACCTCGAAGCAGGCGGCAAGACCTGGACCCAAAAGGCCCGCTTTATCGTCAACGCCGCAGGCCCCTGGGTCGGCGACATCATCCACCAGAAGGTCCACGTCGACAGCACCGAAGACGTCCGCCTCGTCCGGGGCAGCCACATCGTGACCAAACGTCTTTTTGACCACGACAAAGCCTACTTCTTCCAGGGCACCGATGGCCGGATCATGTTCGCCATTCCCTACGAGACCGACTTCACCCTCATCGGCACCACCGACGCCGAACATCACGACCCGGACGTCAAACCCGAATGCTCCCCCGAGGAGCAGGCCTACATGATCAATTTCGTCAACGAGTACTTCAAAGACGAGATCGACATCACCGTCGATGACATCGTCTGGACGTACTCCGGTGTCCGCCCGCTCTATGACGATGGCGCCAAATCCGCGACGGCAGCAACCCGCGATTACGTGCTCAACGTGGCCAATGACGGCGCACCCATCCTCAACATCTTTGGCGGCAAAATCACGACCTACCGTAAACTGGCCGAGGACGCGATGGACAAGATCAAGCGCCACTTCGACGATGTCCCAGGCCATTGGACCGCAGGCGTGCCTTTGCCCGGCGGAGACTTTCCGCACGACGGCGTCGACACGTTGATTACAGCGGTGCAAAAGCGCTACCCGTTTCTGACAGACTTCTGGGCCAAACGCCTCGTCCGCGCTTACGGGACCGAGGCCTTCGCTGTCATGGGCGACGCCACCTCCGCCAAAGACCTTGGCAAAGACTTCGGCGCCACGCTCACAGCCCGCGAAATCACGTGGCTGATGGCCAACGAATACGCCCGCACCGCCGAAGATGTCGTGTGGCGCCGCAACAAACTGGGTCTCCGGCTCAGCACCGCCCAAATCACGGCATTGGACAAATGGATGCAAAAGCAGGCCGCCTGAGCCGTCTCATATGAAACGATCAACCGGGCCAGATATCGGCCCGGGCCCAACCCTCAGTACTTTAACAAAACCCAAACGCAGCGCGCGCCTTCCCCACGGGGAAGGTCAGCCGTATTTGCCCACGGCTTCAATCTCCAGCGCCAGCTTCACCCGCAGCTCAGACAACCGCGCCACTGCCGCGTCCCGCGCGGCGCCATTCGCCGCCTTAACGGCCACCTCTGCCTCATCCACCTGCCGCTTCAATTCCACCAAGGGCGAAGACGCTCCGGCCTCTTTCAGCATCCGTGCCAAAACCGCATCCTGCGCATCACCAGCCAGATCGAGAGGCTTTCCAGCCCCCGGCAAATCCTCAAACTGCCCCTCGGCCTGCGCTTTTGCTATTTGAATATCAATCAGATCAATCAACGGAT
>JAHDDU010000017.1:0-22963 GCA_020629175.1 Flavimaricola sp. | reverse complement strand
TGCCCCTCGGCCTGCGCTTTTGCTATTTGAATATCAATCAGATCAATCAACGGATGGTCCATGCGCCAGACCTAAACCGCACATCCCGGCCAGACAACTTCTTCTGGCCAAAAATATCCCACGGGGGTCCGGGGGTGTGAAACCCCCGGCCTGTCGGCTGCAACGCAGTCGAAACTCAAATCGGCGCGCCAATCGCCACCGCTTGCCCAGTTGTCGCGCTTTCCTGTGCCGCCATCCCAATCGCCACAGCCCAGGCCCCATCGCGCAGGTTCACCTCAACAGGCCCATTCTCCCGGATCACGCGCAAAAACCGTTGGTGCTGGTAAAAGGTCGACCCATTGTGATCCCCCGCCGCCAGCAGCGTCGGATCCACCGGCACTTCAACGCGCGACGGTCCTTTGGGAGTTCGCGGACTGACGATCAGATGTGGAACGGGTGGCTCGCCAAGGTTGGCAGGCCAGAACCGCCCAGGCCCCGGCACATAGCATTCAATCTTACCTTTGCCGCCCACCGCATGAACATGCTCCTGATATTCCGCCCCTTCGGCAAACATCGACAGTTCCAGCATGGCGCGCGCACCGCTGGCGAAATCGACGATGACATAGGCATTGTCCCAAATGTCCGATGTCTTGCCATCATAGACTTCGGTCAGATGGTTCACATCCTGCCCGCCGCTGGCCATCACCCGCACCGGATCGGACTTTAGGATCAGCCGCATCAGATCAAAAAAGTGACAGCACTTTTCAACCAGCGTGCCACCGGACTGATGATTGAACCGGTTCCAATCCCCGATCTTCTGCAGAAACGGAAACCGATGCTCGCGGATGGTCAGCATCTTGATCCCGCCCGTCACCTCCTCGGCTTGTTCGATAAGCTTGGCGATAGGTGGCATGTAGCGGTATTCCATCGCCACCCAAATCGGCGCAGCGTAATTGTCGCGCAAAGCCGCGATCCGCGCGGCGTCACCGGGCGCTGTGTAAAGCGGTTTCTCACAGAGGATCGGCAGGCTGACCTTGGCTGCGATCTGCTCGAGCTGCGCCACATGGCAGTAATTCGGACTGGTGATGACGATGGCATCCAACGCCTCATGCGCAAGGACCGCATCAATGCTATCCACCAACGTGGCCTCTGGCGCGAGGCTCGCGGCAAGGTCTGCCATGATCGGATCGGGCTCATAGATCACCGACACCGCGGTGTCCGGCAGCAGATGGATGTTCTTGATATGCTCCTGGCCCATCATGCCGCAGCCGATCATGCCGTAATGTGTCGTCATCTTTGGTCGTCCTATTTGAGGCGCGAGACATAGGTTGCGACAGATGTGTCGAACCAATTGCGCGAAAATTCGATTGGGGCTGCGTGCTGATCAAAGGCGATCCGCTCAACATAGCCGCATGTGATTCGAGGGCTTGGGCCAAATTGATCTACCGACCAATCCGGCACCTGCGACAGGCCCACGCGGTCCTCGGCCCGGCTGATCCAGAGGCCCAGTCTGGATTTATAGAAGTGGTAAAGCGACTCTGAGACCTCACCCACCGCGATCTCTCTGGCCACCGACGCATCAAGCCATATCTCTTCGAGCGCAGCAGGCTGATCGTTCAAGAACCGCAACCGCCTGAAACGATAGGCCTCTGGCGATGGGCCAAAATCAGGCGCATCTGCAGGCTTTGCAAGCCTGTCGAAGGCCAGCATGCGCGCCGTGGGCAGGCCGCCACCGCCCAGCAATTCAAGCCGAAAGAACGCGTAAACGCTCTCGGCATCTTCGGCCTGCCGGACGTAGTTGCCCGAGCCCTGGACCCGCTCGAGCAGGCCCTGTTCCTCCAACCGCGCCAACGCTTTGCGCAGGGTCCCCACGGCCACACCGTGAAGTTCGGCCAACCGCCGCTCGGTCGGCAGCTTCTCACCCGATAGCAAACGTCCCGCAAGAATATCGCGGGCAATCGCCTCGCTGATCTGGACGTAGGTTGGCAGGGCACCAAGGGGGGCAGTGGCAGGCATCGCTCTCAGATTGATATACCATTGATTTAGATGACGTTGCCTGACTAGAGTGGGGCAATCAAGTCTGAAAGTGCGCCATGACCATCGTCCCCATCACCTCCCCCGATCTTGACGCAGCCGAGGTGTCTTGGTTCTCGGCCCTGTGTTCGGACGATTACCAATACCTTGGCGTACCGGATGGCACCTTGCGGTCATCGTGGGAGCATTGCTCGGAAATCGTCACCCGGTCCGAGGCGAATGGCTTTCGCAACATCCTGTGCCCTTCGTCCTATCAGGTGGGGCAAGACACGCTGTCCTTCGTGGCAGGTTGCGCGCCGATCACTGATCGGATGAACCTATTGGCCGCTGTCCGCTGCGGCGAGATGCAACCCATCATGCTCGCCCGCACCATCGCCACGCTTGATCACATGCTGCAGGGGCGTTTGACGATCAACATTATCTCGAGCGATTTCCCCGGTCAGAAAGAACCATCGCCCTACCGCTATCAGCGCAGCCGCGAAGTGGTCGAAATTCTGCGTCAGGCCTGGACGCAGGACGAAATCAACTTTGAGGGTGAGATCTACAATTTTAAGGGCCTCACCACTGACCCAGTGAAACCCTATCAGCAAAACGGTGGACCGCTGTTGTACTTTGGTGGCTACTCCCCCGACGCCGTCGATCTCTGCGCCAAGGAGTGCGACGTCTACCTGATGTGGCCAGAGACCAAGGAAGAGTTGGCCGAGCGGATGAAGACCGTGTCGGCCAAAGCCCAGGAATACAACCGCACGCTAGACTACGGGCTGCGGGTGCACATGATTGTGCGCGACACCGAAGCAGAAGCACGGGAATACGCACAAGAGCTTGTCTCCAAACTCGACGAAGATCAGGGCACTGCGATCCGTGACCGTGCGCTGGATTCCACATCTCTTGGCGTTAGCAAACAGGCCAAGAACCGCGAGCTTGCGGATATGGACGGCTTTATAGAGCCGCATCTGTGGACCGGCGTGGGCCGCGCACGCTCGGGCTGTGGTGCAGCACTCGTGGGCTCGGCAGATCAGGTGCTGTCCGAGATTGAGGCCTATCAAAAGATGGGCATGCGTGCTTTCATCTTCTCAGGGTATCCTCATCTGGACGAATGCGACTGGGTGGGTAAATTGGTCCTCCCAGAGCTGAAGACCTGCTCTCTCCCACATGAATACGGGCGTGTGCCAAATGGCACCCCGCCGACACCCCTAGGAAATGGAATTCGCCGCTAATGGACCGCGTAACACTCAGCCCCGATCTGTCATTCAGCCGCATTGTCTATGGCATGTGGCGTCTGGGCGATGATGCCGACACCTCGCCCACGCATGTGCAGGCCAAGATCGAAAGCTGCCTGGCCCAAGGCATCACAACGATGGATCAGGCCGACATCTATGGCGGCTATGAGGCCGAAGAGATCATGGGTGCCGCCCTCAAAGCAGCCCCTGCTCTGCGCGATCAGATCGAGATTGTGACCAAATGCGATATCGTGGCCCCCGCAGGCCGCTATGCCAGCGCGCGGGTGAAATACTATGACACCTCTGCCGCCCATATCACTGCCTCTGTCGATCACTCGCTGCGGCTGATGAACATCGATACGATCGACTGTTTGCTGATCCACCGCCCCGATCCGTTCATGGACCACCACGAGACAGGGGCGGCGCTTGATGCGGTTGTTACTTCGGGCAAGGTCCGCACCGTGGGCGTGTCGAACTTTAAGTTGCACGATTGGACGCTGCTGCAATCAGCGATGAAAACACCGCTGGTGACCAACCAGATCGAGATGTCACTGGTGGCAAACGACGCCTTCACCAACGGCGATCTGGCCTATCTGCAAGAACGCGGGATCAAGCCGATGGCGTGGTCGCCCCTTGGTGGCGGCTCGCTCTTTGCCCAGTCTGACAGCAAGCTGCTGGAACGGCTGACGCAGATCGGGGCCGAACAGGGCGTGGGCCCGGATGCCGTGGCCGTCGCATGGCTCTTGGCGCATCCCGCCGGGATCATCCCCGTGATGGGCACCAACAACCTGACGCGCATTGGCGCGCTCGATGCTGCGACGCGCGTGATCATGGACCGCGAGACGTGGTTCGAGCTTTATGAGGCCGCCAATGGCCATGAGGTGCCCTGAGTGACGGATCAAAGCCCGATCACAGCGATGGACAGCCGCGCGTTTCGCGACGCGCTGGGCAAGTTTGCAACCGGCGTGGCACTGATCACGACGGACAGTGATGCGGGGCCGATGGGGATCATGGTCAACAGCTTTGCCAGCGTGTCGCTCGACCCGCCGCTTGTGCTGTGGAGCATAGATAAAGGCAGCAAGCGCCGTCCGACCTTTGAAGCGGCCAAGCACACGGCGATCCACATTCTGGCCTCTGACCAAAAAGACGCCTGCATACCGTTTACCAAAGACGCTTATGCATTCGGCGGCTGCACGGTCACACAAAATGCAGTTGGCACGCCGCTCGTCGAAGGGGCTCTGGCCCGGTTCGAATGCGAAGCCTTCGCCGCACATGACGCGGGCGACCACGTTATTTTTATTGCGCGCGTGACCAATGTCACCACGCGCGACGCTGATCCGCTGGTCTTTTACCAAGGGGCCTTTGGACATCTACCAACAGGGCCGAGCTAACGGTCCGAAACCAGTATTTCTAAGGGAGGAAACCATGAAATACACAGCCAAGATGGCGGCTCTGTCCGCCACGATCCTGGGCGGCGCTGCGTACGCCGACGAGGTCAGCTTCCTGTGCTATCAGGACAGCAACGAATGCGACGTGATCGCGGGCCTGATTGATGGCTTTACCGCGGCCACAGGCCACACGGTTGCAATGGACGTTGTCGGTTTTGACATCGTGCGCGACCAGCTGGAAAACCAGTTGCAGTCCGGTGCAGCACCTGACGTGGCCCGCGTGGTCAACTTGGGCGGTCTGAACCAGTACTATCTGGACCTCTCCCCTTACGTGGACGCAGGTTTCTGGGAAGAGAACTACGGCGCCACACTGCCATGGTTCCGCGCCCCCGGTGGCGAGGACAACGGCATCTACGGCTGGATGACACAGCTGACCGTGACAGGCCCTTACGTCAACGTCTCGATGTTCGAAGACGCGGGCGTGGATATGCCCGGTGATGGCGCCACATGGGACGATTGGGCCGCTGCCTTGACCGAGGTGAAGGACACGCTCGGCCTCACAGCGGGCCTTGCGATGGACCGCACCGCACACCGGATGGCAGGCCCCGCCTTTGCCTATGGTGCGCAGTTCTTTGACGATGCGGGCAACCCGATCCTCGTCGACGACGGCTTCCGCACCTTTGCCGAGACATTTGTGGGCTGGCACGAAAGCGGCCTGATGCCTGCTGAAGGTTGGCCAGCAGGTTCCGGCACAGCGTACCGCAACGCGGCTCCGCTGTTCCTGTCGGGCGACGTGGCGATGCATATGTCCGGCTCGTGGATGATCAACTCCTACGCTAACGACATCACGGACTTTGACTGGCAGGCCGTGCCAATCCCATGCGGCCCCGGTGGCTGTGGCGCGATGCCCGGCGGTGCCGGTATCGTAGCGTTTGAAAGCACTGACGTGCCAGAAGCGGCCGCGGCATTCATCAACT
The DNA here is from genome assembly GCA_020629175.1 of Flavimaricola sp. Lineage (GTDB taxonomy): Bacteria > Pseudomonadota > Alphaproteobacteria > Rhodobacterales > Rhodobacteraceae > JALZWD01. The sequence continues at coordinate 17,365 of JAHDDU010000017.1, read as the reverse complement.
ACCTCGCCGCGACGGAAAACGCCGAAGCCTTTGCCAGCCAGACGCGCAACATCCCGGCGCACCAGGGCCTGCAGGCCTCTGGCGTGGACTATGGTGACGCGTCGCCAGCGGTTGCCGCAGCGCTGCAGGTGTTCGCAGGCAACGCCTCTGCCGCGGCAGAGACCACACCACAGGCCTACACGTTCCAGGGTTATGCCAAGAACTTTGTCATCTACGGCGTTGTTCCTGACTACCTGACGCAGGCCATCACGGGTGAGATCACGCTCGACGAGGCGCTGGCCTCGATCGACGCGGATGTTGCCGCCCAGATCGCAGAGTAATCTGCGCCCGCGCGGGCCGGAGGAGGAGCCGGCCTGCGCACCATCAAGGCACAAGACCAAAGGGGGGACACCGCATGATTGATGCACTCTACAATGCGTTCGGCACGACCCTTTGGCCTTATGCCTTTCTGGTCTACCTCGCCCTTGGGTGGGTGCTGGTGCGGCCCACCGGGCCCATGGGCGGGCAGTTCATGTCGGCACTCGGTTGGCCAATTGAGATTGCGCAGCGCATTTCAGGCGCCACGGGCCTGCCTTATCTGTTCTTGCTGCCGAACCTGCTGGTTTTTGGCCTCTTCACCTTTGCGCCGTTCTTTATCAACATCGGCTTTTCCGCGACCGAGGGGCAGTCGATCAACTTTGAAGCGCGCGAGTTTGCGGGCCTCGACAACGCCCGCCGGCTGTTGGCCGAGACGTCCATCGACACAGGGATGCCGAACCAAGAGGATGACAAGTTCACAGCCGCCGTGGCCGACACGTTCATCTTTGTCATCTTTCAGGTGCCGATCATGGTGTTCTTTGCGCTGTGCACAGCGCTCGCCCTGAACCGCGAGATCATTGGCCGTGGTTTTTGGCGGTCGGTCTTTTTCTATCCGGTGATGCTCTCACCCGTGGTCGTGGGCTTTCTCTGGACGCTGATCCTCAAGCGTCAAGGCGTATTGTCGCTGACGCTGTTGGACTGGGGCTGGATAGATGAGCCGATCCAATGGCTGACCGACCCAAGCTGGACGATGTTCTGGTCTGTGTTCGTCTACACTTGGGCGCATCTCGGGTTCTACATGCTGATCCTGCTCGCAGGTTTGCAAGCCATTCCCAAGGACTTGTATGAGGCCGCGCGGATGGACGGCACGTCCGAGTTTCGCATGCTGCGCCGGATCACCCTGCCACTCCTCATGCCCACAATGCTTGTGGTCATGGTTCTGGCGCTGATCAAAGCCTTTCAGGCGTTTGAAGAGCTCTATGCTATGAATGTCCGCTGGACCTCGCTCGTGGCCTATATCTTTGAAACCTCTGGCCTGCGCGGGCAGCCGACGGCCAATGGATTGGGCGTTGCCGCCACGGCGTCACTGATCGTGGCCGGTGTGCTCATTGTGCTGACCATCGTCCAACTGTGGCTCTCCAGCCGGGAGGCCCGTCAATGACCGATGCGCGCACATTCCTGACCCGCACACATGGCAAGGGACGGCTATCATGGGTCGATTGGCTGACCTATGGCTATCTGATCTTTGGCTTCTTGCTGATCTTTATCCCCGTTCTGTGGATCGGCCTCAACTCGATAAAATCCTCGTTCCAGCTGGAAAAGCAGGACCTGTCGATCCTGCCGTCTGACTTCGAGCGCGTGGCGCGTGCCACGGTCTTTGGCCCTGACGGGCGTGAGATTTTTATCATCGGCGAAGCACCCGATTGGGTGCTGAACTGGTCTGACCTGCCCGATGAGGAAAAGGCCGCACAGGATGTCGACGGCTACCTCGCTACTTTGGAAGGCCGCGAATTCTACGCCATGCGCTCGCATCTGGGTCAGGTGCCACCTTTGGTGCGGGCGTTGATCGCTGACCGCGGGCTGCCCGGCTGGCTGCTGCGTTATCCCACAATGTCTGCGTCGGCGCGGGAGGATGTGGACCTTGAAGCTGTCCTTGCACAGTTGAACGCCGAGGACACCCGGCTGCTATCCGAGTTCCTCAGCCTTGATCCCTATGAGCCGAACCGGCTTGTCACCCAAATCCTTGTCACAGCACCCGATCCTGACACGGGCGAGATGACAGCATGGGCCGCCCCCACGTTCGACACCAGCCGCGAGTTCTTTGCAGCCCGCCGGGTCGACAACAGCAGTCAGGACGTCACCCGCGTGTTGACTGAAGGGGCCGTGGCCACACGCGTTCTGGAACCCGCATGGGGCAACTACTCCGAGCCGCTAACGGGCCGCGCCTTTGGCGTGAACGTAGACTTTGCCGCCTGTTTCACCAACTCGGTCCTTGTGACGATCATCGCGACGGCGCTGACGCTGTTGATCAACTCCATGGCGGCCTTTGCCCTGTCAAAATACCGGTTCCGCGGGCAAACGGTGTTCCTCGTGGTCATTATCGCTACGCTGATGGTGCCGCCCACCATCACGCTCGTGGGTGTGTTTAAGGCGATCACGGCCACTGGGCTGTCGGGGTCGATCTGGGGCGTAATTATCCCCGGCGCTGCGACCCCTGCGGGCGTGTTCTTGCTGCGCCAATACATGCTGACCATCCCCGACGAGCTGATCGAGGCGGCGCGGATGGACGCGGCCAGCGAATGGAAGATCTACTGGAAGATCATCGTGCCACTCGCCCTGCCCGCGCTGGCCACGCTTTGCATCCTGAGCATCATCTGGCGCTGGAATGACCTGATCCTGCCGCTGGTCGCGATCGCGACGACGAAAGAGGCCTATACGATCCAGCTTTGCCTGCTCGAATTCCGGGGCGAGCATATCAGCCAGGAGCATTACCGCCTTGCGATGACGGTGGTGAGCCTGGTCCCAACGACGCTCGTCTTCGTCTTTTTGCAGAAATACATCACAACCGGCATCGCCAATACGGGGGGCAAATAATGGCCGACCTGACGCTCAATAACGTTCATAAATCCTATGGTGCCACCGACGTCATCTTTGGCATCGACATGGCCATTCAATCCGGTGAATTTTGTGTGTTCGTCGGGCCATCGGGCTGTGGCAAATCCACGCTTTTGCGGATGATCGCGGGGCTGGAGGATGTCACTGCGGGCGAGGTGCAGATCGACGGGCAAACGGTGAACCACATCCCGGCCGCGCAGCGCGGCCTTGCGATGGTGTTTCAATCCTACGCGCTGTATCCACATATGTCGGTGCGGCAAAACATGGCCTTCGGGCTGGAAAACCTAAAAATGCCCCGGGCGGAGATCAAAAGCCGGATCGAGGACGCCGCCCGCATGTTGCAAATAGACGAGCTGATGGAGCGCCGCCCCGCAGCCCTCTCGGGTGGGCAGCGTCAACGCATCGCCATTGGCCGCGCAGTGGTGCGCGAGCCAAAGATTTTCCTCTTTGATGAGCCGCTCTCGAACCTCGACGCCGAGCTGCGCGTGGCCATGCGGGCCGAGATCAGCGATCTGCATTCGCGGCTGGGCAACACAATGATCTACGTCACCCACGATCAGGTCGAGGCGATGACGATGGCCGACAAGATCGCTGTCCTGCGCAAAGGCGTGGTCGAACAGTTTGGCCGCCCGCTGGATCTCTTCAACCGCCCCGACAACCGCTTTGTGGCTGGCTTTATCGGCTCACCCGCGATGAACTTTGCCAAGGGCGTTGTGAAGAGCAATGCCGTGGCACTAGACGCCGGTGCAGTGGTGCCCCTGCCCGAAGGGTTTACGACGCAAGAGGGGCAACAGGTTGAGCTGGGCATCCGCGCCAGCCACATGGATGTGGCTGCGGATGGTCTGATCGACGTGCAGGCCAATATGGTCGAACAGCTCGGTTCGGAAAGCTATGTCTATGGCAAACTGACGGATGGCACGTCCTTCACATTACACCAGCCCGGACAGGTCGACGTGCAGTCTGGCACTAAGGTCCGCGTGACTCCGCGCCCTGACATGATCCACCTGTTTGACGCCAGCAGCGGGCTGTCGCTGCGCAGCTAACACTGGCCAGACCCCGGCGCATCCGCTACCCCTAGCGGCTATGCGCGCGACAGAAACCAAACGCTGGCTCTTGTGGATCGCCCTGATCGGGGCGGGCTTTGCCCTGACCTATCTGGCGCTGACCGAAGTGCTGCTGCGCCGCGAGGCCACACAGACCAACAACCGGGCCGCAGTGTTTGCGGGCACCATTGAAGCCTCTCTCGGGCGGCTCGATCACTTGCCCTTTGTCGTCGCCAACGACCCGATGGTCGAGGACGCCCTGCGCAGCGGAGAGGCGGACGCGCTGAACCCGATCCTCGCCGACTTTGCCCGTAGGGCCACAGCGGAAGCGATATTCGTACTCGATCCCACAGGGCTCACCATCGCCTCGTCCAACTTCCGAGAGGCGCTGAGCTTTGTCGGGCAGAGCTATACCTTTCGACCTTACTTTGCCGATGCCATCGCCGGTGGATCGGGCCGCTTCTTTGCCATCGGCGCGACCACGGGCAGGCCCGGGTACTTCGTGGCCGAACCTGTTTACGGAGCCGCAGAGAGCATCATCGGCGTCGTCACGGTCAAGATCGGCCTTGACGCGTTGGACCAATCCTGGCGCGACAGCGGCGAACGCATCCTTGTGACCAATGAGGCAGGCGTCGTCATCCTCGCCTCGGACGCCGATCACCTGTTCACAACGCTTGGGCCCTTGACCGAAGCTGACCGCGCCAGCATCGCTGCCGGTCAGCAGTTTCTGGATCGACCGCTTGATCCTCTTGATCTGCAGCAGGGCCTTGGCAACCGCGTCCGGCTGGACGGCGCGGCCTACATCCTGAGCGAGGCGCCTATCGCGCGTGAGGGTTGGCGCATCCACCTGCTCACCGATCTTGCCGCCATCCGGCAGCAATCCATCGTCGCAGCTCTTACCCTTTTGGCTGCAGCGCTTGGGATCATCTTGGCCCTCACCGGATTTCGCTCCGCTCAGCTCAATCAAGCGCTGGCTGTCTCCAACGCCGATCGCCACAAGCTCAATGCCGAGATCGAAGTGCGCCGCGAGGCCGAGGCCGAATTGCGCAAGGCCCAAACCGCACTGGCCCGCAACAGCCGGCTGGCCGCCCTCGGACAACTCTCAGCCTCGATCACCCATGAGTTGGGCCAGCCCATCTCTGCGATGCGCAATTACCTCACCGCCGAAGAGATCGCGACAGACACCCCCCCCGGCGGCCTCAACAGCCAGCTGTCAGGCCTTGTCGACCGGATGCAGCGGATCACCAGCCAGTTGCGGTTCTTTGCAACCCCCAGCCCCGAAACCGCAGGCACATTCAGTCTGGCCGCAGCCCTCATCGCAGCTGGGGACTTGGTACAGCACAAAGCTGATGCTACGGGCGTATCCCTCACGCTGACCCCACCCGACCAAGACACGCTCATCGACGGGGATCAGCATCGCTTTGAGCAGGTGCTTGTGAACATCCTGCGGAATGGGATCGAGGCCGCTGGAGGGGACACCCCTGCGGTCACCCTCACCACCCGGCGCGATGGCGGAACAGTCGTGATCCGCATTACGGACACCGGCCCTGGCTTTGGTCCTGCGACGCTGGATGATCTGGCCGAACCCTTTATGACGACCAAATCCTCGGGCGACGGGATGGGGCTGGGGCTTGCCATCTCCTCACAGATCATGGCGGAATTGGGCGGCACACTTCACGCAAGCTCTGCCAAAGCCGGGGCCGTTTTTACCCTGACTTTGCCGCTGGCCGAGGAGGCCGCATGACCAAAACTGCCATCATCATCGAAGACGATCGCGAAATGCGGCAGTCCCTCCTCCACCTACTGGACAAAGCAGGCTGGACCGTCTCGGCCTTTGCCGATGCCCGACGCGCGATAGAACATTTGCAAACCGCCGATGTCATCCTCTCTGACGTGCGCATGCCCGGCATGTCCGGCCTTGATCTGCTTGCCGCAGTTGATCCTGCAACCACACCGCCGATCGTCCTCGTCTCTGCCCACGGTGACATTCCGATGGCTGTGCAGGCCATGCAGGACGGGGCATATTCCTTCCTCGAAAAACCATTTGATCCCCGCCGTCTCCTTCTGATCCTCACCCATGCCGCAGAGAACCATCAGCTGCGCGCCAAGACCCAGCGCCTGCGCGCAGCACTTGCCGATCTGTCCGGCCTTGATCGCGTACTGCTTGGGCAATCGGAACAGATGGCCCGCTTGCGCGAGGATGTAACAGACGTCGCAGGGCTCACCGCCAACGTGCTGATCGAAGGCGAGACGGGAACTGGTAAAGAGCTGATCGCCAACGCCCTGCACCGGATCGGCGCCCGCAAGGATGCGCCCTTCGTGGCCCTCAATTGCGCATCGCTCGAAGCTGAAACGGTCGAAGAGCGGCTCTATGGCCCCCAAGGCGCGTTCCGCGAGGCGCACAGCGGCACCTTGTTCCTTGACGAAATCGGCAGCTGCCCCGAAGCTGCACAAGCGAAAATGCTGCGCGCAGTTGAGACGGGCGACATTGGCGCGGATAAGGTTGATGTCCGCGTTATCGCCGCTGCAAACACCTCGCTCGAAGTCTTGGTCACTGAAGGCCGGTTCCGACGGGACCTGCTGTTCCGGCTCAACACTTTCTTCATCACTTTGCCACCCCTGCGCGAGCGCGGCGACGACATCGTGTTCCTCTATACCCATTTCTGCACCGAGCTGGCCCGAACCTACGAAATCGCCGTGCCCGAAATCACAACCGAGGACGCTCACAGTCTTTTGGCCCATGATTGGCCCGGCAACGTGCGAGAGCTGCGCCATGTGGCCGAGCGGCGCATCCTCGCCGCCCGTCGCGGCGGCGGATCGGTCGCCCAAGCGCTGCATCTGACCGAAGAGGCCGACGACATTCCCGAAACGCTGCGCGAAGCTGTGGCTGTCTTTGAACGCACGTTGATCGCCCAAGCGATCCGCACCCACAAAGGTCGCATGGATGCGGTGGCCGAAGCGCTGGGTATCGGGCGCCGCACGCTGAATGAAAAGATCGTCAAGCTTGGTCTGGATAAAGATACCTTGCTTTAGCTTCTTCTGGCCAAAAATATCCCGAGGGGGTCTGGGGGAGCAGCGCTCCCCCAGTTGGTCGCGGCCCTGATGGGCCGCGAAACCAATGCCCTTGCGGAAACCCGCAGAGCGTTTTTCGGTGGTCTCGCGTTTATCCGCATAGGCAAAAAGCCCATCCGCCTGCACACTACTCCCACTGAACTGTGACAAACAGAATTCACTGTCTGGGAGGACACCATGAACATTTTCGTCAAGGGCGCGGTCGCCGCGCTCACCCTTGCCATTGCCGCTCCGGCACAGGCCGAAGAGGCCGATTACATCCTCGCAACGGCCTCAACCGGCGGCACGTACTACCCCGTCGGCGTGGCGCTCGCCACATTGGTCAAAGTCAAGCTTGAGCCAAGCCAGAACATCGCGATGTCCGCCATCTCGTCCGCCGGATCCGGCGAGAACGTGCGCCTGATCCGCGAAGGCGAAGCACAGTTTGGCATCATGCAGGGGCTGTTCGGCTATTACGCGGCCACAGGCACCGGACCACTGGAAGAGGTGGGTGCGCAAGAAGACCTGCGATCTGTCACCATGCTGTGGCAAAATGTTGAGCAATTTGTCGTGGCATCGGATGTCGCCGCCACTGGCACAATGGCAGATTTCACGGCATTGACGGGTGAGGCTATGGCCCTTGGCCGCCAGAACTCCGGCACCATCGGCTCCAATGCCGCACTTCTCGGAGGCCTCGGTGTCGACATCAACACAGACTATGAACTTGTCTACGCAGGCTACGGCCCGTCAGCTGAAGCACTGCAAAACGGCCAGGTGCGCGGCATCTCAACACCTGCCGGCGTACCCACGGGCGCTATCAGCAACTTGATGGCTGCCGCCGGCGATGGCGTCACCATGCTCTCCTTCACTGACGAAGAACTGGCCGCCGCTGACGGCGGACGCGAGCTTTGGACACGCTATGTGATCCCCGCGGGCACCTACCCGGGCCAAGAGGCTGACGTGAACACCATCGCACAGCCCAACTTCCTCGCGACCAGCGCCGATGTCAGCGAAGAAAACGTCTACATGATCACAAAAACGATCTACGAGAACCTGCCATTCCTGCAAGCGATCCATCCCGCAACGAACGCCATGAACATTGAAGCTGCGATCGCGGGCCTGCCGCTGCCACTGCACCCCGGTGCGGCGCGCTACTATCAAGAGATCGGGATCGATATTCCTGATCGTCTGATCGCAGACTAAACATGTCTCCCGGCGCGCCAAACGGTGCGCCGGGCACCCACGCTTTCACGCGCAAGCCGCATCATCGCGGAGATCCCTGATGTCCCAGCCCGCCCCCATCACTGCCGGACCCAATTCGCGCAGCTTCACCGGCCCTTTCGGCACAGCCCTCATGGTCGCCTGTGCTCTGATTTCCTGCTGGCACATCTACGTCGCACTCGACCCGTCCTTCGTGACCGAGCTCCAGCGCAACGCCTTTCACTTCGCAGGCTTTGCGCTCCTCGCCTTCCTCTTCTTTCCCGACAAAGTGATCTTCGGCAAAGACAGCCGCGCGGGCCTCGCAATCGACACAGCCCTCGGTCTTCTCGTCGCCGCTTCCGCGATCTACGTGTCGTTTGCTGAAAATGCGATCTACGACCGCGGTGTAAAACTTAGCCCCTTGGATTGGGCGGCGGGCAGCATCTGCGTCCTGGCAGCCATCGAATTGACCAGACGCCTTACCGGCCCGATCATCCCCATCCTCATCATCCTTGCGCTGACCTACGTCACATGGTGGGGCGGCCTGATCGGCGGCATCTTCTCTTTTGCGGGGCTGAAAACCGAAACCGTTCTCTTCCGCTCGCTTTACAACGACGAAGGCATGTTCGGAAACATCGCCCGCATCTCCTCAACCCTCGTCTTCCTGTTCATCATCTTTGGCGCGTTTCTCATTCGCTCTGGCGCGGGCGAATTTGTGGTCGATCTGGCGCGCGCCGTGGCGGGCAAGTTCATCGGCGGCCCCGGCATCGTGGCCGTCATCGCCAGCGGATTGACCGGGACGATATCAGGCTCTGCTGTTGCCAACACCGCCTCAACAGGCGTCATCACGATCCCGCTGATGAAAAAGGCAGGCTTCAGCCCCAAGTTTTCCGGCGGGGTCGAGGCGGCGAGCTCCACCGGTGGTCAGCTTATGCCACCCATCATGGGCGCCGGTGCCTTTGTCATGGCAAGCCTCACGCTTATTCCCTACGAAACAATCGTCGCCGTCGCAGCGCTCCCCGCCCTCCTCTACTTCCTGTCAGTGGCCTTCTTTGTGCGGATCGAAGCGAAACGCATCAACATGGCGCCCATGCCGTCCGAAGACACAACACTCGGGACAGCCTTCCGCCGCTCAGGCGCCAGTTTCGTGATCCCGATCTCGCTCATCGTGATCCTTTTGGTCATGGGCTACAGCCCCGCCTATGTGGCCTGCTTTGGCGTGCTCGCCGTCATCGCCTCCAGTTGGCTCACACAGCAACCCATGGGCCCCAAAGCGGTGCTCGAGGCGCTTTCGCTTGGCACCCGCAACATGATCCTGACAGCCATCCTGCTTTGCGCCGTGGGCCTTGTTGTGGGCGTCATCGCAACCTCAGGCGTCGGCAACACCTTTTCCCTGATGATCGCCAGCTGGTCCGGGGGAAACATCCTCGTGGCCATTGTCCTGATTGCCATCGCCAGCCTCGTACTCGGCATGGGTCTTCCAGTGACAGCGGCCTACATCGTTCTGGCCACCCTCTCGGCCCCCGCCCTCGCAGGAATGATCTCTGACCAATACATCATCGAACAAATGGTCACTGGCACACTCCCTGCAGACGCGCAGGCTATTCTTATGCTTCAAGTGCCAGAGGCCATGGCAGCCCTCGCCGCCCCGATGCCCGCCGCCCAAGCGGCAGAAATCATTGGCGGTCTGCCGCTCGAACTGTCGGCTATGGTCCGCAATTCTGTTGTCCCGTCCGAAATCACAACAGCCGCTCTCCTGTCAGGGCACATGATTATCTTCTGGCTCAGCCAGGACAGCAACGTCACGCCACCCGTGGCACTCGCCTCCTTCACCGCCGCAGCCATCGCCAAAGCGCCTGCGATGGCCACCGGTGTGCAAAGCTGGAAGCTGGCCAAGGGCCTTTACATCGTGCCGGTCCTTTTTGCCTACACGCCTCTCCTTTCAGGCGATTGGCCCGCAATGCTCACTGTTTTCGCCTTCGCCGTCATCGGCATCTACGGCATCGCCGCGGGCCTGCAAGGCTGCATGGAGCGCCCCCTCAACGCAGGCCTCCGCGCCATCGCACTCGCGGCTGGCATCGCATGCATGTGGCCGTTCAGCCTGCTCATCCAATGTATTGGTGTGATCGTTGTTGCTGCAGTCTTCGCAGCCAGCCTCAAAGGCATCGGCACCAAGCCCTATGCCACAGTCTGATTTCATCTGACCGAACAAACTCCGGGGGTCCGGGGGCTGGCCCCCGGCCGCGCCTCAAATCACGGCTGTCTCGATAAAGGGCGTCCCGCTCTCGACCCGCGCATATCCAAATGGCGAAAGATCAAGGCTCCGGTACGCTCCATAGACCAGCATCTCCGCCATCCCCCGGCCCATCGCAGGCGATTGCTGAAACCCATGCCCCGAGAAACCGTTCAGAAACATAAAGTTCTCGACCTCCGTATGCGGCCCCACCACCGCGTTTTGATCCAAGGTATTGAACGCATAATGCCCCGCCCAGGAGTTGATCAGCTTGATCGCCTCGAACTGCGGTATCCGGTTGGCGAGGGTAGGCCAGACCTTCTCTTCCCAGATCGAATGGTCTTGCACAAAATCATCATAAGCCACAGCGGGATCCTCAAACGGCGGGCACCCGGCGAGGTAATATTCCCCATCCGTCCGCATATGCACACCAGATGGATCAATTGTAAGGGGCAGGTCCCGATCCAAAGGCTGCTCGGCGGCAAAGATAAACGTATAGCGTTTGCGCGGCTCGATGGGCACCTCAATACCCGCCATCGCGGCGGTGCGGGCCGCCCGCGGCCCGCTGGCGTTCACCACCTGCCCACAGCTGACGACCTCCCCGGTCGAAAGCGTCACGCTTTCGACCCGCCGCCCCGCAGCATCGCGGGTGAGGGCGACAACCTCATTGGCCAGATACTCCACTCCGTTCTGGCGCGCTTTCCGTTTCCACCAGTCAAACAGCGTATTGCCGTCAAAATACCCTTCGTCCTTGAGGTTGTGGTTCGCCCCCAGAATGCCATCAAGATTGTAAAACGGGTAATCGCGCGCAATCTCTTCAGGCGTCATGAATTTGGTCCCGGCACCCAAAGCCGCCTGAATTTTCTGCCCCGCGCGCAGCGTCTCAGCAAAGGCCTCCGTGTCGGCCATATACATGTAGCCATAGCTTTGCAGGACAGGCTGTGGCGCATCCTCGCCCATGTAATCGCGAAAGTTCTTCACAAACTCCGCAGCAAACTGACTGATGCGGATGTTGATCTCATTTGAAAACTGCTGCCGCATACAGCTGTTGGTATGGGCGGTAGAGCTGAACTCATAGGTTGGGTCACGCTCCACCACCAGGACGCTGCCGTCAAAGTCTGGGTTGCTTGACAAAAACCATGCAGTCGAGGACCCAAGCATTGCCCCACCAATGATGACAACGTCATAGCTTTGGCGCGCGGGGGCTTGATATGTGGCCATGACGGGTCCTCCTCTTCGCCCTCAGATTTGCTGCAATCTGGCGCACACGCAAGGAAAAGTCAGATCCCTGTTCAGCTTTGCCAGCGTGGAGCTGTCTTGGACAGGAACGCCGCGATTCCATGGGCCGCTTCTTCACTGTCCCAAGCCGCAGCCAGAGCGGCGATGCTGGCGTCAATCACTTCAGCGTCAATCCGCAAGCCAAGACTGCGGGTCAAGGCTTTGGCCCTGCCTGCGGCCCCCGGCGCCACTTGCAGAAAGGGGGCCACTTCGGCCTCAACCGCGGCCTCCAGATCCGCGCTGACCCGTGCGACGATCCCCAGCTTTTCCGCCTCTTTCGCATCAAACAGCCGCGACGACATAAACACCCGCCGCGCCATACCCTCGCCCATTCGGGCGAGCACGTAAGGCCCGATGGTTGCGGGGATCAGGCCCAACCGCGTTTCAGTCAGGCCAAAGCGACAGTCGGGGTCGGCCACCACCACGTCACAGACACAGGCCATCCCAACACCGCCGCCAAAAGCGCCACCATGCAGTCGCCCTATCAACGGCGCGGGCATTGTGTTGAGCGCATCGAGCATCATCGCCAGTTTGCGGGCCTCGGCCATGCGATTGGCGGTGTCCGCGGCAATCTGGTCCTGCATCCATTGCAGATCACCGCCCGCGCAAAAGACCTTGCCCGCGCCTTGCAGCACCACCGCGCGAACGCCTTCGGGCAGGCCTCGCGCCAAATGGGTCAGCTCATCGATCATCTGGGCTGACAGCGCATTGCGTTTGTCGGGGCGGTTGAGCGTGACGGTGTAGACACCGCGCGCATCGAGATCGGTCAGCAGGGTCTGATACATCATGTGTCCTCTCGCAAGCTGCGGGCAAATCGGGCCGCCTCGGCCAATTTGGCGACCTCTACCCCGGTCTGAAACCCACGGCGGTGCAGCAGGTCAACCACTGCCTCAGTGGCCACGTTGCCCGCCGCCCCCGGCGCATAGGGACAGCCCCCCAGCCCGCCGACTGCCGCGTCAAACACCGTGATCCCGTGATCCAGCGCCACCGCAATATTGGCCAGCGCTCGGCCCCGCGTGTCGTGGAAATGCGCCGCGAGCGGTGTCTTGGTCTGGACCACCTCTTTCAACATCGCGCCGATGGTCACGGGCGTCCCATGCCCGATCGTATCCCCCAGCGAGACTTCGTAGCACCCCAAGTCGTGCAGGTCAGCCGCCACCTTGGCGACGGCCAAAGGTGCCACAGCGCCATCATAGGGGCAGTCAGTGACGCAAGAAACATAGCCCCGCACGGGAATCCCTGCACCCTGCGCAGCCTCAACGACAGGCGCGAACCGGGCCATGCTTTCAGCGATTGTGCAGTTGATATTGGCGCGGCTGAACCCTTCGGACGCGCTGGCAAAGACCGCGATCTCATCCACACCTGCGTCGACGGCCCGCGCATAGCCTTGCATGTTCGGCGTCAGGGCAGAGTAGACTGTGCCAGCCTTGCGGGTGATGCCGCCGAGCACTTCTGCTGCGTCGGCCATCTGCGGCACCCATTTGGGGCTGACAAAACTGGTGACTTCGATCTTGGACAGGCCTGCGTCTGACAGCAGATCGACCAGCCGGATCTTGTCCGCCGTCTCAATCAACCGCGCCTCGTTCTGCAGGCCGTCGCGGGGGGCCATCTCAAAGATCGTGGCCATCGTCATGTGATGGGCTCGTAGAAACTCTGCGGGTAGAGGCGCGGCTGACCCTCTTGCGGCAGCGACGCCTGATACGCGGGCCGGGCCTCGCACCGCTGCATCCAAGCATGGACGTTCGCAAACTCTTCCGTTCGCGCAAAATGACGCGCCATATAAACCGCCTGCCCCACCGCGACATCGGCAGCAGAGAATGTGCTCAGTAGCCACTCCTGCCCCGCGAGCCGCCCCTCGAGCGCCGCATAGCACCGGGCGATGCGTTTGGGCTCCAGCTTGGTAACTACGGGAGAGCGAACATCATCGGGGTAGAGCATGATGTGCTGTTGCGTGAGAGCGGCCGAATGCTGGCTGATCGTCTCGGCAAAATGCACCAGCGTCAGCCAATCGGCCCGCTCGGGGTGATCTACGGCGCGGCCGAGTCCAGCGCCATGAAACCGCTCGCACAGCACTTCGATCATCGCGCCGGATTCCCAGATTTGCGTGCCGTCAATCTCAAGCGCAGGAACACGGCCCACAGGATGGAGCGCTGCATATTCGTCGGATCGCAGTTCTTTGCCAAAGGGCCAGACCTTCACCTCAAAGGGTTCGCCCAGCTCATGCAAAAGCCAGAGCACCCGCATGGACCGCGTCTCGGGCGCGTGGTGCAGGCGGATCATGCCTCCTCCTCCAAGGTGATCAGGAGGGTGCCGTCCGTCACTTGCGCCCCTTCAGCCACCAAAACTTCAGCCAAGGTGCCGTCGCGGGGCGCGCGCAGAGTGTGTTCCATCTTCATCGCCTCCAGCACCAAAAGCGCCTCGCCCTCGGACACATTGGCGCCGGGCTGGACCGTGATGCGCTTGACAAGCCCCGGCATCGGGGCACGCACCAAGTCACCACCTGTCGCATCATCCTGTGCCGCAACGAGCGGGTCTGGCAAGTCCCAGGTGTATGTTTGACCAGCATCGAAAACCGAAACGCGAGACCCTGCTCGCACCGCGTGCAATACACGTCCCGCGACGCGCCATGCGCTTCCTTCCAGCAGCTCAATCCGCCCGCTGAAATCGCCGATCTGGTAGCGATGATCGCCAAGATCCGTCACTGCAACCGTCTCTTCAGCCAGATCAAGATGATACGTCGCATGTCCCCAATGCCGCCAGCCCTGCATCGGTGCAGAGCCAAGGCCGAGCGCCACAACAGCCGCCAAAGCACGCGCCTCCGCCGTCATGTCCGGCGTGGAAATCAGCGCCTCAAGATCGCGGCCAATGAGGCCAGTTTCGACATTACCCGAGGCAAAGTCAGCATGGCTGCTGAGCCGGTGCAAAAACCCGAGGTTCGTGACAAGACCAGACACCTGCGTCCCTGCCAGAGCCTGCGTCAGCTGCGCCAAGGCTACCTCACGCGTGGGACCGTGCACGATCACCTTCGCGATCATCGGATCGTACCACGGGCTGATCGTATCGCCCGAACGCACACCGCTGTCGATCCGCACAGCGCCCGTCGCAAATTCCGCGCCCTTTGGAAAAACGAGGTGATCAAGTGTGCCGATGGCGGGCAAGAACCCCTTGGGGGCATCCTCGGCATAGACCCGCGCCTCGAACGCATGGCCAGTGATTTGCACATCCTCTTGCACGAACGGCAGCGGCTCGCCCGCGGCGACGCGCAATTGCAGCTCGACAAAATCAAGGCCGGTGATCGCCTCGCTGACGGGATGTTCCACCTGCAGCCTTGTGTTCATCTCCATGAACCAAAAACCATCGGGCCGCAGCGGACCCGAGCCGTCGACGATGAACTCCACGGTGCCCGCACCCTGATAGCCAATGGCGCGGGCCGCCTCGACCGCCGCGTGCCCCATGGCTGTGCGGACCTCTTCGGTCATGCCCGGCGCGGGGGCCTCTTCGATCACCTTCTGGTGCCGTCGCTGGAGTGAGCAATCCCGCTCAAACAAATGCACGACATTGCCATGGGCATCGCCGAACACCTGCACCTCGATGTGCCGGGGGTTCTGGATGAACTTTTCAATGAGGCAGGCGGCATCGCCGAAACTGGCCAACCCTTCGGCCTGCGCCCCTTCGAGCGCTGCGGCAAAGTCCTCGGCCCGCTCCACGAGCCTCATGCCCTTACCACCGCCCCCCGCGCGCGCCTTGATCATGACCGGATAACCGATGGCCGCCGCCTCCTGCGCCAATTTTGCGGCGTCCTGCTCTGCACCGTGATAGCCCGGCACAACAGGCACACCCGCCTCGGCCATCAACGCCTTGGCCGCGTCTTTCAGACCCATCGCACGGATCGCCTTGGCCGAGGGGCCAACAAAGATCAGCCCTGCCGCCGTGACCTGTTCGACAAACTCCGGGTTCTCGCTCAGGAACCCATAGCCCGGGTGGATGGCATCCGCGCCTGTGGCCTTGGCCGCCTCGATGATCCGCGCACCCATGAGGTAGCTTTCGGCCACAGCAGGCGGGCCGATATGCACCGCCTCATCCGCCATCGCCACATGTTTGGCCTCTGCATCGGCGTCAGAATAGACCGCGACCGTAGCGATCCCCATACGGCGAGCGGTGGCAATAACCCGGCACGCAATCTCGCCCCGGTTGGCGATGAGGAGTTTGGTGATCATCACATCCGAAACACGCCGAACCGCGTGTCCTCTATTGGGGCGTTGAGCGCGGCCCTCAGCGACAAGGCCAGCACGTCACGGGTTTTGCGGGGGTCTATGATGCCGTCGTCCCACAGGCGGGCCGAGGCATAGAGCGGGTGGGATTGTTCCTCGAACATGTCGATGGTGGGCTGTTTGAACGCGGCCTCTTCGCCATCAGACCAGCTTCCGCCCTTGCGCTCAATCGCGTCGCGCTTGACGGTGGCGAGGACACCCGCGGCCTGTTCGCCACCCATCACGCTGATGCGGGAATTGGGCCAGGTCCACAGGAACCGGGGGCTATAGGCGCGGCCACACATGCCGTAGTTGCCGGCCCCAAACGACCCACCGATCAGCACCGTGATCTTGGGCACCGCACTTGTGGCCACCGCTGTCACCAGCTTGGCCCCATCTTTGGCGATGCCGCCGCTTTCGTATTTTTCGCCTACCATGAACCCAGTGATGTTCTGCAAAAACACCAGCGGGATTTTCCGTTGCGAGCAGAGCTCCACAAAATGCGCGCCTTTGAGAGCAGCCTCAGACAACAGAACGCCATTGTTGCCGATGATCCCCACGGGCATCCCCTCAATCTGCGCGAAACCGCAGACCAGCGTGGTGCCATAGCGGGCCTTGAACTCATCAAAGCCCGAGCCGTCCACCACCCGCGCGATCACCTCGCGTACGTCATACGGCGTGCGCAAATCTGCGGGAACAACGCCTAACATCTCTGCCGGGTCATAGGCGGGTGCCTCGCCCTGCAGGGTGGGGCTTGACCCATCCTGACCGAGTGAGCAAACAGCTTGGCGCGCCAATGCCAGCGCATGGGCATCGTCCTCGGCCAGATAATCCGCCACGCCCGACAGCCGCGTGTGCACATCGCCGCCGCCCAACGCCTCGGCCGTCACCACCTCGCCCGTCGCTGCTTTGACCAGTGGCGGCCCAGCGAGGAAGATCGTCCCCTGCTCTTTCACGATGATCGTCACATCCGACATCGCCGGCACATAGGCTCCGCCTGCCGTGCAACTGCCCATGACGACAGCGATCTGGGCAATACCCTTGGCGCTCATCTGCGCCTGATTGTAGAAAATACGGCCAAAGTGATCGCGGTCGGGGAAGACCTCATCCTGATTGGGCAGGTTCGCGCCGCCGCTATCGACCAGATAGATGCAGGGCAGATGGTTGGCCTGGGCGATCTCTTGGGCGCGCAGATGCTTTTTGACACTGATCGGGAAGTAAGTGCCGCCTTTGACCGTCGCATCATTGCACAGCACCATGACATCGCGGCCCTCAACCCGGCCCACGCCAGCGATCATCCCACCGGCAGGACAGGCGCCGTCATACATCCCGTGCCCTGCAAACATCCCCACTTCCAAAAAGGGTGAGCCGGGATCCAAGAGCCGCTGAACCCGCTC
>JAHDDU010000061.1 GCA_020629175.1 Flavimaricola sp. | reverse complement strand
GCGAGCTGAGTACCCAATGTTTGAACAATGGCGAGCCGTGGAGGACTCGAACCCCCGACCTGAGAATTAGAAGTTCCCTGCTCTAATCCAGCTGAGCTAACGGCCCGTCGGGCTTGTCTTACGAAAAGTCAAAGCCAAGGGCCAGCGCTTAGTGCGTCCAGGCACCGCGCCGGTTGGTGGCAAAGTTATCGCCATAGCCACCGGGGCGAATGTTGTGCTTGCGCACCTTTGGCTCTTGGACAACCGCCTGCACGCCATGCGCTTCGGCATAGGCCAAAGCGGCCTCTTTGCTCTCGAACCGTAGCTTGACCTGCGCCTGCGTGTCACTCGACCCGGTCCAACCCATCAACGGGTCGATCTCGCGCCGCTCGCCTTGCGCGTATTCCAGCACCCAATCCTCGGTCTTGGCAGTTCCCGATTGCGTGGCGGTCTTGGCTGGCTTGTAGATTCGTGCGTGCATTATGGTCTCCCGGCTGCGCGTCTTATCCGCAGTTTTGAGGGTCATAGCAAGAGGTCAGGCCCACTCGCCTGCCCGCATGACTGGCGTCCGGCTGCCATCCTTGCCGATCCCGTCAATGTCAATTTGATCAGAGCCAATCATCCAGTCCACATGAATGATGCTTCCGTTGCCGCCCTTTTGCTTCAGTTCCTCGGGACTGAGCGTTCCGCCACCCTCAATCGTATCCGCATAGCACTGGCCCAACGCGATGTGGCTCGCCGCGTTCTCATCGAACAGCGTGTTGTAAAACAGCAAGCCCGATTGGCTGATGGGCGAGGAATGCGGCACCAGCGCGACCTCACCAATCCGGCTGGCTCCATCGTCTGTGGCCAGCAGTTTGCGCAGCACTTCCTCCCCTTTGTCCGCCGTCGCATCCACAATGCGCCCTGCCTCAAACCGGACCTGGATACCGTCGATCAGGCTGCCGTTGTGCGCCAAGGGCTTGGTCGATGAAACGGTGCCGTCGACGCGAAACGCATGAGGGCAGGTAAAGACCTCCTCGGTCGGAATATTGGGCTGGAACGTCACACCATTCTTGCCCAGCGTCGCCCCGCCTTTCCAGATATGTCCCTCGGCCAAACCAAGCGTCAGATCGGTGCCTGGACCGGTGTAATGCAGCGCATCAAAGGCCATAGAATTCAGCCAATCCACCCGCTCGCGCAGCACGGCCGAATGCGCCGCCCAGTTTTCAACCGGATCGCCGCCCTCAATCCGGCTGGCAGCAAAGATCGCATCCATCAGCGCGCCCTGCGCCGCCTCTTCGTCCAAATCAGGAAACACCATCTGGGCCCATTCCGGCGTTGGATAGGCCACAATGTTCCAGTTGACCTGCATGCCGACCACCGGGTCCATCGCGGGTTTGGCCGCAATCGACGTGGCCTTGCTCACCCGGCCGACCACATCAGGGTCCTGGCCAGCGAGCAGCATCGGATTGTCGGCCTTGATCGCCATGCGGGCGGCCCCCTCTTTGAACGCCTGTCCCATCCCCTCGAACAACCATCCCGGCGCCTTGTCAAAGCTTTGGTCGTTGGCATTTTCAAACCGTGCCAGCGTGATCTCGTCATCGCTGAAAATCGGCGTCACGACGCCCGCCCCCGCCTTGTAGGCATGGGCCACGATCCGTCGCACCAACGGCAATGCCGCAACAGGTGCCGTAATCACCAAATCCTGCCCTTCTTGCAGGTTCAGCCCCGTCCGCACCGCCACTTCGGCCAACCGGTCAAGCTTTTGGGGATCAATGGTCATCGCTGTTCCTCTTAGATTGCGTCTCCCGCACCCTATGCATCCCGCATCCGTCGTCAACCAAGCACGCGCGCCTTGCGACTTCTTTGGGCCATCACCCCCGCCGGAGGCTCCCACAGCTGACACGCATGCTGACAGACCGGTGTCAGCAGCCCCCCTTGAACCCCGCGGCAAAACCCTAAATCTTAAAGGCCTGCCCGAAGGATGCACCCCATGCACAACAACTCGCCTACCGCCATGCCTGACACCGGCTCTACCGCCGCCGAAGTGAAAGCCCGCCTCAAGCTTGAAGGCGGCAAGGCATTTCGCATGAACACCGAGTTTGAGCCCGCAGGCGACCAACCCACCGCGATCAAGGAACTCTCCGCAGGCGTCCTCGACGGCGATCGGGATCAGGTGCTTTTGGGCGCCACCGGCACCGGCAAAACCTTCACCATGGCCAAGGTGATCGAGGAAACCCAGCGCCCGGCGATTATCCTTGCGCCCAACAAAACACTCGCCGCTCAGCTCTACGGCGAATTCAAGGGCTTCTTCCCCGACAACGCTGTTGAATATTTCGTAAGCTACTACGACTACTACCAGCCGGAGGCCTACGTCGCACGCTCTGACACCTACATTGAAAAAGAGAGCCAGATAAACGAGCAGATTGACCGCATGCGCCACTCGGCAACGCGTGCTCTGCTAGAGCGCGATGACGTGATCATCGTGGCCTCCGTGTCCTGCATCTACGGTATCGGCAGCGTCGAAACCTACGGCGCGATGACCCAGGATTTGCATGCGGGCCGTGAATACGATCAACGCAAGATCATGGCCGACCTTATCGCGCAGCAATACCGCCGCAACGATCAGGCGTTCCAACGCGGCACCTTCCGCGTGCGCGGAGATAGCCTCGAGGTGTGGCCTGCCCACCTTGATGACCGCGCGTGGAAGCTGTCGTTTTTCGGCGAAGAGCTTGAGGGCATCACGGAATTTGATCCGCTCACAGGAGAGAAAACCGATACGTTCGATCGCATCCGCATCTATGCCAACAGCCACTATGTGACCCCGCGCCCGACGATGCAGCAGGCGATTGTGGGGATCAAAAAAGAACTTAAAATCCGGCTCGACCAGCTCGTCAATGACGGCAAACTGCTTGAGGCGCAGCGGCTGGAGCAGCGCACCAACTTTGACCTTGAGATGCTGGAGGCCACCGGCGTCTGCAATGGCATCGAAAACTACTCGCGCTACCTCACTGGCCGCGCGCCGGGCGAGCCGCCGCCCACGCTCTTTGAGTTCATCCCCGACAACGCCATCGTCTTTGCTGACGAAAGCCACGTCTCGGTCCCACAGATCGGCGGCATGTACAAAGGCGACTACCGGCGTAAGTTCACGCTGGCCGAACACGGCTTCCGTTTGCCCTCTTGTATGGACAACCGGCCCCTCAAGTTCGAGGAGTGGGATGCCATGCGCCCACAATCCGTCTTCGTGTCGGCCACTCCCGCCGCGTGGGAGATCGAGCAGACAGGCGGCGTGTTCACCGAACAGGTGATCCGCCCCACAGGCCTCCTTGATCCGGTCATTGAAATCCGCCCCGTCGACACGCAGGTCGACGATGTGATGGACGAAATCCGTCGCGTTTCGGCAAACGGCTACCGAACGCTGGTCACCACGCTCACCAAACGCATGGCCGAGGATCTGACGGAATACCTGCACGAACAAGGCATCAAAGTCCGCTACATGCACTCGGACATCGACACGATCGAACGCATCGAAATCCTCCGTGACCTGCGCCTTGGGGCCTTTGACGTGCTGATCGGCATCAACTTGCTGCGCGAAGGCCTCGACATTCCCGAATGTGGCCTTGTGGCGATCCTTGATGCGGACAAAGAGGGCTTTTTACGCTCAGAAACCTCACTGATCCAAACGATTGGCCGCGCGGCGCGAAATGCCGACGGCAAGGTCATCATGTACGCCGACAAAATCACAGGTTCGATGGAACGCGCGATGGGCGAAACGGACCGCAGGCGCGCCAAGCAGATCGCCTATAATGAAGAACACGGGATCACACCTGAAACCGTCAAAAAGAACGTCGAAGACATCCTCGCCGGCCTCTACAAGGGCGATGTCGACATGAACCGCGTCACGGCCACGGTCGACAAGCCCACTGGCGGAAACCTGCAAGCAGTCCTCGACGGGTTGCGGGCGGACATGCGCAAGGCTGCTGAGAACCTCGAGTTCGAAGAAGCCGCCCGGCTGCGAGATGAGGTCAAACGACTGGAAACGGTGGACTTGGTTGTCTCAGACGATCCTTTGGCCCGGCAACAAGCGGTGGAGAAAGCCGTCGGCGACGCCCAGAAGATGGCCGGACGGAGCACGAGCGGAAGGCCCGGACAAAGAGGCGGAAAAAGCCGATACGGAGGCAAACGAAAGTAGGACAGCTGGAATATGCGGGTAGGGTTCACCAAAAATTAACCAAGTCTGGGCCACCCTGACATATGCGTACTCATTCGCCCCTCGACGCCGACCTCTGGCTCCACAACATCTTTGCCACCAAACAGGTGCAGCAAGGCGGCGTTATTCGCCGGAAGGCTCGGGATGTTGAGCGGTTTTGCGGTATGCAGGCTTTTATGTCTGAAATCCACAGACGCGGCTTTCAGGTTGTTCAGAATGGTGGCCAGTTCATCATCTTTTGCAACAACGAACCCATTCGGATCCTGACGTGAATTCTTCAAAAGAATTCAAATCGAAGTCTTTCAAAGACTTCGGCGCGCTCGCAATTGTGGTTTTCCTCAGTGCATGCAACGCGCCAACCGGACCCTTTCGGGGCCTGCCAGCCGTGACAGTCGGCGTCGGCGGCAGTACCTTTGATATCCGGCGGTCAGGCCGAGAGGTTCAGGTAATCCGCACAAATTCCGAAATGACATTCACGCTCGCCGCGATTGCACCGCGTGCATTGTCGGCCATTCGTATGGCGACAGGATGTGCTGTTCAGGATGGCACACTTCGCGGAGATGCCATCCTCATGACAGCGCGGCTCACCTGCCCTGAGAGATAACGGGCTGGACGTTGAGGCCGTAGGCCTTACCTTCACACCATGATGAGATGGATACCATTCGCAATTTGCCTATCGACCCCTGCGGTGGCTTGGGAGTTTACGGACAGTCCCATTTGCACGCTTACCAACGACGGTAATCCACTGACAGTTCAGGTCACCTTTGATCCAGCCATAGGGGAGTATGCAATCCACCTCACCCTCCCGGCATCCAGCGCCGGTTGGGCCAACGCTCCGGTCTTTGCGCTGCAGTTCACAGGCGCGCGCAGCCTGACGATCAGCACCCCCAGTCACAGCCTGAGCGAGGATCAGCGAACAGTGACCGTGCGCGACAGCGGCTTTGGCAATGTTCTCAATGGTCTGCAATACAACGCCATCGCAACGGCCATGCTCGGCAATGAGGCTATCATGTTCTCGCTCACTGACGCTGCGGACCCGGTTGAATCCTTTCGCAACTGTGGTGGCCCGCTAACCGGCTAAAGGCAACATCCGCAGAACAACCTTGCCGCTATTGGCCTGCCCTTTGACCAGCACCCCCTTGCGGCGCACATGAGGATAGGCTCTGCGCCACTCGCTAAACCGGTCATTGGAGACAACCCGTGCGCCCAGCGTCTGCGCGTCGTTGAGCAAGTGCGGGTCGGCAGGCTCTCCACCCGTCACGATGCAAACTTGGGGCACGGGTAACTTGACAGCCTTGGCAATGGCCACCTCATCCATATGCCGACCCGAAACCTTATATCCCACATTCGCATCGAAATAGACGTGCGGCGCAAACCCCCGCCGCTGAAGCTCAGCCACAACCTTGGCAACCGTTTGGAGCGAAGGCTGACCGTTGTCCCAGAACATGACGTTTGAGCCATCGACAATAATCCGTTCCGCCGACGTGATCTTTGTTTGGCGGGCCGAAAGCCCAATCAGGGTCAGAAGAATTGCGATACCTGCAACCGCAAAGGCGAGAGAAAGGCTCACGCGCCCCAGCCCGCTGATTGCATCTCTTCCAGCCGGCTGGCCGTTCTGCCAAACTCAAACGACCCTTCGCCTTCGATGTAGAGCATCTCAGGTCGCGCCGCAGCCGAGCAGACAAGCCGGACCTTAGCCTCATAGAGCGCGTCAATGAGCGTCACAAACCGGCGCGCCTGATTGAAGTTTTCGGATCCGAGCTGTGGGATGTCATCAATCAGCAGCACGCGCACAGCCTCCGCCAACGCGAGGTAGTCCGCAGGCCCCAGCGGACGTCCGCAGAGATCATAAAAACTCGCCCGGCCCGCGCCATTCACAAAAGCGGGGATCTCCACCTCGCGGCCCAACACTCGCAATACCTCTGGCTGCGCATTGGCACCGCCCAGGTCTACCCAAAGCGCGTCCATCTGTGCCCGCGCCTCCGGTGTGACCGGCCAAAAGTAACTGGCCACGCCTTTCATCCGGCCTTGCCTGTGATCAGTGTCCGAGGCCATTTCCACCACCTCAAGCCGATCTTTCAGCAGCTCGATAAAGGGCAGGAACAAGGCCCTGTTCAGCCCGTCCTTGTACAAATCGTCTGGTACCCGATTAGACGTCGTCACGATCACAACGCCCTCCGCGAAAAGGCGCTCAAACAACCGTCCCACGATCATCGCGTCAGTGATGTCGGTGATCTGCATCTCGTCAAAGGCCAGAAACCGCACCCTTGCAGCCAAGTCATCCGCCACCGGTGCAATCGCATCGTCGACACCCGTTTTCCGAACCTCCGCCATGCGCTTGTGCACCCATTGCATGAATGCGTGAAAATGCTGCCGTTCCTTGGCCACGCTTACCTGATCGTAAAGCATGTCCATCAGCATGGATTTCCCACGCCCAACACCACCCCAGAGGTATAGGCCCCGGATGGGCTCGGGCGCTTTGCTGAAGAACCCCCTCTTCTTGGGCGGGGCTTGCAGGTCCGCGCGGACGCGCTCCAGGTGAGGCAACATCGCCTCTTGCACCGGATCTGCGGTGAGCTGACCGCTCTTTACGGCGGATGCGTAGATGTCTTGCATACTCATTCCTTAGGCCTAGCTGACCGTCGCGGGAACGAAAAGGACGATGAGATAACATGCAACAAGATGGTTGCATCAGCGCGTCGAAAGACGTCAGCTGTCGCCATGACGCGCCAACCTCTCATCACGCCAGTTCTTATCGCTGGCTGCCTGATCATCATGACAGGTTTTGCCATTCGCGCGTCCTTTGGTGTGTTTCAGATACCGATCGCGGATGAGTTTGGCTGGCTAAGGTCTGAGTTCAGCCTCGCTATCGCGATCCAGAACCTGGCTTGGGGGATCGGCCAACCAATCTTCGGTGCGTTGGCTGAAAAGGTGGGTGATAGAAAGGCCATCGCATTGGGCGCGGTGACCTATGCGGCGGGCCTTTTACTATCATCCGCCGCCGTCTCTCCAGAGGCGCACCAGTTCTACGAAATCCTCGTGGGCTTTGGCATCGCGGGGACTGGGTTTGGCGTCATCCTCGCCGTCGTTGGACGGGCGGCCACGGACGAACATCGCTCTATGGCGCTGGCCATTGCAACGGCAGCGGGGTCGGCCGGGCAGGTTTTTGGCGCGCCTTTGGCCGAATGGTTCCTCACCTTTATGCCGTGGCAAACCGTCTTCGTGGTTTTCGCAGGGCTCATCCTTGCGACGCTGCTGACATTGCCAATGATGCGTAGCCCCGCGCGGGCGTCCAAGGCAGAGGTGTCCGAGAGCATGGGCCAGATCGTCATGCGGGCGCTGCGCGACCCATCATACGGCCTGATCTTCCTTGGGTTCTTTTCCTGCGGGTATCAGCTCGCGTTTATGACGGCCCACTTTCCTGCCTATGTGACAGAAGTCTGTGGCGCGATCTCACCTGATAGCTTGCTTGCCTCTATCGGCATCACCACAACCTCCGCCCTAGGGGCCGTCGCCATCTCGCTCATCGGGTTCTTCAATATCGGCGGTACCTTATTGGCCGGATACCTCGGCAAGTATTTCCCGAAGAAATATCTTCTCTGCGGTATCTACACAGGCCGCACGCTCGCCGCAGCATGGTTTATACTCACCCCGATGACGCCAATCACCGTCCTCGTCTTTTCGGCCGTCATGGGCAGCCTCTGGCTGGCGACAGTTCCGCTGACATCCGGCCTTGTCGCGCATCTCTATGGGTTGCGCTACATGGGCACGCTCTATGGCATCGTCTTCTTCAGCCACCAATTGGGCAGCTTTATGGGCGTTTGGCTTGGCGGCATTATGTATGACGCTTATGGCACCTACGATGAGGTTTGGTGGATCGGTGTGGGGGTCGGCGCCCTTTCGGCTATCGTTCACCTTCCGATCCGAGAAGAGCCTCGACTAGCGGCGGCCACCTAAAAGCGAAGCAGCTCGCGAATTTCCGCGCCGATTTCAAATCCATGCGTGTAGGGCAATCCGTGATCGGCATCTTCAAACGCGATTTGCGAGGCTTGCGGGTTCCATTCTGCCAAAGTGTCTTTGGCAGAGGCCGGAATGACCGGATCCTTTAGGCCCCAGATCGCCACAACGGGCACGCCCTCTCGCCCCAATAGGCGATGCTCGAGCTCTTGGTTGACAGCCAACATGCCCCGTCGGCTGGAGAGGATTGACGGAAAATAGCCGCGCCGCTTCACATCCTTGCGCACCAGTTTGGCCAGATAAGGATCGCGCGGCACATAAGCCGCCATACGCCAGGGCTCGATCACGCGATGGATCCAACCGCCAATGAGCGGCTTCAACCGCCATTCGCGATACCCATCGCGATCCCGCATTTCAATTCCGGACGGCGCGAGGAGGATCAACCGTTTCATCCGCTCAATCTGGGCCGCTGCAAAGGCCGTCGCGATACTGCCGCCCATCGAGTAGCCGATGATCGTAAGGTCCTGATCCAAACCCTGATCGTGAAGCAATTCCGACAACTGGCCGCACAGAAGCTTTTCGTCCTGCCGTCCGGGCACCGCGGCGGAATATCCACGGCCGAAGATATCATAAACGAGAACCCGATACCCAGTTTCTGCCAGAACTTCGGCAAAGTCCTCCCACACCGGCGATGGCGTACTCAGCCCATGGATACAAACCGCAACCGGACCACGCACGGGGCCGATCCAACGAAAATGCGTGCGGCCAGATGGCAGGTCGACGAATTCACCCAGCGCTTCTGCCTCATTCGGCTCAGAACGAAGGGCCTCCAATACAAACGGGGCAGCGACAACAGCCGCCAAAACAAACAGCAGTATCCACAGAGCAATCATCTCGCCAGCCATGCCTTCAGGATGTAGCGGCTGACCATGAGATCAAGATGTGCGCCACCACCGTTCTTAAAAACGGTGACTTCATCATCAGATTGGCGCTCAAACCGGCTCATATCGTAGTAGTCCGCAACAATTTCATCTTCACGCAACGCCCCCGAAGCTATCGGAGCCATCACATCACCTATGTGGTTTACGGTCGTCCCAAGGCTATCTACGAACACGCGTCCGCGTGTCATGACGGCATCATCGGCCTCCCGCATGTCGGGACGATACGCTCCAATTAGGTTCACATGTTGACCAGATTGGAGCCATTCACCGGCGAGAATGGGCGATGATGCCATTGTCGCACAGGTGATAACATCCGCCATTCGAGCCGCCTGCTCGAGGTCTTCAACCACCTGCGCGCCGGTCTCTTCTGCAAATTTTTGCGCTCCAGCGGCACTCCGGTTCCAGATCGAAAAGCGAGCGTTTGGAAAGGCCGAGCTATAGGCCTCAACCATTGACCGCCCAACGGTCCCCGCTCCGACGATGAGGAAACGCTCTGCATCCGACCGCGCCAGTCGCGTTGCAGCAAGCAAGCTGTCCCCAGCCGTTTTCCACTTGGTCACCAGATGAAAATCCACCACCGCTTCAAGCGCGCCGGTCGTGTCCGAGAACAAATTAACAGCACCATTGATCATCGGCTCCTGCCCCGGGAAGATCGTGCAGGCCTTAACCGCAACGCCAAGGCCATCAATCCAAGCGGACCTGTTCAGCAATGTCTGCGCGTCACGGTACATCAGAACATCATCAACCTGCGCTTGGGGCAGCGCGTGTCCCTCGATGATGGCAGCGCAAAGATCCGACCAGCTTAGATGCTCTTCCGCCTCAAACGGGATGACCTCCATCACGCGGCCTCTTCAGCAGTCAAAAGGCCTTCTGCCACCAGACGGTCCGCCCAGCCTTGCGCACTTTCGAACAAATGCGTTTGCCAGCCACGCGCCGCCGCCGCAGCAATATTGTCATCCCGGTCGTCCGCGAAGAGCAAATCTCCCGGTGCAACGCCACAATCCGCCTCGACCATCTCATAAATTTTGGGGTCAGGTTTGATCACCTTCATCGCCCCGGATACATAGCGTTTGTCGAACTCTTCGAGGAACGGATATTCCTTTTGTGCAATCTCGAACGTGTGCGTTCCAAAGTTGGTCAGGGCAAATACCGGCACGCCCTTACGCCGCAACGCACGCAGCAACCGGACAGAATGATCCATGACAGGTGCAGCAAGCTCGATCCAGCGGTCTGACCACATGCGGATTTCCACAGCGAACTCCGGATAGGTTACCGCAGCTTCGGCCATCACTTCCGCAATGTCCTCGCCCAGATCGGAACGGTCGTTCAGCGCATGCAAATCGACGGTCTCAAACATCGCGATCCGCCGCTCGCGCCCGACGACGCGGTCGAAAAACTTCTCAGGTTGCCATTCGATAAGGACATTCCCGATATCAAAAACAACAGCTTGGGGGGCAGGCATCCACGTCTCCTCGGGTTCAGACCACTGACGTATCAGTGGCAGCAATTGCGTTCAAAAACAACAATGCGGAACATGTAAGGATGGTGGCAGGGGCAGAGGGACTCGAACCCGCGACCCTCGGTTTTGGAGACCGATGCTCTACCAACTGAGCTATACCCCTAGGCCGAGGCAGGAGGTAGCGCGGATCGCTCGTGCGATCAAGAGGCGAATGCCCTCCCCTTTGCGAAGATCGCTTGTTATAGAGCATTCGGTCTGCGCAAATCGCGCGAAAGGGGGGCTTATGGCTTTGCGACATCGTTTGCGCTCATCGCCCATGCTCATCGGTGCGGTGGCCCGGCTGTTTGCTGGCTGGATTCGGTTTTGTCAGGTGACAACCCGTTGGACGGCAGTCAGGACCGATGATTTGACAAAGGCCCTTCAGAATGGCCCCGTGATTGTCGTGCTTTGGCACGAGCATCTGATGATGGCCATGCCACATTGGTCCAAAACCGGTGCGCCAATGATGAGCTTGCACGATACGTCCCCTATCGGCCGCGTCGCTGGCGCCATGGAGGCCCGGTTCGGCTTTGTTCCAATCGCGATGTCAGGCAAGGAAAGTAACATAGCGATGTCGCGCCTGATCAAGCGCAACATCGCCTCTGGCATCAGCATCGGCATTACGGGCGATGGCCCCGAAGGACCGCGCCGCATTTGCAAAACCGCCCCGTTGGACTGGGCCCGAGCAACTGATGCGCCTGTCTTTCTCTATTCAATGGAGATGAGCCGCTGCAAACGCCTGAAAACATGGGACAAGATGGTGTTTCCGCTGCCATTTGGGCGGGGGAGCTACGGGTTTAGGCGTTGGGATGAAAGGATTGTGCGCCGCACGCCGCTTGAGAAAATGGAGCAACACCGTATCTCACTGGAGCAGACGTTGAATTCACTGACGACGCCGTGAGTATCCTTTGAGCTCGGACATAAACGCGGCAATGTCTGCATTTTGGCGTTCGGTGCCCGAAAACGTCGATAGCGCCCATAGGATGCAGTACCGAAACAGCTCCAGATCATGGGACTCGTAGCGGACCATGGTTCGCCTTGCTTCCTCAGTAAAAAGACGCGTTGATGTGATTTTGAGAAGCGCCAAATACGGCTCTGCGCTACCGTAGGGCATTTCTCTGTTTAGAAAGTGCTTCAACAACCTGCGCTGTTCATTCCGGCGCCAAGACCTATGCGAAAGCGACGGCGGCACAAACTTATGGTTCGCGATCAGCCAGTTACATGCCTCACTTGACGAGAGGCTCCGCAACATTTTTGCTTCTTCTCTGTCGTGTTCTCGCATGGAGATGATTTGACCCGATCGAAGAGATGAAAAAAAGGCCGCCGGGGTTTCTGGCGGCCTTTTGTTTGTTGAACCGGGTGCTGCGG
>JAHDDU010000001.1:188553-202008 GCA_020629175.1 Flavimaricola sp. | reverse complement strand
ACCTGCAACCTGCCCCTTAGGAGGGGGCTGCTCTATCCAGTTGAGCCACGGGGCCTTTGTGTTTCGTGAATGCCCAATGTCTGGGGCCGCGTCAACGAATGTACGAAGGGTTTGGACAAATGGGTTGGCGCGGAGTAACAGGGGATAAGTGCCATTATTCGGGACCAATACTTTGTCTCAACCTGTTGTACCTCCACCGCGTCGCCCGCTCACATTGCGCGATGTGTCTGAGGCCTCCGGCGTCTCAGAGATGACCGTCAGCCGTGTTTTGCGCAACAAGGGCGATGTGAGCGCCGAGACGCGTGCCAAAGTTCAGGAGGCGGCCAAGCGGTTGGGCTATGTGCCGAACAAGATCGCGGGTGCTTTGGCGTCGAGCCATGTCAATCTTGTGGCGGTGATCATTCCCTCGCTCAAGAACATGGTGTTTCCAGAGGTGCTGTCCGGGATTTCCGAGATTTTGGCTGATACCGAATTGCAGCCGGTTATCGGTGTGACGGACTATAAGGCCGAGCAGGAAGAGAAAGTTCTCTTTGAGATGCTGTCCTGGCGGCCCGCGGGTGTGATCATCGCGGGGCTGGAACGGTCTGACAGCAGCCGAGTGATGCTTGAGAATGCGGGCGTGCCTGTGGTGGAGATCATGGACGTGGATGGCGAGCCGGTCGATGCGTGTGTCGGCATCAGCCACCGCCGCGCTGGCCGCAAGATGGCCGAAGCGATCATCGAAGCAGGCTACCGCAAGATCGGGTTTATGGGCACCAAGATGCCACTCGACCACCGCGCGCGGAAGCGCTTTGAAGGGCTGACCCGGACGCTTGGTAAGGCGGGGATCGAGATTGCCGATCAGGAATTTTACTCCGGCGGCTCAGCGCTCGCCAAAGGGCGTGAAATGACGCAGGCGATGCTGGCGCGGACGCCGGATTTGGACTTTCTCTATTACTCGAACGACATGATCGGCGCGGGTGGGATGCTGGATTTGATCGCACGGGGTGTCGATGTGCCCGGTACGATCGGCATGGCGGGGTTCAATGCGGTTGAGCTACTGGACGGCTTGCCCACGCGGCTCGCCACGATGGACGCCTGCCGGTATGAAATCGGCGTCAAGGCGGGCGAGATTATTCGCGATTGCAACGCCGCCGGCCAGACAAGCTCGGGCCAGAGGGTGGAGCTTACGCCGACGCTTGATCACGGCGATACGATCCGCAAATCCTAGGCTTTGGAGAGCTGCACGGCGAGGATGCCTGCCGCGATAATGGCGACGCCCAGCAGGTCGAGCGCTGTGACCACTTCGCCCAAAAGTGCGGCTGCGATGGCCACACCGAAGAATGGGTTGATGAAGTGGAAGGTCGCGGCCTTGACCATGCCGACGCGGCCCACCAGCAGGAACCAGATCCAAGTGGCCAGAAGGCCAGGCACGAGGACGGTGTAGGCGAAGGCAACGCCCAACTGCCAGTTCCAGGTGATCTGCGGCGTCTCGAGCGCGAGGGCGGGGATCCACAGGACGGCAGAGCCAACGAGCATTTGCAGACCCACGATCATCAACACATTGCCGCCAGATGACGCGCCGCGCACGGCCATGGTGGCGATGGTCAGGGCGATGACACCGACACCGCAGAACGCAGCCCCCATCACATCGATGCCGCCGGAGAGCCGCGCGCCCATGATGATCGCGACACCAGCAAACCCGGCGGCCAGCCCGGCCATGGCCAAGGGGCGTGGACGGTTGCCCAAGAACGCCCATCCGGCGAAGGCCACGAGGAGCGGCAGGGTAGAGGCGACGATAGCGGCGAAGGAGGCATCGACCGTCTGCATGGCGACGAAATTGAAGCCGAGGTAGAGCGCGTTTTGGCACAGGCCAAAGATCACCACGCCAGACCATTGCAAACGCGTCAGCCGTGCCGACTGGCCGAGCGCCGCGGCGATGGCAACGCCCACAAGCCCGGAGATGAGGAAGCGGACGGCCAGTGCCGTCAGCGGTGGCGCGTATTCGACGATGACGCGGGCCGAGGTGAAGGCCGAGGACCACATCAAACAAAAGGCGATGCCCATAGCGATGGCGCGGATGTCCATCAGCCGGTGGCCATGTCTATGGCGCGTTGGACGGCCAATTCCGGGGTTGTGAGGACAGGCAGACCGAGGTCAGTGAGCAGCGGGGCAGCCACGCGCATAGAGGCTTGGGCGAGTAGCACGCTATCACAGCCTTTGGCTTGCTGAACCGAGTGCGCAATAGACTGCGCAAAAGCCGCCATGTCGCCTGCCTCAAAATGCGGCCATGCGTCGTGACAGCGAACGATCCGGGGGGTGATGGTGCGCCCAAGCTCTTGGGCAATGTCGTGCAGTAGCGAAAGTGTCGGCTCTTCGGTACTGGCGAGGCAGAGGGCCACTGCGATGTCCGGGCCGAGACGGATTGCAGCCTCCATGGCCGGACGGTCTATGCGCAGAGCACCTGCAGGCACGAGTGGGCCGAGCGTGGAACAAGTGCAAAGGGTCACGTCGGCAGGGCGGAGGTCCGCCAAGGCCGCAGAAGTGTCTGCAGCAATCGCGTCCAGCCCATCTCGGCGGGCCGCGTCTAAAAGATCGGGGCGGACAACGTGAGTGATCTTGGCTGTGGGCGCCTGTGCCTGAAACAGGAGGTCGAAGGTTTCCACATGCACCTTGGCTGTGTGCAGACAAGCGATATGCATGATGGTCCCCTTTGCGTTGCCCCAAGGGATAGGCGGCGGCAGGCGAAGGGGCAAGACCTTCCCCGCGGGGAAGGTGTTGCACCGTGCGGTGAGGTCAGAGTGTTTTAGGACAGGTTGCGATGGACTAAATGGGCGATACCGACGTTACCAAAGGATGAAGGCCCTAATGCATAAAGGGCCGCCAATTGGCGACCCTCGAAATGTCAGACCTGCGCCAGGCTTAGCCGTTAACGCTGTCTTTCAGAGCTTTGGCGATGGTCATCTTGACGACCTTGTCTGCCTCTTTCTTGATCTGCTCTCCCGTGGCGGGGTTGCGGACCATACGCTCGGGGCGCTCGCGGCAGTAGATTTTGCCAACGCCGGGCAGTGTCACTGCGCCGCCACCGGAGACTTCTTCGGTGATGATGCCGACGATGGCCTCGAGTGCGGCGGTTGCGCCCTTTTTGTCAGTGTCCAGTTTTTCGGACAGTGCTGTGACAAGCTGTGCTTTGGTCAGTGGTGATTTTGCCATTTTTATTTTCTCCCTCGTCGCAGCCCCCTGTTGGGCTCTGCTCGTGCAAAACTACGGTATATGGTATAGGCACACTACGAATTGGGGCGTTTTGCAAGTGAAAAACGCTTATTTTGCGGTGTAAATGCAAATTTACAGGAAGGCCGTCTCTTCAAAACTGCGCAACTTGCGGCTGTGGATGCGGGCAAGCGGCATCTCACGTAGACCCTCCATCGCGCGAATCCCGATCATCAGATGCGCGGCGACTTGGGTTTTGTAGAAATCCGAGGCCATGCCGGGAAGCTTTAGCTCACCATGCAGCGGCTTGTCTGAGACGCACAAAAGCGTGCCGTAGGGCACCCGGAAGCGGAAGCCATTGGCGGCGATGGTCGCACTTTCCATATCGAGCGCAACAGCGCGGGATTGGGACAAACGCTGGACCGGGCCAGTCTGATCTCGCAGTTCCCAGTTGCGGTTATCAAGGCTTGCCACGGTGCCGGTGCGCATGATGCGCTTGAGCTCATAGCCTTCGAGTTTGGTGACCTCGGCAACAGCGTTTTCCAGCGCCACCTGGATTTCCGCAAGCGGCGGAATCGGGACCCAAAGGGGCAAGTCATCATCAAGCACCTTGTCTTCGCGCAAGTACGCATGGGCGAGGACGAAATCGCCCAGCCGTTGCGAATTGCGAAGGCCTGCGCAATGCCCAACCATCAGCCAGGCATGCGGGCGCAGGACAGCTATGTGATCGGTGGCTGTCTTGGCATTTGAGGGGCCGACGCCGATGTTTACCAGCGTGATCCCGCCGCCGTGCTTTCGTTTGAGGTGGTAGGTCGGCATTTGCGGCAGCTTGGGCGGCACGGCAATGGCAGCGTCGGGCTCGGTAATCTCGACGTTGCCGGTGCTGACAAAGGACGTGTAGCCGCTTTCCGGATCGGCGAGCATTTTGCGGGCGTAGGCTTCAAACTCCTCCACATAGAACTGGTAGTTCGTAAACAGGATGTGGTTCTGGAAATGATCGGGCGAAGTGGCGGTGTAATGCGCCAGACGTGCGAGGGAATAGTCGACCCGTTGCGCGGTAAAGGGCGCAAGCGGGGCCGCGCCGTCGGGATAGGTGAACCCTTCACCGTTGACGATGGCATCGTTTGTGGTGGCCAGATCGGGCACGTCGAACACATCGCGCAGGGTGAACGCCATGGCCCCCTCCTGCGGGACCGAGACGTTGGGATCCCCTGCGACGGCGAAATGCACCGGCATTGGGGTGTCGGACGCGCCAATGACCACGGGCACATCGTGATGCTCGATCAACAGCTCCATCTGCTTTTCGAGATAGAAGGCAAAGAGATCTGGCCGCGTGATCGTCGCCGCATAGGTACCGGGCTGTGACACGTGGCCAAAGCTGAGGCGGCTGTCGGCGACGGCAAAGCTGGAGGTGGTGAAGCGTATCTCGGGGTAGAAGGCGCGGATGCGGGCGGGTGGCTGCCCTTCGGTGCTGGACCGGCTGAAATGCTCGGAGAGGAAGCTGACGGATTGGGTGTAGAGCTCTTGCAGGCGCGCAACGGCGGCTTTGGCGTCAGTGAAGGCCTCGGGCGGGGTGGTGTCGGGGGTCAGGATGGTTGCGGTCATTCAGGATGTCTCAAACAAATCAGTGATTTCAAAGGTCGTTACGTCCACGAGGCCGAGGTCGGATATCCGCAAGGCCGGGATGACGACAAGCGCGAGCAACGAGTGTTGCATAAACGCGTTGTTAAGGGTGCAGCCGCAGGCCTCCATCGCGCGTATCATATGATACGCTTTGGCGGCGACGTCGGCTGCGCGTTGGTCAGACATAAGGCCCGCGATGGGGAGTTCAACGAGCGCGAGTTCCTCGCCGTCTTGGTAGACCGCAACACCGCCGCCCACCTCGCCCAAGCGATTGGCGGCGAGGGCCATGTCGGCATGGCTGGTGCCGACGACGATCATGTGATGGCTGTCATGGGCGACGGTCGAGGCGATGGCCATCTGGCCTGTGTACCCAAAGCCGGAGACAAAGCCGTTGGTCACACCGCCGGTGGCGCGGTGGCGTTCGACAAGGGCGATCTGGCAGACCCCGCCCGTGGCCCGGACGATGCCGTCTGTGACGGGGAGGTCCGCTGTCAGCGCCTCGGTCGGGGCCTGATTTTCGACGACGCCGATGACTTTGGCTGTGACACGCTCGGCGCCGGAGGGGGCAGTGATCGTAAAGTCTTTGGCAGTCAGGGTCTTTCCAAGGTGCACAGTTTGGCGGGCTGTGTCGGGCCAATCGTAGTGCGGGCAGCGTGTTGTGATTTGACCGTCCTTGGCCACAGTCTCACCATTGGCAATGACATGCTCGATGGGCAGGTCAGTGAGCGATGAGGTCAGGATCAGGTCGGCCCGCCTGCCGGGGGCGATGGAGCCCAGCTCCCGTTCAAGCCCGAAGTGCGTGGCCGTGTTTATCGTGGCCATCTGGAGTGCGACCAACGGATCACATCCGCAGGCGATTGCGTGGCGCACAACGCGGTTCATATGACCGTCGTTGACCAGAGTTTCAGCCATGCAATCATCGGTGCAAAGGATGAAGTTGCGGGTGTCGAGGCCCTTTTCGGTGACGGCGGTGATCTGGCTTTCGACGTCAAACCACGCGCTGCCCAGCCGCATCATAGAGCGCATGCCCTGACGGACACGGGCGATGGCGTCGGCCTCTGCCGTGCCCTCGTGATCGTCAGCAGCCCCGCCAGCGGCATAGGCGTGGAACGGGATGCCTTTGTCGGGGCTTGCGTAGTGGCCACCGACGGTTTTGCCTGCGGTCATAGTGGCCGCCATCTCGGCCAGCATCTGCGGATCACCGTTGATGACACCGGGAAAGTTCATCATCTCACCCAGCCCAATGATCCCGGGCCATGTCATCGCCTCGGCCACGTCGTCGGCACTAATCTCGAACCCGGTGGTTTCCAGACCCGGCGCAGAGGGCGCGCAGGATGGCATTTGGGTGAAGATGTTGATGGGCTGCATCAGCGCCTCATCATGCATCATACGCACGCCGTCTAGGCCCAAGACATTGGCGATTTCGTGCGGGTCGGTGAACATCGTCGTGGTGCCATGCGGGATGACGGCCGCGGCGAACTCGGCAGGGGTGAGCATGCCGCTTTCGATATGCATATGCGCGTCACAAAGACCGGGGATGAGGTAGCGTCCAGCGGCGTCGATAATCTGCGTGTCCGGGCCGATGCAATGGCTGGCGTCCGGCCCGACATACGCAAACCGGCCTGCGGCGATCGCCACCTGCCAACCGTCCAGTATCTCGCGGCTCTGCACGTTGACGAGTTTGCCACCTGTGACAACAGTGTCCGCTGCGGCGCGCCCCGCGGCGACGGCGACGAGATGGGGGGCACTTTCGGCCCAAGATGTCAGTGGGGTATCCATGTCCCGGTGTATCGCCATTTGGGGCCGGGCTTCAAGGGCGCTGGCGGTGACGAATTCTTGGGAAGAATTCGGGGCAAAGTCTTTCAAAGACTTTGCGCGGTGGACGGAGGCTGGCTAGGCTACGCAGAGCGCAGGGAGGGTACGATGGACGGGACCGGAGCAAACATTGATCACTGGCAGGAACGGGTCGATCTGGCGGCAGCGTTTCGCTGGACCGCGCGGCTTGATATGCATGAGGCCGTGGCCAATCACTTCTCGCTTGCCATCAACGACGATGGCACCCGGTTTTTGATGAACCCCAACCAGATGCATTTCGCACGGATCAAGGCGAGTGACATGATTGTCGTTGATGCCAATGAGCCAGAGACGCTCAGCGGGCCGAATGCGCCGGACCCAACGGCTTGGGGATTGCATGGCGGGCTGCACCGCCTTGTCCCGCATGCACGCTGCGCGATGCATTGCCATTCGATCTTTGCGACGGTTCTGGCGAGCCTCGCGGACAGCCGGTTGCCGCCGATTGACCAGAACTGCTGTACGTTTTTCAACCGGGTGGTGATTGACGAAGGCTACGGTGGATTGGCCTTTGAGGATGAGGGGGAACGGTGTGCCGGGCTGTTCACGGACCCCAAGAAGAAGGTCATGGTGATGGGCAATCACGGTGTGCTGGTGATTGGCGACACGGTGGCCGACACCTTCAACAGGCTCTTCTACTTCGAGCGCGCAGCAGAGACCTACATACGGGCACTTCAAACCGGTCAGCCTTTGCGCGTGTTGCCAGACGAGGTGGCCGAAAAGACGGCGCAGGAGTTGGAAAGCTATCCCGAACAGGACGCGCGGCATTTGGCCGAGCTGAAGGCCATTCTTGATGCGGAAGGGTCAGATTATGCCAGCTAGGCAGGAGTGGAACCATGTCCCCGAGGTGCCCATTCGCGTCTCGCCCTTGTGGTCCTGGCCGCCACAACCTTTGGCTGCGCTCAAGTGGTACGCGGACAGCTGGTTTTTTCTGACGATCAACGGGGCGATCGTGGGCATCTCCGCCCTCGCCTACCTGCTGGCGAGCCCGACGCTGGATCAGGCGGCGACACTCGCGCCCGGGTGGGTGGCGATGATCTGGCTGCGCAATGCGGTGATTGTGAGCCTTGTCGCTGGCGTCTTGCATTTGTGGTTTCACAAATACGCGGCCCAAGGGACGGATATGAAGTATGACCCGCGCCCTTTCCCGCGCAAGGGCCGGATGTTCACGCTGTCAGATCAGATGAAGGACAACATCGTCTGGACCATCGGATCAGGTGTCACGATCTGGTCGGCGCTTGAGGTGCTCTTGTGGTGGGGCATGGCCAATGGCTGGGCCGCAACAATCACGTTCGCCAGCCATCCGGTATGGTTTGTCGCGATCTTCTTTCTGATCCCGGTGTGGGAAAGCTTTTACTTTTACTGGATCCACCGGTTTCTGCACACCGATGTGATGTACCGATTTCATGCCTTGCATCACCGCAACACCGATATTGGCCCATGGTCGGGACTGTCGATGCATCCGGTGGAACATGTGTTCTATTTTGGCAGCGTGCTCATACATTTCGCCATCGCCTCGCATCCGGTGCATGTGATGTTTCATCTGATGTTCTACGGGCTGCTCGCCATCACCACGCATACGGGGTTTGAAGGTGTCCTGTTCCGCAACAAAAAGCGGCTGCATCTGGGGAACTTTCACCACCAGATCCATCACCGTTATTTTGAGTGCAACTACGGCAATCTTGATGTGCCTTGGGATATTCTGTTCGGCTCATGGCATGATGGAACGCCGGACGGGAAAGCCTTGCTGAAAGAGCGGTTGAAAGCGCGGAGCCGGGTCTGACTTGCAATGGGGGGATGCTTTGCGCATCGTGGCGAAATGAGTGGATATTTCTCGATCACGGCCGTGGATCTACGGCGCGGCTGGAAGAGCCTGACGCGGATGGCGCCGAGGGGGAAGTAGCCGCCCCGCGCCCTACCCCTTTTCCAACATTGAGAGACATTCCATGACAGCCTATGGCATCACCGACGACCAACAGATGATTGCGGACACAGTGCGCAGCTTTGTTGAGAACGAAATTTATCCGCATGAAGAGCTGGTCGAGCGGACTGGCGAAGTGCCTGACGAGATCGCGCAGGAGATCAAGCGCAAGACGCTTGAGCTGGGCTTTTACGCCTGCAACTTTCCCGAAAGTGCGGGCGGTGCGGGGCTGAACCATGTGGAGTTTGCACTGGTTGAGCGTGAGTTGGGGCGCGGGTCGATGGCGCTCACGCATTTCTTTGGACGGCCGCAAAACATCCTGATGGCCTGCGAGGGCGACCAGATCGAACGCTACCGCGATCCCGCGGTGCGCGGAGAACGGATGGATGCGCTGGCGATGACGGAACCGGGGGCCGGGTCTGACGTGCGCTCCATGAAGTGCTCGGCTGTACGAGAGGGCGGTGACTGGGTTCTTAACGGGACCAAGCATTTCATTTCTGGCGCGGAGCATGCGGATTTCGTCATCGTCTTTGTCGCGACAGGGGAAGACCAGACGCCGCGGGGTCCGAAGAAACGGATCACGACGTTCCTTGTGGATCGCGGCACGCCCGGGTTCACGATCCGCGATGGGTATAAATCCGTGAGCCACCGTGGCTACAAGAACATGATCCTTGAATTTGATGATTGTCGTCTGCCGGATGCGCAGGTTCTGGGAGAGGTCGATGGGGGGTTTACGGTGATGAATGAGTGGCTTTACGCCACGCGGATCACAGTGGCCACAATGAGCGTGGGGCGCGCACGGCGGGTGTTTGACTATGCACTGAGCTATGCCGCAGAGCGCGAGCAGTTTGGCCAGCCGATTGGCAAATTTCAGGGCGTGTCGTTCCAGCTAGCGGATATGATCACCGAGATTGATGCGGCCGATTTGCTCACGCTGGCCAGTGCGGACCGGCTGGACCGGGGGCTGCTTGCCAACCGGGAGATTGCCTCTGCCAAGCTCTATGCCAGCGAGATGTTGGGACGTGTGACGGATGCTGCGATCCAGATCCACGGTGGTATGGGATTGATGGACGACTATCCGCTGGAGCGGTTCTGGCGCGATGCACGGGTGGAGCGGATCTGGGACGGAACCAGCGAAATCCAGCGCCACATCATCAGCCGGGATTTGTTGCGGGCCTTGGGCGCATGAGATCCGTTTCGACGTGCCTTGCGGCCCGCCGAGGAACCGGGGGGCCAGCCCCCCGGACCCCCCGGGATATTTTGAGCCAGAAGAAGCTGGAGTGGGGGCCTGAGTGATGCGTGATTTGTCCCGGCTTTTGCGGCCTCGGTCTGTGGCCGTCATCGGAGGTGGTGCGTGGTGCCAATCGGTTGTGGAGCAATTGCTCAAGGGTGGGTTTGATGGCGACATCTGGCCGGTGCATCCAAGGGCGAGCGAGATTTGCGGATTGCCAGCGTTTGATGGGGTACCGAATTTGCCTGGGGTGCCGGATGCAGCCTTTGTGGGGATCAACCGGGATGCGACGGTGGGTGCTGTGGAGCGGTTGCGCAAGCGCGGCGCGGGCGGCGCTGTGTGTTTTGCCAGCGGCTTTGCCGAAGTGGCGGATGGGGATGATCGCAATGCCGCCTTGTTGAAAGCGGCCGGCGACATGCCGATACTGGGGCCAAATTGCTACGGTATGATCAACGCGCTGGATGGAGCTTTGTTGTGGCCGGATCAGCATGGATGTGTGCCAGTGGAGCGCGGGGTGGCGATCCTCACGCAATCTTCGAACATTGCGATAAATCTGACCATGCAAGGCCGCGGTTTGCCGATTGCATATGTAGTGACAACGGGCAATCAGGCGCAGATTTCGCAAGCCGCAGCGGCGATGGCCTTGCTGGATGATCCGCGGGTGACGGCGATTGGCCTGCATGTGGAAGGGTTTGGTGATCTGAGCGAATGGCAGGCCCTGGCGCGCGCAGCAGCGGCCAAAGGTGTGCCCATCGTGGCGCTGAAGGTGGGGCGGAGTGCGCAGGCGCGGGCGGCAACCGTGTCGCACACAGCCTCAATTGCGGGAGCGGATGCAGGTGCGGGGGCGTTGCTGGCGCGGCTTGGGATCGCGCGGGCTGACAGTCTGGCGGTGTTTTTGGAAACGCTGAAGCTTTTGCATGTGGCCGGGCCTTTGCCGCATCGTCGGATTGCCTCGATCAGTTGTTCTGGGGGCGAGGCGTCCTTGATGGCGGATTTGGGTGAGACCTTGGGGGTGACATATCCACCGCTCGACGCGGGGCAGACACAGAGGCTGGCAACAGCGCTGGGGCCTAAGGTCGCGCTGGCCAATCCGCTGGATTATCACACTTATATCTGGCGGGATTTGGGAGCGATGACGAAGGCGTTTTCGGCCATGGCAGCACCCGGGCTTGCCATGATTTGCCTGGTTGTTGATTTTCCGCGCGCCGACAGATGTGATCCCGCTGATTGGGAGTGTGCGATTGAGGCGGCGATTGAGACGCGGGCGCAAACAGGCGTTCCGGTTGCAATGATCGCGAGCCTGCCCGAGTTGATGCCCGAAGATGTGGCCGAGCGGTTGATCTCGGGGGGCGTTGTTCCGCTCTGCGGGATGGTGGAAGGGCTGAGCGCGATTGCACTGGCGCACGTGGCCACAACGCCAGATCTGGGCACGGACCTGCCGGTACTGGGGCCTGAGCGTGAGGGGCGGATTCTAGGGGAAGCGGAAGCAAAGGCCGATTTGGCGGCGTTTGGTGTGGCTGTGCCGAAGACTGTCAGCATTGCCGATGATGTCGCTGCCGCCTGTGAGGCGCTGAGCCCGCCATATGTCCTCAAGGGGACCGGGTTTGCGCATAAGTCGGAGGCCGGGGCTGTTGTTCTGGGGCTGCGCTCTGCCGAAGCCGTGACCGAGGCGATGGCTGGCATGTCTGCTGAGGGATATCTCCTGGAGGAGATGATCACCGGTGGCAGTGTTGAATTGTTGGTTGGTGTGACGCGGGATCCGGCGCATGGGTTTGTTCTGACCCTTGCGGCTGGGGGGACGTTGACGGAACTATGGGCGGACAGCTGCTCTTTGTTGGTGCCGGCCTCAGACGCGGCGATTGAGGCGGCCTTGGGCCAGCTGAAGATTGCGCCTTTGTTGGACGGGTTCAGAGGAAGCCCAGCGGTGGATATGGCGCGTGTTCTGGAGGCTGTGCGCGGCGTTCAGGACTATGTTTTGGCGCATGCCGAGAGTGTGAGCGAAGTGGAAATCAACCCGCTGATCTGTACGGCTGACCGTGCTGTGGCGGCAGATGCACTGATAAGGAAAGCTGATGACTGATCCTGTAAAAACCCGCCGCGAAGGCGCAATTCTTGAGGTCACGCTCGACCGGCCCAAGGCCAACGCGATTGATCTGCAGACCTCGCGCCAGATGGGCGAGGTGTTTGCCGCGTTTCGGGATGATCCGGAGTTGCGAGTCTGTATCATCACGGGTGGCGGGGAAAAGTTTTTCTGTGCCGGTTGGGATTTGAAGGCAGCCTCAGATGGCGATGCTGTGGATGGCGATTACGGCGTGGGCGGCTTTGGCGGGCTTCAGGAATTGCCGCATTTGAACAAACCGGTGATCGCAGCGGTCAACGGGATTTGCTGCGGTGGCGGACTGGAGCTTGCGCTGTCAGCCGATATCATTCTGGCGGCGGATCATGCGAGCTTTGCCTTGCCTGAAATCCGGTCGGGCACAGTGGCAGATGCGGCGTCGATCAAGCTGCCCAAGCGGATTCCGTATCACGTGGCGATGGATCTGCTGCTGACCGGGCGGTGGTTTGACGTGGACGAGGCGATCCGCTGGGGGATCGTGAAGGAGGCCTGTCCTGCTGATCAGTTGATGGACAAAGCGTGGGAACTGGCCCGGCTCCTCGCCTCTGGCCCGCCGCTGGTTTACGCCGCGATCAAGGAGGTGGTGCGTGAGGCGGAGGACAAGCAGTTTCAGGACGCGCTCAACCGGATCACAAAGCGGCAGTTTCAGACGGTCGACACGCTTTATGCGAGCGAAGATCAGCTGGAAGGCGCGCGGGCCTTTGCCGAAAAGCGGGACCCGGTTTGGAAAGGCAAGTAGACCCGGAACTTCTTGAGAAGTGGCAACTTGCTGCGCCTGAGGTTGTTGCCGAGACTGCGATTGCCACGGTTTGGAAGGTGTTTCGGGCGGAAGGTACTCCGGCAGCTTTGAAAGTCTACCATGGCGGCAACATGCAGGATGAAGCGCCGGGGTTTGCCCTGCTTGAAGCATTGGACGGGCGTGGTGCTGCACGGATTTTTGCGCGACAGAACGCTGCGGTTTTGATGGAATGGCTTGCCGGGCCGTCTTTGGGGGACGTGGTCCGGGGCGGAGATGACGCTGGTGCTACGCATCTGTTGGGAGAGGTCGCGCAGCGCATACTGGGGGCCGATGTCCGGTTGGATGGTTTGCCCAAGATAGGGGATGAGTTTCAGGCCCTGTTTGATTTGCGGTTTGGGACGGGGTGTCGCGACACCCTGCGCTGCGATGTGGAGCGCGCGCGGGGCGTGGCGCGTCAGATGCTGGCAAGTATGACCGAGGTTCGCCCCCTGCACCGCGACTTGCATCATGACAATATCAAAAAATCGGATCGCGGCTGGTTGGCGTTTGATGCCAAAGGTGCTTTGGGAGATCCGGCGTATGAGTTGGCCAATGCGTTTCGCAACCCACTGGGGGCAGAGGATTTGTGGCGGCAGGCGCAGAGGATGCGGTTTATGGCGGGTCTTTGGGCCAAGATGCTTTCGCTGCCGCGCGACAGGCTGATCGGTTGGGCCGTGGCACATATGGCGTTGTCGATAACGTGGGATGTGGGGGACGTATTGGAAGATCACCGGGATGCGGATGTG
>JAHDDU010000001.1:76383-188453 GCA_020629175.1 Flavimaricola sp. | reverse complement strand
GTCGATAACGTGGGATGTGGGGGACGTATTGGAAGATCACCGGGATGCGGATGTGCTGGGGGTGTTTTTGTCGGTTTGGGATGAGGTTGGGAGAGCTTGATGGGCATGAGCGCTGGCCCAACAGTGCCTGTTGGGCGTGGCGTTACTGCTCGGTCTATTTTGCGCGAAACATCAGGATGCGGGCCAAATCGTCGCGGTGGTCTGGGTCGGCACGGTCATCATAGATGCGCACGTCGTGAAACGAGACATCCTCGATGCGATCTGAAAGCGCATCAATCGCCGCCTCAAACCCTGCTTGGGCATAGTGTTCGGCATTGACGCCAAGGGTGAACAGGCAACCCGGTGCCGCCACATCCAAGAGAGCGGGCAGACCTTCGGGGCCGACATGGCCAAAGGTGAAGGTGCCCGCGCTGACGATCCCGTTGTAAGGGCCTAGACCCAGCAGAGGCAGGGTGATGTCCGCCTCGGCCAGATGGCGGTAGACGTGCTTGCCACCGGCCACGCGGAGCATGTCGGGCGACAGGTCTATCCCGTCAATGTCGATCACGCCACGAGCGGAGAGCGCCTGCCCCCCGGCCCCGGTGCCCGCGCCCACATCCAGCACGGGGCCGGTGCCGCCGGCGGCGACAAAGGCCTCGGCAATTTCGCGGGGCATTTGATAGCCTTGCGCCTCGACGAACGTTTCGTCGTAGGTGTCTGCCCATGTTTCGTAGAGCCGTGTCACATCGGATTTGGAGCGTAAGGCATAGGCCGTGGTCACATCGGGTTTGTCTGTCATGGCGGCAGCCTAGCAGCCGCAGGCTCTTGCGCCTAGCGCGCAGACGGGCCACCTAGGGGGCATGACAAAGACACTCGTTTCTTTTGGCCACGGATATTCCGCCCGCGCGCTGGCCCGCTTGCTGCCTGACACATGGCGTGTAATCGGCACCACCCGTGATGAGGACCGCGCAGGCCGGTTGATGAACGAAGGTGTGGAGCCGCGCATTTGGCCGGGGGCTGATATGGTGCCTGCGTTGAATGCTGCAACGCATCTGCTGATCTCTGCTGCGCCGGATGCCGAGGGTGACCCTGTGTTGCGGGCGTTGG
Organism: Flavimaricola sp.; assembly: GCA_020629175.1. Classification (GTDB taxonomy): domain Bacteria; phylum Pseudomonadota; class Alphaproteobacteria; order Rhodobacterales; family Rhodobacteraceae; genus JALZWD01. Next base: position 187,367 of record JAHDDU010000001.1, on the reverse strand, counting down.
CGGGCGAAATTGCGGCCAGGAAGGACCAGTTTGAATGGGTCGGCTATCTGTCGACCACGGGCGTGTATGGCGATCACGGTGGTGATTGGGTCGATGAGGATACGGCCCTGACGCCGGCCACCAAGCGCGGCATCGCGCGGGTCGAGGCCGAGGCCGCGTGGGCCGAGTTGGACCTGCCGCTCCATATCTTTCGGCTGGCCGGGATTTATGGCCCCGGACGCGGCCCCTTTGCCAAGGTGCGCAGCGGCACGGCGCGGCGGATTATCAAGCCCGGGCAGGTGTTCAGCCGGACCCATGTGGAGGACATTGCGCAGGTTTTGTGGGCTTCCATCAATCGCCCCAATCCGGGTGCGGCCTATAACGTCTGTGACGATGACCCCGCCCCGCCCGAGGATGTGATCGCCCATGCAGCCGAGCTATTGGGCCTGCCCGTGCCCGAGGCCGAGGATTTTGAGACGGCCGAGATGACGCCTATGGCGCGCAGCTTTTATGCCGAGAGCAAAAAGGTGCGCAACAATCGGATCAAGGATGAGCTGGGCGTCGTGCTCAGGTACCCGGATTACCGCGTGGGTCTGGCCGATCTACTGGCGCGGGAACCACGCGCCTGACGGCCCAGGCAATAGCTGCAAAGATCAGGAGCAGCACAACAGCGACCGCAAAGTTGGTGCCGTAGAACACCGCCCGTCCCGGCAGTTCTAGATTGTTGAGAAACGGATACGGCAGGCCCGAGGTCACGGTGCCCATCGGGCTGTCATTGAGGTTTTGCAGCACCAGTTCGGCATAGAGGACATAGACGCCAATCACGCCAAAGAGCCACATCAGAGCCTGCGGGATGCGGCGGAACGCGCGGTGAATGAACACTGCGTCGATGACCTGCAGCGCCGGACCAAGGCCGTGGAGGTACATTTCCAGATAGAACTCCCCCAGTTGCCCATCGCTGGTGACGGACGCAGGATCGGCAAAGTAGAGCCGCCAATAGAGAAACACGACCATCGTGTTGATCACGGCCACCATCGAGACAAAGGCATCCCAGCGCCGTTCACTGCGCCCCTCCATCAATGCGATCATGCGGCTGGCGGCAAAGAACGACAGAAACAGCGCCCAGATCGTCAGAAAGCGGAAGGGCCCTGGGAAATACGTGTATTCAGACAGAAATATCGTGCGCAGGCAGTAAAGTGCCGCAAGCCCAAAGACGATCCAGCGGTAAATCAGAATGGGTCGCATTGGGCGTATTCCTTCGGGGATGGAGGCTTGCGTGCCGCCGGATTGAAAGCCATATGACACGCATTCCAGCCCGGTGAGAAGCCATGACATTACGTAGCAGATTGCAATCCTTCATTGAGAGCCCGCGCATTTCAAGCCTGATTATCTCGGTGATCCTGTTCAACGCGATCTTGCTGGGTTTGGAAACGGTCAAACCCATCATGGACAGCGCCGGTGGTCTGATCCTGTTTCTCGACAAAGTCTGCCTCGCGATCTTTGTAGCGGAATTAGCGGTCAAACTGGTGGCCTATGGTCCGCGGTTTTTCCGCAGCGGCTGGAACATCTTCGACTTTCTGATCGTCGGCATCTCGCTCATGCCCGCATCTCAAGGGCTGTCGGTATTGCGAGCGCTGCGGATTTTGCGGGTCTTGCGGGTGATCTCCGTCGCCCCAAGCCTGCGGCGTGTGGTGGAGGGGTTTGTGACCGCCCTCCCCGGCATGGGATCGGTGTTCCTGCTGATGGGGCTGATCTTCTACATCGGCTCGGTCATGGCGACAAAGCTCTTTGGCGCGGCGTTCCCTGAGTGGTTCGGCAACCTCGGCGCATCGGCCTATTCGCTGTTTCAGATCATGACGCTGGAAAGCTGGAGCATGGGGATCGTGCGCCCGGTGATGGAGCAATTCCCCTACGCTTGGGCGTTCTTTGTGCCGTTTATCATGGTCACGACCTTTGCAGTGGTGAACCTGCTCGTTGGTCTGATCGTCAATTCGATGCAGGATGCCCATGCTGAAGAGAGCAATGCCGCGACGGATGATTACCGGCAGCAGGTGCTGGCCCGGCTGGAGAAGATCGAAGAGGCCATGGCCAAGCGCGAGAAATAACGCGCTCAAACCTTTACAGGATTGTATGATTGCTGCGCGCAAGACGTAACACGCGGGCCGCTAGATGCGCCGTATTGTATATCACGTCACCTTGAAAGGATCACGTGATGCGGTACGCTCTGACAACTTTGTTTTGCTCATCCATCTTTGCGGTTCAAGCCGCAATCGCCTGCCCGACAGTTTCCGAACCTCTGTCACTCCAAGCAGAATTTGCCGACCCTGACCGCCACAAGGTGCATCGGCAGGGGATTTGGGCCGTGTGGTACGACCCGGCAGTGTTTGACCATAGCGATGCCAAAGTGACAGCCGATGGACTGGATGCAGCACGGTGCCGCGCGTTGACCGTCAACAAAATGGTCGATCCGCCGTCGGCCCGAGCAGGCCTTTACACGAATATCTACCTACATGACCCCGAGGCTGACGATGGGTTGGACGACGCATTTGGAAACGGGGTCGGCACCAACGCCTTTGACATGCCGTTTATGACGTTGCCCCTTGGTGCACATGCGGATCGGGCGAACCTCTCTCATGAAGGGTTTCACATATTCCAATACAGCGCGTCTTCGCCCGGGTTCGCGTATGACGGTGACAGTGCGTGGTACATTGAGACGACGGCGGAGTGGTTTGCCCTTCAGGATAATCCAACCCGCGAAGACGCCTATGCCACGGTTGGCGGTATCGCCGCGATGCCGCATCTGGCGCTGTGGCAAAGCTGGGACAGAGGCCAGCCCGGCGACCCCGAGCATTGGATGCTGCAAACGCGGCAATACGGGATGCATCAGTTTTTGCAGTATCTGGTCGAAACCGCAGGCTTGAGCCCGGCAACGGTGACGCAGGACTTCTTTACTGGCACCCGCGCCTTGCCGCAGCAGGTGATTGCGGCGGCGATTGGCCATGACCAAATGGCGCACTCCTGGGCCGACTACGCAGCCATGCTGACGGCAAGCACCATCGACGGTCAGGGCAGCCCGATGCCCGGCTGGTTGATGACCACAGCACAGCGGGACTACGCGCTGGCCGAACGCGATTGGGCCTTGGAAGATGATCCACTGGCGGGCGGAATAGCGCCTGTGTCCGCGCAAATTGATCTTGCGGTATCGGCCGGGGATTGGGTGTCACCGCCACGCAGTCTGCGACCCCGCCCCTGGGGGTACAACGTGGTGTCGCTGATCAACATGGACGGTGCGTATCAGGTGACGCTCGATGTCTATGATCCGGCGACGATGCCCCTGCGATTGATCGTGCGGCGCGGATCAGAGTGGCAACTGGCGCGGATTGCATCGGGCAGCATGCTTGATCTGACAGGCGCGGACGCAGCCTATATCATCGTGGCCAACACGCCCGAGGTCTACCGCGGCCACGCGACGCGGGCCTATCAGCTCCGGCTCGATTAGGCGCGTTGTTCCATCACGGCCACGCCTAGGGTGTCGAGGACTTTGGCCTCGATGTCTTCGGCGTTGAGGCCGGCCATAGCGTACATCGCGCGCGGACTGGCCTGATCGATGAACGTGTCAGGCAGCACCATCGAGCGGTATCTGAGGCCGGTATCAAAGACACCTTCTTCGGCGAGCAATTGCGCTACATGGCTGCCAAAGCCGCCGATGGAGCCTTCCTCGACAGTGATCAGCGCTTCGTGGTTTTGCGCCAGATCAAGGATCAACTTACGGTCCAGCGGTTTGGCAAAGCGCGCGTCGGCCACGGTGGGGGTGATGCCACGGGCTTGCAGCGCTTCGCAGGCTTGCATCACCTCTTGCAGGCGGGTGCCGAACGACAGGAGGGCCACTCGTGCGCCGGTCTGGATCATGCGGCCTTTGCCGATTTCCAATGGCTCGGGGGTCTCGGGCATCTCAACACCAACGCCTTCACCACGCGGGAATCGGAAGGCGATGGGACCATCGTCATAAGCGGCGGCGGTGGCGACCATGCGCACCAGCTCGGCCTCGTCACTCGCGGCCATGACGACCATGTCGGGCAAGTTGGTGAGGAACGCCACATCGAACGCGCCCGCGTGGGTGCAACCGTCGGCCCCCACAAGGCCCGCGCGGTCAATGGCGAAGCGGACGGGCAACCGCTGGATCGCCACGTCGTGGACGACCTGATCATAGCCACGTTGCAGGAATGTGGAATAGAGCGCGCAGAACGGGCGCATCCCCCCAGCGGCGAGGCCTGCGGCAAAGGTCACCGCGTGTTGTTCAGCGATCCCCACATCAAAGCAACGCGACGTATAACGCTCCATGAACGCCTTTAGTCCCGTGCCGTCCGGCATGGCCGCTGTCACCGCGCAAATGCGACTGTCTTCAGCGGCATGTTTCAGCAGGCTTTGAGAGAAGACGGAGGTGTAGCTGGGCGCGTTGGATTTCGCCTTGGCTTGCTTGCCCGTCGCAATTTCGAATTTTGCTGTGGCGTGGCCCTTATCCGACGCGGCCTCTGCCGGGGCGTAACCTTTGCCCTTTTTGGTGATGGCGTGGATCAGGATCGGGCCGGTGGCGCGGTCTTTGACGGTGCGCAGGACCGAGAGGAGTTGATCCATGTCATGCCCGTCGATGGGGCCGAGGTAGGAGAAACCGAGCTCTTCGAACAACGTGCCGCCGACGGTCATGTGCTTGACCATATCCTTGGCGCGTTTGGCGCCCTCGCGGAAGGGTTCAGGCAGGAGTGAGACCGCCCCCTTGGCCGCCGATTTGAACTCTTGGAACGGGTCGCCCGCGTAGAGGCGCGACAGGTAGGATGACATTGCCCCCACAGGCGGCGCGATGGACATCTCGTTGTCGTTGAGGATGACGATCAGGCGCTTCTTAAGGTGGCCGGCGTTGTTCATTGCCTCATAGGCCATGCCCGCCGACATGGAGCCATCGCCGATCACGGCGATGGCATCGCCCAGCCCCTCTTCGACCGAGCCGCCCAGATCGCGGGCGACGGCAAAGCCAAGTGCCGCCGAGATCGAGGTGGAGCTGTGGGCCGCGCCAAAGGGATCATAGGGGCTTTCGCTGCGTTTGGTGAAGCCGGAAAGGCCGTCCTCTTGCCGGATCGTGCGCATCCGGTCGCGGCGGCCGGTGAGGATTTTGTGGGGGTAGCATTGGTGCGACACGTCCCAGATGAGCTTATCCTTGGGCGTGTCGAACACCGCGTGCAGCGCCACAGTCAGCTCAACCACGCCAAGCCCCGCGCCAAAATGACCACCGGTTTCAGACACAACGCTAATCGTCTCGGCCCGCACTTCATCGGCGAGCTGGCGAAGCTGAGCGTCGGACAGCCCCTTCATATCCGCAGGAACATGAACGCGGTCAAGGATCGGTGTGTGCGGTCTGTCAGCCATATCAGGCCCTTTCAGTGCGTGCGTGCGATGACAAATTGCGCGGCCTCGCGCAGGGTGTCTGCGTCATCTGCATAGCAAGATAGCGCATCCTGAGCCTGCGTGACGAGGTCAGACGCGCGGCGTTTCGCCCCATCAAGGCCCAGAAGCGAGACAAAGGTCGCTTTGCCCGCGTTTGCGTCCTTGCCCGTGGCCTTGCCCACGGTGGCGGCATCGCCTTCAACGTCCAGAATGTCATCGGCGATTTGAAAGGCGAGGCCCAGAGCGTCGCCATATGTTTTGAGCGGGGCCAGATCGGCCTGCGCCATGCGTGGCCCTGCAAGGCAGGACCATGTGATCAGCGCGCCTGTCTTGCCCGCCTGAAGAGCGGTAATTTCATCCAGTGTCAGAGGTGCGGTCGCGGTTTCCGCCGCAATGTCGAGCGCTTGGCCACCAACCATGCCCGCGATGCCAGAGGCGCGGGCGAGCGAGGTTGAAAGCTCAAGCTGTGCTGCCGGATTGTCGCCCCCCTCGACCACCAGCTCAAAGGCGAGCGCTTGGAGTGCATCACCGGCCAGAACCGCGGTCGTTTCATCCCATTTGACATGCACCGTGGGCTGGCCCCGGCGCAGGGCATCGTCATCCATGCAGGGCAGATCATCGTGCACCAGCGAATAGGCGTGCAAACATTCGATGGCGGCCGCCGCCGAAGTGGGCCACGCCCCCGCTATCCCATGCAGGCGCGCGGTTTCGATTACAAAAAACCCTCGCAAACATTTGCCACCATTAACGGCATAGAGCATAGCCTCGGCAATCGGCCCAGACTGACCCGCCAGAATGTTGGCCAGATGCGCCTCAACCCGCCGGGCGGCGTCTGCGCGCGCGTCCTGAAAGGCCGGCTTAGTCATCGAGCGGTGCGGTGCCTGTGGCCTGACCATCCGCAGAGAGCGTAATCTTGGCGACCTTCTCCTCGGCCTCGGAGAGCTTTTTCTCACAGCGCGCCTTCAATGCGGCACCCCGTTCATAGAGCGCGATACTGGCATCGAGCGCCACATCGCCCCGCTCCAGCTGACCCACCACAGTTTCCAGCTCGCGGATGGCGTCTTCAAAGCTCATGTCTTCGACGGGGGTATCAGCCATTGCTGCGCTCCTTCAAAACTTTGGCATGGGCATATGCGGAACGGCCCAGCGCCTCAAGATCATAGCCGCCTTCGAGGCAGGATACCACGCGGCCCCCGGCGTGTTCTTCGGCCAGATCGCAGATTTTGGTCGTGGCCCAGGCAAAGTCATCTTCGGTCAGCATCATACCCGCCAATGGATCATGTGCGTGTGCATCAAATCCGGCGGATATCAGCAGAAGTTCAGGTTTGTGGGCCGCAACGCGGGGCAGGACATGGGTTTCCATCGCGGCGCGAAAGGCTTTGGACCCAGCCCCATCGGGCAGCGGCACGTTCAGCACATTGCCGACGCCCGTCTCATGCGCATGCCCCGTACCGGGATAGAGCGGCATCTGGTGGGTTGAGCAAAACAGAATGCGCGCGTCATCCTCGACAAGATCCTGCGTGCCATTGCCGTGGTGGACGTCAAAATCCACAATCGCCACACGCGAGAGACCATGGTGATCCAGCGCGTGTTTGGCCGCAATTGCTACATTGCCGAAAAAGCAGAACCCCATTGCCGTTTCCCGCTCGGCATGGTGGCCGGGCGGGCGTGTGGCGACAAAAGCGTTTTGCGCCTGTCCAGCCATCACCATATCCACCGCTTTGACCGCACCGCCTGCTGACCGAAAGGCCGCTTGCAATGTCCCAACGGACATGTGGGTGTCGGCATCGAGGCTGCGCCACCCCTCGTCTGGTGCGGCTTCCCGGATGGTCTGGAGGTGGGCTGCGGGATGAGCGCGGAGAATATCATCCTCGGCGGCCAAAGGTGCTTGGGTCAGCGGCAGCTGCAATGGCGCGAGAGCCGCGAGTATACTGTCCAGCCGCGCCACCTGTTCCGGGTGACCCGGTGGTGTGACATGGGCGAGGCAATCTGTGTGGGTGATGAGAGCTGTGGTCATGACCCACAGCTTTGCCGTGTCGGGCCACGAAGGGCAAGGGCACCAAGGCGCCCTAGCTGGTCAATGCCGCACAATAGGGGAAATCAAACTCAGCGAACCAAGCGTCTTCGGTGCCGGACATAACGATCCAATGGGTGGGCAAGGTCTCGGGCAAGGCAGCACTGTAGTCTGACACCACGACCGCCTGTGCGCGCGGTTTATCCTCGGCGGGGCAAGTCATCCATGTGAACACTTGTCCTTTTTGTCCTGTGCCCGCCGGTGCTGCAAACAGGCCTTGTTGGGCGTTGAGCCAGCTGTCTGCCAGCCGGGAATCCGCGCTAAAGTGCGGCGACTGAAGAGGCATCGTGCTCCAATCAAGCTCGCGCATGAACGCACACAGCCGAAATTCCTCCGCCTGATCATTAAGGTGAACAAAGCAATTTATGTTCCCCTCACCGTTTGCCGCCTCAACCGAGAACGGTTTGACCTCGCACGTCGGACATTCAAAGCCATCCCGCGCATTCACTTGCCACCCACCAAAAGCCGCAAGATCGCCGGTTGAGACGTAGACATAGCTGCGGTCCATCGCTTCGACAAAAATCTGCCCACCATCAGTCTGTGCCGCGGCCAACAGCGGAAGGCAGGCGCCAAAGCTCGCAATGATGAGGGTATAGCGCACGACAGATCCCGTAGTTTCAGTCTCACCGGTTAGAGCAGCCAAATCGCAGGCTTTTGTGACCACACCAAGTCAAGATTACGGGGATGGCTGGATCTTCCCACGAAAACCGAGGCTTTGACGGTTCAAAGCTGTCATGTCTTCCTGCCCATCCAAAACCGCAGCGGCCAAATCGACCGCACGCATCAAAACCTCATCCGGGGCAAACCGATACGCCGGGCGTTTCGGGATCTTATCATACCAACACGCCCCGCAGGCCGCATCCAGGAGTACGCGTTGAAAGCAATGGTCTTCGCAAATCGGCCAACCGCGCTCTTTGGCCACCGCTGGCAGGTCATCCTGCGTCAAACGCAACCATCGCCGCTCAAGGTCGTGCCGTGCGCGGGCCTCTTCGAACAGATCCTCCATCGCGTTGACCTGCTCCTTCATCTGACCAAATAAACTCAAAAATCCGACGAAGTTCCACAGGGCGCGCGAGTCAATCGGGGGCGAGCATATAGCCTTCGCCCCGGACGGTCTGCAAATAGCGTGGCTGCTTGGGATCGGCTTCTATCTTGCGCCGCAAACGGGTTATCTGGACATCAATGGCGCGCTCTTGCGCCTGACCACCGCCGCGTCCAAGCTCTTCTACCAGCTTCCCGCGTGAAACAGGCTCTCCCGGAACCCCGGAGAAAATGCGCATCAGGTGACTTTCGGTCGCCGTCAATCGGACCAGCGTCTCTCCCTGCCACATCTCACCACGTTCGATGTCATACCGGACGGGGCCCAGCGACAATGATTTTGGTGTCAAAACCTCTGGCTCTGCGGTTGGCATGCGGCGCAGGATCGCGTTGATGCGCAGAAGAAGCTCCTTCGGCTCAAACGGTTTGGCCAGATAATCGTCCGCCCCCGCTTCAAGGCCGTTGATCCTGTCGCCGGTTTCGGATTTGGCCGTCAGGAGAAGAATGGGCGTCGTGATCGTCTCGCGCAAATCTTTGCACAGCGACAGGCCGTCCTCGCCGGGCATCATCACATCCAAAACGATGAGGTCAAACTCCAGTCCTGACAAGACCCGTCGGGCGTGGGCTGCATCCCGCGCCAGCGTCGCCATAAAGCCGTGACGCATCAGGAACTTTTGCAGCAAGCCGCGAATGCGTTCGTCATCATCAACGATCAAGAGGTGCGCATCATCCATATCATTATCCTTGATCTTTAAGCGCATCATACTGGCTGCGCATCGTGTCATCCATCATCGCCTCAAGAACTTGCCGAAACCCTGTGACAGCCGCCGGTCCTGCAGACTTGTAGGCCAAGCGCATACGGTCACGTTGTGCATCTGACAACATGCGCTCCAGTGCCACACCATCCTCTGTCAGGGTCAAATGCCGCTCCCGCCGATCGATCGTCCCAACCTTGCTTTCTACGAGACCATCCTCGATCAGGGCGCGCAACACACGATTCAGCGATTGCTTTGTGACCCCAAGGATAGCGAGCAGATTGTTGACTGTTGTCCCCGGACTACGGTGAATGAAATGGATTGCCCGGTGGTGCGCCCGACCGTAGCCCTTTTCGGCCAGAATACGATCCGGATCCGCGGTAAATCCTCGGTAGGCAAAGAACATCGCTTCGATGCCTTTGCGCAGTTGTTCATCGGTGAGAAAAAGCAGATTTTCGCCGCTGCTTGGTCCTGGCGCCTGTGCCATTGAACCCCCTGGGTTGTTACGGTCGCGATACGTCAGCGTTATTGACTTTCCGAAATCGGATTGGTAGCCAAAACTTGATTTTGCGCAATTTTATGTCCGCACCGGACCTAAGCGCGACATTTTTGCAAAGGAAGGGTGCTGAGATGGCCGGTTATGATGATCGCGATGGGAAAATCTGGCTTGATGGGCAACTTGTCGATTGGCGCAGTGCCAAGGTGCACATCCTGACCCACGCCATGCATTACGCGTCTTCTGTGTTCGAGGGTGAGCGGTGCTATTCGGGCAAGATTTTCAAGAGTCGTGAGCACTCCGAACGCTTGATCACATCGGGCAAGCTCATCGACTTTGATATTCCCTATTCTGTGGACGAGATTGAGGCGGCCAAGCAGGCAGCACTCGACGCCAACGGTTTGACCGACGCCTACGTGCGGCCCGTCGCATGGCGCGGCGCGGGTGAGGATATGGGCGTGGCTAGCGCCAAGAATCCCGTACATCTGGCTGTCGCCGTTTGGGAATGGGGGAACTATTACGGGGATGCCAAAATGAAGGGCGCCAAGCTCGACATCGCCAAATGGAAGCGCCCCTCTCCCGAGACGGCACCCAGCCAAGCCAAGGCTGCTGGCCTATACATGATCGCTACCATGTCCAAGCATGCGGCAGAGGCCAAAGGGTGTTCTGACGCGATGATGTTTGACTATCGCGGCTATGTGGCCGAGGCGACGGGGGCCAACATCTTTTTTGTCAAAGATGGCGAAGTCCACACGCCGGCCGCTGACGCCTTCCTGAACGGGATCACCCGTCAAACGGTGATCCAGATGCTCAAGGACAAGGGGCTAACTGTCCATGAGCGGGTGATCATGCCTGACGAACTCGAAGGTTTTGAGCAATGCTGGCTTACCGGGACGGCAGCTGAGGTCACACCTGTCGGTCAGATCGGGGACTACAATTTTGAGGTGGGCGCCCTGACGCGCGATATATCCGAAAGCTACGAAAAGCTCGTCCGCGCCTAGAAAGCGCCCCGAAAGCAGGGAAAAGGGGCCATACTCCGGCCCCTTTCGCCGAGCATTCCTCGCCACAGCATTGAGGGATGTGTGATGACCGACGAACAAAAACTTTTGGCAGATGCCAGCGCTCAGCTTGACACGGCGATGGCCGAGTTGCGGGATCATTTGCTAATCGCCCCTTTGGCTGTGTGGGTTGATGTTGTTCTTCGCACGGACCCGTCGCTCCATCACGATTTGCTCGAGTGGATCATTGGCCAACCAGAGTGTGATCTGAGCATCGCGCAACTGGTCTTTTACCGCGCCAATCCGGCCACCTACCTGCGCCGCAAACTCACCATCGATCCTGACGCGCCTTACCGCGACGTCTTGTGCCTCACCATTGGGGAGCTGGCGGCAGAGGGGCGCTATGCTTCTGCCTGTGTTGGCATTGACCGGCGTCATGTTGCTGCGGCGGCGGCTGATCTCATGGATGCAATGTCTGTGGTTGAGCCGGAGGAGTGGGTGTTTGAAATCCCTGACCGACTGTTACAGATTGCATCGCTCCACGTTGAAACTCCAGATGATGTCTGGCTACCAGAGCATGACGATGATCTTCTTGATCTTTACGCACGCGCAGGATTGCAAATAGAGGACAACGGCGAGGGCGGCTCGGACGCTACTGCGGCACAACCGAACCTGCTCCTCCGGCTCAAGGAGCGGCTTCGGATGCCACTTTGGGGCAATAAGGCAGCGGTGAGCTGACCCGGCCCCTTCCGTTTCGTCGGGTCATGTGAGACCACACAACGCATGTGGCCCGCTGATTTTCCATTCACGACCCCAACAACCATCGCCGTGGCGATCCTTGTCGCCGTGATGGTGGGACTGTCGAAGGGCGGCTTGGGCGGAACGATGGCGATCATCGGCGTAGCCATCCTGGCGATGATCATGCCACCCGTTCAGGCTGCTGGAATTTTGTTGCCGATCCTGATCGTCATGGACTTTGTCGGCTGCTGGATCTGGCGTGGCAAATGGGACCTTGGCATGATCCGCTCAATGTTGCCCGCAGCCATACTTGGAGTTGGTGTAGGCTGGCTGACCGCAGCCTTTGTGTCCGACGCGGCCGTTCGTTTGATCATCGGTGCGATTGCAGCAGGCTATCTGGTCACCTACGCCCGCAGCCTGACGGGGGCGGAAACGCCGCCAAAGGAGCAGAACCCGCGCGCGGCTTCCTTCTGGGGGCTTTTGTCCGGTTATGGCAGCTTTGTCGCGCATGCGGGCGGCCCGGCCTATCAGGTCTATGCGATGCCTCTAAAGGCGACCCCAGTGGTCTTTACCAGCACGAGCACGCTGTTTTTCACTTTGGTCAACCTTGTAAAGCTGGTGCCTTACGCCGCGTTGGGCCAGTTTGGTGGGGCAAACCTACTCGCCTCTGCCGTTCTCATGCCAATCGCCGCCATAGCAACTTTGGCGGGCGCAGCCCTTGTGCGGCGCATGTCTGCAGCTGTTTTTTATCCGATCCTACACCTTATGCTCTTGGTCCTGACGATTAAACTCGTTTGGGATGGAATCGCAGGACTCTAGCGAAATCGTTAGCGCAAACATTTACCGTTGCAAGGAGGACGAGGGTGCGTAGTGTCGGCCCACGAGTCGCCAAGGAGCTGTGCGCCATGACAATCAAAACAGTCGTCTGGAACGAAAATGTGCATGAACAGCACAACAAGGTCGTGTCCGACATTTATCCCGAAGGCATACATGGGACTATTGCGGCTTCGTTGAACGCAGTTCCGGGTATTTCCGCCAGCACCGCGACGCTGCAAGAGCCCGAGCACGGATTGCCACAAGATCGTCTGGATCAAACAGATGTTCTGCTGTGGTGGGGTCATGCCGCGCATGGCGATGTTGAAGATGCTGTCGTTGAGCGCGTGGCCGAGGCGGTGTGGTCCGGCATGGGGTTGATCGTCCTGCATTCGGGTCATTTCGCAAAGGTGTTCAAGCGTTTGATGGGCACGCCCTGCAACCTCACCTGGCGGGAAGCGGGCGAGCGCGAACGGCTGTGGGTGACGGCCCGCAATCATCCGATTGTAGCGGGGCTCCCTGATCACTTTGAGCTTGAGAACGAAGAAATGTACGGTGAGCCCTTTGGCATCCCCGAGCCTGAACAGACGATTATGATCAGTTGGTTTCAGGGGGGCGAGGTGTTTCGCTCTGGGGCGACATGGACGCGTGGGGCAGGACGCGTGTTCTACTTCCGCCCGGGGCATGAGACATACCCAACGTATCACAATGAGAATGTGCAGACCGTCCTCGCCAATGCGGTGCAATGGGCGCACAATCCGGCGGCGCGGGTGCAGAACGTCACCGACGCCCCGAACGTGCCTGTCGAGGCGGCGCTTGAGCCGTTTGAAGCGCGTGGACCAAAACTACATGCTGATGGCGAAGAAGGGTTCAAATGACGGTTCGTATTCTGATCCTTGGCACCGGCGGCATGGCCGGGTCCCACGCAGAAGCTTTTGCGGAGATCGACGGCGCAGAGGTCGTTGCGGGTGTTGATATGCGGGCCGAGAACCTTGCCGCGTTTCAGGAAAAATTTGGCGTGGCCCACGGATTCACCACGCTTGAAGACGCATTGGCCTGGGGGGAGTTTGATGCGGCCTGCAACGTCACGCCGGATGCCGTGCACCATCGGACAACGTTGCCGCTGCTCGCAGCGGGTAAGCATGTGTTGTGCGAGAAACCTTTGGCCGCCAATCAGGCCGATGCGGATGAGATGGCACAGGCCGCAGCAGAGGCTGGCGTGGTGCATATGGTCAACCTGACCTATCGCAACGTGGCAGCCCTGATCAAAGCGCAAGAGTTGATCGCAGCGGGCGACATTGGGGACGTGCGCCATTTTGAGGCGTCCTATCTGCAAAGCTGGCTGACGCAACCAGCTTGGGGTGAGTGGAGTACAGAAGATCAATGGCTCTGGCGTCTCTCAACCGCGCATGGGTCAATGGGCGTGTTGGGGGATGTCGGCGTGCACATCCTAGACTTTGCAACCTTTGCTGCTGGACTGGACGCCACGGATGTGTCCTGCCGCCTGGCTACGTTTGACAAAGCACCCGGTGGCAAGATCGGAGAATATACCCTCGATGCCAACGACAGCTTTACTATGACACTAGGGCTGGCTGGTGGGGCGACAGGTGTAGTCCATGCAAGCCGGTTCGCCACTGGGCATCTCAACGACCTCAATCTCAGGATTTATGGCACCAAAGGTGGGATCGAGGTGACCTCGCGCATGCATAGCAGCCATTTGCGGGTTTGCCTGTCTCCGTCTCTTGAGACGGCGGAATGGCGGGATATAGATGCGCCCCCGGTCCCCACCAACTATGCCCGGTTCGTGGACGCTGTGGCCAGAGGTAGGCAGGTGCATCCCGATTTCCACCGGGGGGCCGCGCTGCAACGCGTGTTGGACCTCGCCGTGGCATCGGATGCAGCCAACTGTGCCAATCAACGCATCTAGCCCCAAAGCTGCGGCCCCTCGGCCACGGCTGAGGGCTCAAGATGCCCGCAGGCATTGACCTGACGCCCTCTTCGGGTGCTGATAGGGCGACTGCGGCTCAAGAGGGCAAAAGCCCCGTATGCCGCCCAAGGCAGCAGGTCGACGACATGAAATTGTCAGTGAGTTTTGAGGACACCCGCGAGGGGAGCGGCCGTACGAGCGGCCCGGTGACAGTGGGCTGGTTCCTGAACCAGCAAAAGGGCTCTATCATCTATGGCGCGCCGACCAGGGTGAGATCAGTTGATCTGAACCGCAAGCATGCCAAATCTGCATCGCGCTGCCCTGCTGTGATCAACATGGAAAGCCGGCACTTCGTGATCCCTTGCCCGTTTGACATCAACGTGGGCTTTGTCCGCGACGACAAAGGCAAGCCCGCGCTGCGTAATCTGAGCGGTGAGACGAGTGCCATTCGCGCCAGCAAGCTGGGCGAGAAACTGCATTTGGCCTCAGAGGCCGAGTGGCGTCACGCCGATGTCCCGACGCTGCAGCTGGCATTGCCGTATGTCTTTGTTGCGGACGAACCTGTCTATATGACCCAACTCGCTCCGTTCATGCACTACACTCGGGACCCATGGCCCGGCACGCTGTTTGGTGGGCGATTCCCGATCAATGTCTGGCCGCGCCCGCTGATGTGGGCGTTTGAATGGCACGACGCAACAAAGCCTCTGAAGATCAATCGCGGCGATCCGCTGTTTTATGTAGCGTTTGAAACAACGCCGCAGGACCGCTCTGTCGCGCTGGTTGAGGCCGAGGTCACGCCAGAATTGACTGATTATCTAGAGATGATTTCGGGCGCTGTGAACTATGTGAACCAAACCTTCTCACTTTTCGAAGCGGCAGAAGAACGACGCCCTGAGACGTTGATCACGCCCAAAACCCGCAAAGGCAGCAGCGCAGAATGAGCGGGCAGAAACTGCCCCCGGCCCTGCTCGAACTGCGCCAGAAGGCGCAGGATTTGCATATGAACGGTGACGTGGCCGCAGCGCAGCCACTGTATGAGACTTATCTCGCCTCGGTCCCGCATGATGCGATGATGTGGACCAATCTTGGCGCCTTATTTCGCAAGAACGGGCTGGCCGATATGGCCTTGCACGCCCAGCGCAAGGCCATGGCGATCCAGCCAGAGAACACAATCATTCGCAACAACCTCTCCAACATCCTCGCTGATACCGGCCATGCACGGGAGGCTTTGGAACTGCGTCAGGCACTGTTAGCAGAAAAGCCGGATGACCCGAACCTCAAGGCCATGATCGGCAAGGCGATGCGGGCCCTGTCGCGCAATCAGGCATCGGCTGATTTTCTGAGCGAGGCTCGCACGACGCATCCTGACTACACTGAGATCGGCATCCAGCTTGCCCTCTCCCAATTGGCGGCAGGGAACTACAAGGACGGCTTTCACAACTTTGATCTGCGGTGGCAGACGGATGAGCTGACGCCGCGCGATATGAAAGAGCCCAAGTGGGACACCAGGTCGCTCGAGGGCAAAAGCATCATGGTGCTGCCAGAGCAAGGCTTTGGCGACGGCATCGCGATGGCCCGGTTTCTGCCTGTGCTCCAAGCCTACAACCCGGCCCGCGTGATGGTGGCCACGGAGCGCCCGTTGCAAAGGCTGTTTGACGGGTTGCCCGGCGCGGATTGGACAGGCGGCGCGCTTGATGACGGGGACAGCTTTGATTGCTGGACCAATATCATGGACCTGCCGACGCTGCACTTTGCACAGAGCGACGAAATCCCCGCCCCTGTCACCCTGAACGTCCCACCCGAGGCGACAGAGCGCGCAACCCGGATGCTGGCGGCTTATGGGCATACATTCAACGTTGGGGTCGTTTGGACCGGATCACTGACCTACAGAGGCAATGCCGTCCGGTCATTCGAACATACAGAGTTTCACCGGCTGATCGACGTGCCCGGGGTACAGCTCTTCTCCCTCTACAAAGGGCCGAAACTGGCGGAGTACAAGGCGGACGGGACGTCCCACTTCATCTTGAACGCGGGCGAGAGCGAGCAGGACTTTGCGGACACTGCCGCGATGATGCAGCAGCTTGATCTTGTGATCACATCTGACACGGCTACGGCACACTTGGCCGGCTCGCTTGGGGTGCCCGTCTGGACGGTACTGCATTGGGATGCCTTCTGGATGTGGCAGCGCGAGCGGGACAGGACGCCGTGGTATCCGTCCATGCGGCTGTACCGGCAGGATACACCGCGTGACTGGACTGGACCGTTTGAACATATCCGTGACGATTTGGCCGATCTCGCCGCGAAAAAGGGGGGTGCGTGATGCAGGACTTGCTTGTCCCAGTCGCTCCGGGAGAACTGATCGACAAACTGACAATCCTTCGCCTGAAATCCGAACGGATTGAGGACGAGGCCAAGCTGCGCAATGTGCGGCATGAGCAAAAGGTTTTAATGGATGTCGTCGAGGCACAGGTTGCTGTTGATGCGCCGCTGCAAACGCTCTGGGATCAGCTCTACGCCATCAACGCCGAACTTTGGGAGATCGAGGATGATATCCGTATCTGCGAACGGAACAGCGATTTTGGCGATACATTCATTAGACTGGCCCGCGCGGTTTACGTGACCAACGACAAACGAGCCGCAGTGAAGAAAGAGATCAACCTGCATCTGGGCTCGGCGATTATCGAAGAAAAGTCCTATGAAGAACATGGGGCCGAATAATGCCGACCATTGACGAGCTATTAAGCCAAACACAGCGTAGTCTGCGGGCGGGGGAGCAGGCGCTCGTAAAGGAATTGCAGACCGAGCAGGGTCGCAGACGCGGGCCGCTCAATCGTCAGCTTCACGAATTGCGGCGGATGATGCTGGCCGGGCAGTATCCTTTCTACAGTCAGGCCGGACAGGACCGCGCTGTGGATCAATTCCTACGTCAAAAGCGCGCGGGCACCTTTGTCGATGTCGGCGGATACGACGGTGTCACAGGCTCGAACACTCTGTTCTTTGAACATTGGCGTGAATGGACCGGTGTCCTTGTGGAGCCGGTTCCGAGTAACCTTGCACGGGCCCAGCAGGTGCGGCGCTGTCCCTGTCTCGCCCTCGCTGTTGCGGCCTCTGATGGTGCGGCCGATTTCATCGAAGTGACCGAGGGCTACACGCAGATGAGCGGCCTTGCGAGCAGCTATGACGAAGGTCTTTTGAAAACCGTGCGCGACGATCCGCGGCACAAAGAGGTGACGCTGAAGGTGGAGACCCGAACGCTGTCACGCATTCTGATAGACGCCGGGTTGGACCATCCTGACTTTGTCTCGCTTGACATTGAGGGGGGCGAAGTGGACACACTCTCGGCCTTTGATTTCGGCATGCATGACGTGAAAATATGGGCGATCGAGAACAACACCGCGACGCCCGAAATCGGAGAGATCATGCGGGACAACGGCTATGTTTTGTCCGAGTTTTGCGGGCCGGATGAAATATGGCGCAAACGCGACCTTTGAGCACCATTTGAATCGTTAAGAACGCGTTAGTCGCGCACCTGATACCGCCATGAGGCAGGTTTCATACAGGTGCAGACATGAGTGGCGACAACGTTCGACCGATCATTATAAAGAAGAAGAAGGGCGGCGGCGGCGATGGCCACCATGGCGGTGCCTGGAAGGTCGCCTATGCGGACTTTGTGACCGCTATGATGGCGTTCTTTATGCTGATGTGGCTGCTCAACGCCACAACCGAGCAACAGCGCAAGGGCCTCGCCGATTACTTTGCCCCTTCCATCCCTATCAGCCGCACATCTGGCGGCGGCGAAGGCGCGTTTGGTGGCGATGACATCTCGACGAGGGAGTCGATGATCAACAGTGGGGCGGGTCCGAACGCGGGCAGCGAGACGGATGCAGAGGACGCGGCAACCGTGGCCGCGATGGAAGAGATTGAAGCGGTTCTTATGGGGACAGGCGGTGAAGCGCTGTTGTCAGAGCAAGCGCTGCGCCACGTTGTGACACGCTTGACCGACGAGGGGCTGGTGATCGAAATCTTTGCCCTTCCCGACACCCCGATCTTTCTGGGGGACAGCGCGCAACCTACGCAAATAACGCGTGACATCATCGAGATGGTGGCCCGCGTTTCATCCGTCATTTCCAACCCGGTCGCTGTGGGGGCTCATATCTCTTCGCGCCCCATTGTGCGGGCAGGAAGCCCTGCTTGGGACATCTCGGGCAGTCGTGCGGATGTGGTGCGCCGCACGCTGGAAGGCGGCGGGCTAAACCCGGCCCGCGTCATGCGTGTCACCGGGCACGCAGACCGTTCGCCGTTCACCGACAATCCCTTGGACGCCCGCAACGAACGCGTCGAGATTACGCTATTAAGGCGGCTGCAATGACCCGCCGCATGAATTTTCACCGCAATTTTAAAGGTTATGCGGCTGTTAACAGCGATCCCCTAGGGTCGCACCCAATCCGTCCTTCCCAGAATGCAGAAAGGCTTCTTTCATGACGATTTCGTCTGCCCTTAACGCCGGTGTGTCCGGTCTGGCTGCCAATGCCAGCAAATTGTCGACCATTTCGGACAACATCGCGAACTCTGCGACCTATGGCTACAAGCGGGCCTATGTGGAGTTTGACAGCCTCGTCATCAACTCCGGTTCTGGCCGCTATGTCGCGGGCGGCGTACGGACGACGTCGGAACGCTTAGTCAGCGAGCGCGGCGCATTGACGACGAGTACGAACGCGACGGACCTCGCGATCCGTGGACGCGGTATGTTGCCAGTGACAACTTCGACGGCTGTGAACAACGATAATGGCACCTTGCCGATGCGGCTGACGCCAACGGGCTCTTTCCGCGCCGATGATGAAGGATACTTGCGGACCGCCAGTGGTATGGTCCTCATGGGCTGGCCCGCAGATGCGGATGGCACAATACCCACATTCTCTCGCGACACTTCTGTTGGCATGGAGCCGATTCAAATCAACGCAAACCAGATCAGCGGCGCACCAACAACCCGAGTGGCGTTGGCCGCAAACCTGCCTGCCACGTCCACCGAAGACATCTCTGCAGGCGATACCGAAGAACTCTCAATCGAGTATTTCGACAACCTAGGTAAATCGCAGAACCTCGGCGTTGTCTTTTCCCCAAACGTGCCAGCGCTTGGCGCACCAGCCACCAATGAGTGGACATTGACCCTGACCGACAGCGCCTCTGGCGGCACGGTTGTGGGCGAATATACCCTGACATTCGACGACAGCCGCACATCCGGCGGCACCCTGCTGAACGTCGCGACAATCTCTGGCCCGCCCTATGATGCGGTGACGGGCAACATTCCGATCGCCGTTGTGGGCGGGCCAATTGATTTCAACATCGGTCTCTATGGTGCACCCGACGGGTTGACCCAGCTCTCCGATGCTTTTGTTCCCTCCAGCATTATCAAGAACGGCTCGCCCGCAGGGAATATGACCGCCGTTGAAGTGGACGAAAATGGCTACGTCATCGCGCTCTTTGACACCGGCATCACACGGACGATCTATCAGGTACCCCTTGTCGATGTGCCGAACCCGGACGGGTTGATGGCGATGGATCAACAGACCTATGCCATCTCCCCTGACAGCGGCTCGTTCTTTTTGTGGGATGCGGGCGACGGTCCAACGGGCGATGTCGTAGCTTTTGCCCGAGAGGAAAGCGCCACCGATGTAGCCGCCGAACTCACCAGCCTGATCCAAACGCAGCGCGCCTATTCCTCGAACGCCAAAGTCATTCAGACGGTGGACGAGATGCTGCAGGAAACCACCAACATCAAACGCTAAGCGGAGCTGACGCATGAGCCTGAGCACATCTCTCAATAACGCCCTGAGCGGTCTGACCGCGACATCCCGGCAGGCAGAGGTCACATCCTCGAACCTGGCCAATGCGTTGACGGATGGGTTTGGGCGGCGCGAATTGAACCTCTCGTCGCAAGTTCGGGTTGGCGGCGGTGTCCGGATTGACGGCGTCACCCGCCAGATGGACAAGGGTATCCTCTCAGAACGCAGGCTTGCTGATGCTCAACTTGGTGGGCGCAGCACCACGGCCCAAGCCTTGGCCAAGCTAGAGGGGTTCGTCGGCGCGCCGGGGGATGAAGCCTCCCTGCCCGCGCGGATCATCGCTTTCGAAACCGCGCTGACTTCTGCTGCGGCGCAACCGTCCTCTGACCTGCGCCTGTCCCAGGTACATGACGCGCTCCGCGATTTGGCGACGTCTCTCAACACCACCCAAGACGGCATCCAAGGGATGCGTGAGGCCGCCGACCGCGATATCGCGGGTCAAGTAGCGACACTCAACGCCGCTCTCGCCCGGGTCGAACAGCTGAACGGCGACATCACGCGTGCTGTGGTAACGGGGGCAGAGCCTGCCGGGTTGATGGATCAGCGACAGCTGGCGATTGATGAGATCAGTGAGATTGTGCCTCTGCGCACGTTGGAGCGCGAAAACGGGCGGCTCGCGCTGATCACCACCAGTGGGGAGGTGATGCTCGATGGCCCTGCCCCGACGTATGAATTTACGCCGACCACGACGATCATGCCGCATATGACATTGGGCGGCGCGATGCTGAGCGGGATAGTGAAAGACGGTGCGCCGCTCGATGCCAACGGGTTTGGCCCGTTGAGGGGGGGATCGTTGGAGGCGAGTTTTGACCTGCGCGACCAGGTTTTGGTCGAGGCACAAACCGGCCTTGATGCGGTCGCTCGCGATCTGTTGGAAAGGTTGCAAGACCCCGCCGTTGACCCAAGCCGAGCGCCCGGCCAACCAGCGCTGTTGACGGACGGCGGTGCAGAATTTCTGGCTGCGAATGAAGTTGGCCTCGCCGGGCGCGTGTCGGCAAATCCGGCGGTTGACCCGACCCAAGGGGGCGCGCTTCGTTTGATCCGCGACGGGATTGGCGCTGCCGCAGGGCCCGTCGGCTCGTCTGAGCAGATCAATCGCCTGCTTGCAGGTCTGGCCGACCCTCGCCCATTGGCTGTTGGCGGTGTGACCGGTGCGGCAAGTGACCATGCGGCCCGTCTCTCCGCTGATGTTGGCGCTGAGCGCGTTCGCGCCGAAGCCGATGCCAGCTTTGCCACGGCCCGCTGGTCCGCCTTGAAGGAGGCCGAGCTCGCGGGCGGCGTCGACAGCGATCAAGAATTGCAAATGCTGCTGCGGGTCGAACAAGCCTATGCTGCAAACGCGCGCGTCATTGAAACCGTGCAAGCGATGATCCGCGCATTGATGGAGATCTAGAGATGACATTGACCCGGCTGGGCGACGGCGCCGCCGCTTTTCAATTGCGGCGCGAGAATGTGGACATCAAAACGCGGCTGAACACCCTCACCCGCGAGCTTTCGAGCGGCAAGAAGGCTGATCTGACAAAGGCCTTGGGTGGCGACACAACCATCTTGCGTGACATCGACCGCAGCCTGCGCCTTGCACAGTCGCAATCTTCGGCAGCAAAAGAAATTGCTGGGACATTGGCTGCAAAGCAAGTTGGCCTCAACGCGGTTGACGGTGAGCGGAGCCTGCTGGTCGAGCGTTTGATCAACGTCCCTTTTGAGCCCAGCGCAGATCAACGACGTTCGGCCTCTCTCGCGGGAGAGGATGCATTCCGCGCCAGCGTGGCCACACTGAACACGCGGTTTGCGGGCCAAGCCCTCTTTGCCGGGGCGGCCAGCGATGGCGCAGCACTAGCAACACCCGATGATATGCTCGTGGCCCTTCGCACGGCGATTGCTGGCAGTGCGGATGCGACCTCGGCCATCGCAGCGATTGAAACATGGTTCGACGCACCCGGCGGTGGCTTTGAGACATTTGCTTACACCGGCGACACCGGCCCACAAGTACAGCGAAGGCTGGACGACAGCACAACCGTTTCTTTGGCTGCCCGAGCAGATGATGCTGCGGTGCGGGAGGTGCTGAAGTCTGCTGCGATTGCCGCGTTGTCCGAGGACACAGGCACAACGCTTAGCGATAATGACCGTGCCGCGATGTTGCGAGACGCGGCGGAGCGGTCCCTCGTCGCTGCCCAGGGCATGGCCGAGTTGCGCGGGCGCTTGGGGCAGGCCGAGGGCCGGGTTGAAACGGTGGTCGCCCGACTGACGGCGCAGATCACATCCTTGGGCATCCTACGCAACGAGATGGACAGCGCCGATCCATTTGCCACTGCGGGGGCATTGCAAGAGGTGCAAGTCCAGCTTGAGACGCACTACTCCATCACCGCCCGCCTCGCGCGGTTGAGCCTTGCGGAGTACATCAGATGATTTTGAAGCGGCTGGTGGGCGCCGCACTCTCTGTTTTCCTGACTGTGCAAATGGCGCATGCAACGCCGGTTCGGATCAAGGATTTGGTCCAGTTTGATGGCGTGCGCTCAAACGATTTGTTGGGCTATGGCCTCGTGGTCGGGCTGAACGGAACGGGCGACGGTTTGCGCAACTCTCCCTTTACCGAAGAGATCATGGCCAATGTGCTGGAGCGACTGGGCGTCAACGTCGATGGCGAGCAGTTTCGCCCACGCAACGTTGCCGCTGTCCTCGTCACAGCACAGCTACCCCCGTTTGCCCGCGCCGGTAGCCCGATTGACGTGACTGTATCGGCCATTGGGGATGCCAGCAGCCTGCTGGGCGGCACGCTCATCATGACGCCTTTGAACGCTGCCGATGGCGACATTTACGCAGTCGCCCAAGGGACGATCATTGCGGGTGGGGTCAGCGCCGAAGGGGCAGCGGCCCGTGTCACGCAAGGGGTCCCCACTGCTGGTGTGATCCCGGCAGGCGCCACGGTCGAGCGGGAAGTGGACTTCGACCTCAACTCGCTGGACATCTTAAGGCTTGCTCTGCGCACACCCGATTTCACAACAGCGGCCCGAATTGAAGAAGCGCTAAACCACGCCTTTGGAAGACGGTGTGCCGTTATGCTGGATAGCGGCACTGTCGCCATTAACATCAACGAAACGCTCATGCCCTCTATCGCACATGTGATCGCCATGGTGGAAAACATCACGATTGAGCCCGAGCGGCCGGCCCGCGTTGTAGTGGATCAGCGGTCTGGCACGATTGTGATGGGCGAGGATGTGAGGATCAGTCGGGTCGCTGTCAGCCAGGGCAATCTGACGATCCGTATCGAAGAACAGCCAATTGCGGTACAGCCCAACCCCTTCTCCCCCGGCGAAACGGTGGTGGTGCCGCGCACCCGCGCCGAGATTGCCGAAGAACCGGGGATTGGTCTGGCAGACGTCGCACCCGGCGCGTCCTTGTCTGAGGTGGTTGCGGCACTCAACGCTTTGGGCGTCTCACCCAACGATATGATCGACATTCTCAAGAGCATTCGCGCCGCAGGTGCATTGCATGCGGAGTTTATTGTCCGCTAACGCAAAAGCCCCGGCACTGTGACCGGGGCTTTCACGATAATCACGCGCTGACGATCACTCTTTGTCGTCGTCGCTGTCGTCCGCATCGGGCAGGTTAAAGAAGCTGTCGGCGTCCGCCACATCGCGGGTATCGATGGCCTCCTCTTCCTCCTCACCACGCGGATCATCGCCGTCGCCAAGGGTGAACGTCTCAAGCCCGGAAATGGCCGTTGGAATCTTGGGCTCGGCTGGCATGCCAAGGCTTTGCTCGGTCGACACCAGTTTGCGGCGCTCATCATCGCTCATCACGCTGCCTTCGCGCGCCTTTTTGGCGGCGGCCTTTTGCACAGCGGCATCCAGCTCGGACTGTTTGCACAGACCGAGGGCCACAGGATCGATGGGTTCGATGTTTGAGATGTTCCAGTGTGTCCGTTCCCGGATGGCCTGAATGGTGGGTTTGGTCGTGCCAACCAGTTTAGAGATTTGGCCATCAGAAAGTTCAGGGTGGAACTTGACCAGCCACAAAATCGACGCCGGGCGATCCTGTCGTTTGGAGAGCGGCGTGTACCGGGGGCCACGGCGCTTTTCCTCACCGACGGCAGCGGCGTAGAATTTCAACTTGAGCTTATGGCTCCGGTCAGCTTGCGCTTTGTCCAACTCTTCCTGGGTCAGCTGGTTGTTGGCGATCGGATCAAACCCTTTGACGCCGGCGGCCACATCCCCATCTGCGATGCCCTGCACTTCCAGCTCATGCAGCCCACAAAAGTCGCCGATCTGCTTGAAGCTCAGCGTTGTGTTGTCCACCAGCCAGACGGCGGTAGCCTTTGCCATAATCGGTTTGTCAGCCATTGCAGCACCCTTTCAAAACATGCCTTCCCCGTGCCCTGGAATTGGGCGACCCATCCAAGGGTCCGTTCACATTGTCGAGGAACTTGGGACGTATATAAGGAGAGGCGACCCAAGAGGAAAGATCAAAATGAAACGCCTTCTTTGCATATTGATGTTGCTGTCTTTGCCCGCAAGCGCACAGGATCAGGCGGGTGAGTTTGACTACTACGTGTTGTCCCTCTCCTGGTCGCCGAATTGGTGCGCCTTGGAGGGTGATGAGCGGGGTTCGCCGCAATGCGATGCTGGGCGGGATTTTGGCTGGGTCCTGCACGGGCTATGGCCGCAGTACGAGACGGGCTGGCCGCAGGATTGCTTTTCAACGCACCGCCCGCCATCGCGTGGGATGACAAACGACATGGCCGATATCATGGGCACCTCTGGCCTTGCCTGGTATCAATGGAACAAACACGGCTCTTGCTCAGGCCTCTCGCCGCGCGATTATTACGCGCTTGCCCGCGAGGCCTACGAGCAGGTCACCCGTCCGCAGGTGCTGCGCGATCTCGACAGGTCTGTGACGCTGCCTGCGAGCCTGATTGAAGAGGCTTTCCTGCGCGACAATCCGCAAATGGAGGCAGACCAAATTACGATCACATGCCGCGATGGCCACATCCAGGAGGCGCGCATTTGTCTGACACGTGACCTTGAGTTGCGCAGATGCGGGGCGGACGTGATCCGCGATTGCTCAATGACCAGCGCAGCCTTTGAGCCGATCCGCTAGGAGAACAACTCGGCATAACCGCAGATATTGGCCAACTCCGGCAGGTCTTGCGGCTCCACCACCTCAAAGTTGGCAGTGTAGAGCAACTGGCCCTGATGGCTCACATCAAACCGCCAAGGGCCGGTAACAAGCTCGTAGTCATACTCAAGGCTGAACAACACAGGACTGTCGTTGGTGGCCGAGATATAGGTGGCATAGGTTTCGACCTCGACCCCTGCGTCGCCCATAGGGGGGTGGGTCAGCGTCACCGTAACGTTGGACCGATCAAAGGATTTGGCCGTCACCAACGCACCGAACGAAATTCCGATAACGGCGGGGACACGGCGGCTCGTTGATGTAAACTCTACCAGCCCTTCGATTGTGTTGGTAAAACCCGAGATCGTCCCAGGTGCCTCGTTTTGACCCACGATAAGAGGGGTGCAGACAACGCCCGCCGAAAAACGCGCAACCTCTCGTGTCACGATGTCTTGGGTGCTTTGGGCAACGGTCGATGTTGCGAGCATCAGAACGGTGACGTTGAACGCAAATCGTGTTCTCATCATGAAAACAACTCCACATATCCGCAGATGCTCGCAAGTTCGGGCAAGAGCCTGGGGTCAACCACTTCAAAATTCAGGTGATAGACAAGCTCATCTAGATAAGTCGCCGTAATCGTCCATGGCCCCTCCACCAACTCCCACTCGTCTTCAAAGGCATAGAGGGATGAGCGGCTGACGCCATCGATCAGGTCGGTGACAAAGCTTTGCTCGGTGACCCCATTCGCACCCATGGGTGGATGGGTGATGCTGACGTCCAGCGGCGCGAAGTTGCGGCCCTTGGCCGTTACGGACAATCCAAAGGCCACGCCGATGACGGCAGGTACCTGCCGTCCGCGAGAGACAAATTCCGGTGCATCCGCGAAGACACCGGTGGTCCCCGTGATGGACCCGGGCGCAGGCCGCTCATCAATAACGGGCGGTGCGCAGACGATACCTGCATCCAACTGTGATAGATCCGGATGCCGTTGATCCAGAACACTTTGCGCGGCAAGCGGAGACGCCACGGCCAAAAGTAGGAAGAGGGATCTAATATACATGCTGCGCCAAATGTCTTTTTCGCATGATGCCACGCGTGTTCAGACAAAAAAAGGGGTGGCGTGCTGGCCCTGCACGCCACCCCTATTCTGATTTTATGGGCCTAGCCGATTGCGGCGGCGCGCACGTCATCATCGATGTGCGGCACATATTGCGCAAAATTCTCGGCAAACATGTCCACAAGTTTCTCTGCCTGCGCGTCATAGGCCGCTTTGTCCGCCCAAGTCGCACGCGGGTCGAGCAATTTAGCATCCACACCGTCAACTGTCACAGGGACCTCAAAGCCGAAGTTCGGGTCTTTGCGGAACGTGCTTTCGGCGAGCGAACCGTCCAAGGCTGCGGAGAGCAGCGCACGTGTCGCCTTGATCGGCATCCGGCTGCCCGTGCCATAGGCGCCCCCGGTCCAGCCCGTGTTGACCAGCCAGCACGTAGCGCCGTGGCTTGCGATCTTGGCTTGCAGCAGTTTGCCGTATTCCTCGGGCCGGCGCGGCATGAAGGGTGCGCCAAAGCAGGTAGAGAATGTTGGCTCAGGCTCGGTCACACCACGCTCTGTGCCCGCGACTTTGGAGGTGAAGCCAGACAGGAAGTGATACATCGCCTGCGCAGGTGTCATGCGCGCGATCGGAGGCAAAACGCCAAAAGCGTCACAGGTGAGCATGATGATGTTCTTGGGATGCCCGCCCAGCGCTGTCTCGCTCGCATTGCTGATGTAGTTCAACGGGTAGGCGCAGCGCATGTTGGCTGTGAGGCTGTCATCGTTGAAGTCCAGCTTGCCATCCTGATCGATGATCATGTTCTCGACGACTGTGCCAAACTTCGACGTCGTGGCATAGATTTCTGGCTCGGCCTTTGGATCAAGGTTAATCGTCTTGGCGTAGCATCCCCCTTCGAAGTTGAAGGTGCCGCGATCTGACCAGCCATGCTCGTCATCGCCCAACAGCACACGGTCGGGTGCGGCGGACAATGTCGTCTTGCCTGTGCCAGAGAGACCAAAGAAGACGGCGGTATCTACGGGGTTGCCCGGCGCGTGGTTGGCCGAGCAATGCATCGGCATCACGCCTTTTTCCGGCAGCATGTAGTTGAGCAGGGTGAACACAGACTTCTTGTTCTCGCCAGCGTACTCTGTACCGCCGATCAGAATGAGCTTTTTGTCAAAGTTCAGCGCGATGACCGTGTCCGAATTGCAGCCGTGCTTGGCCGGATCGGCCTTAAAGCTTGGGCAATTGATGATCGTGAAATCAGGCGTAAATCCGTCCAGCTCGGCGCGCTCGGGGCGGCGCAGAAGATGGCGGATGAACAACCCATGCCATGCAAGTTCAGTAATGACGCGCACATCGAGGCGGTGGGTCGGGTCCGCGCCGCCAAAAAGGTCCTGTACGTGGTAATCACGGCTCTTCATGTGGGCGAGCATGTCAGCGTGGAGCACGTCGAACGAGGCAGGCTCCATCGCGGCGTTGTTTTCCCACCAGATGTGCGGCTCGACCGACGGTGTGCGCACCACAAACTTGTCTTTAGGGGACCGGCCCGTGTGCTTTCCCGTTGTGGCAAGCAGCGCGCCACCAGGCAATAAAGTGCCTTCACCAGCCTTCAGAGACGCTTCAACAAGCTGTGCCTCGGTAAAGTTATAAAAAACATTGCCCAATCCGTGGATGCCCTGCGCGTCTAGCGTCATCTCTGGGTTAACGGTACCTTGGGTCATGTGTTTTTCTCCTGTGCAACAGATTTCTGGCCCTGTTCTCACGGGATAACACGATGATTTCCCTCAAAGATACGTTGTGGCGCTAGCGTTAGCGCAACCAAACAGATGTTAACGCAAACACGACAATCCGATGCATTCAACTGAGGCATTTTAGCCATTGTTAAGAGGCAAACCGGCAAAATAAGGCAACGGTTTCGCAACAATTCCTTAATTGGGATTGATTCGTATCCCAATCGTAGGCTTATCGTGCCCAAAACAAGGCAGGCACTCGACAAACGAGCAAGGGGTTAAAGCAATGAATAAGATTGCACTCGTAGATGACGACCGCAATATTTTGACGTCGGTCTCTATGACACTCGAAGCAGAAGGCTTTGAGGTGGAAACATACAATGATGGCCAGTCCGCATTGGACGCATTCAACAAAAGGATGCCGGAATTGGCCGTTCTGGATATCAAGATGCCACGGATGGACGGCATGGACCTGCTTCAGCGTCTGCGCCAGAAGACATCGATGCCGGTGATCTTTCTGACATCCAAAGATGACGAAATTGACGAAGTTCTCGGCCTGCGCATGGGTGCGGACGACTACGTCAAAAAACCATTCTCTCAGCGTTTGCTGGTTGAGCGTATTCGCGCCCTGCTGCGCCGTCAGGAGGCTGTGTCTGGCGATGCGGTTGAGGTGACTGAAGAGAACAAGGTCATGACCCGCGGTGAGCTGAGCATGGACCCGCTTCGTCATGCGGTGAAGTGGAAGGGCAAGGATGTCTCCTTGACCGTCACAGAATTCTTGCTGCTGCAAGCGCTGGCACAGCGTCCGGGCTTTGTAAAATCACGCGATCAGTTGATGGACGTCGCCTACGACGATCAGGTCTATGTTGATGACCGGACAATCGACAGCCACATCAAACGCCTTCGCAAGAAAATGCGGATGGCCGATGATGAGTTTTCGGCGATCGAAACGCTCTACGGTATCGGATACCGCTACAACGAAGAATAAGCCCAGAAGGGTACGAGCAGTATGACAGCGTCGTCTGAAATCGACGTACGCGATCTAAACTCGGTGCGCCGCGCTGCGGCCGCCGAGGCGGAAGCGTCGAAGCGCAGAAACGGTGAAGTGATTTTGGGGGATGACTGGGTCATGCCCTCTGCCGGTTTGGACGACGAACTTCAGGAGCGTCGTCGCGCCCGGCGTGTGATCCGCCTCAATAATTCGCCGCTTGCACGGAAAATCATTACGTTCAATCTCGTGGCATTGATCCTGCTTGTCGCGGGAATGCTCTATTTCATGCCCTCACGCGACAACCTCGCCTTTCAGCGCGCCAGTGGTCTGGTGAGCGAGGCTGAACTGGTTGCGGATGTGTTTGAAGCACAGCTTCCCACCAGCGCTCCCGTCAGCTTTGTCACCGGCGACGGGATTGATGTAGCCGGAACACTGGCCGGTTTGGACCTACGCCGGGGCATTGAGGCCTTTGTCTTTGATACCAACGGCACGTTGATCGGAACCGCAACCGCGGGCCCAAGCGCGGAGGTCGAAGGCCTCGTCCTCGACAGCCGAGGCACCCTGATCACCAATATGCTAAATTCGCTGTGGGATGGACTCGCAGGCATGTTGTCGAGCCAGGACAGGCTTGGCGCGCCGATCGACACAACCGAAAGTGCGCGCGCCTTGGTGGACAGTGCCCTGACACGCGGCACACGGGCCGAAGTTGCGCCGGATGCTCAGGGAAATACCATTTTTGCCGTGGCCAGCCCGATCCGCCAGAACGGAACACCCGTTGGGGCCGTTGCTCTGACAACCGCGGCAGGTGAGATTGATGCGCTCGTGCGGCGCGAGCGCGAGCAGGTCTTGCAGATGTTTGTCATTGGCGTGCTGGTTTCCATCGGCCTCAGCCTCGTGCTGGCCTCTACCATTGCGAACCCAATCGCAGATCTTGCCACTGCAGCCGAGATGGGGCGCGATCGCAACGCCCGAAAGATGTCCCCGCGCAAAATCCGCATTCCGGATTTGTCGCAACGCCCGGATGAGATCGGCCGTTTGTCAGCGGCTCTGCGCGGAATGGTGACAGCGCTGTATGAACGGATCGAAAGTAACGAGCAATTTGCGGCAGACGTGAGCCACGAGATCAAAAACCCACTCGCCTCTCTGCAATCTGCGGTCGGCACGATGCGGATCGCGAAAAAGCCGGAACAGCGTGAACGCATGCTTGAGGTTATCGAGCACGATATCAAACGCCTTGATCGTCTTGTCACGGATATCTCCAAAGCGTCGCGCCTCGACACAGAATTGGTCAAAGAGCAGGAAGAGCCTTTCGACCTCATCAAGATGCTCCGCAATCTCAACGAGTACCTTGGCAAGCAGGCTAACGAAAAAGGCGTGGATTTCATCGAAGACTTGCCCGCCGAAGAAATCGTTGTTCACGGTCTGGAAGCGCGGTTGGCGCAGGTCTTTGTTAATCTGATCAGCAATGCGACATCTTTTTGCGAAGACGGAGATGCCATTCGGGTCTGGGCGCGGAGGCGCGACAACCGGGTGCTGGTTGTGGTAGAGGACACCGGCCCAGGCATTCCCGAAAACGCTTTGGCAAAGGTGTTTCAACGCTTTTATTCAGAGCGTCCTGCAAACGATTTTGGCAACAACTCGGGCCTTGGCCTCGCAATCTCCAAGCAAATCATCGAAGCGCATGACGGCGTTATCTGGGCCGAAAACATTCGCCCGACCGAAGCTGACGTTACCTCTGAGCCACTCGGCGCGCGTTTCGTCGTCGGCCTTCCAATCTAAGCGATGGACCCCACTGGCCCCATAGCTGACGGCCAGTTGTTACACGCAACCTGCGTGGCCGCAGGTGGGCGCGGAGTGTTGATCACTGGGCAATCTGGAACAGGCAAATCAAGCCTAGCACTGCAACTCATCGCTGCGGGCGCAAAGCTGGTCGCGGATGATCAAACACTGTTGCGTGCGCAGGGCGGCGCGTTGATCGCCAGCGCGCCCGATACGATCGCAGGCCGGATAGAAGCACGCGCGCTGGGAATTTTGCGCCTTATGCATGAGCCGAAGGCCAGTGTTGTTATGGCGATCACCCTTGATCACAAAAGTGAAGAAAGACTCCCGCCGCACCGCAGCATTTCTTATCTTGGCGTTGAGATACCCTTGCACTACGGTGCGGAACACCCCGGATACGCAGCGGCCGTGCTGCTTCTCCTGACTGGCGATGGAACCCTTGATAATGGCCTCTGATCCCGATGCAGCACAGGACACACGACAGCGGATCGTGCTGGTCACCGGGCCCTCTGGCGCAGGGCGCAGCACAGCGATCAATTCGCTCGAGGATTTGGGTTACGAGGTCATCGACAACCTACCTCTCTCACTCTTGCCGCGATTGATCGACGGGCCACCGCTGTCCAAACCTACAGCCATCGGCCTCGACGTCCGGAACCGCGATTTTGGGGTGGATGCTATTATCGACATGATTGGCAATCTGGCCGCCCGGAGCGATGTCGATGAACAAGTCTTGTATCTTGACTGTCACGAAGATGTCCTCGTCCGCCGCTATTCCGAAACCCGCCGCCGCCATCCTCTGGCGCCCGCAGAAACGCCGCTGATCGGCATCCAGCGGGAACAAGAGCTGTTAGTACCGATCCGTGCGCGCGCAGATGTTTTGATCGATACAACGCACCTGACCGTCCACGACACCCGTGCCGAAGTCGAAAGCTGGTTTGCGCCCCAGGCGGGCCAGCAGATGAGCATCGCGATCCAGTCCTTTTCCTTTAAACGCGGGCTGCCGCGCGGCCTCGATATCGTTCATGACGTCAGGTTCTTGCGCAATCCGCATTGGGAACCAGCGCTTCGTGCCCTAACTGGTCTGGATAAGGACGTAGCGGAGTACGTCAGAGCAGACCCATTGTTTGCGCCGTTCTTCGCGAAAGTGAAAGACATGACCGATTTTCTTTTGCCCGCGTATCGGAAAGAAGGAAAATCCCACCTCTCAATTGGTTTTGGCTGCACAGGAGGGCAACACCGGTCGGTCACATTGACCGAGACTCTGGCCAAAGACTTGTCAGACGAGGGGTGGATCGTGTCAAAAAGACATAGGGAATTGGAGCGTAAGGCGCCAGTCTCTCAGCAACCCAAAGGACCAAACGCGTGATTGGTATTGTAATCGTAGCCCATGGGGGGCTTGCACCAGAGTATGTGGCGGCTGTGCAGCATGTCACAGGACCGCAAGACGGCTTGGTCGCGATTACAATTTTCCCCGAGGATGACCGCGCAGACAAACAGACGGAAATTTGTCGTGCTGCCGATGCCGTAGATATCGGCGATGGCGTCGTGGTCGTGACCGACATGTTCGGAGGATCACCGTCGAACCTGTCTCTGCGAGCCTGCAAGCCCCAGAACCGCCACATCCTATACGGTGCGAACCTTCCCATGCTGATAAAGCTGGTGAAATCGCGCAAAAAGCCAATAGACGCGGCAGTTCAAGCAGCGCTCACGGCCGGACGAAAATACATCAACAGCCACGACGTCTCTGTGCTTCCGTCCGCCGTCAAACAACCTGCCGAATGATCGAATAACCAAATGACACACCGTACTCTCAAAATCGTCAATGAAAAGGGTCTCCACGCTCGGGCTTCAGCCAAACTGGCCGAACTGGTGGAGGGCTTCGACGCAGAAGCAACCGTCTCCAAAGACGGCATGGACGCGACGGGTGACAGCATCATGGGCCTTTTAATGTTGGCAGCTTCCAACGGAACCTTTATTGACGTTTCGACATCTGGCACCGAGGCGGACGCACTCGCAGACGCGATTGAAGCCCTGGTGGCGGACAAGTTTGGCGAAGGAAAATGAGACAGGGGGTCTCAGCACTCGCCATCTATAGGGACATTTGAGCGTGACAGACACCTCTAGCCAGCAGGCCGTTGCCACCGAAGAAGAGGCCACGGACCGCATTTATGATCGGCGCGCGCTCACTTATTCCAATACCTTCGACAACCCTTGGAAGCGTAATATCATCCGGACCATCGAGTTTGTGACCGGAAAGATTGCGATCCGGCGCCGCGTTCGAAAATTCGAGAAGCTCGGAACTCCGACGGGCCAGGCCTTTTGGCGCGCCTCGTTGAATGTCATGGGGATCGAGCTGACGACACCGCAAGCGCAGCTCGATAACATTCCCAAGACGGGGCCTGTGGTCTTTGTTGCGAACCATCCCCACGGTCTGGTTGATGGAATGATCCTCGCGGATTTGATCGGCCGCGTGCGAAATGACTACCGCATCCTGACACGCTCCATTCTGACCGGAATTGACGAGAGCGCTGGCAGCTACATGATACCGGTGCCTTTCCCACATGAGCCTGACGCGCAGAAAAAGATGATCGAAATGCGCCGTGTGACGATGGAGCATCTCAAGAACGACGGCATCGTCGCGCTTTTCCCGTCCGGTGTTGTTGCAACGTCCGAGACGGCCTTCGGCCCGGTGGTGGAGGCGGAATGGAACGTCTTCACGGCCAAATTGATCCGGACCTCGGGTGCGACCGTGGTGCCCTGCTATTTCCCCGGCAGCAACTCGCGCCTGTACCAGATTGCCAATCGCATCTCATCAACCCTCCGGCAGGGTCTTCTGCTGCGTGAGATCGTGCATGCCTTTGACAAACCCCAAGGCCCAATTGTCGGCGCTGTGATCACACCAGAGGAAATGGCGGATCGCATCAACGAGCCGCGCGCGCTTATGGCGTGGCTGCGCGAGCGGACCCTTTCCCTCAAAACTTGACGGTGCGGCGGGACCGAGCGACTGGACGGGGTCACCTCGTTGGAACAGGTGTGTCTCCGCTGTAGTCGTAAAATCCGCGCTGTGTTTTGCGCCCAAGCCAGCCTGCCTCAACATATTTGGTCAGAAGCGGACACGGCCGGTATTTGGTATCGGCCAACCCGTCATGCAAGACGTTCATGATCGCGAGGCATGTGTCGAGCCCGATAAAGTCCGCCAGTTCCAACGGTCCCATCGGATGATTGGCCCCGAGTTTGAGTGACGTATCGATGGATTTGACCGATCCCACCCCTTCGTACAGCGTGTAAATCGCCTCGTTGATCATGGGCATCAGAATCCGGTTCACGATAAACGCCGGAAAGTCTTCAGACGTGGACGCGGTCTTGCCGAGTTTATCGACCACTCCAAGGCAGGTTTCGAAGGTCTCTTTGCTCGTCGCGATGCCACGGATCAACTCCACAAGCTGCATGACCGGAACAGGGTTCATGAAATGAAAGCCCATGAACTTGTCGGGCCGGTCCGTACGTGCCGCCAATCGAGTGATGGAAATTGACGATGTGTTGGATGTGAGGATGGTGTCAGGCTTGAGATGAGGTACCAAATCCTCAAAGATCGCCTGTTTGATGGTTTCGCGTTCTGTCGCCGCCTCAATCACAAGGTCTGTGGCTCCAAGATCGGTGAGATTCAGCGTCGTGCTGATCCGGCGCAGAGCTTCATCTCGCACAGTTGCCGTGATCGCCTCTCGGCTCACCTGCCGATCCATGTTGCGCTGGATCGTGGCCCGGCCGGCCTCGAGTGCATCTTGGCTAATATCATTGACCAAAACTTCATAACCCGACAGCGCAAAAACATGTGCGATACCATTGCCCATTTGCCCTGCGCCAACGACGCCGACCCGCTTTATGCCCATCATCGAGGCTCCCGTTATGAGGTTGCGTCACAATAATCCCGGCGCCGCGTCAGTCACAAGGGCACAAAGCCCGGAAAGCTGCATTGATCCACGATGATTAGCGAATTCTCAACCTCTTGCTGCCACCTCTCACTGCTGTGACACAGATCAACAATCGGCAGGGTTCCATGACAAAAAATGCGGTCGACGGCGCAGGCATCAGCTATTTTCCCTGCCGATACGGGACGTCCCGTGTGTTCTTTCGCGGGCCGCGCAAACCGATGGACGGGCGGTATGTCAGCTTTGTTGGCTCAACTGAAACCTACGGCAAATACCTGCCCAAGCCCTTCCCGACCTTGGTTGAAGAGCGCTTGGGCGAGGTGTGCGTCAATTTTGGCTGCATCAACGCGTCAATCGATGCCTTCATAAACGAACAGATGGTGCTCGCGGCTTGCCATGACGCAACGATGAATGTTGTGCAGATCATGGGGGCGCACAACATGTCGAACCGGTTCTTCACCGTCCACCCCCGGCGCAATGACCGGTTTTTGCGCGCTTCAACCGTACTGCGCGCCATTTATCCCGAGGTCGACTTTTCGGAATACTGCTTTATCAAACACCTCCTCCGCACTTTGCATGAGATTTCGCCAGAGCGATTTGAGATTGTGCTGAATGAGTTGCAAGAAGCCTGGAAAGCACGGATGCGGAGCTTCTTAACCGAAGTGGGCGCGCATTCCATCTTGTTATGGTTTGCCGATCATCTCCCTTCAGATGCTGCGTGGGAGGATCGGGCCGACCCATTTCAAGCGAACCCGATGTTCGTCACCCGCTCTATGATCGACAGCCTGCGCCCCTACGCCCAGAGCATCGTTGTTGTAAACCCGACGAGCAAAGCGATGGCCAGCGGGACCACCGGCATGGTGTTTCCACCCGCACAAAGGGAGGCCGCAGCAAAACTCATGGGGCCAGCCGCCCACGAAGAAGCCGCCGAAGCTTTGTTCGAAGTCTTGCAAGCGGCCATTCCAGCCGAGGCATTGCGGCGGGCTCAAAACGAATAAGGCCCCGCAAAAGCAGGGCCCTTTCAATCGTTTGTGGGCGCCACTTTAGAGCGCGCTGACGAGCTCTGGCACTGCGGTGAACAGATCGGCCACCAGACCAAAGTCTGCCACTTGGAAGATTGGCGCCTCTTCGTCCTTGTTGATCGCTACGATGACTTTGGAGTCTTTCATCCCAGCGAGGTGCTGGATCGCACCCGAGATGCCAACAGCGACGTAGAGGTCCGGTGCCACAACCTTACCGGTCTGACCAACCTGCCAGTCGTTCGGGGCATAGCCAGAGTCAACCGCAGCACGGGATGCGCCAACGGCCGCACCCAGTTTGTCCGCCAGCTGCTCGATGATCGCAAAGTCCTCTTTCGATCCCACACCACGGCCGCCAGAGACAACCACACCCGCAGACGTCAGCTCGGGACGGTCACTTGCCGCAACCTTGTCCTCGACCCAAGAAGAGAGGCCCGGATCTGCAGCGGCTCCAATGGATTCAACCGAAGCCGAACCGCCGGTTGCTGCGGCATCAAAGCCCGCTGTCCGGATGGTGAGGACTTTCGTCGCATCAGAAGATTGAACCGTCTGGATCGCGTTACCCGCGTAGATCGGACGCTCAAACGTGTCAGCGCTTTCGATCGCCGTCACTTCCGAGATCATCATGGAATCAAGCAGAGCTGCGACGCGCGGCATAATATTCTTGGCATCCGTCGTGCCGGGTGCCGCAATATGGCTGTAATCACCTGCGAGAGAGACGATCAAGTCTGCCACAGGCTCGGCCAGCCGGTGGCCGTAGAGCGCGTCTTCGGCGCACAACACTTTGGCCACGCCCGAGATGGTTGCTGCCGCATCAGCAGCGGCTTTGGCCGCCGCACCGACGCACAAAACGGTCACGTCACCCAGCGCCGTCGCAGCTGTCACAGCTTTGGCCGTGGCATCCATTGCCAGCTCGCCGTCGTTTACTTCACCAAGGAGAAGAACAGCCATTACACAACCCCCGCTTCTTTGAGTTTTCCTACAAGCTCGTCGACAGAGCCGACCATGATGCCAGCCTTACGCGCCTCGGGCTCTGTTGTCTTGACGACAGTCAGTCGCGGTGCGGCGTCAACGCCGTAATCGCCCGGCGTCTTTTCATCCAGGGGCTTTTTCTTGGCCTTCATGATGTTCGGAAGCGAGGCGTAGCGCGGCTCGTTCAGGCGCAGGTCCACGGTGACAATTGTAGGCATCTTGACCGAAACAGTCTGCAGGCCGCCGTCGACCTCGCGCGTGACCTTGGCAGTGTCACCGTCGATGTCCAGCTCAGAGGCAAACGTGCCCTGGCTCCACCCCAAAAGGGCGGCGAGCATCTGGCCCGTTGCGTTCATGTCGTTGTCGATGGCTTGCTTGCCGCAGAGCACAAGACCAGGCTGCTCTTCATCGACGATGCCTTTGAGGATTTTGGCAACCGTCAAAGGCTCAATATCTGTATGGACGTCATCTGCGGCCACAACGAGGATGGCACGGTCAGCTCCCATGGCGAGCGCTGTGCGAAGCGTTTCCTGGCTTTGCTTTACGCCAATCGATACGGCCACAACTTCGTCAGCCTTGCCCGCCTCTTTCAGGCGGATTGCCTCTTCGACAGCGATTTCGTCGAAGGGGTTCATCGACATTTTGACATTTGCGAGATCTACACCGGACCCATCCGCTTTGACGCGAACTTTCACGTTGTAGTCGATCACGCGCTTCACCGGCACGAGCACCTTCATTGGCTGTCTCCCTAAATCTCAGGCGTATTTCCCGCCTGTGTTAGCGCGAGGACAGCCCGAAAAACAGTGCAAAATCGACGCGGGGAGAGGCAAGGACGCCACGTTTACGCTAACGTCCTTGCGATGCTGTGCGCTTGCGCGCGCTTATTTGCCGGGGTTCTTTGTCGCCGGGCCGTGTTCGGTGCCCAATGGATCAGGTGTGTTTGTGCTCGGGCCAGGGTTCTTTTTGGTTGGATCTTTATCGGACATTCTGAAATCCCTTTCTTCTCATAGTCTTATACAATTGACGCGCGGCATCTGAGTGCTGACGAATCGACTTTACGCTAGCACGGCTGGGGGCCTGCCCAAAGGACACCTCACGAAACACGCAAAGCGATTTTGCCGATATGTGCCGAGCTCTCCATCCGTGCATGCGCTTTTGACGCATCCTCAAGGGCAAATTCTTGGTCAAGGACAGGAGAAATCCGTCCAGCGTCCAGTAGCGGCCAGACTTTCTCGCGCAGCTGGCGCGCAATATCGGCCTTGGCCGCGTCCGATTGCGGGCGCAGGGTGGAGCCTGTGATTGTCAAGCGGCGCATCATCATCACTGCAAAGTTCAATTCAACTTTCGGACCTTCAAGAAAGGCGATCTGAACGAGCCTGCCATCATCCGCCAGGGCCCGGACGTTGCGAGGGATGTAGCTGCCGCCCACCATATCGAGGATCAGATTTGCCCCCCCTTCCGCTTTCAAAACGTCAACAAAATCGGTCTCTTTGTAGTTGAGCGCCACCTCTGCACCCAGGTCACGGCACGCCTGACATTTCTCTTCAGACCCAGCAGTTGCAAAGACGCGCGCGCCGAAGTGATTGGCCAGTTGGATCGCTGTCGTGCCAATGCCAGACGAGCCGCCATGCACCAAAAACCGCTCTCCCCCCTGCAATCCGCCGCGCATGAAAACGTTCGACCAGACGGTAAAGAAGGTCTCCGGCAGGCATGCCGCCTGACGCAGGTTCATTCCGGTTGGCACGGGCAAACAATGGGCTGCAGGTGTTGCCACGTATTCCGCGTAGCCGCCACCGGGAAGCAGAGCGCAAACATTCTGCCCCACGTCAATATGCGTCACCCCGGCGCCAACTTCGACGACCTCACCTGCGGCCTCCAATCCCGGCAGATCGCTCGCCCCTTTTGGTGGGGCATAGGATCCTGCCCGCTGTAAGGCGTCCGGCCGGTTCACCCCTGCATAAGCCACGCGGATAATAACTTCACCGTGGCCCGCTTTTGGAATGGGTCGCTCCACTTCACGCAGCACGTCAGGTCCGCCTGGTTCTGAAATTTCGATCGCGCGCATTGTGGACATTGGTTCTGATCCTCCCCGGTCGCTCTAACGTGTCTCCTAAGTTCAATACAAAGAAAACGGAATGCTGATCGTTGCGCTTGCCTTCAATGTCGTGGTCCTCATTCCTTTCCTGGCGATGATGATCTCCGGGGATCCGACGCCCGCCTTTGGCGCCGATACTGTCGCGCGGCGCATTTTGGCCTGCGTCAATGCAGGTCAGCGATTGGACCAATGACCGGGTAGATTGGGATCAGCCTGCGCCGTGGGCGCCTTCACCATCGACATCATCCGTCCCAGTGGCCCGACGAGGGGCGCCAGAACCTTAGAGCTATTGATTTTGGCCTTTACGGTTTCAATCTGCATGACATCACTAATCCGGCGGTCGATAAAGGCGTCTGTTGCTTGACCGTCCAGTGAGTCATCGCCCAGCCAGTACAACACACAAGAGGCATAGACGCCTGACAGCGTTGCGCGCTTCGAGTACCAGTTTATGTCGCGGGATGCATCGCCGAGCGTGTTCCAAATGGCATCAGCCGTCCCCCAGATCAGCTTGGCCCCGTCCGCAGCATGCATGGGCAACGCAAAGAGTGTGGAGCCGCGGCGCACGGCCTCCTTGTCGTCAACAGCGTCCAGACGAGCCCTGATCGCAAAAGCGACTTTGTCGCGAAAGCGCATTTCAGAAAGGTCCGCATCGCGAATTGCCGCCATCATCGCACGATCACCCTCCTGATGGTACAGCACAGCCAAATCAACAGCCCCTCTTGGGCAGAGCCTTTTGGCCTCTTCCCGCGACAGCTCTGCATCCGCTACAGCCGCATCAAACGCCACACTTGTCCAACCATCAAAGGCGACATGCGGCATGATGGCGTCAAGCAAAGCAAGGCGGGCAGGATCGACTGGCTGGGTCATTTGGATGCTCCCTTTGGCGGTACGGCTACCCTAGACAAGTTAGCCCGGCTTTGCTACACGGCCAGCTCCTGCAATTTTTGCAACTCAACTTAGAAAGGTGGTGAAAACCACATGCAGGTCAGTGTTCGCGACAACAATGTCGATCAGGCCCTTCGGGCTCTGAAAAAGAAACTGCAGCGCGAAGGTGTGTTTCGCGAGATGAAGCTCAAGCAGCATTTCGAGAAGCCGTCCGAGAAAAAAGCGCGCGAAAAGGCCGAGGCGATCCGCCGTCAGCGCAAGCTCGCCCGGAAAAAGCTGCAGCGCGAGGGTATGCTCTAAGCACCCGCCGTTCAGTTTGAGAAGATTGACCCCCGAAGGCTCGCCTGCGGGGGTTTTTCTTTGTCAAACAGGCAGAGCCGTGGACTGCCGCACAGTTCGCAGCGCAAAGCTCGACTGCATCTGCAAAACACCGGGAAGCGTTGCAAGGTAACGGCGGTGGATTCGGGCGAAATCCTCTGTGTCGAGAGCAACGACCTTTAGCAGATAGTCCGCCGTCCCTGCCATCAGGTGGCATTCCAGCACATCTGGCACTCGGGCCACGGCCTTTTCAAATGCATCGAGAACTTCATCGGCTTGCCCACTCAGCGTGATCTCAACAAACACTGTCGTCGGGCGTCCCATCTTGCGTGCGTTCAAAAGCGCAACATAGCCTGCAATCCAACCACCCTGCTCCAGCCTCTGCACGCGGCGGTGGCAGGCTGAGGGGGAAAGGTTCACCTTTTCAGACAAGTCAGCATTGGACATTCGGCCATCCTTTTGCAGAGCCGTCAAAATGCGACGATCAATGCTATCCAGTTCCGACATGGGCGAAGACTCTTCTATAAATTTCCATATTGGCGCACAAAAGTTGTGTCCTTACCGCTAACAAGTGGCAAACATTCGCATCAATTGCAACGCATTGACGCGCAGACTGCTCGCAATTGAAGGAGGAGCGCCCCAATGCACATCGGTTGCCCAAAAGAAATCAAACCTCAGGAGTTTCGCGTGGGCCTCACGCCCAATGCCGCCCGCGAAGCCACGGCCCATGGCCACGCCGTCACTGTTGAAACTGAGGCCGGCGCTGGCGCTGGTTTCACGGACCAAGACTACATCGAGGCCGGCGCATCTATTGCGGCCACCGCTGCGGACGTCTTTGCCAAGGCGGATATGATCGTTAAGGTCAAAGAGCCACAGCC
This sequence comes from Flavimaricola sp., assembly GCA_020629175.1. Classification (GTDB taxonomy): domain Bacteria; phylum Pseudomonadota; class Alphaproteobacteria; order Rhodobacterales; family Rhodobacteraceae; genus JALZWD01. The sequence goes on along the minus strand of JAHDDU010000001.1, from coordinate 146,523 downwards.
TGTCGAACGCAAAATGCTGCGTGATGGTCAGCTGCTGTTCACATACCTGCATCTCGCGCCCGATCCTGAGCAAACAAAAGATCTGCTCGCATCAGGTGCCACCTGTATCGCTTATGAAACCGTGACAGACGCCGCGGGCGGTTTGCCATTGCTGGCGCCTATGTCTGAGGTTGCGGGACGCCTTGCCCCGCAAGTGGGCGCATGGACCTTGCAAAAGGCCAACGGCGGACGGGGCGTACTAATGGGCGGTGTTCCAGGTGTTGGCCCTGCCAAAGTCGTCGTGATCGGCGGCGGCGTTGTTGGTACCCATGCCGCCCGCGTGGCCGCCGGAATGGGCGCGGATGTGACGGTCCTTGACCGCTCGCTCCCGCGCCTGCGCTACCTTGATGACGCTTTCGGCGGCCAGTTTAAGAATAGCTATGCAAGCGCAGGCAACACCGCCGAACTTGCCGCAGAGGCTGACCTTATCGTGGGCGCCGTCCTCATCCCCGGAGCTGCCGCCCCCAAACTGATCAGCAGGGCGCAATTGTCCGAGCTCAAGCCCGGTGCAGCCCTCGTCGACGTGGCCATTGACCAAGGCGGTTGCTTTGAGACAAGCCGTGCGACGACCCATGAGGACCCGATCTATGACGTCGACGGCATCATGCACTACTGCGTGGCCAATATGCCCGGCGCCGTTGCACGAACATCGACCATCGCCTTGGGCAACGCGACGATGCCATTCATGCTGGCCTTGGCTGATAAGGGTTGGAAACAGGCCTGCGAAGATGATCCGCACCTTCTGAACGGCCTTAATGTGCACGCTGGCGAACTGACGTATTATGCTGTCGGCAAAGCGCTCGGGATCGACGTGATCTCACCCACATTGGCCCTGAAGAAGTGAACGCAAAAGGGCCCGCCAAGACGGCGGGCCCTCAAACTTCGGAGTGCAGTTGATCAGCCGCGTGCTTTGAGCGCGTCGCGGATTTCAGCCAGCAGCTCTTCTTGGCTCGGGCCAGCTGGCTCTTCTTCTGCTACTTCTTCTGGTCCCTTTGCCTTGTTCACCATTTTGACAAGCATAAAGACCACGAACGCGATGATCAGGAAGTTGATCAGCGCCATAATGAAGTTACCGTAGGCAAAGACTGCCGCATCTTCACCGTCAGTCAGCGGAATGCCGAGGCTCGAGAAATCAACCCCACCCATGAAGAGGCTGATAATTGGGTTGACCAGGTCATCTACCAGCGATGTGACAATTGCAGTAAATGCAGCACCGATAATGATACCGACGGCCATATCCATCACATTGCCTTTGGCAATGAAATCCTTGAATTCTTTGATCATGTGTTTCGTCCCTTGTATTTTTGGCTTTGCGCCCGGTCTGATTGCCGTTTGCGCATGTGCGCACAGTCATACACATCTACGCGCGCAGGTGCATGGCTTTTTGCGACAGTATTTCCCCATACATTGCATTGTATCAAAAAAACACACAAAGGACGCACCATGTCACAGCTTGATCAGTTTGAAATCACTCATAAATGGCCGGCGAAAAATCCAAATGTCATACAGCTCTACTCTTTCCCGACACCTAATGGAGTAAAGGCTTCAATCGCGCTCGAAGAACTGGGATTGGCCTATGAACCGCACCTCGTCACACTGGCAGACGCGGATGTGAAAAGCCCCGAGTTCTTGTCTTTGAACCCAAACAACAAAATCCCAGCCATCATCGATCCAAATGGGCCAGACGGAGCACCCATCGGGCTCTTTGAAAGTGGGGCTATCCTCATATACCTGGCTGAAAAGGCGGGAAAACTTTTGGGGAAGACCCCGGCAGAAAAGGCAAAAGTTATTCAGTGGCTGATGTTTCAAATGGGCGGCGTTGGGCCGATGTTCGGACAAATGGGGTTCTTTGTGAAATTCGCCGGCTCTGAAATCGAGGATCCTCGCCCGCGCGACCGCTATGTGAGCGAGGCAAAAAGGCTGTTGGCCGTGGTCGAGAAGGAGTTGGACGGCAAAGATTGGATCGCTGGTGATTTCTCAATCGCGGACATCGCCTTGGCGCCATGGCTGAACGCGCTGGAGTTCTACGGCGCAAAACCGCTTGTCGGCTGGGATGATCTGAACAACGTCCCCGCATATGTCGAGCGTTTCATGGCGCGACCGGCTGTTCAACGCGGGAAAACCATCCCCGCACGCGACGGCTAAGCGGGCAAGGATCCTGTCAGCACATAGCGCAGGATTTGCACGACCTGGCCCGGCTCTCGCGCCACTGCGAGGGCCGCGGCATCGACCTCTTTGAGCGGATGATCGTGCTCGGCATCATGCAAGATTACGAGTGACTTGCCCAACGCCGCTGCGAACCCCGCATCAAACGCTGCATTCCACTGCTTATACTGCTGACCAAACCGGACCACGACAACATCCGCAGCCTCGATCCCGCGCCGCGTTCGAATAGCATTGATCTGGGCACCCTTCCGATCGTGCCAGAACTTGTCAGGCTCGGCCCCCAGAATGGCTACACCGCAATCATCGCTTGCCGCATGATCCGTTACAGGACCGTCGAAAGACACGTCCAGCCCGTCAGCACCCGCGATGATCTGCTCGCGCCAATCCGTGTGAATTTCACCCGAAAGATAGACTTTCAACGTCATAGCGTTTGCCCTTCATCTGACCAAATAAACTCAAACTCCGGCGATCAGCCGCGCAGCACACCGCCCGTGGCCTTGCTCACCTTCTCAACGATCTTAGCGCTGACCACTTCGATGTCCGCATCCTTGAGCGTTTTTTCGGCGGGTTGCAGCCGCACAGTGACGGCAAGAGACTTTTTGCCATCACCCAAGGACCCGCCAATGAACTCGTCAAAAACCCGCACATCGGTGATCAGAGCCTTATCGGCACCTGCCGCCGCGTTAACAAGTGTCAGAGCCTCAACATCCGCATCGACGACAAAGGCAAAGTCCCGCTCGACGGCCTGCAGATCGGTCGCGGCAAGCGCACCGCGCGTCGTGACTGCCTTTTTCGGCAACGGCACTTCGTTGGGCCAAATCGTAAAGGCGACAGCCGAGCCTTTGATGTCCATCGCCCGAAGGACTTTGGGGTGCAGCTCACCAAACACCGCCAGCACCTTTTTCGGGCCAAGGCAGATTTTGCCATGCCGCCCGGGGTGCCACCATTCAGAGGCGCCACGCATGATCTGAACCTTCGCTGGTGCACCGATGGCGCCCAGCACGGCCTCGGCATCTGCCTTGGCATCAAAAAGGTCGACAGAGCGAGAGGCACCGTGCACGTCTTTCGGTCCGGTCCGGCCCACAAGCAAACCGGTCACCATGGTTTGCTGCTCACCCGGCTCGCCGCCTTCAAATGCATCGCCTGCTTCGAACAAGGCAAGGTCCATGAACCCCCGCGCCTGATTGCGTGCCGCGGCCTGGAGCAAGCCGGGCAGCAGGTCGGGACGCATGTGCGACATCTCCGATGAGATCGGGTTTTCAAGCATTGTCTCGTCTGCGCCGCCGCCAAAAAGTGCTGCAGAGGATTTGTCGATGAACGAGTAGGTGACGCATTCGTTGTAGCCCAGCGCTGCCGCAGTACGCCGCGCAGCGCGCAAGCGGTTTTGCGCGGGTGTCAGCACGGGCTTTGGTACGCCAGCCATGCGCCGCAAAGGTTTGCCCACCAATCCTTCCAGCGAAGCGATGCGGGCCACTTCTTCTACGAGGTCGGCCTCACCAAGCACATCAGGACGCCACGACGGGACATGCGCCTGATCACCCTCAATGACAAAGCCCAGATCCGTCAGCGTCTTGCGCTGGACATCCGCAGGGATATCCATCCCCACGAGAGACTGCACACGGTCCGTGTCCAGCGTATAGCTGCGCGCGACATCCGGGATGTCCCCGGCTTGCACCACTTCTGAGGCTTCTCCGCCTGCGTGATCTACGATCATGCGCACCGCGTGCTCCAAACCTTCGGGCGTGAAGGCAGGATCAATGCCCCGTTCAAACCGGTAGCGGGCGTCTGAATTAATCTTCATCGCGCGGCCCGTATAGGCGGTCCGGACCGGATCAAAGTACGCGGCTTCGACAAAGACATTCGCTGTGTCTTCGGTCACGCCAGACGCAATGCCGCCCATAACACCCGCGATGCTCTCAGGGCCATTATCATCAGAGATGACCGTGGCCCCCTCGGGGAAGACATACGGCTTTTCATCCAGTCCAACGAGTTCTTCTCCGCCTTTGGCGCGGTGCAAACGCAGTGTGTTCCCGGCGATCTTATCGGCATCAAACACATGCAAGGGCCGGTTCAGATCGTAAGTGAACCAATTGGTCACATCCACCAGGAACGAAATGGGGCGCAATCCGATGGCCCGCAGTTGGTTCTGGAGCCACTCGGGCGATGGACCGTTCCGGACGCCCTTGATCAGACGCCCAAAGAATACCGGGGCCTGGTCCTTCGTGTCTTCGTCAATGGTGACGCTGATGGGGCATGGAAACGCTGCGGGAACAGGCTCCACCTCGCGCGGCTTCATGACGCCCAATCCACGCGCAGCAAGATCGCGCGCGATGCCCCGAACGCCGAGGGCATCGGGCCGGTTCGGCGTGATGGCGATTTCGATCACAGGATCAACTTTCGCCGGATCATGCTCGGCCAGCCAATCAGCAAAGCTGTCACCAACCTCTCCGGATGGAAGCTCGATGATGCCGTCGTGTTCGTCCGATAGCTCCATTTCGCGCTCTGAACACATCATCCCAAAGCTTTCGATCCCGCGGATTTTGCCCACCCCGATCGTCGTATCGATGCCGGGCACGTAAACGCCCGGCGACGCAATCACCACAGTGATGCCCGCGCGCGCGTTGGGGGCTCCGCAGATGATCTGCGTAGGGCCATCCTTTGTTTCCACCTGACAGACCCGAAGCTTGTCCGCATCCGGATGCTTTTCGGCTGATTTCACCTTGCCAATGGTAAATGGCGCCAGCTTGGCTACGGGGTTTTCAACGCCCTCAACCTCAAGGCCAAGATCGGTCAGTGCGGTGCAAATGTCCTCAACCGACGCCTCGGTTTCAAGGTGCGATTTCAGCCAGCTCAGGGTGAATTTCATGGGTCTTGTCCGTCCGGAAAATAGGTTGCCAGCCTCTTACCCCATCCCAACCCCAAGGGGAAGCGACCGGCAACAAAGCACGTTACTGCGCCTAGCTCAGGGAAACTGCGAGCGATCAAACCGTTGGGTGAGAGAGCTTACTTTGCGCGCAATATCCATCCTAACATCATTGACCTATTTTTATCCTGTTTTCTGCGCTGTCTGCCCCTTCCGTCTCCCGCAACCGCATTCAAGCACGGGGACGGATGTCAAACCGGATCACGGATCAGGCTCTGGCACATGCAATGGACGCCGCCGCCGCCTTGGGTAATCATGTCCAACTCTGGATCAAAGATCGTAAAGCCAAGAGCACTGAGTTTCTGCTTCAACGTCTTGGAGCCATGTGGCAGCAAAACACGGTCTTCGCCCAGCGCCACAACATTGCAGCCGAGGGCCATTGTTTCCTGAAACGGAACCTCGACGATCTCGATCCCTTTCCCCCGCAGCCACGAGACCACCTCGGGATCAGTGCATTCAATGCACACCGCAGCAAGCTTTGGGGCGAGCATGACGACCATCAGGTCGATATGGACGTAGTAGGGATCAATGTCGCAGAGCTTCACCTCCCAGCCTTCAGCCTCCATCCAACCTGCGACTTGCTTGGCCCCCTGCTCTTGCGTGCGGCCCTCATCCCCTTCCCATCCGATCAGGACGCAGCCCGGTTCGATGACATTGAAATCGCCACCTTCAAAAGTGCCCGCTGTCACGTAATCGTAGATCGGGATGCCAAGGCGCTGATACGTCTCAATGGCACGAAAATTCTCTCCGCGCCGCCAATACTGGGACATATGGGTGATGATCGCGCCAAAGGGCGTCATCACTGAACTGTCGCGCGCATAGACCTGATAGGGCAAATGCGGATCGGGAGCGTGGGTTGCCACCTCGACCCCGGCACTCTCATAAGCGCTGACCATTTCGGCGTGCTGCGCCTGCGCGACTGACGGATCAAATTGCACGCCGCGCCGCAATGTCTTCTTGGACAGGCTCGAGGTGCGCAGCCACTCGTAGTTCTCGATTGGCCCCAACAAAACTGACCGAAGTGTCCCGTAGTCTGAATTGGCGCCCCAATGGTTCAGCGTCGCAGTGCCGCCACCTTCGACCCGGTTTCTGAGATTGAACGTATCCATGCGCGCAGGATGGGGGCGAAGCGCCGCCCGCGTCAAGGATAGGTCGGCTCGCGCCCCAGTTCTTCGTCCAGCATCCGTCCCAGCCACCCATGCGGAATGAAATGCCCGCCCGGATGCAGATCGAAAATTACCTGACCACTAGGACAGTCCCAAACGTACCGGTTGAAACTCAGCCAGCTGACGATCTGATATGGCCCATCATCCCGAGCCTCGCCACATTCAAACTGCTCCCGCCAGAGCCGGACAGGATGGAGGACGTCCCCTCCGGGGCCCATCGGGAAATCCATAACGGTATCGTCAAGGCCATGGACGTGCCGCACAACTTGTGGCGCTTCCGCGCAACCGATCTGACGGCGCAACGTGCCAGAGACCGCGAGCAAGGCCCTGATGTCATCGCCGCTCTCGCAGACGTAACGCCACGCCATGGCGGACCCAAAAGAATAGCCACTCACGAAGATGCGCTCTTCATCCACTGGATACCGCGCTATGACATCAGCCAGAACGTCATCCGCAAAATCCACATCTGGCGAGCCTGCGCGGAAGTTCCACGTTCTGTTGCGCCCGTTAGGTGCGATCAGCAGCACATCCCGCCGGCGCGTGTGGCCCGAAATCCTGTCATGTTGAACCGGCAGCGCGCCCGTCCGCGCCCAACCGTGGAAATGCATCATCACAGGCAGCGGTGTCACACCGTCCCAACCATCAGGTTCCTTCACATGGTAGGAGCGATCACCCACAACGCATGGCACATCAAGATGACAGGTGTCTTCCCCCAAAACCGACCCTTGGGCGCTGGCCTGCGCGGCGAAAAAGAGAAGCAAAGCAATAAGATGTTTCATGTCAGCACCCTGCCCGGAAGGCTGGAAAATGTCATGTCACATATCCGTAGGATGGGGTTACCCCCTCATCCTCAGACCCCGCTGTGTACCGCAGGCACCTGCAAAGCGCTAAAGCCGTAGTGCCGCAACCAGCGCAGATCGCTGTCAAAGAAGGCGCGCAGGTCCGGGATGCCGTACTTGAGCATAGCGATCCGGTCGATCCCCACGCCGAATGCAAAGCCCTGCCATGCGGCGGGATCAACACCAGCCGCTTGCAGCACTTTGGGGTGCACCATGCCGGACCCCAGAATTTCAAGCCAATCGTCGCCTTCGCCAACTTTGAGCGTACCACCTGCCCACGAGCACCGGATGTCGACCTCTGCCGACGGCTCGGTGAACGGGAAGTGACTGGCACGGAACCGCAGGTCGACATGATCCACGCCAAAGAAGGCTTTCACAAACTCTTCAAGGCACCACTTGAGGTTTGCCATTGAGATATCCTTGTCGATGGCGAGCCCTTCAACCTGGTGGAACATTGGCGTGTGCGTCTGGTCGTAATCCGCGCGATAGACACGGCCCGGTGCGATAATGCGAATGGGCGCGCCGTTCGCCTCGAGCGAGCGGATTTGAACTGGGCTGGTGTGGGTGCGCAGGACGTGCGGCGGGCGATTGTCGCCCTCCTTGCGGTGTGTGTAGAATGTGTCCATCTCGGCGCGCGCAGGATGGTGGCCGGGGATATTGAGCGCATCAAAGTTGTACCAATCGCTTTCAATCTGCGGCCCTTCGGCGACGGAAAAGCCCATGTCCGCAAAGATCGCGGTCACTTCCTCTGTCACCTGACTGATGGGGTGGATTGTCCCCTCCCGCCGGGCGCGCGTTGGCAGCGTCACATCGAGCCACTCGGTCTTCAGCCGCTCATCAAGCGCCGCGTCTTCAAGAGCCACTTTCTTGGCCGCAAGCGCCGAATTGATCTCGTCCTTCAGGGCGTTCAATGCAGGCCCCGCGACCTGGCGTTCCTCGGGCGTCATTTTGCCCAGCTCGCGCATCTGAAGGCTGATTTCACCCTTCTTGCCAAGGGCTGCCACGCGCACCTGTTCCAGAGCGTTTTCGTCCGCAGCACCAGCCACTTGTTCCAGATACTTTTCGCGCAATCCGTCCATCGTCGCACCCTTTTGCTTGCACGCTTCGGGTAACGCCGCGTTCCTCCGAATGCAAGCGTCCGACTTTAGCCCTTTGTTAAGCCCCAACACGGCATAAGCCGGAAAGCAGCCTCGCGGCAAATAGGGGAGCCGCACTTTGGACATCACGCAAGGATCTGATACCGGCCACCGTTTCCTGTCTGGCTATTTTCATTCGCTGGAGCATCTCACACTTCCGATCGGGCTGGTGAATGATCTGGCGCTGGCACAGACAGTCGATGAATCGTTGCAAGGCTTTGGCAAGTGGGTCGGCACTATTGTTGCCGCTGACCGGTTCAGTGTGGCCTTGCGCCATGGGCCAGATCAGCTCTGCATCCGTCATCTTGGAGGGCTGCGCAACGTCAACGATGGCAGACTATTTGACATCAACTCCACCATCATCGGCCGCATCTTTCGCAATAGGCTCTCAGAGATCGTCTACACGGAAGAGCATCAAAGCCGCCCTGGAGCGGGTGCTTTGGCCACCTCCGGTTTTGTGATGGATGTCATCGCTCCGCTGGTGTCGCAGGGGCAATGTTTTGGCACACTGAATGCGGCTTTCCTGGCGCAACGCTTTGATGTTGTTGAGACGCAAATGAAGACGGTCGCCCTTGCCCGCTGTCTGGCCGGTCAACTGCATCTGATTGAACAAATGAGAGAGCTCCGCCATCAATCAGAGGTCGATCCACTGACCGAGGCTATGAATCGGCGGACATGGGACCCTTTGGCGAAGCGATTGTGGAGCACATGGCTGGCGCACGGCACACCTATGTCTGTTGTCGCGATCGATTTAGATCACTTCAAGGCCATCAATGACTCCCACGGACACGCCGCCGGCGATGATGTGCTATCAGGTATTGCCAAAACCCTGCGTCAGGACTTGCGCAAGCAGGACACACTTTTCCGGATGGGGGGCGAGGAATTCAGTCTTTTGTTAGCTGACACAAACGAACATGAGGCTGCACGATTGGCGCAACGTATTTGCGAAACCATTGGCGCCGCGCCGTATGAAACGTCGGCAGGACGGATCGCTGTTACGGTCAGTGTCGGCGTGGCGACTTCAGCGATAGAGGACGCAACATTTGCGGCACTCAGCGCACGCGCTGATGCTGCCCTTTATGACGCCAAGAATAAGGGCCGCGATCGGGTTGTAATTGCTGATCGCGCCGCATGAAAAAGGCCACCCCCGTTTCCGGGAGCGGCCCTAAATTCATCTTGCCAGAAGGTTAGGCTGCTTTGGGCAGCGCGTCCTTGGCTTTGCTCACGATGGCGTTGAACGCCTCAGGCTCGTTCACGGCCAGATCGGCCAGAACCTTGCGGTCCACCTCGATCCCGGCCAGCGACAGGCCGTTGATGAAGCGGGAGTATGTCATCGTCTCATCGAATGCGCGGACGCCCGCGTTGATCCGCTGGATCCACAAGGCGCGGAAGTTGCGCTTGCGGTTTTTGCGGTCGCGTGTCGCGTATTGGTTGGCTTTGTCGACGGCCTGCTTGGCAACCTTGAAGGTCGTAGAGCGACGGTCATAGTAGCCTTTGGCCTGATCGAGCACCTTCTTGTGACGACGGTGCGTGACGGTTCCACCTTTAACTCGCATATCTCTGGCTCCTTATCGCGCGTAGGGCATCATAGACTTGACGATACCTTCGTCAGCCTTGCACAGGGTTGTGGTGCCGCGTGCGTTACGCAGGAACTTGTTTGTGCGCTTGATCATGCCGTGGCGCTTGCCAGCCTGACCTGCAACAACACGACCAGAGGCCGTGACTTTGAACCGCTTTTTGCAGCTCGATTTCGTCTTCATCTTCGGCATTTCCATCTCCGTCTTTAGATGTGTGATCGCGCGACTCGGCATGCCACTTCGGCCGGTCCCGCGGGAACGAAGCTGTCTCTTAGGGGGGTCCTTCGCAAAACGCAAGCCATTGGGCACCGAATTCGGCACCCAATGGCTCGTAATTGGCCAGCCCTACTGTGTAATCAGGGTTTCGTCGCCGGGCCACCACATCTCATACCCAAATTCAATCTCTTGCGACTCTCCGGCGGGCAGCTCGAATGTCCAAGCGGTCACACCACGGCGGCCATTCACATCCTCCTCCGTCGGACGCAGGTTTGCACTGACGTCAATCTGAAGATCATCACTTTCCGACACCGGCGCGCGATCAAAGAGTGTTAGCATGACGCCGTAGTCCAACACACTTTCCGCGGTCAGGCGATAGGCTTCCAGCTGTGTGTTCGTTGTCGACAGAAGCCCGTAGTCTCCTTGCTCTCGATCCATGATCTCAGCCGAGACGAGGACGCCGTCCAGCTGACCAAAGGGCAGATCAAGCTCGGCCCCCACAGCAGTAAACGGCAGCATCCCTTCACCTACAAACGCGCCGTCCAGATATGTTGAGGCCCGCCCGGGCAGGATCGGCCCGCCAAAGCTGTTGGTCGCTAGCGCATAAAGGTAGGCGTTGGGGTCAAGACGTGGTGTCGCGCGGGCCACGGTGTCAGCCTCAATCTGCTCCGCGTCAATCAGCAGCTGCCGCACAGTACCATCTCCATCAATGTCTGCCCGGGCATCCAAAGCATAGGTCACTGTCCGTCCAGCCATAACGACCTGCGCCTCCTCTCGCGTTGCAACGACATCAGCCACTCCGGGTGCCACAAAAACGTCACTCAGGTTGCCGTCCAGAGTAGGTTGATACCGCAAGGCCTCTTGGTCTTCCCATTCTTCCGCCTCGCTCTGGAGCAGGATCGGATGTCCGAGGGTCACGATATACTCGTCAAACTCCGGCATCTCCATCCTGCCGGTGGTTCGTGCAGTTGATAGAGTGACGGCAACGTCATCCCAATTCTCACCGGTATTTTGCCAAATCCGCGCATGCCGTTCGATGTCCAGTGTTGCCACCTCTCCCTGCTCAAGCCGCAGGTCATAGACCGGCGCCCACCCTGCGTTGCGATCGCGATACGAGAGTTCTAATGTGCCAGAGACATCGCTCTGCGCCGCAATCTCGATCGTCGCGACGGACTGCAATACCGGCGGCAGCTGGATCGCCGCCTGTTCCTGCTGCAGCCGCGCAATATCTGTGCGCAACTCCAGTATCGCCTCGTCGATCACGGCGATCTCTGTTTCCGCGGCCAGCTTTGCACGCAAGGCGACATCCATCTGCTCGGCCAGAACAGTGATCGTTTGCGCCCAGCCCAGTGGATCTGCCCCTTGTTCCACATCATCCACCATCCGCTGCGGCTCACGCGTCATCAACGCCTCAACCATGCGTAGCCGGCCGTTGGCGACGTCAACCTCCACGCCGAACACACGACGCTCGGACTGCAGCGTCTCGATGTCTGTTTGCTTTGCGTCGATGCGCACTTGTAACTCAACGAAACCTGGACTGTTCATTGGGTCTGCCGGGGGCAACCGGTCAATTCGGTGATTGACAGAAAGAATACGGAACGGCGCATCTCCCGCCCCTGTGACCCGAAGACTGCTCGCTTGCAAATTCTGCGGCAGGTCACGCACTTCGATACTGTGGGTCCCCGCGGCCGCCTCAAATGGAGCGATGCGCGAAATCGCTGCCCCTTGTGGAAATACCGTTGCCGCGTCAATCTGGCTACTGGCATTGATCACATCGGCGCCAGCCGACCCTGCCAAAACGCATACCAAAGCGGTCGTTGTCCAAAATCGTGTCATCGCATCTTCTCCAAAGTTGCTCTGAAGATAGGACGACTTGGAAAGGTGCTTTCTTGGCTCACGTAGCGTCAATGTGCCGATATGTGCACTATGCACATGTGCAGTTCAATTCATGCCAATGAGCGCAATCCGATCTACCGGGCCTTTTGGAACAGCCTAGTTGATGTAGCGCCCGACGACGCTTGTGAACACATCAGGAATACCCTCAATCGAGTAATTTCCCGGTCGTTCAAGGGCGGCAATAGCGACCAAACCACCCCCAATCATGATCATGATCGCCGCAGCACGAGGGGCGCGACCTTCGGAAAAGGCGCCGATCACAGCTGGAATTGAGAACCCTGCACACAAGATACCGATGACAAATAACAGGTCCGGATCCATGGCCGTCCCTCCTCAAATAACACCGGTGAAAGTGTATTACTCAGGATCGGCTGGGACAATCTTACGTTCATCGCAGGGCGCAACGCGAAGGATGTTTGTTGTGCCTGGTGTGTTAAATGGCACACCTGCTGTCACAACAACCATGTCATCCTGAGTGGCCAATCCTTCGGATTTTGCCGCATTCACTGCGGCCAAAACCGCCGACTTAAAGCGATCGACTGCCCCCACAACAACGCAGTTGCAGCCCCATGACAGGCTCAAACGGCGCGCCGTTGCCTCAACGCTGGTCAACGCAATGATCGGCACACGCGGCCGCTCGCGAGAGACGAGCAGCGCCGTTGTCCCGGACTGGGAGAAACAACAAATAGCCGCAACATCGGTGGTTTCCGCAATTTCACGGCTTGCCGCGACGATACCATCCGCCACCGTTGCGCGCTTGGCCTTGCGGGAGGCCTCGATGATCTGCGTGTATGTCGGGTCAGCTTCAACTTCGGCCGCCACGTTGTCCATCGTGCGCACCGCTTCAATCGGGAAGGAGCCTGCAGCAGACTCAGCCGAGAGCATAATCGCGTCCGTCCCTTCATAAATCGCAGTGGCAACATCCGAGACTTCTGCCCGCGTTGGCATCGGGCTTTCGATCATGCTCTCAAGCATCTGTGTCGCCACGATGACCGGCTTGGCTGCTTCACGACAGGCCCGGACAAGGCGTTTTTGGATGGGCGGTACGTTCTGAACAGGGAGTTCGACGCCAAGATCACCGCGCGCAACCATGATCCCATCAGAAACGGCCAGAATATCGTCAAAGGCCTTTACCGCCGCAGGCTTCTCAATCTTAGACAAAATCGCAGCCCGCCCTTTGGCAAGCTCGCGTGCTTCGTGCACGTCGGCAGGCCGCTGCACAAAGGAGAGCGCCAACCAATCAACACCCAAATCGCACACAAACTCGAGGTCTTTGCGATCTTTGTCGGAAAGGGCAGCAAGCGGCAGCACAACGTCAGGCACATTCACACCTTTGCGGTTGCTGATCACACCTCCCACGATCACTTCGCAATCGGCAAAATCCGCACCACATTCAATGACCCGCAGCTTGATCTTGCCATCGTTGACAAGCAAATGCGCGCCGGGTTCCAGAGCATCGAAAATCTCTTTGTGTGGCAGTTGAACGCGTGACGCATCCCCTGGCGCATCCTTCAAATCCAAACGGAAGGACGCGCCAACAGCCAGATCTTCGCCATCATCATTCGCAAAGACACCGACCCGAAGCTTTGGCCCCTGAAGGTCGGCAAGAATGCAAACCGGCGTGCCTAGGTCGGCCTCGATCTTGCGGATGATGGCGTGACGCTCCGCGATTTCGGGATGGCTGCCGTGTGACATGTTCAAACGGAACACATCTGCGCCAGCTTCAAACAAGGCGCGAATCTGGTCGTAAGTGCTCGACGCGGGGCCAAGGGTTGCCACGATTTTCACATTGCGATGGCGTCTCATATCTTGGTCCCTTTGTCCCCTTGGGCGGCAAGTGTTACCGCTAACGTTCTGGTCGCCGCTCTTATTGCGCAAAACCTGTGCGCCAGCAACTACCCTCTGCCTACCAAAGTGATTAAACGGACGGAATGACAGACACTGCATATAATATCATCGGTGAGGATCGGCCCGGGCGCTGGCTCGTGACCTGTGATCACGCATCAAACCACGTGCCCGATTGGATCAACAACGGCGGGCTGGGGCTTCCCGCCGCGGATATGGCGCGCCACATCGCCTATGACGTCGGGGCCTGGGGATTGGCCAGGTCATTGGCCGATGCGTTGAAAAGCCCTGTTATCGGGTCTCATTTCTCACGGTTGGTGATTGACCCAAACCGGGGCGAAGATGATCCTACGTTGATGATGCGCCTCTATGACGGCACCATCATTCCAGCCAACCGCTATGCCACGGACGCTGACATCAAAACCCGCCTCGAGCGTCTTCATCGCCCCTATCATTCAGCGCTTGAGGCCCTCGCCGCCCGTCGGCCCGACACCGTCATTCTCGCCATACACTCCTTTACACCGCAACTGCGCGGCCGACCGCCACGCCCTTGGGACGTTGGCGTTCTGCATTCGCACCGCGATACCCGGCTCGCATCCCAACTGATTGCCCGTCTGCGCGAAGAGCCTGATCTCACGATTGGCGACAATGAGCCCTATAACGGCCACCTGCCGGGGGATGCCATCGACACCCACGCCCTTGCGCAAGGACGTCCGAATGCCCTTATCGAAGTACGCAATGACTTGATTGAGGCAGACGCAGACCAGGTCAAATGGGCCGCGCGGCTCGCCCCCATTTTAGAGGACACTTTGGCCCGTTCGGGTCTGTAGGAGACACCACATGGACAGTTCAACCCGTACCGAGATCGAAGCCGCCGCCTTTCGCCGGTTGCAAAAGCATCTGATGCAAGACCGGCCAGATGTGCAAAACATCGACATGATGAACCTTGCCGGGTTTTGCCGGAACTGTTTGTCCCGCTGGATGCAAGAAGCCGCAGAAGAGCGCGGCATAGCAATGGACAAAGCCGAAGCGCGCGAGATGTATTATGGGATGCCGTTCGAAGACTGGAAGGCCAAACATCAGACAGACGCATCCCCCGAAGCGCGCGCCGCCTTCAACAAAAGCCACCCTGACGGCTGATTGTTTCCCAGCAAGCGGCGATCCGCCTTCAAATGTGTCTGAACATTGACTTTCCCCAAGGTGTTAATGAAACGTTAATGCACACTGTGGGGGTGTCTTATGTTTACACTAGTACCAACCGTCATTTTGACGGTCCTTATTGCTGATCTGCTCATCGATGCTTTCAAAAGCGATGATGACGGCCCTGAAACACGGGAGACCGCGCTTGGGGATCAGGACGACTTCTTCAACGGCACGGATATCATCGATATCGTCGAAGCGGGCGGCGGCAACGACGTCGTGCTTGGAAACGGCGGAAATGACGTGTTGTTCGGCGACGCGGGCAATGACGCCATTGACGGCGGCCTGGGTGATGATCGCATTTTTCTGGGCGATGGTGACGACATTCACGGGGATGGTGCGGTTTTTGGTGGCAACATCGAAACCGGGGGAGACGACCTGATCCGCGGTGGCAGCGGCGATGATCTGATCACAGATGCAGCCGGCGCTAACACTCTGTTTGGCGACCTCGGGGCAGATACGCTCAACACAGTCGACACCGGCGCAGTAGACGCGACAGCCGACACCCTGTTTGGCGGCTTTGGGGACGACGTCCTCCAGGCGGATACGCTCGATGTCATCTCTGGCGGCGCCGGCACGGACCTTTTTGAGCTGACCGAGATTGATGTCGCAGGCGAACCCGCGAGGATCACTGACGCTGAGGCCGGTGAGACGATCCGAATAGCCGTCACAGAAGCACGCAGCGATGAAACGCTGACAACCCGCCAAACGGGCGGCGATACTGAAGTGCTGTTCCGGGACGAAGTCTTGGTGGTTCTGACAGGTGTGACTGATCCCAACACCCTAACGTTAGAGCTAGTGCCCAATATCACTACGTGATGATGTTTAAAGCCGGGCCCATACGGCCCGGCCTGCCACTTCAGGACAGGCTCGGGAAGTAATCCTCGCACCCACCTTCGCGGTAGACATCAGCAGTACAGCAATGCAGGCCGCCACCAAAGGCGTAGGCGTCGCGCAGATCCACTTCGACGACCTCCATGCCCAACTTGTCCATTTGTTCGGCCTGATAGACTTCTGATTTCTCTACGCAGACTGTCTTGGGATCAAGGACAAGCACGTTCATACTCAGCCACGTTGACGAATAGCACAGCGGTGGCGGCGCATTGTGCGCCGGTTGTGCGGCGTCCACGATCTCCCAATCGTTATCGTTGAACATCTTACGCTGATCCTCTGGCAGACGGCGCTGCGGGTTGTTCAGGATCAAACCGGGGCGCAGCGGAGTGAAGGTCGCATCGATATGGATCGGATAGGGATCGCCGGGGAAATTGACAGTATGCACGCGGTGATCCGGGAAGTGGCGGCGCAGCCATTCGATCCCCTTGAGGTTTGTCGTAAACCCATGTTGCACAACCAGATCGCGGCCAAACCGCAGGACGTCTGCAGCATCAAACAGCGGCTCCTCCTCGGTCGTTACAAAGAACTTCTCCTCGGCCCATTGCAGACGCTTTTCGACGCCAATTTTGTCACTGAGGTAATCGGGGTGATAATCCGCATCGGTGAGCCGCGGCTTGGGTGCGCTCTCATGGCGGAAATTGGGGTCCTCGTTAAAGTAACGCTGCATCAGCGGCCGGTAGTTGAGGTACTCAAACCACCGGCAGCGATAGGACATCGTCGCCTCAAGCATTTCCGAACCGACGGTCAACAGTACATCCCGAGGCGGCATGCAACCGAACTGGCTTTCCGTGTGGAAATCTGGCGTCGTGGCGGGCATTGAATGATCAATGGATGTTGGTCTGTCCACAGTGACCCCGCGCTTTTCCAGCAGGGCGGCAAAGTTATCCAAAAGCTCGTTGGCGCGATCAATCGTCTCTTGCGGACGGCGGCCCCATTGGCCGCGCATATCGCTGTCCTCGGGCACTTTGGCATCAAGTGCGGGCTCTTCGGGGGGGATATGGCAATCGTCCGCCCGCCCTACGATGACATGCTTGAGCGGGTCCCACTCATTCCAAGAATTTACGATCGTTTTTGCCATGATGTCCTCCCTCGACGGCAAAGTCGTAGAGAGAAGACAAACGCCGGACAAGACAAAAATGAGGGCACCAATAAGCGCCCTCATTTCGGAACTGGATCAGCCTGCGTTAAACATCAATCGCATCGAAACCGGGAACACTCGCGTAATGCTGTCCAGTCCGGCCAGCTCTTGCAAAATTGACACGCCTGCGTCGACGCCTGCCTCCTCAGTGGTGACGAAAAGCATGCCATCTGTCGTCACCAAAACCTGATCCTCTG
The DNA here is from genome assembly GCA_020629175.1 of Flavimaricola sp. Lineage (GTDB taxonomy): Bacteria > Pseudomonadota > Alphaproteobacteria > Rhodobacterales > Rhodobacteraceae > JALZWD01. Next base: position 129,291 of record JAHDDU010000001.1, on the reverse strand, counting down.
AGGTCCGCAGCACGAACATATTCACGTAAAGCGGCAGATCCCCACCAAGGAGCAGCAGCGTGCCATCAACTTCCATTGTGGTCGCCTCACCAACGGCAAGCGCATTCATCGCTTCCATATCGACAGTGGCCGTCAGCTCGGCGCTGGCCGCACCTGCAAAGACATGCTCACCCATCCGCTCGTTCCGGATATCGATGTTGGTCTGTACAGACGTGAGGTCGAGAATGACGGACACATTGCCATCGGCATCCACTGTTCCGGACAGGCTTTCAAAGCTGTGGCTTTCGCCCACCGCATCATTTTTGATGGACCCAAAAGAGACATTCGATATCTCCTCGTCCAACGTCCACTGCGCAGCATGGCCATCCGCCCAGGCCGCGCCAGCACTCATCACAAAACCGACAAGGGCCGCCGTTTTGAATAGATTTGTCATCTGATAGTCTCCCAATATAGCCAATGACCGCCGCGGCAAAACCACCCGGCTCACAGGGTGAACACTTCAGAGGGCCGAATTATTCAATGAAACGCGCAAATACTTCGGCTGGAGCGATGGGGCGGCATTTGACGCCACTGATGCCTGCGCTTTGGCGGTTTGCCTTGTCGCTCTCGGGCCGGCCAGATGTGGCGGATGATTTGGTCCAGTCTACATGCCTCCGTGCAATGGAGAAACATCGGCAATTTGATGGTCACGGCAATCTGACGGCGTGGTGCATGACCATCTGCCGGTCCATCTGGGTCAACCAACTCCGCTCAAACGCGATCCGTGCCGCTCAGTCGCTTGATGCAACACGCGAAGCAGACTTGGCCTCTCTTCATCCAGACGCAGAGACGAATATTTTCGCTGTTGAAGTGTTTACCCAAGTGATGAAACTGCCCGAGGCCCAGCGCGAGACCGTTTTTTTGGTGTATGTCGAAGGCTTTCGATATAGCGAAGCCGCCAAGATTCTCGGCGTGCCAATCGGTACAATCATGAGTAGACTTTCGACCGCACGGCAAAAACTAAGCGCGCTGAACGCAACAGACCAATGCCCGTCAAAGACAAAGGGATCATCGTGACATTTACGGATCGCCAGTTGCTCGACTACTTGAACGGGTCAGCTTCGCCTGACGTGGCTGAGGCCATCGAGGCGGCGTTGGCAGAGGACAAAGCTTTCGAAGATCGTCTGCTGTCGCTTGACCCCTTGTCAGACCTGATCGGCCCAAGCATTGCGAGCGTCGGTACAGATCGCACGTTCCCCGAACCTGCCTCCAGCAAACCCCCGTTTTGGCCTCTACTCGCAGCCGGACTTGCGGCGGCCGTAGTGGCCGGAACGATTGGCTTTTGGTGGTCGGGTGCCACGCCAGAAAATCGCGGATGGATGGATCAGGTTGCCGCGTATCAGGCCCTCTACAGCGCCGAGACGATTTCCATCGTGACGCCAGAACCCATGGCGCTCGCCAGCCAGTTTGATCACGTGGCAGAAACACTCGGGCGCGCAATCCCCCTTAACGTGGTGCGCGATGCGACCGATCTGACGCTCTTGCGTGCTCAGATGTTGGCATTTGAAGACACACCACTCGCGCAAATCGTCTTTTCAGATGGGACAGGACAGCCCGTTGCCCTCTGTGTGATCCATGCGTCGGGTCCTGCCTCCGACACATTTACTTCGGTTGAACGCGAGGGCCTTCACAGTACGTCGTTTTCGCTCGATGGGCTGGAATATTTGCTAATCGGTGGCGCAAGCGCAGACCAGACCGAGACGCTGGCTCGGCAGTTTCAAGCTGCACTCAGCGACGCATAACGGCGGTTCTGCGCAACAATACGCTCAATTTTCCTATTGTTGCGCAGAATGAAACACCAGTTCTACGCCCTTTTGCCCCGAACCTGCCCCATTTCCCCCGCAGTCTGTTGGCTCATGGAATCAGCCAAAGGGGGGCTGCTATATGTTGGACCTGCTGCTGCCTGTCTCATTGGCGATCTTTGCGGTTGTTGGCGTGATCGGCGGGCAAGACCGCATTTTGCAACCTCAGCAACCGCGGCCCGTTGCGGACCGCGATGCCGCGGCACCCTCGGCCACACCTGACGCGCAGGCCGCGCTCGAAGAACAGCTCGAACTGCCGCTCTTTGAAGACACGACCCCAATTTCAGCTCCTCCCCCCTTTTCAGAAGGAACTCCTGTTATGGCCCTCGATGACACTGACGTTTCAAACATCTTTTCTGACGTTGAACTCAACACCGTCGACGACAGCCAGATCCTCTACGTAGCACCCGGCATCGACACACTGCACGGCCCGGTGACCATTGAAGCCCTTCGCGATCAGGACGCAGTCCACATCGTTGTGGCCGAAGCCTCAGAAACGGATCGGGTCACGGCTCGACTGTCTCGAAACGGCACAGACACAGAAATCCTCTTGAATGGTGAAGTCGTCACCATCCTCGCCAACAAAGTGACGCTAGGCCCGCGCCAAGTCATCTTTGCGCCCCTCGCGATCAGGCAGGCGACAGATCGGCTGGACGTGGACGGTGACCTCTTTGTCAAAGTGCAGGACAAGCCACAATCAAATCTTGGACGGCAAGCCACACTCAGCGCTCAGCACCCAAGCATTAATTGATCCTGAAATCCGTCAGACGGCGACCTTGCGGCTCTCTTCAATATAGATGTCACGCAAGCGGCCCGCGACAGATCCTGGCTTGCCAGTTCCCACAGCTCTACCGTCAATCTCAACGACCGGGGTTACGAACATTGTCGCCGAAGTGATAAAGGCCTCATCAGCGCCCTGCGCCTCTTCGACTGTAAAACTCCGTTCTTCCACCTTCATTTGTGCTTCGGCTGCAAAGCGCAAAACGGCGGCTCGAGTGATACCGTGCAGGATGTCATTGCTCAGGTGGCGCGTTATGATTGTGTTGCCCTTTACGATATAGGCGTTATTCGACGTACCTTCCGTGACAGCCCCGTCCTCAACCATCCAGGCGTCATCCGCGCCAGCCGCCTTGGCCATCATCTTGCCCATCGACGGATAAAGAAGCTGGACCGTCTTGATGTCGCGCCGCGCCCAACGCTGATCCTCGATGCTGATGACTTTGAGACCCTTCTCAGCAGCGGGTGAGGACACCAGCGCAGGCTTGGACTGGGTGAACAGCACAAGGGTCGTTGGCGTGTCTGCCGCCGGATAAGCAAAATCACGATCCCCGTCAGAGCCGCGCGTGATCTGCAGATAGACAAGTCCATCCACGATCTCATTGCGCGCGACAAGTTCGCGATGGATGGTAAGGAGGTCTTCCTTGCTAAAGTCTTGGTTCATCTCCAGCTCGCGCAAGGACCGTTCCAGCCGCACAGCATGTCCATCAAAGTCCACCAGTTTGCCATCCAGAACACTGGTCACTTCATAGACGCCGTCCGCCATCAAAAATCCGCGATCAAAGATGGAAATCTTTGCCTCTTCTTCGGGCAGATACTCTCCGTTGACGTAAACAATGCGGCTCATGGCTCAGGCCTTCCTTTCAAAACGGTTCACTTGCGAGTGCTGTCGCAAGATCTGGGATGAATTGATGACGCCTCTTAGCGTTGAAACGCTAGGGGTCCAAGTGGATTGCATGCATCACGGCCTAACCCCACAATGCCGGCAACGGCGGATGCACACCCAGATCATCAAAAACAAGCGGTGGCTCGCGATCTTCGGCCAGCAGAAGGGGCCCATCGAGGTCCGTCCAGCCCACACCTTGGGCAAACAGCGTCGCCGGCGCCATCGCCAAAGAGGTGCCAACCATGCAGCCAACCATGATGCCATATCCTTCGGCCTCGGCCGCAGCCCGAAGCGCCAGCGCCTCCGTCAATCCACCCGTTTTGTCGAGCTTGATGTTGACCACATCGTATTTGCCCTTCAGCCCCGGCAAGGAGGCACGGTCATGGCAGGCCTCATCCGCACAGACGGGCAATGGGCGTTCGATCTCACGCAAGGCGTCATCGTCGCCCGCGGGCAGAGGTTGCTCAACCAGTTCCACCCCCAGACCAATCAGATGCGGCGCAAGCTCGGCATAGACCTCCGCTGACCACCCTTCGTTGGCATCAATAATGATCCGCGCATCAGGCGCGCCTCGCCGTACAGCTTCGAGCCTCGGCATATCATCCGGAGTACCCAGCTTGATCTTCAGCAAGGGGCGCGCCGCGTTGTCCCGCGCCTGCGCTTCCATCGCCTCTGGCGTGTCAAGCGACAGCGTATAGGCGGTGATTTCCGGTCCCGGCGCGCGCAGACCCGCCAATTCCCACACAGGCTTGCCCGCTGCCTTAGCTTCGATATCCCACAGCGCACAATCGACCGCATTCCGCGCGGCGCCCGGAGGCAATGCGTCTTGCAACTCCTGGCGAGAAATTTCGATAGGCAACGCCTCAATCTGGCGCGTCACGCTTTCCATGGTTTCACCATAGCGGGCGTAGGGCACGCATTCCCCCCAGCCTGAGATGCCGTTCCGCGTGATTGTCACGGACAGGACCTTGGCTTCAGTGCGTGACCCGCGCGAGATGGTGAAAACCCGGGCAAGTGGGAAGGCCTGTGTCCTGACCTCGATCATCTCGCATTCCTCAGCTTCTTCTGGCTAAAATAATCCCCGCCGGAGGCTCCCTCATGGGCCACCGGCGGTGTGCTGTCTTACACTGCAGCCAAAGCTTCCGCCAGGCGGTCCGCTCCTTGTCGGAACGGATCAACCGTTGGGAGACCCATCTCAGCCTCAACTTTGGCAAGATAGGCCAGCGCATCTTCTTCATTCAAATGCTGCGTGTTGACCGAAATACCCACCATTTTCACATTTGGGTTGGCGTCCAGCGCCATGGTCATGGCCGTGTCACGCGCCTGCTCAAGGCTCGGCAGATCGCGATGTGGCAACCCACGCATGTGGGTTCGGGTCGGCTCGTGACAGAGGATCAATGCATCCGGACGCCCGCCATGGATCAGCGCGAGCGACACACCCGAGTAAGACATGTGGTGCAACGACCCCTGCCCTTCGATCAGATCCCAGTGATCATCATCATTGTCGGGCGTCAGATACTCGATCGAGCCTGCCATGAAGTCTGCGATGACGGCGTCAAGTGGCACACCACCGCCGGTGATCAGGATCCCCGTTTGCCCGGTTGCGCGGAATGTGGCCTTCATGCCGCGTTCCACCATAGATTTCTCAACAGCCATCGCAGTGTACATTTTTCCGACGGAACAATCCGTCCCTACCGCCAAACAGCGCTTGCCGGTCCGGGCTTCGCCATTGGCAATTGGGTAGGCGACTGACGGAATGCGCACATCGAACAGGGTTCGGCCATGCGCCATCGCAGCAGCGGCAAGATCACCCTCATCCCGCAGCAAGTTGTGAAGGCCAGACGCGATGTCATAGCCCGCTTCCAACGCCTCAATCAGTACCGCTTTCCATTTGTCTGAAATCACACCGCCCCGGTTAGCCACACCGATCACCAGCGTCTTGGCACCAGCGGCCAGACCCTCTTCCAGCGTCATATCCGTCAAACCAACATCTGCACCGCAGCCCTCCAGGCGCAGCTGGCCAACCGAGTTCTCAGGGCGCCAGTCCTTGATACCCTGCGCGACTTTCGCCGCCAGTTGGTCTGGCGCATCGCCGAGGAACAAAAGATACGGTGTTTCAATCATTGGTCAGCCTCCATCACTCTCGAGGCAGATATGTCGCGAAAGTCAGCGAATGTCCTGCGATAAGACTAACACTGGCCTGAATTTTTCGAAGGAAAGTTTCAATTTTTGCATCTTCTTGCAAAAATCTTGCGCGTTATTTGCCGTGCCCCTCAGATTCGCGCGTCAATACAGTAAGATCTGTTATCTCCCGAAAGCAATCAATGCTTTCTGCCAACGGCATGAACGCCAAAAAAGACCAAAGCGCCACGCATAATTGCCCGTAGATGACGGGCGCTGAACGCGATCTCTGGTGGTGTCTGAAACAATGATGGCCGGGGCAGGATCAGCGGCGTTCGGCTAGCAAACGCATGAGTTCGCGGATCGGATGTACATTCTCTTGAACCCGAATGCTGCAGGTGCAAAATACGCTTGCCGCTCCCGCCGCAATAACATACCAAAACGCTAACTCACCACGCAATATCATTACCCACGGAATCCACCTATGTCCTTTCGCCTTCAACCCACTCCACCTGCCCGTCCCAATCGCTGCCAACTCTTCGGGCCCGGCTCCAACACCAAGCTTTTCGCGAAAATGGCTGCATCAGCTGCGGACGTGATCAACCTCGATCTTGAGGACAGCGTCGCTCCAACGGACAAAGACGCCGCCCGCGCAAATGTCATCGCAGCCATCAGCAGCGAGGATTGGGGCACCAAAACTCTCTCGGTGAGGATCAATGGACTCGACACGCCTTACTGGTACCGCGACGTTGTGGACTTGATGGAGCAAGCTGGGGAGCGGCTTGATCAGATCATGATCCCAAAGGTCGGTTGCGCGGCCGATGTCTATGCCGTCGACGCACTTGTCACGGCCATCGAGGCAGCCAAAGGGCGCACCAAACCCATCACCTTTGAGGTGATCATCGAAAGCGCGGCCGGTCTTGCCCACGTCGAAGAGATCGCAGCCTCCAGCCCCCGCATGGCCGCCATGAGCCTTGGCGCCGCAGATTTCGCGGCCTCTATGGGCATGCAAACCACTGGCATCGGTGGCACCCAGGACAATTACTACATGCTGCATGGAGAGACGAAGCATTACTCAGACCCATGGCACTGGGCGCAGACTGCCATCGTCGCCGCCTGCCGCACCCACGGCGTCTTGCCCGTTGACGGCCCCTTCGGTGACTTTTCAGACGACGAAGGCTACCGAGCGCAAGCCCTGCGGTCCGCGACGCTTGGCATGGTTGGCAAATGGGCGATCCACCCCAAACAGATTGCCCTGGCCAATGAAGTTTTCACTCCTTCAGATGAAGCCGTGGCCGAAGCGCGCGAAATCCTTGCTGCAATGGAAGACGCCAAAGCCCGTGGCGAAGGTGCCACCGTCTACAAAGGCCGCCTTGTCGACATCGCGTCGATCAAACAGGCAGAGGTTATTGTCCGGCAATCTGAGATGATCGCCGGGCATTAACCCCTAGGCGCGGCCCTCATCCAACCACCGCGTCCATAGTGGCCTGGCCGGTGGTGGGTCCGCGGTTCTCCATCCTAGGCCAGCGGCAAACAGATTTCGGTGACCAGATCATCGGGGGCCGTGTCCATTGGCGAGTTGAGGTAAACTTCAAAAGACGGATGATCCGCTGGCGCTTCGCCAGACGCAGGAAGCCATTGCGAATACAGTTGCTCATACGCCTGCGCGAGGCCGACATATGGCCCGGTAAAGCGCAACACCGCGTGCCGCCCGGACGGCAAATTCAAAGTTTCGAGCGGCTCATCCAGAGCGACCTCATCGGGCATTTCGAGGCCAGCGTGGCTCCGCAACTCAGCTTCTGCAACAGAGGATGGATCATCATAAAACACGCCAACCATGTGGCCTGCTTGTGGAAATAGGCCTCGCGATCCAACCACAGCGGCAAGCCGTTCAAACGCGCGATTAACCTCATGATAGGCTCCTTCATGCGGCATTGCCGCGAGGCGACGTGCGGGTTCTTCTCTAATCTCAATGGTGTAATCCATAATTGTATCTCCTGTTGGCATTTGAATGACGGGCGCGCGCAACACTCCGATGTCGCGAAACGCTTTGGGGCTGACACCATAGAGATCCTTGAAAGTGCGATTGAAACTCGCGGGGTTATCGTATCCGACGCTCTCTGCGATCTGCGGGACGGGTTGATCTGATTGCACCAAGGCAATCGCGGCGAGATGCAGCCGCCTGCGGCGGACAGTCTGAGCCACAGTCTCGCCGATCACCGCCCGATAAACGCGATGCCAGTGAAACCGGCTCATCGCCGCCACATCCGCCAAAGCGTCAAGTGACAGGTCACCGGTCGGATTGTCGTGGATATATTCCAGAACGCGCAACACACGGCGCTCGATATCCCGGGTCTTTGTGGTCTCTTGATGGGTCATGCGTCATCCCTACCCAACACCGCCGTCACAAATCTTGCTGAGTTGCAACTTTCTGCGCCCTGCCCCATATCAGAGAGAACAGGCGGAGACATCAGAATGACGAACTATCTCGAATTCGAAAAGCCATTGGCCGAGATTGAGGGCAAGGCAGAAGAGCTGCGGGCTATGGCCCGCGCCAACGAAGAGATGGACGTCGAAAAAGAGGCCGCCGCACTGGACAAAAAGGCCGCCGATATGTTGGCAAGCCTTTATGGCGATCTGACGCCCTGGCGAAAATGTCAGGTGGCCCGGCATCCGCAGCGGCCACATTGCCGGGACTATATTAACGCGCTGTTCACGGAATATACCCCGCTCGCCGGGGACCGCAACTTCGCCGATGACCACGCAGTCATGGGCGGGCTTGGGCGTTTGGGTGACCGTCCTGTTGTGGTGATCGGCCACGAAAAGGGGAACGACACCAAATCCCGGATTGAGCGGAACTTTGGTATGGCGCGGCCCGAAGGCTACCGCAAAGCGATCCGCTTGATGGATCTCGCAGACCGGTTTGGCCTGCCCGTGATCACACTCGTCGACACCCCCGGCGCCTATCCCGGCAAGGGCGCCGAAGAGCGTGGCCAGTCCGAGGCCATCGCTTCCAGCACCGCAAAGTGTCTGCAATTGGGCGTACCGCTCGTCTCCGTCATCATTGGTGAGGGTGGGTCCGGCGGGGCCGTGGCCTTTGCAACCGCCAACAAGGTTGCGATGCTTGAGCATTCGATCTACTCCGTCATCTCGCCCGAAGGATGCGCCTCCATCTTGTGGAAAGACGCCGAGAAGATGCGCGAGGCCGCCGAAGCCCTGCGCCTTACCGCGCAGGACCTCTTTGAATTGGGCGTTTGCGACCAGATCATCCGGGAACCTTTGGGCGGCGCACATCGCGCAGCAGAGGATACAATTGCCTCTGTCGGAACCGCTTTGCAGACCATGCTGGCCGATATGGACGGTATGGATGCAAATGCGTTGCGTGCAGATCGGCGGAGCAAATACCTAGAGCTTGGATCCCGCGGCCTCGCCGCCTAGGTGCGCTCGGCTTCTAACGCTTTGATCATGTCAACACGCGTCGCGTGTCGACCGCCCTCGAACGACGCGTCCAAGAAAGCGTCGACGATCTCAATAGCCAGTGACGGGCCCAGCACCCGCGCGCCAAGTGCCAGCATGTTGGCATCATTGTGGGCGCGGATCATTTTGGCCGAGAATGTATCGCTGCACACACCGCAGCGGATACCTTCGATCTTGTTGGCGGACATCATGATGCCCTGCCCCGTGCCGCACAGAATAATACCAAACTGAAACTCACCCGCCGCGACGCGCCGGGCGGCAGCGGCCCCATGCTCGGGGTAATTCGTGCTTTCAGTCGTAGTGGGACCAATATCCTCTACCGTCCAGCCACGCTCTGCCACGTGGGTGGCAATGGCCTGACGCAATTCAATCGCACCATGATCACTGCTAAGGATAATGCGTTTTGCGTTTGTCATCGTCTGTCTGTCCCTACCACATCGTTTTTGCCGCACGCCCAGCCCAGGCCGCATCATATTCCGCACCGTCAAACCCGGCCTTTGCCTCAGCAAGCAACTCGCCCACAGTGGGCAAGGCCGCGCTTTCGTCCTCGTTTGACCAGATGCCAGCCCGCAGAATTGCGCGGGCGCATTGGCTGTAGATTTCGGCCACTGAAATCACGATCACGGACCGGGGCTGCCGCCCTTTCTGCTCAAACCTGGCCAATATGTCGGCGTCCGTGGTTAATGCGGCCGTGCCGTTGACCCGCACGACATTGGCAGAGCCCGGCACCATGAACATCAAGCTGACCCGCCCATCGCGTACAATGTTGCGGAGGCTGTCGATCCGATTGTTGCCGCGCCAATCCGGCAGCAGCAGCGTCTGAGCGTCCAGCTCTTGGACAACAGGTCCGTCATCGCCGCGCGGGCTTCCGTCGGTGCCTTCAGGCCCGACAGTCGTCAGAACGCAAAACCGCGAGGACATGATCCATTTGCGATAAAGTGGTGTCAGCGCGGATGCGACCTTGATAATAGAGGCCTCGCCCGGCGTCCCGTAGAGCGCTTCCAGCTCGGCAACGTCAGAAAGAGTGTTCACTTTTTTCACGCCTCAATCTGGGTGAAGCCAGCTTCTGCCATCAAGCGGTTCGAATGGGTTTCAATGTCGCTCTCAAGCCGCTGCATAAACTCGTCGAGCTCTAGCCCCGCAGGGATGCGCGGCAGAAACTCGACAATCGCGGTCCCCGGCCACCGTATGATCCCAGTACGCGGCCAGAACAGGCCAACGTTGCAGGCCACAGGCACAACATCCTGCCCAGTTTCCTTGTAGAGCACCCCAGTGCCCACCTTGTAAGGCGCCTTGACCCCCGGTTTGATACGTGTGCCTTGCGGGTAGATGATCAATTGCCCGGGGTGAGCCGATCCTTCGGCCACTTCGCGAACCATCTTCTTGATCGCCTCGGTCCTCTTTCCCCGGTCCACGGCCACACAGCCGATGCGCGCGCCGTATTGCCCGATGATCGGCGTATAGAGGATCTGCTTTTTCATAATGAACTTACCGGCAGGGACCGCTCCAAAGATCAAAATGATGTCAAGGAACGATTGGTGCTTGCCTGCGATGATCACCTCGTCGGTGGGTGGCGTACCGCGCACTTCCGTCTCAAGTCCAACCATCCAGCGGGCGGTCCACCGGACCCAAACGCACCAGGCGTGGCAACCCGCCATTGCGCCGTGCCGCGAAAACAAAGCCCAGGGAAAGTAAAGCAAGCCGATGACCAGCATCATGAAATAGGCTTGTCCCACAAAAAGCAGTGAGCGGACCCATTGGATCAGAAATGCAGGTTTAGACATGAGTTAAGCCCCTTCCAGTGCTGCGCTCACTATGACTGACGGTTCAACGTGCGCAAGGCCGCTTGCCGGGTCGCGACAAACGCAATGGCCGCGGCGATCACAGGTATGACCAGCGGCAAAAGCCAACCCCAACCCTGAAACCCCAATCCTGTCAGAAAGCCCCCCGCCGCATCAGCGCTTGGCAACAAAAACACCCCAAGAAGCCCCGCAACAGTGCCAACAGCGGCCCCCGTCAAAGCGCGTAGAGTGAATCGCCGGACGAAGGCACGGGCGATATAGACATCGCGTGCGCCAACCAGCCGTAAGACCTGAATGACCTGTGCATTTGCGGCCAAAGCAGCTTGCGCAGCCAGCGTGATCATGGCCGCTGTTGCCCCCGCAATCAGCAGGAGTGAAACATTGCCCATAAGCCGCAAGCGCCCTGCCGCTTCAATCAGGGGCCTGCGCCAGCGCGTGTGATCGTCTAAAACAGCCCCCGGGACTTCGGCCGCAAGGCGCGCCCGCAATCCGATTGCATCATAGCCATCCGCATCCTCAACAATCTCGATCAAAGCCGGCACCTGCAGCAATTCAACAGGCAACTCAGGCCCAAACCATGGTGACAGCAGATCCCGTTGTTCCTGAGACGTCAGCGCCCGCGCCTCCGCGATCCCGGGCGTGGTCGACAGCACACGCAACGCCGCCTCCGTCTGAATGGCCATTTGCTCGGCAGGTGAGGAAATCCTCAATGTCGACGTTCGCGCCAGTTCATCGCCCCAACGTTCCGCCAATCGTCCGGTCGCCAGCGAGAGCGCCAAGGCAAAGACAGCAAGAAACGCCATGGCAGCAGCAGTAAAGACCGTGAGCCGGGCCGTGAAACCTGTCGGCGGAACGGCACGATCCGCCTGCGCGTCGCCTGCAAGAAGGGCAAGAAGCTTGGGCAACCGCGCCGCGCCGCTCATAGTTCGGCCCCCGCAGCCTGTAACCGCCGATCTCTAAGGCGCAAGACACGCGCAGGAACTTGCGACTTCGCCGCACGGATCAGGTTCAGATCATGGGTGCAGACGAAAACCGCCTTTCCCATACGGTTCAATTCAACCAGCAAAGTCAGCAACCGCTGAGACATCTCCCAATCTACGTTGCCTGTCGGTTCATCCGCCAAAATGACATCTGGCGACATTATGACCGCCCGGGCCAAGGCAGCGCGCTGCCGTTCGCCGCCCGACAGCGAGGGTGGCAATTGACGCGCCTGCGCTGACAACCCAACCCAGGCCAGCAGGTCGTCGAGGTTTCCCGCGGCCTCATTCGCCCGGCCCGCAGCGGTGAGTGGCAAGGCGACGTTTTCAGCAAGCGACAGGTGATCCAGAAACTGGCAGTCTTGATGAACCACCCCAACCCGTCGGCGGGCAAGTGCCACGGCATCTCGGTCAAGATCACGCGCATCTTGGCCGAAAATCTGGACATCTCCGGTGGTGGCCGTCAACGCACCGTAGCAAAGCTTCATCAGTGTTGTTTTGCCAGCTCCCGACGGACCGGTCAGAAATTGGAACGATCCCGGCGCCATTTGCAGGCTCACGTCCGAGAACAACTCGGCTCCGCCATAGGTATAGGCTACGTTCCGCAGCTCGATCACAGGTGGATGCCCCCCAAACTTGGTGCTGCCCTTTTGCCAATATCAACAACAGGATTCAATCACGGCCTTCGCAATGGTTGCAAATCGCGTCCGTTTCGCGGCACGGTATTGTGAAACCAAGACTTTGGTCCAACGAATGTGTTCACGTCAGGACCTTAAAAGAGGCAAATTCGAATGCGGCTGATCTGTCCAAATTGCGGTGCTCAATACGAAGTCGCCGAAGATGTGATCCCGACTGACGGGCGAGATGTGCAATGTTCAAACTGCGCGCATACGTGGTTCGAGACACCCGGCGCCTCCGCTCGCCGCGAAGCGGGTGAGGACGATGCTGCGCCAAACGAAGAGGCCTCGCCAGACACAGTCGACGCATTTGTAAACCGTGCTCGCCCCACGGACGATGCCGCACCAGAAACTAACCAGGAAGCCACCGAGACCGAGACCGAGACCGAGACCGAGACCGAGACCGAGACCGAGACCGAGACCGAGACCGAGGAAGATCCATCCAGTGCATCCGATCAAGGAGAAGCGCCCGAACGCAAAACCGTGACGCCAACAGTGGCCGAAATCCTTCGGTCAGAGGCCGCGCGCGAAGAGGCGAAGCGGCAGGCCGAAGCCGGCCCCGCGCTTGAAAGCCAATCGGACATGAACCTCGACAGCGGGCCCGACCGTGACGACCAGATGGCCGAAGAATCTCGTCGTCGCTTGGCGAGACTAAAGGGCGAAGCTGCCCCAACCATCGGTGCCGCGACTGCGGTAGCATCCGGGACACGCAGTGACTTGCTGCCCGACATCGATGAAATCAATTCATCCTTGCGCTCTGATTCAGAACGCGGCGAGGAAAACCGCGATCCTGTTGCCGAAGAAGCGAAACGCAAAGGCGGTTTCCGGCGCGGTTTCATGACCGTCATCTTGCTGGTTGTTCTTGCCGTTATTCTCTACCTGCTCGCGCCGCAAATCTCATCGGCTGTACCTGCGTTGGAACCGGCCCTGACGGCGTATGTCGACACGATCAACAGCGCTCGGCTTTGGCTCAACTCCCTCGTCAGAGGCTAGGGCAGGGTCAGAACTGATCCAACAGTCGTCTAAGGTAATCGAGCTCTTCTTCAGGGCGCTCTTGTTCGGCAGAGCGGCGGCGCAATTCCTCGAGCAGTTCTTCGGCACGACGATACACATCGGGCCCTTGCAAGAGATTTTCCTCCGTGCCGTATTCACCCGTTGTGCCAAGCTGACGACCTAGGGGATCACGGCTTTGCCCGTCAGTTTGACCCTGAGCACTGCCGCCGTCGGCTTGCCGGTCACCCGGTTCAACATCCTGCTCATTCTCGGCCAGAGCACGACCAAGGCTTCGCAGGCCTTCGCGCATTGCATCCATGGCCTCGGCCTGCCTGTCCAAAGCCTCCGCCAAATCGTTGCCGCGCAGCGCTTCTTCTGCCTCTTCCATAGCCCGCTCAGCATCCTCTAGCGCGCGTCGCGCAATCTCGGCCTCTTCACCGCTCAATGCTGGCAGATTGTCACGCAGGCGGTCCAACTCGCGGCGAAGGGCCTCCTGCCGCTCGGCTAGGCTGCCTTCGGCACCCGGTGGAAAGTTTGAGCCGCCACCTTCAGTATTGCCTTCACCGCCCTGGCCCTGATCATTTTGTTGACCTTGTCCCTGGGGCTGATCACCCGGGCTCTGACCCTGCCCGGATTGACCGTTCGGCTGCTGGCCTTGTTGCCCAGGCTGCTGACCATCTTGTTGACCTTGCTGCTGGCCAGGATCCTGACCGTCCTGCGGACCACCATTGTTGAATTGCTCCTGCAACTCACGGAAGGCCTCATCTGACAATTCCTGCTGATCACGCAAATTGTCCTGTAACTCTTCCATTGAACGCTGACCGGGGGTTTGCGGCCCGCCCTCACCACTTCCATCGCCTTGCGTGATCTGAAGGTTCTCGAGAAGCTCGTTAAGTTGTTCCATCAACTCCATGGCTTCGGCCATTTGGCCTTCTTCCATAAGACGTTGAATCTCGTCCATCATCTCTTGGATCTGGTTGCCAGTGATCTCCTGACCCTCTCCATTCTGATCAGGTTGATCGCGTTGATCTGCGAACTCCGTTTCATCGGCGAGGAGCTGCATGTAGTCATCCGTCGCCTCGCGCAATTCCTGCATCAGCTCCGCGATCTCTTCGTCGGATGCCCCGTTGCGCATCGCTTCTTCCAGCCGCTCCTGAGCGCGGGCAAGACGTTCGCGGGCGTCGGCAAGCGAGCCCTCTTCAAGCTGCAGGGCCAATTCCCACATCGCGTCAACAAGCTCGGCCTGAATTTCCGGTGTGACGCCATTACCTTCGATCGCGTTCTCAAGGTTTCGCTGAATTTCACCAAAGCGCAAATACACCGTTTCGCCCGTAAAGATATCCTCAGGCCGGTGAGAAATCGCCCGCATAATTTGCAGGATCCGCGGAGCATTTGCCGTCGACCACATCAAATCACGCCGCTGTTCGATGACGGCCTTGGCGACGGGCTGAAAGAACCTGCGCCCCGGCAGAACCATCGGCTCGGTCGCAGACATCCCTTCTTGTCCCAACGCGTCCGACACCGTCAGCGTCAAAAGCACCGGCATATTCGCCAAAGGATGCTCCGAAAAATCGTCAACCAAAAGCTCTTCGAATTCCGACCTGTCGCCCGAGAACGGCATGGGCAAATCCACAACAAGCGCCTCCTGCGGATCGGGATCGATAATCAACCCGTGGCGCCGTTCAACCAGCGGAAGATCGAGCGTAATCGTCGCCTGACCCGCCATGATCGCATGATCATCTGTGGCCCCAAACGGCAAGGACATAACCCCCTCGGCATCCGCTTCCGGCGGGCCGAGAATTTCAACACTGGGCGCGGTATCGGCAAGCACATTGACCGTCCACGCCGCATCCTCTGCTCCCGCAATTTCAAGCCGCCCGCTTTGCGTCACGTCAAAGGTGTGCTGGCTGTCTGACGCGGCGCCAAGCTCGCTCGTTCGGCCCGATATCGTCTCCTCAACCGTCAGCGCGCCAACCTCGCCATAGAGGCGCAAGGTCACACGGCTTCCCTGTGGAACATCAACATCACCGGGCGGAATATCTGCAAGGTATAGGGACGGTTTGCCCGTGTAATCCGGCGGCTCGATCCAGCCTTCCCAAACGGGCCCGGTGGCAAGGGCGAGCCCTTCGCCGGCGGGAACCTCTGCGACATCCCCAACGCGCCAAAACGCACCAAACAGGAACGCGCAGGCCAAAAACAGCAGAGCGATATGACGCAGCCCATACGGATCGCGCGACGACACCCGCAAGTCAGGCTCAACCGCACGCGCTTCGCGCGTTTTGTCCGCCATCCGGTCCAGATGCTCGCGCCAGACCGCAGCAGAGGCCGGATCGCTGGCCCCGATGGCCTGGCTATCTGTCACAGCCGCGATAGGTCGGCCCGGCAAACGCGCATCAACGCGGCGAACCGCCTCTTCCCGCTGTGGGATTTGTAGCTTTCGAAGGCCCCAAATCAGGCTCGCAAGTAGGCCAAGCGCTGCGACAACGCCACCGCCCCAAAGCACTTCCAGCGGCACAATTTCGTGCCACCCCAAAATCAAAGGCACGAGGGCGAGCGCAACAACAGTCCAGAGCGGCCAAAACGCACGTGCCACTTGCTCGGCCCACATTCCCCACATTGTCAGCCGGACAGGCCACGCCAAATGCGCAAGGTTTGCTTTCGGACGGGGGTGCATCATGCTCAAATTTTGGCCTCCAGACCTGCCCTTAGAACATAGGGGCTCAGAGCCACGAGGGAACCTTATCGCGCGAAATCATTTCCTCATAGGTCGGACGCGGGCGAATAACCGCAAATTGATCCCCCTGCACCAGCACTTCGGGCACCATCAGCCGCGAATTATACTCGCTCGACATCACCGCACCATAGGCCC
This sequence comes from Flavimaricola sp., assembly GCA_020629175.1. Classification (GTDB taxonomy): domain Bacteria; phylum Pseudomonadota; class Alphaproteobacteria; order Rhodobacterales; family Rhodobacteraceae; genus JALZWD01. The sequence continues at coordinate 112,871 of JAHDDU010000001.1, read as the reverse complement.
CTGCTGATCGAAACGCGATCAACTCACCCTCTTTGACAGGCGGCATTAGGCGCTGCTTGGCAAAGGTGTCGCCACTTTCGCAGATTGGACCCACAATATCGTAAGGTGTAGGCTCAACACCCGGCTCTGCCTCCATGACCGGTATGATGTCATGGTGTGCCTCATACATTGCGGGGCGGATCAGATCATTCATCGCGCCGTCAATGATCAGGAAATCGCGGCCCTCTCCGGATTTGTTGTAGATCACACGGCTGAGCAATACGCCCGCGTTGCCCGAGATCAGCCGCCCGGGCTCGATCTCCACTTCGCATCCGAGATGCCCCACACATTTCTGGATAAGCGCGCCATATTCAACAGGCAATGGCGGCGCCTCATTGCTGCGAGTGTAGGGTATCCCCAGGCCGCCGCCGAGATCGAGACGGGTGATATCATGCCCATCAGCTCGCAAGGTCTCGGTCAGCTCAGCCACTTTGAGATAGGCGGCTTCAAAAGGGGCAAGCTCGGTCAGTTGCGATCCGATGTGTACATCAATGCCAACGACCTTCAGCCCCTTCAGTCCGGCAGCAGTTTTGTAAACTTCACGTGCCCGACTGATGGGGATGCCAAATTTGTCTTCCTTCTTGCCGGTGGAAATCTTGGCATGGGTCTTTGCGTCCACATCCGGGTTCACCCGGACCGTGATCGGCGCCACCATCCCAAGCGATCGCGCAACCTCATCCAGAGCAAACATCTCAGGCTCGCTCTCAACATTGAACTGTCTGATCCCGCCTTCCAGCGCCGTCCGCATCTCGGCCCGCGTTTTACCAACACCGGAGAACACAATCCGGTCGCCCGGCACGCCCGCCGCCCGCGCCCGGCGGTATTCGCCCTCGCTGACCACATCCATGCCCGCGCCCGCATCGCCAAGTAGTTTCAACACCGCGATGTTGGAAAGCGACTTCATCGCAAAACACACCAAATGCGGCATGTCTCCCAGCGCCTCATCAAACAACTGGAAATGCCGCAGCAACGTCGCGGCAGAATAGACATAGACCGGCGTGCCCACCTCGTCAGCGATCCGCGCCAAAGGCACGTCTTCGGCCATCAATTGCCCATCACGATAGAGAAAATGGTCCATGTCTGTCTCTCCGGCCAGCTCTTCTTCTGGCCAAAATAATCCCCGCCGGAGGCACCACAAATTTCGCGAAATTTGTGCGCCCGCTCAGATGTCATGTGCCGGGTTTGGAGCGTAAAAACAAGTAGAGCGGCAAACCACAGGACACGCCGATGCAAAAGGTCGCGGGGATGGCGATGAGGCCCAGCCACATGCGCCGCTGCACAACCTCAGCTACGATCCAGACGGTCAGCGCCACCGCCGCGATTGTCAGATCCCACACAAGGCCGGAGGACGCGGCATTCACGTGCCAGGCATCCACCATAGCCATCAGATCCCAGCCGTTCGCCTGAAACCACGTGATGAAATAATACATCGGATGGATTGCACCCCAAATGGCAAGGGCAGCAAAGAGCAAACGTAGCGGGGTCATGCGCGGGTCTCCTGTCTCACGTCGTAAGATCTAGCACGCAACCCACCCGCGCCAACCGTTCAGAGTGTCAACCCGACCGACACAGTCCCGTTTGAGGCACCAACGCTTGTGCTGGTTGAAACGCCATTGGTCCCGACAGACACGCTCGTCGATGCCGTAGGCACGAAAGGCGGCCCATCCGCGCCACAGGCGCTCAGACCCAAAGCGGCAAGAACAATAAATCTCTTCATCCTAAAACATCCTTCCAATCGGCAATCCGCGCCCGAACCTGATCTGGCGCTGTTCCCCCAAAGGATGTGCGGGAGGCGACAGAATTGTCCACTCCCAAGACCGTGAACACGTCGCTGGTGATCCCGTCATGGGCGGATTTCATCTCATCAAGGCTCAGGTCAGGCAAATCGCAGTCCTTGCTCTCAGCCAAGGCGACAAGTGATCCCGTGACGTGATGCGCATCGCGGAACGGAAGGCCCAATTCCCGCACCAGCCAGTCGGCCAAATCCGTGGCCGTGCTAAACCCTGTGGCAGCCGCAGCCCGCAGATTATCCACCTGCGGCACCATATCCGACACCATCCCCGCCATGGCGGCCAAAGCCAGCATCAGATTGTCGGCGGCATCAAAGACCTGCTCTTTGTCTTCCTGCATGTCCTTGGAATAGGTCAGCGGCAGCCCCTTCATCACCGTCATCAGAGCGACGTTCGCTCCAAAGATCCGCCCGATCTTGGCACGGATCAGTTCGGCGGCATCCGGATTGCGTTTTTGCGGCATGATGCTTGACCCGGTCGACCATTGGTCCGACATCTTCACAAAGCGGAATTGTGCGGAGGACCAAATCACCAGCTCTTCCGCCAAACGGCTCATGTGCATGGCACAAATACTGGCGCTACTCAGAAACTCCAACGCAAAATCACGGTCACTCACGGCATCCAGAGAGTTTGCCATTGGCCGGTCAAATCCCAACGCCTCGGCGGTCATTTGACGGTCAATCGGGAAAGATGTGCCAGCCAAAGCAGCCGCCCCAAGCGGTGACGTATTCATCCGCGCCCTGGCATCGGCAAAGCGAGAGCGGTCGCGTGCAAACATTTCAACATAGGCCAGCATATGGTGGCCCCAGGTCACAGGCTGCGCCACCTGCAGATGCGTAAAGCCCGGCATCACATAGTCTGCCCCAGCTTCAGCTTGCGCGATGAGAGCTTGGATAAGCTTGAGGAGCGCCCCGTCCGCCGCGTCACACTGATCCCGGACCCAAAGCCGGAAATCTACAGCCACCTGATCGTTTCGACTGCGCCCGGTATGCAAACGTCCCGCAGGCGCGCCTATGACCTCTTTCAGCCGCGCCTCCACATTCATGTGGATGTCCTCAAGCGCAGTCGAGAACGGAAAGTCTCCTGCTTCAATCTCTGACAACACCGTGAGCAGGCCTTCCCCGATCGCTTCGGCATCTGTATCTGAGATGATGCCACAGGCCGCGAGCATCGCGGCATGGGCCCGCGAACCTGCGATGTCTTGAGACGCCAACCGCTGGTCAAACCCGATCGAGGCATTAATTGCCTCCATGATCGCGTCAGGCCCAGCGGCAAAACGTCCGCCCCACATCGCGTTCGAGGATTTGGTCATAAGTAAGGTCCTTCAGGAGGAATGATGCGTAAGTTTTTGGTTGCCGCTCTATATGCCGCACTCGTCAGCGGTGCAAATGCGAGTCTTGCCCAAGACCTTGGTGCACTTTCCGAAGTTCGCGCAGGCGACATGCGCAAACTCATCGTCCATTCCGAACCAGGGCGCTCGTCCGATGCACCCTTCACCGCTGAGGACGGCTCTGAAATGACGCTTTCAGCCTATGAGGGCCAGTTTGTCGTCCTCAATTTCTGGGCCACGTGGTGCGCACCCTGTCGGGTGGAAATGCCGCATCTGTCCGAGCTTCAGGCACAGATTGGCGGCGATGACATCAACGTTGTGACAATTGCGACTGGCCGTAACGCTCCACCAGCCATGGCCGATTTCTTTGCTGAAATCGGCGTCGACAACCTCCCCCTCCACCGCGATCCCCGCCAAAGTCTTGCCCGTGAAATGGGAGTGCTCGGGCTCCCCGCCACGTTAATTCTTGACCGCAACGGCCAAGAAATCGCACGGCTGCAGGGAGAGGCGAATTGGTCAGATGAGAATGCATTGGCCGTCATTGAGGCCGTGCTCGCAGAGTAATATGTTTGCAAATGAATCGCTGACTCTCTCAGCGATAGCATTTTCGGCAACCTCGGATGCCTCCGGCGGGGATTATTTTGGCCAGAAGAAGATCAGCCGCGGGATGACCTACGCCCGTCCCGCTTCGCCGGACAGCATCGACGGCTCGATCCCGATAGACTTCAACGCGCCGCCCCATTTGAACTCATGCGCACGGCCAAAGACCAGATCGGGGCTTGCGGGGGCCGTCAGCCATCCGTTTTGCGCGATCTCGCCTTCCAACTGGCCCGCGTCCCAGCCGGAATAGCCCAGCGCCAATAGCGAAGACCGTGGGCCTTGGCCTCCGGCGATGCGGTCAAGCATTTCGATGCTTGCGGTCATGGCAAATTCATCGTCCACCCGCAGGGTTGCATCCCCCAAATCCACATCTGCAGAATGCAGGACAAACCCGCGCGATGTCTCGACCGGACCGCCAAAGTGGACCCGCACATCAGGCAAATCACCTTTGGCCACCACGTCAAGCTGTTCCAAGAGGTCAACGAACCGAACCTGCGGCGTCGGTTTGTTCACGATCAGTCCCATCGCACCATCATCACCATGGACACAGATATAGACGATGCTTCCCGCAAATCGCGGGTCCTCCATGCCCGGAGAGGCGATCAATAATTGGCCTGTGAGGTCATTCGCGCCATTCATGCACCAATGATGGGCAATACGCGGGCGGATAACAACCTCTCGCACAGACGTGACTTTTCATTACACTGCCTTTGGGCAATGACGGAGTTCATGAAACATGTTGCCGCCTTTTTTACTTTTGTTTGTCTTGCGCTGCCCGCCGCGGCGCAAAACCTGAGCGATATCGCGCGCCTGGATGTCCTGCCCGGTTGGAGCACGGAAGACGGCCGCCAGATCGCAGCTCTGCGCGTGTCATTGGCGCCTGGGTGGAAGACCTACTGGCGCGCGCCAGGTGACGTCGGAATTCCCCCTGAGGTGAGCTATGGCGGGTCTGAAAATCTTGAAACCGTGCGGATGCAATGGCCCACACCGGACGTCTTCTACGAAAACAACATGCGCTCTATCGGCTATTACGGTCAGGTCGTCCTGCCGATTGAATTGGAACGAGGCTCCTCTGGCCCGATCCGTCTTGCCGGAACGCTCAGCATTGGCGTTTGCGAAGATATCTGCGTGCCCGTTCATCTCGATTTTAGCGCCATCCTCCCCGAAGGCGGGCAACGTGACCCGATCATCGTCGGAGCTTTGGTCGACCGCCCTTTACGGGCCGATGAGGCTGGCGTCAGGAGTATCTCTTGCACCCTGCAGCCAAGCGATCATGGGGTGACAGTTCGCACAACGATCGACATGCCACCCGTAGGTGGGCAAGAACATCTGGTAATAGAAGCGGGTGATCCGGCAATTTGGGTGTCCGAGCCGCACACGCAGCGCGATGGCAGCATCCTCACCGTTACAGCCGAAATGATGCATTACAACGGCGATGCCTTTGCCATCGACCGATCGGCGCTGCGGTTTACGGTGCTTGGCGATTTGGCCGTAGACATCCGCGGGTGTTCGGCCGGATAGTGCGCCCATGACCCAGCAAGACAGCCCGGACAAACCCTTCCGTTTTTACGACAACCGGCAAAAATATCTCGCCTTTGTCACCACAACGAACGAAAAGTGGAAAATCTCCGCCAGGGTCGCCGCCGAGCTTGATGCTGTCAGACCAGCACCGCCTGCGTTTCGGCTCTTTGATGCCGGGATGGGCGATGGCACTGTGCTCGCCAACACCTTGCGCGCCATGCATCAACGTCACCCGCATGTGCCGTTTTATGCGGTCGGCAAGGAGATTAGCCTCGAAGATCTCCGCCTGTCGCTCGACAAGTTGCCTGACCGTTTGGTCGAGCATCCCGCCAGCGTCATCGTAATGACGAACCTGTTCTACTCTGAGGCGCCATGGCTGCGCCCAAACGCCCCAGACATGTTGGACAAGGTCGAATGGAAGACCGTTGCGCTCGACGGGACCTCATCCTTTGGCTTTTCCGAACAGCTTCGCGCGATTGATCCACATCTCGTCGACACATGGCAGGTCAAATCCTCGCCCAAGTCTGGCAATCCGATATATGTGACGCCCTCAGTCCTCGTCATCTACCGCAAGGATCATGAGTTCCTGCTGAACGACGTGATCCCCACACCCGAAACCGCCCATGCCGACTATGATTTTGTCATTGCGTCGCAACCCTGGCGCGCCCGGACGCCTGCCCCTCTCAAGGCGCGCACGGTGATGAAACCGCTGCTGACGTCGCTTGCCCCTGGTGGGCGGATGTTGGTTGCGCAATCCGCCGGTGGTGACCCCGGTGAGGACATCGTCACAGCCATTTGGGGCGAAGACGACATTTTTCCAGTCGACCGTTATGCTCTGGTCGAGGCGCTGAAAGCCGAACTTGGGCCCGCGGCCTCAAACTACGACCTCGCGCTGCCATCGGGCGGTGACGCGTTGATGTCCTATCAGATGCACACTTTGCCCGAGGAAGTCGGCCCCTCTATCGGCACCTCAACATTGTTTGCCGCTTGGAATGCCGCCACTTACGTGGCCCAGATTGAAGATGGCCGGATTGAAGAGACGCACAACGGCGTCCGGCATCTTGAGATCACTGCTGACGTCTTGCGGCGCTACGGTGGGCTCTGGTTCAATGATGAGGTCTTCGTGCTCGGGCGCAAAGCCTGATCACTCGGCGGATGTGACGCGGCCCCCCGTCACCACTCGCGTCAGTCCCGACACCGCATAGATTACCAGCAAGGCAATGGCCAAACCCGCAGCATAGATCCCAAAGGCCGCGCCGAAGCCAGACACATCCATCGGCAGCACCTCGGACACCTGCGGCCACGGCGCACCGGTGATCACCAGCGGGGCGATCAGCGCTGCAAAGAGGACAGCCATCGCAAGACTCCCGAGCATTGCGGGCGCACGGGACGCGAGTGGCCTGCTGCGCAAGGCCCGCCGCGCGGCGCGCAGCTGTTTACCAAAATCCTGCTGCATCGCCATAATCGCAGGCACAATCAACAGAACGAGGAGCATGCCAAATGCGAGGCCGTAGACCAGTGTGATGATCGTGGGTTTGAGGAATTCCGCCTGGTTGGAGCCCTCATAGAGCAGAGGCATCAGGCCCAGTACTGTCGTCGCCGTGGTGAGAAATACGGGCCGCAGCCTGTCCGCTGCGCCATCGATGATTGCTGGAAAGAGCCCACGGCTTTTGGCGTGATCGTCGATCGTCGTCACGAGGACGATGCTATCGTTGATGATGATCCCGATCATCCCGAGCATCCCCACCACACTGAACATCGACAGCGGCACATCCCATTGCGCATGTCCATAAATCGTGCCGACAAGGCCGAAGGGAATGATCGACATCACCACAATGGGTCGGGTCCAGCTGCTGAAAATCCACGCGAGCGTCAGGTAGATGCCCACCAGCGTCAGGATCAGACCAGTGCGCGCATCGGCCAGAAACTGATCCTCTTGCTCAGACAGGCCCGCCACATCCGAGCCGATGCCGAAAGTGCTCTCGATCCGCGGCAGGATGTCTTCGGCAATGCTGCGCTGAATTTCGCTGGCGCGGTCTGCGTCATCGTCCGACATATCCGCTGTCACGCTGATAACGGCGGTGCCATTTTCCCGCCGGATCGCCGCAAAACCTGTGCGCCTGTCGACCGTGACAATATCTGCCAGCGGCAGATAGGTGCCGTTGGCTGCGCGCAGCATCGTGCGGTCAAGGAAATCCGCCGTCAGCTCGCCTTCCGGCAGTTCGACCCGGATCGAGGCGGAACGCGGCCCGTCAGGATAGGTGGCCGCCTCAATCCCGTTGAGCCTATCGCGCAACGTACGCCCGAGCGCATCGATGGTAAAGCCCAGCGCCTGCCCCTGCGGCGTTAGGTTCAGGATCAGCTCTTCCTTGTCATAGGACAGGCTATCCTCGGCGCCCGAGACCTCGGGAATTTGGCTCAACTCTTCTTTCAAAGCCTCAGCCGCGGCCTTCAAAATCTCCGGTGCCGCGCCAAAGAGCAAAACCTCCACGTCGTCCCCGCCCGGCCCGCTGGCCCAAGAGCGGAAGCTAACCGTTTCGGTCAACGGATGTTGGTTCACAGCATCCTGCAGCGCACCGGTAAAGGCAGAAGACGAAAAGGGCCGGCTGTCCGCATCAATCAGCGAAATCTGGATCGCGCCAAGCTGATAGGCCTCTTTCGTCTCAGTTCCCGAAATCCCGCGCCCGGAATTTCCGCCCACTTGCGCAATGGCAAACGAGACAGGGTCCACCCCGTCGCTCTCCTGAAAGTCAGCCGAGACCTGCTCAACCGCGCGCTGCATCTCGCGCATCATCGCCATCGTGTCCTCGCGGCTCGCGCCCGGCAGCATCGCAAAGTTACCTGTCACCGTGCCCTGCTCCGGCGCCGAGAAAAAGCGCCACTGCACGTCACCCTTCACAAACAGAGCAACCTGCGAGGCAAGCAGCAGAATGGCACCCGCAACCACCGGGTAGCGAAGCGCGATGACGCCCGCCATCAGCGGGCGGAAAAGCGTGTCGCGGATCCAGGAAAACAGCCGATTGACCTGCCGCGATGGCCAGTCGTACCACGCCGCATCACGCCCAACCGCGTGGCTCAGGTGATTGGGCAGGATGAGAAAGCATTCCACGAGGCTCGCAATCAGAACGGCGACGACCGTGAATGGAATGTCTGAGATCAGGTCCCCAAACCGCCCGCCGATCACCACGAGGCCAAAGAATGCGATGACGGTTGTAATTGTCGCCGAAAACACCGGCGTGAACATCCGCTTGGCTGCGTTTTCGGCAGCGGTCACAGGATCCTCTCCAGCACGCGCCCGTGCATCCGCGTGTTCGCCCACGACAATCGCGTCATCCACCACGATCCCCAGCGTGATGATCAGCGCGAAAAGCGAGATGATGTTGATCGTCAAGCCAAAGGCGTACATCAGCGCGATACCTGCGGAGAGAGCGATGGGAATGCCCATCGCCACCCAAAACGCCGTCCGGGCCGAGAGGAAAAAGAACAACAGCGCCACGACGAGCGCGAGGCCGACAGCCGCATTATCGATCAGCAAAGCGAGGCGATCGGCAATAACCTCGGCCCGCGAATTGACCGGCGTTATCGTGACACCCGCAGGCAAGCCCGCCTCCATCTCGCGTCCGACCTCGCGCACGATCTCTTCGAGCGCCAGTGCATCGCCCTGGGCGGAACGCTCGACCCGCACCTGCACGGCGGCGTCTTCACCCACGAAATAAGCGCGCTCCCGGTCGATCCCCTCCACCCGGATGGTCGCTACATCACCCACGGTCAGGGTCGATCCATCGCTATTCTGACGCAGCACGATGGCCGCGATTTCCTCGGCGGATCGTTTTGCCGTGCCGGTTCGAACGCGCGCAGCCCCCGAGACATCGCCCGCCGGGTCCGCCGTAACTTCCTGAGCAATCGCGGCCGAAATCTCGGCCATGCCGATGTCGTGCCGGATCAACGAAAGCGACGGCACCTCAACAATGGTCGAGGGGGCCGCAACACCCACAACGCTGGCCCGCGTGACGCCCGCCTCAAACAAGCGGCCCGCGAATTCATCGGCGAACCGGCCCAGTTGATCCACCGACACCGGGCCGCTGATGACAACATCCGTCACCCTGTCCGAGAAACGAGCACGCCGCAGCGAGGGATCATCGGCATCTTCTGGCAGCGTCGAAATACCATCAAGAACCAGCTGAATATCCTCAGCCGCCCGGTCGATATCGTGGCCCGGCTCAAACTCGAGCGAGATCGAGGCCCGCGCTTCTGTCGCGTAGGCCGAAGACGACGTGACACCATCCACGGTGAGTAGGGCAGGCTCCAACGTCTGCACAATCGCGGCATCTACATCCTCTGCCCCGGCACCGGGCCATGTGACGGTGACGGAAACACTGTCGATCACAACATCAGGAAAGAATTGCGCCCGCATCTTGGGGAACGACATGATCCCTGCTGCCAGCAGCAGGACCAGCAGCAGATTGGCTACCGTACGGTGCCGCGTGAAATATCCCAGAATGGACATCAGCCGCCCATCCGCGCTTCAATGCGCTCCACGACAGCGGCAGGCACTTCGGGCTGCCGTAGCTGCCGCAGGATGCGTTCTTTCGCATCGGCCGGGATGTAGGCGTTGCCTTCGATCGCTGCGATCAGCCTGTCGCGACGTTCTGGCTCCAGCACGATCATCTCCGGTCCATCTGCCACCACGGCGCCGCCCGGCACAATTGGTTCAACGGCGATCCCGGCCCCAAGAAGCGGCGTGCGTTCAGCCACGATGCTCTGCCCGGTCAACTGCCGCGCGCGGATCAGCACATCGTTGCCCTGACGGCGCAGCAGCTCAACCTCCACCTCGCGCAATCGGTTCTCGCTCGTGACGGCGAGTACAGAGTTGTCCGCCGCCAAGGCAGACGCTGGCACCCGAGCAACGCCGTCCATCGCGGGCTCTTCCACGCGCACGGTCACAAAATCCCCCGGACGGAACCCCTGTACGTCCTCTAGCTGTGCAAAGATCACACGGCCTGTTTGCCCTTCGCCCACAGTCGCACTGACGCGGCTGATCGCACCTTCGGCCACCAGATCGACGCCTGAGACATCCAGCGTTACCTGCACCGGTGCACCGATCAACGCCCCCGAGGCGGCGAGGGTCGCATATTGCGACGTGGAGAGACGGAATGACGCCTCAAGCGCCGTGGGATCAACAAGCTCGGCCACCTGCTCGTTTGCGGTGACCAACGCACCGGGTGCCGTTGAAACACCGGTGAGCGTGCCGTCAAACGCGGCTACAAGCGTCGTATCCGCCAGCCGCCGCTCGGCCTCTGCCAGATTGATCTCGACCCGCGCGAGGGTGGACGCTGCTTGATCAATCGCCGCTTCGGCGTTGGCCACGCCCTGCCGGCGCGACAGAACGGTCTGGTTCGCTGTTGAGACGGCAAGCTCTGCCGCCTCTAAGGCTGGGGCCGTGCCAACACCACGATCCTGCAAGTCCTGTTGCCTTTGCAGCGCCTGAAGGCGCAACTCGGCCTGAACCTCGGCTGCTGCAAGCTCATCCCGAGCGAGGATCAAGGCCCGATCCGCATCCCGAACGCCCGCCTCTGCATCGCGCATATCTGCCTGAACCCGAGCCAGCGCCTCTTGCGCTGTGACCGGGTCAATCCGCAGCAAGACGTCGCCCGCCTGCACTTGCCCGCCTTCAATGAAATTCGGGCTCACTTCGGTGACAGTCCCGTTCGCCGACGTACGAACGGCGAGCGTTTGCCGCGCCAAAAGCTCTCCAAAAACGTTGAGCTCCGGAGTCAAAGTCTCGGCCACATAAGGCACCACGTTGACCGCAATCACACGCTCACGCTGCGGAAAACTCCGTGGCTCTTGAGCTAAGCGCTCTTGGACAGCGCCCCGCACCATGTTGCCCGCATAGGCCAAGATGCCGAGCGTCAGCCCCATCAGAAACAAACCCACCAAAGAGCGCCTTAAAAACCGCATGTGCTGCATGTCCCTTGATCATCACCCATCCCGCTTACGTAGGCTGAACCGGTGTCGTGCCAAGGTTATACGGGTGGCCTCAGCCGTTCCGTCGCAGATCGCTCAGAATTGCATCGATCCCCCGTGCGGCGTTCTGGCACATGACGGCATCTGTGTGCTCATAGTACGGCCAGGCAATCGCCGCCTGCGAGACGACCAACGCCCTCGCTCTTGCAAGTTCGGCACGGTTTGGCGCGAGATACTCAAGAAACGCGTCCCGTTCCCTTGCGCTCAACACGAACCATGCGGGGGTGAGGTCATAGGCTGGGTCCCCGACCGACATGCACCCAAAATCAAGGATTGCAGCAAGGATACCGTCCTGCAGCAAGAGGTTCGGGCCAATCATATCTGTATGCACCCAGACATCAGCGTCCGAATGGGCGTCTGCCTCCAGCCCAGCCCGCCAAACAGCCCGCACTGCGGCCACATCAAACAAATGCGCCGATTGTGCCAAAGCCTCGTCCATCTGATCGGCCCGGTCACTCAAGGGACCGCCCCGCTCAAACCCGGCACTGCCCCGCGGTGGGGCGCCGACGGTCGAAACATTCCGCAACGCCCAAACCGCCTCAGCCAGCCTTGTGCCACTCACCTCATCAGGCCGGTCCAGCGCCACCACACCCGGCAACCAACGGAGGATCATCCACGGCGCACCAAACTCCACTGTCGGCGCAAACGCTTCAACGATTTCCGGCACAGCAACCGGAAGCGCGCCAGCAAACCGTGGCAACCACCGCTGTTCTTTAAGGGTATTGGCGATGGCGCGCGGGTGTCGGGGCAGCCGCACGACCAGATCGGGACCAAGCCGGAACATCAGGTTGTCGGTCCCGCTTGGTGCGGGCCTCAACTCCAGCTCTGCAAACCGCCCGGCATGAGCCATGATCAGCCGGCGCACCAATCCCAGATCAATATCAAACCCATCTGCGTGCATCTATTTGCGCCGCTGATGCTCATCCAACCGCGGCATGATTTCAACAAAGTTGCAGGGCTTGTGCCGGTAATCCAACTGCTTGACGAGAATTCCGTCCCATGCGTCTTTACAGGCCGACGGCGACCCTGGCAGGGCGAACAAATACGTCCCGTCGGCCACGCCGCCCGTCGCGCGCGATTGCACGGCGGAGGTGCCGATCTTCTCCATGCTGATCATCGTAAAAACCGTGCCAAAGGCGTCGATCTCTTTTTCATAGACATCGCGATGGGCCTCAATCGTCACATCGCGACCCGTCAGCCCCGTGCCCCCCGTTGTGAGGATGACGTCAATGTCTGGGTCCGCGCACCAGTTGCGCAACTGGGCTGCGATAGCCGCTCGATCATCCGGCAGGATCGCGCGGCGCGCCAGATGATGACCCGCCCCCTCAATCCGGTCCGCGAGCGTATCCCCCGAGCGGTCATCCTCCAACGTCCGGGTATCGCTTACCGTTAGCACGGCAATGCGCACAGGCAGGAAATCACGGTTAGTCATGGAAATGTCCTATCAAAAGCAAGGGTTCAAATTCTCGGATCATCGCTGTGCGAGTGGAGCGAGGCCGGCACGACCGATCTAGCCATTTAACCGCGCCCTCAAGCTCAGCAAATCCGCCCAAGCCTCTCGCTTAGCAGCAGCCTGTCGCAACAGGTAGGCCGGGTGAAACATCGGCATCGTCGGGATGCCATCTACCTCAACCCAACCACCCCGCATCCGCGTGATCCCCGTTTTGCCGAGCAACGCCTGACACGGCGTGTTGCCCATCAGGATCAAAACCTCGGGTTTGGCCAAAGCGACATGACGCCGCACAAAAGGGACCATCATGTCGATCTCGGCCTGTTCCGGGGTCCGGTTGGACGGCGGTCGCCAAGGCAGCACATTGGTGATGTAAACCCCCTGCCCCGCATCCTGCGCCTGTCGCGACAGATCAATAGCGGCAAGCATCTTATCGAGCAATTGCCCAGCGCGTCCCACAAACGGACGCCCTTCGAGGTCCTCATCGCGCCCCGGTGCTTCGCCCACAATCATCACTCGCGCATCGGCGCGGCCATCGCAGAAGACAAAGTTCCGCGCCCCACGCCGCAGTTCGCAATGCGGATAGCTTTGCATCGCGGCGGCAAGCTCTTCGAGAGACGCGGCACTTTGCGCCGCCCGTTCTGCATCGCCAACGGGATCAACCTCCACCGCGACGTGAGACGGGGCCTCGGCCTCTGGCTTGGCGACAACGGGCGGGGCTTTGGCGTCAAGGGCGTAGCGATCCACAGGCGTATCGCCGATCGCCTCGTCCGCGCCCGCCTCGACCTGCCATTCCAAAAGGGCCCGGGCCGTCCAATAATCCATCTGCGATTCCATGCGCCACCTTACCGCACCCCGCACCCCGCCTGTAAGATGCGTTTTACCCAGACCGCAGAGCGCGATATACGACAGCAAACCACTTGGAGGCCACATGACTTTTCGCGCCCGTCACCTGCTTGGGATCGAACACCTCGCCCCGGATGAAATCACCACGCTCCTTGATCTGGCCGACACATATGCCGAGGCCAACCGCAAGGGTGCCGCCCCGCGGGATGTGCTGGCGGGCATGAGCCAGATCAATATGTTCTTTGAAAACTCCACCCGCACGCAGGCCAGTTTTGAACTGGCGGGCAAGCGGCTTGGGGCGGATGTCATGAACATGGCGATGCAGGCCAGCTCGGTCAAGAAAGGCGAAACGCTGATCGATACCGCGCTGACGCTCAATGCCATGCGACCCGATCTCTTAGTGGTGCGCCACCCGCATTCCGGGGCCGTCGATCTGCTGGCGCAAAAGGTCAACTGCGCCGTGCTGAACGCGGGCGACGGCAAGCATGAGCATCCGACCCAGGCCCTGCTTGATGCACTGACGATCCGGCGGGCCAAAGGCCGGCTCCACCGCCTGTCCGTCGCCATCTGCGGGGACATCTCGCACAGCCGTGTTGCACGCTCGAACATCATGCTTTTGGGCAAGATGGAGAACCGCATCCGTCTGATCGCACCACCAACCCTGATGCCCTCGGGCGTTGCGGACTTTGGCTGTGAGGTCTTTGACAACATGGAAGAGGGGTTGAAGGACGTTGATGTCGTGATGATGCTCCGCCTTCAGAGGGAACGGATGGATGGCGGTTTTATCCCGTCAGAGCGCGAGTACTACCACCGCTACGGCCTTGATGCCGCCAAGCTCGCACACGCCAAACCCGACGCCATTGTCATGCACCCCGGCCCCATGAACCGCGGGGTTGAGATCGACGGCGAGATTGCCGACGACATCAACCGCAGCGTCATTCAGGAGCAGGTGGAAATGGGGGTCGCCGTTCGCATGGCTGCAATGGATCTGCTGGCCCAAAACCTGCGCACCAACCGGGACGCGGCATGAGCAAGACCCTCTACGTCTATACCATCACGCCGCACCACCTTGATCTGATCGATGGGCTTGCGGGAAAGGTAAAGCTGGCAAGGCTCCTTGGAATAAAAGACGCCCGCGAGATTGCGGTCTCTGCCTGGAATTTGGATCACTATGGCGAGGGGAAACTGCAATCTGTCCTGACAGAGACCTATGGGATCGACGCTGACGCGCTAACGCTGCACGCGCTGACAATTGAGGCTGCCAAAAACTATGTCGTCTGCATCACATCGGATGACGCCGAAAGTGGCGCATTGAAAATGCCCCCTGCAACCACCGGCCTTGATCTGCTCTTTTCTCATCCTTTGCCAAAGGACAAAATGTCCGACCCAGACCGCGCGCTCAAAAAGCGCGAGGCCCGGATGGGCGGGATGGTTGCCACGGCGGCTTTGGTCGTGATGTTTGCTTTTATGGGGCTGATCATCTGGATCGGAAGCTAAGATGGACATTCCCGCCCACGATCACGGCAAGCTCTACGTCTTTGACATCGACGGTGATCTGGCCAAGCAGCTTGGCCCCAACGAGATCGCGGCGCGCATTGGGCTTGAGGCGCTAAACACCGATTTTGTCGATGTTGTCAGCCTGACTGATCTCGCAGAAGGAAGCTCCGGCCCGCTCGAATATCTCTGGCAGGGGTATGCGATGGAACTCTCCGCGGACGAGGAAGCGGCGCTCGATGCGGCGCAAACCCATTTGCTGATCATCATGTCCCGCGCCTTTGGCGGCACCCCGGCACAGTTGCAGGTGACACCGGGCATCACGCATCTGGTCACACTGACCGCTGAACCAGCGGCCCCAAATGTCGACACGCTAACCTCCACTGCCAGTTCCGGTGTGCTGAACCCCGCCGAAATGCCGCCGGTAATGGACGAACCTCCAACCAGCCGGGTCTGGCTCTACGCGCTGATCGTCATATTCGGGTTCTTCGGCCTGATGGCATGGCGGATCGCTGCAGGAGCAGTCTGATGAGACCACGCTCTTGCCCAAGAGGACCGTCGCACGCTAGACCGTGCTTCAGACCAAAGGGGCGGACATGACACTC
The DNA here is from genome assembly GCA_020629175.1 of Flavimaricola sp. Taxonomy (GTDB): domain Bacteria; phylum Pseudomonadota; class Alphaproteobacteria; order Rhodobacterales; family Rhodobacteraceae; genus JALZWD01. The sequence continues at coordinate 97,169 of JAHDDU010000001.1, read as the reverse complement.
ACAGCCTTCACAAATGCCAAAGTGATCGACCCCAAAGGTGGGACGGTTGCCCAAGGTACCGTCATAACAGCCCATGGCACTATCCAGGACGTGGGTGCCACAGCGATCCCAAAGGGGGCGCAGACCGTCGATTGCGGCGGCAAATATCTCGCCCCCGGAATTGTCGATATTGGCGTCAAAGTCTCCGAGCCCGGTGAACGGCATAAGGAGAGTTTTGCCTCCGCCGGTCGCGCCGCGGCCCGTGGTGGCGTGACAACCATCGTCACCCGCCCGGACACCTTGCCCGCCATCGACACGCCAGAGGTGCTCGAATTCGTGGCCCGCCGCGCGGCAGAGGACAGCCCTGTCAACGTTCTGCCCATGGCCGCCCTGACCAAAGGCCGCGACGGGCGCGAAATGACCGAGATCGGGTTTCTCAAGGACGCAGGCGCCATAGCATTCTCGGATTGCGACCGAGTGGTAACAGACACCAAAGTGTATTCCCGGGCCCTAACCTACGCCCGCGCGATGGATGCACTCGTCGTGGGCCACATCCAGGAACCCGGCCTGTCGAACGGCGCGGCTGTCACCTCCGGCAAGTTCGCCTCGCTCCGTGGCCTTCCCGGCGTGTCGCCCATGGCGGAGCGTATGGGGCTGGATCGCGACATTGCCCTGCTGGAAATGACCGGCGCGCGCTACCATGTTGACCAGATCACCACGTCCCGCGCCTTGCCTGCGCTTGAACGGGCCAAGTCCAACGGCCTCGACATCACCGCAGGCGTTGGCATCCACCATCTCACGCTGAACGAGCTTGACGTGGCCGATTACCGCACCTTCTTCAAACTGAAGCCCCCTCTGCGCGCAGAAGAAGACAGGCTCGCTGTGGTAGAAGCCGTGGCCTCTGGCCTGATCGACATCATCTGTTCGATGCACACCCCGCAGGACGAAGAGAGCAAGCGTCTGCCCTTTGAGGAAGCAGCCTCCGGTGCGGTGGGACTGGAGACGCTGCTGCCCGCCGCTTTGCGTCTGGTGCATGAGAAGATGATTGATCTCCCAACGCTCTGGCGCGCGCTGTCTTTGAACCCTGCCCAACGCTTCGGCTTGCCCTCGGGCCGGATGGAGGCAGGCGCCCCCGCGGATCTGGTGCTCTTCGATGCTGGCGCGCCGTTTGTAATGGACCGCGAAACCCTCGCCTCCAAATCCCGGAACACACCGTTTGACGGTGCGCGCATGCAGGGCCGTGTGCTCGGCACATGGGTTGGCGGCACACGCGTCGCAGGAGAAAGCTGATGCCCGCAATCGAAACGTCTTTGCTGATGCTCGTCCTCTGGGCTGCCGTCGGTTATCTGCTCGGCTCCGTCCCCTACGGCCTGCTGATCACCCGCGCGATGGGGATGGGCGACGTCCGCGACATCGGCTCAGGCAACATTGGTGCCACAAATGTTCTGCGTACTGGCAACAAAACCGCCGCGGCGCTGACCCTCTTGCTGGATGCGGGCAAGGGCGTCCTCGTCGTTCTGCTGGTCCGCGCCTTCGCCGCAGAAGACGCGGTCCAAATTGCCGCCATCGCCGCGTTTCTTGGCCATTGCCTACCTGTCTGGCTAGGCTTCAAAGGGGGCAAAGGGGTCGCGGTCTTCCTGGGGATCGTGCTGGCACTGTATTTCCCGCTTGGCATCGCCTGCTGCCTGACATGGCTCGTCGTCGCAGCCTTGATGCGCTTTTCCTCTCTGGCGGCTCTCATGTCTGCAGGGTTCTCGCCCCTATGGGCGGCACTCTTGCTGCATGGTCAGGTTATGTTGCTCTGCCTCGTGCTCACCATCCTGATTTACTGGCGACACTGGGCCAACATCAGGCGCCTACGGGCCGGAACCGAACCAATGATCGGGAACAAGGGCTGAGCTTTATCGCAGCCTTTCACGCCCTCCCCCAGGGCGCGTTCGAAGGACGCTATCTTGGCACATCGTACCGGGTTGTTCGGCAGCCCGTTGCGGGCGGACGCGGTTGGAAACTGCAAGCCTGGGCCAAAGATGACAGCGATTACATAAGTCTCAATCTGTACGAGTTGACGTCAGGCCCCGCGTTGCGGCCGTGCGAAATGCCAGAACAGAAGGTGAGGGATTTTGTGCTCGGCCTGATTGTCTGATCAATGCGCTTGACAGAATCGTGTATTCGTTTATTTCTGACTTAACAGAAATTTCGGAATAGACAGATGAAACTGACACCTGCCATCCAAGACTTTATCCTTCACTGGGGGGATATGGGCACCAAATGGGGGGTCAATCGATCTGTCGCGCAGGTCCATGCGCTATTGCATCTGTCGCCCACTGCCATGACCGCAGATGAAATCTGCGAAGCGCTCAACCTTGCGCGCTCTAACGTCTCAACCGCGCTGAAAGAATTGCAAAGCCTGAAACTGGTCAGCGCCAGCCGCGAGCTGGGGGAGCGGCGGGACCGGTTCCATTCCATCCGTGACATGTTTGACCTCGCCCACGCCGTTGTCGAAAGCCGCCGCGCGCGGGAGTTCGCACCAACGATCGAAGCCCTCTCCCGCGTCGCCGAGGAAGCCGCGCACGACGACACGCCCGAGCGCATCAGGACCCGGATGAATGAAACGCTCGACACGATGCAGATGTTTGACGGCTGGTACACGGATGTCGCCCGCCTGCCGCGCGGCGTCCAACTCGCCGCCCTCAAACTCGGCGCCAAAGTCGCACGCTTTTTGCCCAAGTCGGGCTGAAAATTTTTTGTGAGGACATTTCTCAAATGACAGAAATAATCGACAACTCAGACGTAATCCAAGCCCCGCCTCAAGATACGCCAACTTACCATGTCGAGTTTTGGCCCTTTGTCGTCGCAGTGTTTTGCGGCCCACTGCTGTCTGGCCTGATTGCATGGGTCATCAGTCCTTGGATGATACTTCTACTGATTTACGGCGGGCCGATTTACCTTGTCATCGGTGTCCCAACGGCGCTGCAACACTTACGGACCAATGTGGGCCGGACTCAGGATCTGATCATACTCGCGCTTGGCGCAGTACTGTGGCTGTCTGTTGGCGTCCTCTTTTTGGGCCTTGTCTTGAGCGGTATGAATGGCATCCTCATCGCTGCGATATTTGCTGCCGTCGCCGCTATATGCGCCACGCTCTGGGCCGGGACAGCAAGCCTGATCTACAATTGGCTCCGGTCTGACCGCAGCCGCCATCCAGCATAGGAGAGTGCTATGCAACAAATCGAACACCAGCCTGCGCATGTCGAGTGGAAGGACCTCACCCCTCTCAGCCGGTGGCAAACCCTTCGAGAGCTGACCCTCCCGCTCCCGTGGCTTGCGCTCAGCCTTGTCCTTTACGACAGCAGCTTTTGGCCCCTCGGAGCGTTGGCGAGCTTTATGTTCTTTTTGACTGCCTTGCGCCTGAATCACGAGGCGATCCACAGCAACCTTGGACTGCCGCGCAAGGCCGACAGCCTCGTGATGCATGTTCTGAGCGCGATCATGCTGGGCTCGAACCATGCCGACGCGGTTTGCCATATGGCCCATCACCGCGACACTATGGGCCCCGAGGATCACGAAGGGCATTGCGGGCAGATGACTGCGTGGCAGGTCCTGCTTTATGGGCCCCGTTTCCCGGTTGACCTGAACCGCGCGGCTTGGCGCTCTGGCAGCAAACGGTGGCGCCGCAGGATTGTGATTGATTGGCTGTGCATCGCCGTGTTTGTTGGTGTTGTCATGATCACCGGTGCACAGGCTCTCTTGCTGCATCTCGCTGCGATGGCCGTAGCACAATGCCTGACCGCGTTCTTTGCCGTCTGGATCACCCATCAAGGGCTGGAAGAGAGCGGTCTTGCCGGGCGCAGCCAACGCGGCCCTTTGGCGCGGCTTGCCTATCTGATGTTCTACCACCGCGAACACCACCTCTTCCCGCGCGTTCCCGTCAGCCGCTTGCCGGAACTGGCCGCACGGCTCGACAGTCAGGTTCCGGGCTATGCCGCCGCACGCGAACCTATCGTGCCGCTTTGGGATGCAAAGCCTAGTAGCTGAACTCTTCGTAAATGCGGCTCAAATCACCGCCCCATGGGCCGTGATAAAGATCGAGTAGTTCGTCAGACATGGTTTTGCCCGTCTCGAGCGATTCCTTAAGCGCATTAAGGAAATGCGTCTCGTCAGGCACCAGACCACCAGCACCGGGGCGCGCTCGCGCTTTCAGGCCCGCCTCGGAAATGGCCACAACCTCGCGCGCAAGATCATGCATCGACATGCCGCCCACCTCGGCCTGAAGCCCGTCGCGCCCTGCAGCAACGACCCACTCTTGACGAGTCTCATCGTCCCAGTTCTTCACCAGATCCCACGCCGCATCGAGCGCCGTCTGATCGTAGGTCAGACCCACCCAAAAAGCGGGCAGTGCACACAGCCTGCGCCATGGGCCACCATCGGCACCGCGCATTTCGATGAACTGCTTCACCCTCGCTTCCGGGAACACAGTCGTCAAATGATCCGCCCAGTCGCTGACCAGCGGCTTTTCCCCCGGCAGAGCGGGCAGCTCGCCCTTTAGAAAATCCCGGAACGACATGCCAAGTGCGTCGATATATTTGCCGTCGCGATAGACAAAATACATCGGCACATCGAGGACCCACTCGACCCAGGCCTCAAACCCAAACCCGTCCTGAAAGATAAACGGGATCATCCCCGTCCGCGCGTCATCCAGATTGCGCCAGATGTTGGCACGCCAGGATTTATGCCCGTTCACCTTACCTTCAAAGAACGGCGAGGTGGCGAAAAGCGCCGTCGCAACAGGCTGCAACGCCACACCCACGCGCATCTTTTGCACCATGTCCGCCTCAGAACTGAAATCGAGGTTGACCTGCACCGTGCAGGTCCGGCGCATCATCGCAGTGCCCATCTCGCCAACGCGGTTCATATAATCATTCATCAACTGGTACCGCCCTTTGGGCATCAGCGGCATCTGCTCGTGCGTCCACTCCGGTGCCGCGCCAAGGCCGATGAACTTCACGCCAATTTCGTCGGCCACAGATTTCACTTCGGCCAAATGGGTGTTCACCTCATCACAGGTCTGGTGAATGGTCTCGAGCGGCGCACCTGACAGCTCCAACGCCCCCCCGGGCTCAAGGCTCACATTCGCGCCATCCTTTGTCAGCCCAATGAGCTTGCCACCCTCCTCAAGCGGTGCCCAGCCGTAGCGATCGCGCAGCCCCGACAGCACCGCAAAGATCGAACGCTCGCCCTCATAGGGAAGCGGCTTGTGCGTGTCCTGACAATAGCCAAACTTTTCATGCTCGGTACCAATGCGCCACGCCTCTTTGGGCTTGCAGCCTTTCGATAATGTCTCAACCAGTTGATCGTAGCTTTCGATCAACGCACCGCCGGTCTGTGGAATGGACATGGACGTGGCCCTCGCCTGCAAAGAACTCCAGACCTTGGACCTGCCCGCAAAAGACCAAGAGTGTCAACCAGATGCCACGCAGGTGTGATGTGCAAAAACGCTAGTGCAGCAGGCGCGGTGCTGCGGGCTTGTCGGCATCCTTTTCCCACACTGTCACACGCGACTGCGGCGCACGCCCCAGAATGTCGAGCATCCGCTCTGTCTTGATCCCCGGCAATGCAGCAAACGCATCGAAAAGCCCGTCGGCGCCTTCGGCATTTACCGGGATGGCCAGATGCTTGCCAAGCGTCGTCAGTCGCCAATGTGCGGGTTTCGCTGTGCCGTCCAGCTCCAACTCAATCAGATCATCCAGATCAACGACACCGCCATCGAGCGGCCCCATGTAAGCCACCTGCCGCTCTTTGAGCGACACAACGCCCGCGCCCCCGCCGCCTTGGGCAAACCGCATCCGTTGAACACCAGTCACGATGGCCGCAATACCAAGACCTGCAAGCGCCCAGCCAACGATCTTGGCCACCCCGATGCTGCCAAGCGTCCACCAGACACCTGTCACGATCAGCGCGAGACCTGCCAACACCTCTCGCCATCGCCAGAGCGTGGCCTTTGCCTCAGGGCGGAGAAAATCAGCCATCGATCACCTGCGGTTCTGCATAGAGGCAAAGCGTCCAGGACCCGGCCACACGGTAGCCCAAAGCCTCATACGACCGCCGCGCCGCTTCACTTGCCGAAAACAGCACGGACCGCAAAACACCTTCTGCCCGTGCCTGCGCCAGATGCAGGCCCAGTGCACGCCGCGCGAGGCCCCGATTTCGCCCAGCGGGCGGGGTGTAAACGCCGCCGATCTGCACAATCTCGGGCAGCCGCGCATTAAACCCGGACATTGCCAAAGGCACATCCCCATCCATTAAGGCGACATGACTGCCCCGTTCGCAATAACGCTCATAGCTGCCCGCGGCGAAATCCTCTGCCTGATCTGCAGGCGTTTGCAACGCTTCCAACTGGTAGTCGATCATCCAGCGCAGAATGTTCGCCTTCGGTGCTTCCGCAAGCGGCACAATCTCACCCACCCCGTCCGGCACCGCAAGGTCGCGCAACTTCAATGTCATCAGCGGCTCATCCCGGTCAAGCGTGGCAGGCGCGCCCCTCAGGCCAAGCGCGTCTTTGACGCAGCCCGCCTGCTCGGCCAACCCGATTATGCCGCTGATCTGACGTCCCGCCAGACCATCCCTCAACCCCATAAGATCACACGTTGGACACTGTGGCATGATCATGCCCGCGTTGGTCACCCCAACAACATCGGTCACGGCGCCGTGCTGCCGCCGCAGCCAGAATCGCATCGCATAGGGGGCGTCACTATCCCAGCCGTGATCGCGCAGGTTCATCAGTGGGAACATCGACGTCTCTTGCCGGTCCTTCAAAAACTGCTGGATGTCGGCGCGGTCTTCTACCTCGGCAGGTGTCATCCCCAATCCCCCAAAGCCATTTGCCACATCGTCAGAGCTGCCACCGCCGCGGTGTCCGCCCGTAGGATCCGCGGGCCAAGGCTCACCACTGTGCTACATGGCAAGGCGGCCAGCCGTATCCGTTCAGCTTCAGAGAACCCGCCTTCAGGCCCAATTAGAATGGCCCAAGGACCGGCGCTGCCGCTCAGGCCCGCACGTTCACCCACGCGCGCCTCATCACAGAACATCAGCTGCCGCCCCTCGGGCCAATCGCGCAATACCGAGTCTAGCTTCTGCACCTCGGACACTTCCGGCACATAGGTTCCGCCGCATTGCTCTGTCGCCTCCAGCGCATGGGCCTGCAGCTTGTCCTGCCGGACGCGGTCGGAGTTGGTGAACTCGGTCAGCACCGGCATAATCTTCGCAGCCCCCATCTCAGCCGCCTTCTCCACGATGAAATCTGTCCGCGCCTTTTTGATCGGCGCGAAGAGCAGCCAAAGATCGGGTGGCATTTGCAACGGCTTGGTCTGCGCCTGACAGGCCAAAACGCCGCCGCGCTTGTTGCCCTCGGCAATCTCTGCATCCCATTCGCCGTCTCGGCTGTTGATCAACGACAGCACCGTGCCCACCGGCAACCGCATCACGGCAAAGAGGTAATTGGCCTGCTCCCGCGTCAACGGGACCAATTGCCCTTCCCCCAAGGGATGATCTACAAAAAGGCGAACTTTGGATGCCATGGGGGCAACATATGACCGAGCCTACAGGGATGCCAGAGCCTCCAGCCTCCAATACCGCTGTGGCCGACAGCACCGGCAATTGGGTCGACACGCACGCGCCGCTTTGGGCCCAGCCCTACTTGCGGCTCTCGCGGGCGGATAGGCCTATAGGCACTTGGCTCTTGTTTTACCCCTGCATGTGGGGGCTTGCCCTGGCCTGCCTCTCAACCGCGCGGTTTGGCACACATGATGTCTGGACGATTCTCGGCTGTGGCGCGGGCGCCTTCTTGATGCGCGGTGCAGGCTGCACTTGGAATGACATTTCAGACCGTCATATCGACGGCTCGGTCGCCCGCACCCGCTCACGACCCATCCCCTCAGGTCAGGTAACCGTCCGCGGCGCTGTAGTCTGGATGATCATACAGGCACTGCTTGCGTTCCTGATCCTGCTGACATTCTACAGCACCGCAATCTGGCTTGGCGTGCTCGCCCTCTTGCCCGTTGCGATCTATCCCTTTGCCAAACGCTTCACATGGTGGCCGCAGATGTTTTTGGGCGTCGCCTTCAACTGGGGCGCACTTTTGGCCTGGGCCGCACACACCAACGGACTCTCAGTAGCCCCGGTCATACTCTACATATCAGGCATCGCTTGGACGCTGTTCTACGACACAATCTACGCCCACCAAGATGCAGAGGATGACGCCCTCATCGGTGTCAAATCCACTGCTCGCCTTTTCGGCGACAACTCCCGCTGGTGGCTGCGTCTGTTCCTTGTGGAAACCGTGCTCCTTATGGGGTTGGCCGTCATCCTTGCCGCCGGCGACCGGTCGGTCTTGTCGCTCGTCATCGCACTCGGCGGGCCATGGGCCATCGGCTGGCATTTGGTCATGCAGCTGACCCGCTTTGATGCAGAAGACACGCCGGGCCTGCTTAAAATCTTTCGCTCCAACTCGATGGCCGGGTTTCTACCCTTGCCGTTTTTCGCCATCGCCTGGTTCCTGTGATTGCGTAGCCCCGCGACAACACTTAGACAGGCGAAAGTGTAACGAACGGTCCACGTCTCATGCGGCTGAAAGCCATCCTCATCCCCACGATTGCGTTCATGTCGGCCGGTGTCGGCGCGACCATCGCCGCGCAATACGCGGTGAGCTTTGTCGAAGAACGTTCGGTCATCGCCGTGCAAGAACGGCTGATGGACGATGGCTTCACCTGGGCGCGGGTTCAGGCTGACGGTTTGCAAATCATCCTTGAGGGCGAAGCCCCGACCGAGGCCATCCGCTACCGCGCGATGTCAACCGCCGGCGAAGTGGTCGACGCCAGCCGGGTGATCGGTTCGATTTCGGTCGCCGATGCAGAAGAAATCGCCCCCCCGGATTTCGCTATCGAAATCTTGCGCAACGACAGCGGTGTTTCACTCATAGGCCTGATCCCTGCGAGCACGAACCGCGAAGAGCTGACCTCCCAAATTGAGAGCCTGACGGACCAACCGGTCGCTGACCTGCTCAACCTCGCCGATTACCCCGCGCCGCAGGGCTGGGGCCGGTCGCTCGAATTCGCGATAGAGGCTTTGGGCGATCTACCCCGCTCGAAAATCTCGGTCGCCGCCAATGCCGTGTCGATCACCGCAAGCTCGGAAAGCATCGAACGGCAACGCACGATTGAGGCTGCTCTGCAGCGCTCGGTGCCTGACACGATTGACCTTGATCTGACGATCACCGCGCCGCGGCCAGTGATCACGCCCTTTACTGTGCGCTTCGTTCAGAACGATGCTGGCACTCGGTTTGACGCCTGCGCCGCCGATACTGAAGAGACGCAGCGCGACATCCTTGCCTCCGCCATTGCCGCGGGTGCCAGCAATCAAGCGTCCTGTACGCTCGGTCTCGGCGTGCCAACCAACGCTTGGGGCGCGGCAGTTGTTCAAGGGATTGAAGCGGTAAGTGCTTTGGGCGGCGGAACGCTCACTTTCTCGGATGCCGATGTGCGGCTTGTGGCATTGGAGGGAACTGACCCCACCGTGTTTGACCGCGTGATTGGCGATCTGACGAATGATCTGCCAGATGTCTTCGCCCTTGATGCCACGCTCCCCGTCGCAGAAGTCGAGAGCGACGAAGGCCCGCCCGTCTTTAGCGCAACGCTCAGCCCGGAGGGTGAAGTGCAATTGCGCGGACGCGTGGCGGACGATTTGATGAACCTGACGATTGAGAACTTCGCCAGTGCCAAATTTGGCAACCGCTCCGTCCGCATGGGCACCCGTATCACCGAGGATTTGCCGCGCGGCTGGCCCGTCCGGGTTCTGGCAGCAGTCGAGGCTCTGTCTTACCTATCCAACGGTGCTGTAATCGTCGAACCGGACACGCTCACTGTGCGGGGCAACACCGGCGATACCGAGGCGACTGCCGCAATCTCGCGACTGATGATTGAAAAGCTGGGCGCGGATACGGACTTCTCCATCGACGTCAATTACGTCGAAGCGCTCGATCCCATCGCGGGCCTGCCCACGCCCGAGGAATGCGTCGCACAGATCATCGCCATGACCGAAGGGCGCAAGATCACCTTTGATCCCGGCTCGACAATTTTGTCCGCCAGCGCACAACCTATCATTGATGACATCGCCGAGATTTTTCGCCGCTGCCCTGATCTTGAGATTGAGATTGCGGGCTTTACCGACAGTCAGGGCCGCGAAGTGATGAACCGCGAGCTGAGCCAATCCCGCGCCAACGCTGTCCTTGATGCTTTGCGCCAGCGCCGTATTCCCGTTGGCACCCTGCGTGCCGTCGGATATGGCGAAGAGGAGCCCATCGCAGACAACGGCACTGAGGAAGGGCGCGAAGCCAATCGCCGGATTGAGTTCCGCCTGATCCAACGCGAAGAGCCCGTGGAAGAGCCAACGTTGCTGGAGCAAAGCGAAGCCGCCGCGCCCAACGAAGAAACCGAGACTGAGACGGCCGAAGAGTAAGGACGCCACGTGAACAGAACGCAATTCATCATTACAACTGCCATCGTGTTGTTTGTCGCTTTTGTCCTCGGCTGGTTTGTCAGCTGGCTCGTCAACCGGTTCACGCGCGTCACCCGCGCCGACGTGGGCGAGCTTGACCGTATGGCCCAAGCGCTGCATGAGGCCGAAGACACCCGTGATCAGGCGATCACCTACCTGCAACAACGCGAAGCGGAACTCTCCAGCCAGCTCAGCCAGACCGAGGCCGAACTCCGCGCCGCGATGGACGGTCTGCGCGAGGTACGCCAAGAGGCCGAGCATCTGCGAAACAGGCTCGAAACCCAGAGCTAGTCATAGGCCAGCGTCAATAATCGGCGCGTAGATGTATGGGTTCTCCGCAACCTTCAAATCGCTATTGTCGCGAATGATCGAAGCTGCCGCCATCATTCCCGTCGAAATCCAACCCAAGGCATCGCCCTTTCTGGATTTATGACCAAAATAGGCGTGATGACAGCGCACAGCCTTAACAAATGCCGCATCCAAGCGCTCTTGGTCGCGACGTAAGAATGCCTCATAGATTTTGAGTTCTGGCCAAGCAATCGCTTCAAGGTAGCCCGTGCGAACAGGATTATCGCTCGGCCTGAGCATTTCCTCAAACGCCGCGATTAGACGTTCGCCCGTTGCCGCTCCCCCGTCGAAAAAGTGACGATAAAACCGAAAGGCAGCCATGTCGAAACCCGGAGTACTACTCATGGGTGCGGTCATCATAGTCTCAGGAACATTTACCAAAATATTGATGTCTTGAAGGTTGCGGCACGCCACTGCGAGATCGAACGCATATTTCCATTTTGGATAAATTAGGTAGCTATCGACTTGCTGACCTCTTGCGGAGAACTCAGTTTCAGCATCCCAAATCCATCGGCGGAAGGGCGTCTGTTCCATTTCGTATTCAAATACAACTGCCGCCACCTGCTGGGCAAAGTCCAGATGACCCAATACCACGTGATGCGGTTCGCGCAGATGAATGACTGTCGCCAACCCAAGGCGCGCCCGTTCCGCCTCAAACCCGAGAGATTGCGCGGGCGTGGTGCGGATGTTGGCCAAAATGCGCGGGTGGTTCTCGCCTTGCAGTTTTAACAACATTTCCGCGACTAGCGGATGTGTCTTGACGTGATGCTCCAAAGTTCGTCCCTCTCTATTGGCTTCCCAACTATGACGCAGACCCAGAGGTCATCTTCTAAGAGGTTCGCCAAGTTCATTTCTGCGGTATGCTGCGAGCGCTGATCACCGCAAGCGATGCAAACAAGTTCTGCATTGAATGTGTATTGAGTGTGCATCGCCTAAAGGAGGGTCAGACAGGACTGCTACCGAGGTGCGGCTGCCCGGCGCAAGCGATCATTTATTGCCCGCCCCAGCCCCTCTTCCGGTACTGGCGCGACGGCGATCTTGCGGGCGCCCATTGCATCCAATTGGTGAAAGACGTCAAACAAGCGCGCTGCCGCCTCGGTCAGATCGCCCTTGGCTGATAGGGTCAGATCGCCCGCAACCGAACCAAACCCGACCAAAGTCTCCCCATCCCCTGCCTTAGCCGCGTTCAATCGGACAGTCCCTCTCGGCGCGTAATGTGACGGCAACTGCCCCGGTGCAACAGGCGCATCAACAACGTCTGTCGACCGTACCAGATCGGCCCCCAGTACAGCCTCAATCGCCTCTGCGGTCACCCCGCCCTCGCGCAGCAAAACTGGCGTGGGGCCAAGGCAGCTGACAATGGTCGATTCCACACCAACCGCACAGCTTCCGCCATCCAGAACCGCGTCGATTCGACCGTCGAGGCCTGCCAACACATGGGCCGCGGTCGTAGGGCTCACCCTGCCAGAGGGGTTAGCGGACGGAGCCGCCAAAGGGACCGCGACACTCTGCAAAATCTCCCGCACAATGGGATGCGCCGGCACACGGATCGCCACACTCTGCAGCCCTGCTGTCACCAAAGTGGCCACGTCAGACCCCTCCACCTGAGGCACCACCAGCGTGAGCGGACCCGGCCAGAACGCATCGGCCAGTTGCAGCGCCACAGCATCAAAGACGCCTATTTTGCAGGCTGCGCACACATCGAAGACATGACAAATCAGGGGGTTAAAGCTTGGCCGCCCTTTGGCCTCGTAGATTTTCGCAACGGCCACGCTGTCACAAGCATTGGCCGCCAGGCCATAAACCGTCTCTGTCGGCAAGGCGGCAAGCCCACCCGCCTGCAACACAGCACATGCGGTCTCGATGCCATACGCATCGTCGATCAGGTGTTGAGTAATGAGCTGAGTCATGACGCGGCGTTTCAGTTGCGGGATGGCCAAGGTAGGATACCTTTGGAGCCAACGTTGGCGCGGGGATACCGCCCTGTCGCCCTATTGCCAAGCCTGACCGGAGACCGCCCAATGCCATACCGCGCCCCAGTGTCTGATATTCGTTTCATCCTCGACAATGTGGTGGGCTATGACCGTGTCTCGGGAACCGAGAAGTTTGCCGAAGCAGGCTCGGACATGGTCGACGCCATCCTGACCGAAGCGGGCCGTATGTGTGACGATATTCTCGCCCCCCTACAGCGCCCCGGTGATCTGCATCCCGCCACGCTTGAGAATGGTGTCGTGCGCACCTCTCCCGGCTTTGCCGACGGCTACCGCGCCATTGCTGAAGGCGGCTGGATCGGAATGTCGGCCTCCCCGGAGAACGGCGGCATGGGCCTGCCGATCAGTCTGACGATGGCCGTCAATGACATGATGTCAGGTGCATGCCTATCGCTTCAGCTCAACCCGTTGATGACCCAGGGCCAGATCGAAGCTCTGGAACACCACGCCAGCGACGAGATCAAAGCGCTCTACCTGCCCAAGCTGATCTCTGGCGAATGGTGCGGCACGATGAACCTGACCGAACCGCAGGCCGGATCGGATGTTGGCGCTTTGCGCTCAAAGGCCGAGCCGAACGGGGATGGCACCTATGCGATCTCGGGCCAGAAAATCTATATTTCCTGGGGCGATAACGATTTTACAGAAAACGTCTGTCACCTCGTACTCGCGCGCCTGCCAGACAGTGTACCGGGCACCAAAGGGATCAGCCTGTTTATGGTGCCCAAGTTCATTCCGGGTGACGACGGCAGCCTTGGCGCTCGCAACAACCTGCGCGTGGTCAGCCTTGAGCACAAGATGGGCCTGCACGGCTCTCCGACGGCCGTGATGGAATATGATGGCGCCACCGGCTGGCTGGTTGGGCCCGAGAATGGCGGAATGGCCGCGATGTTCACCATGATGAATAACGCGCGGTTGGGTGTCGGTTTGCAAGGCATCGGTGTGGCCGAGGCTGCTGGCCAGCATGCCGTGGCCTATGCCGCAGACCGCAAGCAGGGGCGTGCGCCGGGCACCGGGGCCATCATCGAACACGCCGACGTGCGCCGCATGCTCGCCACGATGAAGGCGGACACCTTTGCGGCACGGTCGATTGCTATGGCCTGCGCCGTGGCCATCGACATGGCAAACGCCACCGGAGATGCCAACTGGACCGCCCGCGCGGCCTTCCTGACACCTATTGCCAAAGCCTTTGGCACCGAAGTGGGTATGAACGTTGCCGCGGCTGGTGTGCAAGTACATGGCGGCATGGGCTTCATCGAAGAAACAGGGGCCGCGCAATACAGCCGTGACGTGCGCGTGACGGCCATCTACGAAGGGACCAACGGCATTCAGGCGATGGACCTCGTCGGCCGCAAGCTGATGGATGGCGGTGCCGCTGCTCGGGCGTTGCTCGAAGAAGTTTGCGATGGGGCCGAGGTTGCGAAAGCCACGCACGCAAGCCTGGCCGAGCCAGTTTGGCACGCCGCCGAAACTCTCGGGGAACTGACGGAATGGCTTGTCGCGCAAGAGTTGACGGAGCGGTTCGGTGCAGCAACCGCTTATCTTGAGGCCTTTGCCCGCGTTCTTGGCGCCCACGCTCACCTCAAGGCAGCGATGAGCGGTGATGATGCGCGGCAACGGTTGGCCACGTTCTACATCACAAGGCTCTTGCCGGAAGTGACCTCGCTCGTGCAGCAAGTGCGTTCGGGCAGTGAGGATGTGATGGCGGTGACGGTCGAAGATCTGGTCGCCTGATGCTTCCTTACCCTGCATGACGGCGGCAGGTTATCTTCTTTGTGCCTCACCTCGTAGCGGATCAACCCTGACATGCGATCTGCTTGCCGCGACCGGTGTGGCTGGTGCGCCAAACTCGTTTTTTCGTGCCGCGTCCATGGCCGACTTCTGCGCGGAGTGGAACGCCCCACAGACCACGATCACCACGTTTGACCTCGACTATCTCGCCACCGCGCACCGGCATGGTACGGCCGGGACGGGGTGTTTTGGCATGCGCTCAATGTGGGGCAATATGGCCGACATGTTGGACCGGTTGCACCAGCTCTTCCCCGATGCGGCAACTGACGTTGATGTACTCACTCGCGCCTTTGGTCCACTTCACTTCATTCACCTGACCCGGCGGGACAAACTTGCGGGTGCGGTGTCGCTCGCCATGGCGGCCAAGACGGGGCTGTGGCACCGGAACGCTGATGGGACCGAGCGTGAAAGGCTCGCGCCAGCCGGGGCGCCTGTGTATGACGCGGCATTGATCGCACGCGAACTAGCAGAATTGGTCAATGAGGCCAAAGAATGGGACAGGTGGTTTGACGCGCAAAACATAACGCCCTTGCGACTTACCTACGAGGATGTGGCCGCAGACCCCCAAGCCGAACTCGCCCGAATGTTGTCTTTCCTTGGCAAGGACCCAGCCCTTGCCCGGTTTGTGAAACCCGCGACACAACGCCTTGCCACCACGCTGAACGAAGACTGGGCCGCACGGTTTCGGAAGGAGCGCGGTTGACGACCAGCGCGGAACAGATCACTCCACAAGCATGACCCGTATCCACTTCCCGTTCGACACACCGCCCGCCGAAGGCACCGCCACAGAAGTAGCAGAGGGCATCCTGTGGATTCGCCTACCGCTGCCGATGAAGCTCGACCACGTCAATTGCTATGCAATTGACGAAGGCCACAGCTGGACCATCGTTGATACCGGTTTTGCCAGCAAACGGGGGCGCGCTATCTGGCAGGCGGTACTTGATGGCCCACTTGCCGGGAAACCCGTTGGCCGCGTAATCGTGACCCATCATCATCCTGACCATGTAGGGTTGGCCGGGTGGTTCATGGAACACGGCGCCGAGCTTTGGATGCCGCGCACGCCGTGGCTGATGGCGCGGATGCTGACATTGGACGAGCAGCCCAGCTATCCGCCCGAGACGGTGACCTTTTACAAGCGGGCTGGCATGGACGCGGATGTGCTGGCCAAACGGCTGACGGAACGGCCCTTCAACTTTGCCGATTGCGTGGCACCACTCCCGCTCGGATACCGCCGGCTGACAGAGGGCGAGGTTGTACGGATTGGTCATCGCGACTGGCATGTCCGCATGGGCAACGGCCACGCGCCCGAGCATCTGACACTTTGGTCTGCGGATGGCGATGTCGTCATCGGCGGCGATCAATTGCTGCCGGGGATCAGTCCGAACCTTGGCGTCTATCCAACAGAGCCAGAGGCAGACCCTGTGGGCGACTGGCTCGAAGCCTGCGAAAGGCTATCAGCCCATGCGACAGAACAGCAACTGGTCCTTGGCGGGCACAAGCTGCCGTTTACCGGGTTGCCGTTGCGGATGAAGCAATTCGCCGACAATCACCACAGCGCGTTGGAGCGATTGTTGGACTACCTCGACACCCCCAAGACCGCAGGCCAATGTTTCATGCCCTTGTTCAAAAGAGACATCCAAGGCGGAGAATACGGTCTCGCCCTTGTCGAGAGCATGGCGCACATGAACCACTTGCACCGTTTGGGCCAAGTCAGTCGTACCTTGGGCGACGATGGTGCGTGGTATTTTCAGGCTATCTGATGCGACAAAACCTCTAGCCCATTCTCGGACAATCGACAGATCGCGTTGACAGGCAACGCCTGCCACCTGCCTGGCGACGTACACAAGGGTTCAGATGCCAGTGCCGCACCGCCATTGTCGAGTGATGCGGACCCATAGAGTGTGGGGCATCGATTGTCGCTCGCATATCGAATGGCAAAAATTGAAATCCCATCACTCCAAACACAGGTCAGCCGGATCGGTCCAGCATCGGTTGACGGCCCGAGAAGGTCCAACGTTTTAGCAAATGCGGCCCCTGGGTCCCGCATGAGATCGTTGTTGAGCAAAGTCAGAAACAAGATCTCGCTATCTGTCGTACCGCGGCGCTGCAAAAACAGCTCTTCTGACAAGGCCATTTCAAGGCGTCGTCTGATCTGTCGGAAATGTGGGATTTGTCCATTATGACAGAAACTCACGCGGTCTGACACAAATGGGTGGCAGTTCGCCTTGGTCGTTTCTCCCATCGTAGAGGCACGCACATGCCCTATGAACAGTGGGGATCGCACCATGCGGCACAAGTGAACCAAGTTGTCGTCCGCCCAAGCAGGTAAAACATCACGATAAAGTCCGGGGGCCGACGCGAATGCATCATACCACGCGACGCCAAAGCCATCGCCATTCACTTGTAGTTTTGCTTCCTCGGCATGCTGACTTTGGCTCAGCAGCGAATGAACGGGCCGCGTAATGATATTTTCCATCGGGATTGGCGGGCCCAGATAGGCAGCGATACGGCACATGTTCAGTGCCGCGCCTCTATGCGCGCGTGAAGACGGCGCAGGATACGACCGGCTGTGGTTTCGCAAACGGCGGGCACGATGGCATGGGCCAAGGCCGCCAATCCCGCAACCGTGAGCCAGAAGGCAAAGCCGAGCGCGAAACGCATGTGCTGCCAGTAGGTTTCATTCACCGTTGCGGGGTGATCCGTGAACAAGGTGCCAATCATGGTTTTGGATGGAGCGGTTGTCTGGGGCATGAGAATTTCCTTTCGTCGGGAGAATACTGCCCCATAAAAACACAAAATTTTTCCCATTTCCTCTCGCCAGATCCCCCTATCTTGGGATATTATCCCATTATGACTGCTGATATTGATGATTTTGATCGATCTATTCTTGCGTTCCTGCAACAAGATGCCAGCCTGACCGTTGATGCTCTGGCAGAACGTGTCCACCTGTCACGAAACGCCTGTTGGAGACGGATCAAGGCACTGGAAGAGGCGGGCGTGATCACCCGCAGGGTGGCGTTGCTCGATGCAGGCCGCGTTGGCTGCCCACTCTCTGTCATGGTCCTAATCCGCACCAATGATCACTCCCCCTCGTGGCAAACCGCATTTCGCAAGGCCATCTCAGCCTTGCCCGAAGTGATCGGGGCACATCGCATGTCTGGTGATCTGGACTACGTTTTGCGGGTCCGCGTCTCTGATGTTGCCGCCTACGACAGGTTCTACAAAAAACTGACCTCACGCGTTTCTGTGTCGGATATTTCTGCAAGTTTCGTTATGGAAGACATCAAAGACACCACAGCGCTCCCGCTTTGACATTAGGACATGCCATGACGGACGACATCAAAACCACTGCCGAAGCTGTCGAGGCCGCAGCCCTCCCCCGTTTGCGCGAGGTGCATGCCAATCCCGACCACCCCGTCCCGGACGAAGGGGCTTTGCCCGCCGGGATGCAAGGCCCGCCAGAACGCAAGAGCCCGGCCCGGTGGGCGTATGAGCGCTTGATCGTCTACATCCAGAATTTTGAAAAGCAGCTGGATGGCGAGCATGAAGTCGCCATGGGCTTTACCGGTGGCGATGCAGGTGTGATCCGCATTGAGGGGATGGGCTATTTTGATCCTGACCTTGTGACATTCTACGGCTCGGACCCTTCAGGCGCTCAGACCCAGTTGATCCAGCATGTCACGCAGCTGAACGTGATGCTGCGCGCCCTGCCCAAACACATTGACCAGCCAGAGGCGAACCGCATTGGCTTCCAACTAGCCCGGGAATTGGAAACCGACATCGACGAAAATGCCACAGGCTGACGCGTGTTCTGCCCCGTGACAAGCGGTGAGAATTGAGCTAGCCAACGGCAAACAGCCAATCAAGGGAATCGTGTTATGGCCGAAGAGCATAAACATGGCAGCATGGACATCAGCGTGCAGGAAAAGGCCTACGACGGCTTTATCAAAGCTGTTTCACGCGGCACCATCGTGATCCTCGTCTCTCTCGTACTTCTGGCTCTGATCAACGGCTAACCGACGTGTCGGCACCGATCACCCGAAGGCTCTTTATCGCAGCGGCCCCACTTGTCGTGGCCGGTTGCGCTGCCGAGCCAGTTTGGGCGCCGGATGAAGCTGTCGCTCGGGCCGTGGTGCGGACCAATGGCCCCACGTCGATAGAGCTGATGACGATGCGCAACGTTGGCTCCGGCAATGGCGCGCATAGCAGCCTTGTCGTCACGGCCAGCCAGCGGGTCATATTTGACCCGGCAGGCACGTTTGGACACCCTGCCCTGCCCGAGCGCAATGACGTGATCTTTGGGATCACCGATCCCGCTCTTGCAGCTTACCGCAGCTACCACGCCCGCTCGACGTTCTACATGGTCGGCCAAACGCTGGACCTGCCCCCCGCGTTGGCAGAACGGACACTGAATGTCGTGATGAATTACGGCGCTGTGGCCAAGGCCAATTGCACCCGCGCCACCTCGGCCGTACTTCAAACGCTGCCCGAGATCGGCCAGTTCCGTCGCACGTGGTTCCCCGACAACCTCGAAGAGCAATTTGCCCGCGTTCCGGGTGTGGTAACCCGCGAATATCGCGAAAATGACAGCGACGACCTGCGCATCGCGCGCGAAGGCTTGGCCACGACCGCGCTACCCAACTAGTGCATTGATCCCGATCACACCGTACAGGACCGCAGCCCCCGCCCCCATCGCGGCGAGGAAATTGCGCGTCCAGAGGCCAACAAGCAACGTTGCACAGGCCGCGAGAATCCGCGCAGGATCTGCCTGACCACCTGTTGCCTCTGGCCACAGCACGAGCGGCGCGACAAGCCCCGGCAGCACCGCAACCGCCGCATACCGCAAGTGCCGAAGAATGATCGGCGGCATCGGACGGCTGCCCACAAGGCCCAGGAAGGAGTAGCGGATCAGGAATGTCCCGATGCCAAGGGCTGCAATGATGATCCAAATCTGGGTGTCAGTCATCGCCCCTTGCCCTCTCTCGCCATAGTTCGACCTGCGCACCAGCCATCATCGCAGCAATTGCCGCGACGAGCAGGCCTGTGCCGTAGGGCATCCACGCCAGTGCAAGCGCCAATGCCACAGAGACAAAAGCCGCCGCAACATGGGCCGCGGACCTAAGCATCGGGCCGACAACGGCCAGAAAACAGATCGGCACTGCAAAATCGAGCGCGAGCCACTCCGGTACGGTAGTTCCGAGCAATGCCCCGAGGATCGAGGCAATCATCCAGGCCGGATAAAGCGGCGCGATCACGCCAAAGTAATACGCTGTTTTCTGCGGCAACGACCACTGCGGTTGATCCTCAAACCGCACGACAGACAAGGCGTAGGTCTGATCCACGAGGAAATAGGAGATCAACACCCGCCGCCACGAGACTGCATGTCCCAGATGCGGTGTAAGAGCTGCCGAATACATCACAAGCCGCAGGTTCACCGCCATCGCTGTGATGACGACGATCGCCACCGGTGCTGCCTCCTGCATCAATTGCAGGGCGGTGAATTGCGACGCACCTGCAAAGACCGTGATCGACATCGCAATGATCTGCAGCATGTCGAGCCCAACGTCCGCCGCCACCACACCAAACAGAAAGGCAAAAGGCGCCACGACCAGCAAAAACGGCAAGGCGTCCCGAAACCCAAGCCAAAACGGCGATTTCCCGGTGGTGGAGGTCATATCGCTGGCGTAGCCTGTGACCCAACCCTTGGCAAATGTAAACAGGTCCGAGATGTCTTTTCCAGAACCTATCCAACGCATACGAGTGGTGCAGCGATGACCCCGCCGATCGCCATGATCCTTGCTGGTGGACTGTCGCGTCGTATGGGCGGCGGGGACAAGGGGTTGCAGCCGTTGGGACGGTCCACGCTTTTGGGCCATGTGATCGCACGGATTGAACCGCAGGTGGCAGACCTTGCGCTCAACGCCAATGGCGATGCCGCGCGGTTTGCGCGCTTTGGGGTGCCGGTTTTGGCTGACAGTTTGCCGGATCATCCCGGCCCACTTGCGGGAGTACTGGCCGCGATGGACTGGGCCACTACGCGCGGTGCGGAACGCGTCTTTACAGTGTCAGGTGACACGCCGTTTTTGCCGGGCGATTTGATCCCACAGCTGCTCTTGGCCTCGGAAGGCACTG